>NZ_MSIE01000099.1 GCF_001921205.1 Actinophytocola xanthii | reverse complement strand
GCGCCGCCGCCCGCCAGGACCGCGGCCGCGCCGCCCGCGGGCCGACCCGCGCCGTCCGGGCCACCGGCCGCGGGCGGTACCGCCGGCCGGATGTCGCCTGTCTCCCGGGATCCGGCCGTTCGGCACGGGCAGGCGGCGGGTACCGCGGGCCGGATGGCGCCGGTGGCCGGTGAGCCGGCGGGACGGCACGGTTCGGCGCCGGTGGCTCATGGCTCGGGTGGTGCCGCGGGCGGGATCTCGGCAGCGTTCCGGGAGTCGACCGCGCGGCAGGGTGCTGCGCCGGGCACCCAGGAGCCGGTTGGGCGCCATAACTCGGCTCAGGCGACGGGTACCGCCGGCCGGATGCCGCCTGTCTCCCGGGATCCCGCCGCTCGGCACGGGCAGGCGACGGGTACCGCCGGCCGGATGGCCCCGGTGGCCGGCTCGAGTGGTCCCGGGTCACCCACGGGCACCGCCGGCGGGTTGCCGCCGGTGTCGCGGGACATGGCTGCGGGCTATGGCTCGCCAACGGGTACGGCGGGTGGTTTGCCGCCGGTCGCGCGTGATGCGGCCGGGCGTTACGGATCCGCACCCGCCACCGGCACCGCCGGTCGGATGCCGCCCGCGGTTCGGGAGCCGGTCGGGCGGCACGGTTCGCAGGCCACCGCCGGCCGCATGCCCCCGGTTGACCGCGGCGAGCCAGGAGGCCGGCGCCGGGCACGCGACGCGGACGACGCCGGGGGCCGCCGGCGGCGGGCAGAGGGGCAGCCGACCTGGCAGGAGGCCCGGCAGAACGCCGGCCCCGAGGCCGGCCCGAGCGGGTCCCACGCCGCCGGTCGCTCGGTCAACGAGCTCCTCGCTTCCCACGGGGGCGCCACCCCCTCGGGAACCCCACGCCGCCGGCGGCGACGCGAGGACTGAAAGCCCCGGCTGCTCACGAACCCGGCATTTCGCACCGTAGGGTGACTACCCGTGAGCCAGAGCCCCGTCCCCTATAGACGGACACCGCGTCGCCGAACGGTTCTGTTGCCGGCGATCGGACTCGTCGCGCTCGCGGGCTGCGGGCTCACCCTGCTCGCCGTGTCCACCGCCAGGGTCGGGCTGGTCGCCGAGATCGTCGGGATCGTGGCGGCGCTCGTCCCGGTCGGGACGGTCGTCGCCGCTCTGTTGTGGATCGACCGGTGGGAGCCGGAGCCGGCCCGCCTGCTCTGGTTCGCCTTCGGCTGGGGGGCCAGCGTCGCGGCCATCACCGCACTGCTGATCAACAACACCGCCGAGGCCGTCGGCGACGCGCTGCTCGGGCACGGCCGGGGCGACACGATCAGCGCGGTCGTCTCGGCGCCGCTGTTCGAGGAGGCCGCCAAGGGCGCGTTCGTCCTCGGCATCATGCTGTGGCTGCGCAACGAGTTCGACGGCGTGATCGACGGCGTCGTCTACGCGGGTTTCGTCGCCGCCGGGTTCGCCTTCACCGAGAACATCTACTACTTCGGCCGCGCCTTCGCCGAGAACGGCTTCGGCGACTCGAGCACGGCCGGCGTGATCACCGCGTTCATCCTTCGCGGGGTCCTCGCCCCCTTCTGCCACCCCCTGTTCACCGCGATGATCGGCGTCGGGATCGGCATCTCCGTGCGCGCTCCCAGCCGCGTCCTCCGCCTGCTCGCCCCGATCGGCGGCTACCTCGCCGCCGTGTTGCTGCACGCCATGTGGAACGGCGCGGCCACTCTCGGCACCGCCGAGACCTTCCTCAACGTCTACTTCCTCGTCATGGTTCCGATCTTCATCGTGGGCGTGCTGTTCGTCGGCTGGCACCGCCGTCGCGAGCAGCGGATCGTGGCCCGCGCGCTGCCGGACATGGTCGAGCGCGGCTGGGTCGACCCCGCCGACGCGCGCCGGCTGACCACCCTCGCCGCGCGCCGCGCCTGGCGGGCCAGGGTCGCCAGGCGCAGTGGCCGACGGGCCGCCCGCACCCTCGGCCTCTACCAGGCCGCGATCACCGAGCTGGCCTTCCTCTGGCACTCGGCCCGCCTCGGCCTCGCCGGGTCCGACGCCGTCGAACGCGAGGCGCAGCTCGTGCTCGCACTGCGCACCGCCCAGGCCGGACTCGTCCCTCGGGCCGACCAGCGGCGGTGACCGTGCGACTCGTTACGCTCGTTTCCACCGACCGCAGGGAGGCGAGCGCACGATGAACCGACCGGCGCGCCTTGCCGTCGGCGTGGTCTCGGCCGGCCGGGTCGGCGCGGTGCTCGGCGCCGCGCTCGCCCGCGCCGGTCACTCCGTTGTCGCCGCCTCCGGGGTCTCCCGCGAGTCGGTGCGCCGCGCCGAGGACCTACTGCCCGGCGTTCCCCTGCTGGCCCCCGACGAGGTCGTCGAACGGGCCGACCTCGTGCTGCTCGCTCTGCCCGACGACGCCCTGGGCGGCATGGTCCGCGGGCTGGCCGCGGCCGGCGCCCTGCGGGCCGGTCAGATCGTCGTGCACACCTGCGGCGCGCACGGTCTCGACGTGCTGGCGCCCGCGGCGGAACACGGTGCCCTCCCGCTCGCGTTGCACCCGGTGATGACCTTCACCGGCCGTGCCGAGGACCTCGAGCGGATCACCACCTGCTCGTTCGGGGTCACCGCTGCCGACGACGACGAGGCGGCGTGGAGCGTCGGCGAGGTGCTGGTCGTCGAGATGGGTGCCGAGCCGGTGCGGGTCCCGGCCGCGGCTCGCCCGCTCTACCACACGGCGCTCGCGCACGGGGCGAACCACCTGGTCACCTTGGTCGCCGAGGCCGCGGAGCTGCTGCGCGGCGCGGGTGTCGCCGACCCGGAACGGATGCTCGGACCGCTGCTGTCCGCGGCACTGGACAACGCCCTGCGCCACGGCGACCGCGCGCTCACCGGACCGGTCGCCCGGGGCGACGCCGGCACCGTGCTGGCCCACCTGAACGTGCTCGCCGAGCACGCGCCTGACATGCTGCCCGCCTACCGCGCGCTCGCCGCGCGCACCGCCGATCGCGCGCAGCAGGCCGGCCTGCTGCGCGCCGATCTCGCCCCCGACGTCACCGCCGCCATCGAGCGCGGCCCCGGTGAGGAGCACCGATGACCGCCGCCCCCAAGTTCACGCCCGGCCAGCTGCACGTCCACCGCGGGCTCGCCGACGTCGTCCGCGTCACCCGGGCACTGCGCGGCGTCGGCCGCAGGATCGCGTTCGTGCCGACCATGGGCGCGCTGCACGACGGCCACCGGCAGCTCCTGCGCACGGCCAGACGCCTCCCGAACACGGTGCTGACCGCCTCGATCTTCGTCAACCCGCTCCAGTTCGGCGCGGGCGAGGACTTCGACCGCTACCCGCGGCCGCTCGAGGACGACCTCGAGGTCTGCCGCGAGGAGCGGGTGGAGCTGGTCTTCCACCCGGAGCGGGAGGCGCTCTACCCGCCGGGGGCGCAGGTCACCGTCCAGCCCGGCCCGCTCGGCGCCGAGCTCGAGGGCGCCGCGAGGCCGGGGCACTTCGCTGGCGTGCTGACGGTCGTGACGAAGCTGTTGAACATCGTGCGTCCGGACTATGCGCTGTTCGGGGAGAAGGACTACCAGCAGCTCGTGCTGGTCAAGCAGCTGGTGCGGGACCTCAACCTGGACGTCAGCGTGATCGGGGTGCCGATCGTGCGGGACCGGGACGGCCTCGCGCTGTCCTCCCGGAACGCCTACCTCGAGCCGGAGCAGCGGACCGCCGCGCTCGCGTTGTCGGCCGCGCTCGCGGCCGGCGCCCGGGTCAGCGCCGGGGGAGCCGAGGTGGTGCTGGACTCCGCGCGGGCGGTGCTCGACAAGGAGCCACTGGTCCAGCTCGACTACCTGGTGCTGCGCGGGCTCGACCTGGGGCCGGCGCCCGAGCGCGGCGAGGCACGCCTGCTGGTGGCCGCCCGCGTGGGGTCGACCCGCCTGATCGACAATGTCTCCGTGTTCCTGGGCGAACATCAGTAGTAGGGGAGGACTGCGGTGTTCCGCACGATGCTCAAATCCAAGATCCACCGGGCCACTGTCACCCAGGCCGACCTGCACTACGTCGGTTCGGTGACTGTCGACCCGGTGCTGATGGAGGCCGCCGACCTGCTCCCCGGTGAGCAGGTCGCGATCGTGGACGTCACCAACGGCGCGCGCCTGGAGACCTACGTCATCGAGGGCGAGCGCGACAGCGGCGTGCTGGGGATCAACGGTGCGGCAGCGCACCTGGTCCACCCCGGTGACCTGGTGATCCTGATCTCCTACGGGATCATGGACGCCGCCGAGGCCGCCGCGTACCAGCCGAAGGTCGTGTTCGTCGACGCGGACAACCGGATCGTCGAGTCCGGGTCCGATCCGGCCGCGGTGCCCGTCGGCAGCGGCCTGGCCAGCGGCACGGGACGCGAGCCCGAGCCGCCGGCCGAGACCGCGGAGGCGGCGATGCTCGACGCCCTGCTCCAGCAGGAGAGCTGACCCGCGTGCTGCTCGCGATCGACGTCGGCAACACGAACATCGCGCTCGGCCTCTACCGCGGCCCGGACCTGGTCCAGGACTGGCGGATTCGCACCGACGCGAGGATGACCGCCGACGAGCTGGCGCTGACCATGCGTGGGCTCCTCGGCCGCCACGCCAACGACGTGACCGGCGTCTCCGCGCTGTCCACCGTGCCCGCCGTGCTGCGTGAGCTGCGGGTGATGCTCGGCCGCTACTACGCCTCGGTGCCCCGGCTGATCGTGGGGCCGGGGGTGCGCACGGGCGTGCCCCTGCTGGTCGACAACCCGAGAGAGGTCGGCGCCGACCGCGTGATCAACACGCTGGCCGCGCACTACCTGCACGAGACCGCGTGCGTGGTCGTCGACTTCGGCACCTCCACCAACATCGACGTGATCTCGGCGAAGGGCGAGTTCGTCGGCGGGGTGTTCGCGCCGGGGATCGAGATCTCGGTGGACGCGCTGGCCGCGCGGGCCGCGGCGCTGCGCAAGGTCGAGCTGGTCCGCCCCCGCTCGGTGATCGGCAAGAACACCGTCGAGTGCCTCCAGTCGGGGATCATGTACGGCTTCCCCGCCCAGGTGGACGGCCTGGTCCGGCGCATCATCGACGAGCTGGAACGCACCACCAACCCCGGGGAGGTCACGGTCATCGCCACCGGCGGCCTCGCCCCGCTGGTGGTTGAGGAGTCGGAGACCATCGTCGACCACCGCCCCGACCTGACCCTGCTCGGCCTGCGCCTGGTCTTCGAACGCAACAACAGTCGCTAGCTCGCGCCCTGGCCGCGGCGCGCCCTGATCACCATGGTGACCAGCGGCATGTCGAACTCGCCGGTGGCGGTCTCCGGACGGGACAGCAGGTACTCGCGAATCCGGTCGAGGGTGACCGCGCGTTCCTCCTCGCTCACCACGATCGTGTGGGACTTGGTGCCGATCGTGGCGACCAGCGAGTTCGCCGTGCGCCGCTGCACGTGCGGGAACACGGCCCGCTCCGAGGCCTCGAACGGCGGCTGGTTGAACAGCGGGTGCCGGTCCGACCAGGGCTGGGTCACGCTCGTGCCCGAGACTTCGCTCAGTCCGGCAACCCACGGCACGCTCTCGTCGTCGTTGTTCCACAGCGCGGCCAGCGCCCCGCCCGGGCGCAGCACCCGGGCGATCTCGGCCAGCGCCGCGTCCCGGTCGAACCAGTGGAACGCCTGGCCGACCACCACCGCGTCCACCGCGGCGGTCGGCAGCGGGATCCGCTCGGCCGCCCCGTCCAGCGCCCGCACCGCGGGGTGACGCGCCGAGAGCTCCGCGCGCATTTCCGGGTCCGGCTCGACCGCGGTGACCTCGAGCCCGAGGCCGAGCAGACCCGCCGCGGCCTTGCCCGTCCCCGCGGCGAGGTCCAGGACCTGCCGGACCGGACGGGTCGCGGCGGCGAGACCCCACCGCAGCCCGTCGGTCGGGTAGTCGGGGCGATGGTCGGCGTAGTCCGCGGCGCGGGAGCCGAACGAACGGGCGCGCCGGGCTGTGACGTCGGGCTCTGGCATGCCCCACGGTAACCCCGTGGCCTGGACGGGAACGGTCTCCGTACCCTTGCGCAGGTGACCGACGAATCGTTTCAGCCGCTGACCGATGACCTTCCGGAGCAGCTGCGGATCCGTCGGGAGAAGCGGGCGCGGCTGCTCGCCGAGGGTGTGGAGCCCTATCCGGTCGAACTGCCGAGGACGCACTCCCTGGCGGAGGTCCGGAGCGCCCATTCCGATTTGCCGGCCGACACCTCCACCGGAGATGTGGTGGCGGTCACCGGACGCGTGATGTTCGTGCGCAATACGGGCAAGTTGTGTTTCGCTACCCTCGTCGAGGGCGACGGTACCGAACTACAGGCGATGCTCAGCCTGAACAACGTCGGGGCGGACGCGCTCAATGCCTGGAAGGCACATGTCGACATCGGCGACCACGTTTTCGTCCGCGGGGAGGTAATCACCTCGCGCCGGGGCGAGCTGTCCGTACTCGCCGACGAGTGGCGAATGGCCGCCAAGTCCCTGCGCCCGCTGCCGGTCGCGCACAAGGCGCTGAACGAGGAAACACGCATTCGGCAGCGGTATGTGGATCTGATCCTGCGCCCCGAGGCCCGCGATACGGTCCGCGTCCGCGCCGGGGTGACCCGTGCATTGCGCGAGAGTTTCCACCGGCGTGGTTTCGTCGAGGTCGAGACCCCGATGCTCCAAACGATGCACGGCGGTGCCACCGCGCGGCCGTTCGTCACACACTCCAACGCCATGGGCATGGACCTCTACCTCCGCATCGCGCCGGAGCTGTTCCTCAAGCGGTGCGTGGTCGGCGGTATCGAGAAGGTCTTCGAGATCAATCGCAACTTCCGCAACGAGGGGAGCGATTCGTCCCATTCCCCCGAGTTCGCGATGCTCGAGTACTACCAGGCCTATGCCACGTACGACTCGATGGCCGTGCTCACCCGTGAGCTGGTGCAGGAAGCGGCCGAGGCGGTGTTCGGCACGCAGGAGATCACCCTCGCCGACGGGTCGCCCTACGACCTGTCCGGTGAGTGGGCCTCGATGACCATGTACGGCTCGCTGTCCGAGGCGGCCGGCGAGGAGATCACCCCACAGACCCCGGCCGAGCTGCTGCGCAAGCTCGCCGACGCCCGTGGTCTGGAGGTCGATCCCAAACTCGGTCACGGAAAGCTCATCGAGGAGCTCTGGGAGCACCTGGTCGGCGATCACCTGACCGCGCCGACCTTCGTCCGTGACTTCCCGGTCGAGACCTCTCCGCTCACCCGCCAGCACCGTTCGGTGGAGGGTGTCGCCGAGAAGTGGGACCTCTACGTGCGCGGGTTCGAGTTGGCTACCGGCTATTCCGAGCTCGTCGACCCGGTTGTGGAACGTGAGCGGCTCACCGCGCAGGCCAGGCTCGGGGCCTCCGGGGACGACGAAGCGATGCGGCTGGACGAGGACTTCCTGCGCGCGCTCGAGTACGGAATGCCCCCGAGCGGCGGTGTCGGAATGGGGATCGATCGGCTGCTCATGGCGCTGACCGGTCTCGGCATACGGGAGACGATCCTGTTTCCGCTGGTGCGACCGGAATGAGCACGTTGCAGCACGTGCGTCACTAAACTCCCGGCGAGATTTGCGTTAACCTCCTGAGTGCGAGTATTTATATCGGTGCTGACGGACGCACGTTCGGCCTCGAGTTTCGAAACTTAGGAGGGCGCAGTGGCGCAGAAGGTCATGGTTACCCTGGTCGACGACCTTGACGGTTCGGAGGCCGGGGAGACCGTCGAGTTCGGTTTGGATGGTGCGTTCTACGAGATCGACCTCTCCGAGGACAATGCGGAGCGGTTGCGGGAGGCGCTCGCCCAATACGTCGAGCACGCCCGCAGGGCGGGCGGGCGTAAGCGGGCACCGGGTCGTCCGGGTGGTGCCGGCCGCGCGCCGCGTACCGCCTCCGCTGATCGTGAGCAGAACCAGGCAATTCGTGAGTGGGCGCGCAAGCAGGGCATGAACGTGTCGGATCGCGGGCGAATCCCCAAGGAGGTCACCGACGCGTACAACGCGCAGGCCTGAGCATTACCTACCGGAGATAAGCGCTGGTCCCCAACGGTTACGGGACCGAACCAGTGCTTTCGTTTCGTGAAAACATCTCATCGGAGCCGATCCAGATCGAGGCGAGCACGGCCGCCAAGCCGCCGAGTGCCATGCTCACCCCGACCGGGACGACCTCGGTGAGCAGCCCGAACGCCGCCGGCCCGACCCCCTGCAGGGTCATCAGGCCGGTCGACATCAGGCCGAACCCCTGCCCGGTGGTCTCGGCCGGGACCGCTTCGCGGAAGCGGCGCTGCAGGCCGAGCCCGTAGGCGAAGCCGACGCCGGTGAGCACCAGCAGGACGCCGGCGAGCACGATCCCGATGTCGAACGCGAACGGGAGCAGGGGCGCGCCAAGCAGGGCGACCAGGACCGGGACGGTGCGCTCCCTGGTGGGCGGGCTGAGCAGCCGCGCGACGACGAGGTTGCCGGCGAACATGCCGACGGGAACGCAGGCGAGCAGCAGACCGGGGGCGGCGTCGGGGAAGCCGTGCAGCAGCGCGTAGGGCACGAGCAGGCTCTCCGCGCCGGTGATGAACGCCGGTGGCAGCCACATGACGAGCAACAGCCGGCGCACGACGGGGTCGCCGAGCAGCTCGCGGTTGCCCTGCCAGCTGCGTCGAAGCAGGGCCCGGCCGCCGTCGCGGTCGGGTGCCGGGAGGTTGGGCAGCAGTGTGCGCGCGGCCAGCGCGCTGCCTAAATGGACCGCGGCGGCGGCGAGCAGGGCACCCTCGGGGCCGAGCGTCGCCGCCGCCACCCCGCCCAGGGCGAGCCCGAGCAGCTGGGCGGCCGAGGAAGCCAACTGGAACAGGCTGCGGCCGAGCACGAACGCGTCCCCGGTGAGCGACTCCGCGGTGAGCCGGCCGGCAGTGCCGTTGAAGGCCGGGGCGAGGCAGCCGATGCCGGCCACGATCAGCAGGCTCGTCCAGACGGGTGGGCCGGCCAGTGCCAGCGTCGCCGCGCCGGCCGCCTCGACCAGGTAGCCGCCGACGATCAGCAGCCGGGGCCGGACCAGGTCGGGCAGGGCGCCGATGGCGAGCCCGCCGATCGCCTGGGGCAGGAAGGAGGCGCCGAAGGTGAGCGCGCCGAGGAACGCCGAGCCCGTCGAGGTGAACACGAGCACCGACAGCGCGACGGTCCGCAGGGTGTCCGCCCCGATGGCCGCCGACCTGGTCCAGAACAGCACCCGGAAGACGGGCTCGGCCAGGACGTCCCGATAGGTCACCTCGTTCATTCCGTGATCGTCGGGGCCGCCGCGTGAGGCTGGCGACTGTTTCGTCCTGCGACGTAACGTCGTGCCGTGCTCCGGCTCACCGCGCACCGCGACGACCTGCTGAACAGCCGGTTCGCCGTGTCCCCGCTGTTCGAGCTGAACAACCTGCTGCGCAGGCTCGAGCGGGGCCGGGCGAGCGGGTTGCCCCCGGGATGGGAGGCCCGGCTGCGCCCGGTCTTCCGCCGCCTCCGCACCCACACCCGGCTGGACGCCGTGCTCGCCCTCAAGGCCCACCGCTACGGCGCCGCTTTCGTCGCACCGCCGCCGGCGAGCCTCGCCCAGACGGTCGCCGACGACCTGGCCGCCGTGCGCGCCACTCCGCTCGAGGTCGCGCGCCACGAGATCGCCCAGTGCCTGGCCCGCCGCCCCACGACCGATCCCGACGTCCTCGCGGTGCTGCACAGTCCCTCGGTGGTCGACACGGTCGCCGACACCCTGGAGGTCGCCTGGGCCGAGCTGGTGGGCGCCGACTGGCCGGCGATGCGCGCGGTCTGCGAACGCGATGTGGCCCACCGTGCCGACCTGCTCAGCCGCGGGGGCTGGGCGGCGGCACTGGGCGGCCTGCACCGAAGGGTCCAGTGGCGGGACGGCCAGATCCAGGTGGCGCATTCGGTCGACTGGTCGGCGGACCTCGACGGCCGCGGCCTGCTCCTGGTGCCCTCGGTGTTCGTCTGGCCCGACCTGGCCGTCTACACCGACCCGCCCTGGCCGCGCGCGGTGGTCTACCCCGCGCGGGGCACTGCCGCCCTGCTCGACCCCGACCGGCACGCCACCCCGGAGCCTGCCCTGGCCGACCTCCTCGGCCGCTCCCGGGCCAGGCTCCTGACCACCCTCGCCGAGCCGGCCAGCACCACGCAGCTGGCGACGACCCTCCAACTGGCTCTCGGCGCGGTGGGCGACCACCTGGCCGTCCTGCGCCGCGCCGGGCTCGTCACCCGGGCCAGGTCCGGCCGCTCGGTCCTCTACCGCCGCACGCCGCTCGGCGACGCCCTGACCACCCCGCCGTCGGACTGACCTGGGTCACCTGGGGAGAACTCGGGGGCAGGTCGCGCACGGGCCCTTGCCGGACTCGATGAGGTAGTGGAAGCAGCAGCTCTCCCGGCGCCGGGTCCACCCCGTGCCGCCGTCGCCAGGGCGCATGGTCGAGGCCGAGGTCAGCGGGGCGAACCGGTCGGGCAGCAGCAGCGCCCCGTCCACCACCCCGGCCCCCTCGTCGCCCCCGTACCTGCCCGCGAGCAGCATCGAGTCGTCCAGCGCGTCGGTCGCCGCCGCCCACAGCGTGTGCCGGCCGAAGCGCACCGAGGGGGCGAACGTCGTGACGAACCGCGCCGCGTGTGCGGTGAACCGGCCGCGGAGCACCGCGGCCAGGGCCCGCTCGTCCGGCACGACGGTCGCGTCCGGTGTCCCCGCGGCGGGGTCGTCGGGCAGGCAGACGAACCGCCGATCCAGTACCGCGATCGCGTCCGGGTGGGGTCTCGGTCGAGCCATCCGGAACGCGAGGTGCTCCGGGCGCAGCGACGGCACCCGGCGTTCGTGGTGGAACAGCAGCGCCGCGAGGTATCCCGGGACCGACAGGTACCACGTCATCAGGTAGCCGGAGACGGTCCGTTCTGGCGCCTCGCCGTACTGGTCGCGCAGCCAGCCGGCCAGGCGATCCCGCCAGCCGTCGAACCGGGAAGCGTCGGAGAGTAACTCGGCACACTTCACCCAATCGGGCGAATTCTCGGGCTGGCCGACCCGCAACGAGACCCTGGCCTGGCGTGACGCCGCGCGGGCGACCGACTCGTCGAGTCGGTCCCCGGTCACGAGGCGTACAGTGGCACTGGTCCGCACGGGCGGTCTCCATGGTCCATTCGCGGCTGAGGTTTGCCTTACCTTACCCGAAGAGCCTCATCCAGGCGATGCTCCTTCACCACCCGGCCGAGTGGTGTTCGCGCTGAGCGGACATCGCGTTCTTGCGGAATCCGTTCCCGTTCCCGCACGTTGTCCCACGTGACGGTGTTTCCGTCGACGAAGACCGCCAAGCCCGGCCGCAAGTGGTACTGAGAGCGACAGGCAGGGCGACTACAGTGGTCCTCACGGTGCTGACCCCTCCCTCAGCGGGTACCGGGGGCGGGGCAAGGGCCGCCGGCGCAGCAGTCAGGAGTGCAGATGTTTGAGAGGTTCACCGACCGCGCGAGGCGGGTGGTTGTCCTGGCCCAAGAAGAGGCCAGGATGCTCAACCACAACTACATCGGCACCGAGCACATCCTCCTGGGCTTGATCCACGAGGGTGAGGGTGTCGCCGCCAAGGCGTTGGAGTCGTTGGGGATCGCGCTGGAAGGCGTGCGGCAGCAGGTCGAGGAGATCATCGGCCAGGGCCAGCACGCGCCGAGCGGGCACATCCCCTTCACGCCCAGGGCCAAGAAGGTCCTCGAGCTGTCGCTGCGTGAGGCGCTTCAGCTCGGACACAACTACATCGGTACCGAGCACATCCTTCTCGGCCTGATCCGGGAGGGCGAGGGCGTTGCCGCCCAGGTCCTGGTGAAGCTCGGCGCCGACCTCAACCGCGTCCGCCAGCAGGTCCTCCAGCTGCTGTCCGGCTACCAGGGCAAGGAGCCCGCGGAGACCGGCGGCCGGGGCGAGGGCACGCCGTCCTCGTCGCTGGTGCTCGACCAGTTCGGGCGCAACCTCACCGCCTCCGCGCGGGAGGGCAAGCTCGACCCGGTCATCGGCCGGGCCAAGGAGATCGAGCGGGTCATGCAGGTCCTGTCCCGCCGCACCAAGAACAACCCCGTGCTCATCGGCGAGCCCGGCGTCGGCAAGACCGCCGTCGTCGAGGGCCTGGCGCAGATGGTCGTCAAGGGCGAGGTCCCGGAGACGCTCAAGGACAAGCAGCTCTACACGCTGGACCTGGGTTCCCTGGTCGCCGGCTCGCGGTACCGCGGTGACTTCGAGGAGCGCCTGAAGAAGGTGCTCAAGGAGATCCGCACCCGCGGCGACATCATCCTGTTCATCGACGAGATCCACACCCTCGTCGGGGCCGGTGCCGCGGAGGGCGCGATCGACGCGGCCTCGATCCTCAAGCCGATGCTCGCCCGGGGCGAGCTGCAGACGATCGGTGCCACCACGCTCGACGAGTACCGCAAGTACGTCGAGAAGGACCCCGCGCTGGAGCGCCGCTTCCAGCCGATCCAGGTGGGCGAGCCGACGCTCGAGCACACCATCGAGATCCTCAAGGGCCTGCGCGACCGGTACGAGGCGCACCACCGCGTCACGATCACCGACCCGGCGCTGGTGGCCGCGGCCACCCTGGCCGACCGGTACATCAACGACCGGTACCTGCCGGACAAGGCGATCGACCTGATCGACGAGGCCGGCGCCCGGATGCGTATCCGCCGGATGACCGCCCCGCCGGACCTGCGCGAGTTCGACGAGAAGATCGCCGACGTGCGCCGCGAGAAGGAGAGCGCGATCGACGCGCAGGACTTCGAGCGGGCCGCCAAGCTGCGCGACACCGAGAAGCAGCTGCTCGGCCAGAAGGCGGAGCGGGAGAAGCAGTGGAAGGACGGTGACCTGGACGTCGTCGCCGAGGTGGACGACGAGCAGATCGCCGAGGTCCTGGCCAACTGGACCGGCATCCCGGTGTTCAAGCTCACCGAGGAGGAGACCACGCGTCTGCTCCGCATGGAGGATGAGCTGCACAAGCGGATCATCGGCCAGGAGGACGCGGTCAAGGCCGTGTCGCAGGCCATCCGCCGCACCCGTGCCGGCCTGAAGGACCCGAAGCGCCCGTCCGGCTCGTTCATCTTCGCCGGTCCGTCCGGTGTCGGTAAGACCGAGCTGTCCAAGGCGCTGGCGAACTTCCTGTTCGGCGAGGACGAC
Organism: Actinophytocola xanthii; assembly: GCF_001921205.1. Taxonomy (GTDB): domain Bacteria; phylum Actinomycetota; class Actinomycetes; order Mycobacteriales; family Pseudonocardiaceae; genus Actinophytocola; species Actinophytocola xanthii. The sequence continues at coordinate 16,401 of NZ_MSIE01000099.1, read as the reverse complement.
GCGCTCATCCAGATCGACATGGGTGAGTTCCACGACCGCTACACCGCCTCGCGGCTGTTCGGTGCCCCTCCCGGGTACGTCGGCTACGAGGAGGGTGGCCAGCTCACCGAGAAGGTGCGGCGCAAGCCGTTCTCGGTGGTGCTGTTCGACGAGATCGAGAAGGCGCACCAGGAGGTCTACAACACCCTCCTGCAGGTGCTCGAGGACGGTCGCCTGACCGACGGCCAGGGCCGCACGGTCGACTTCAAGAACACGGTGATCATCTTCACCTCGAACCTGGGCACCCAGGACATCTCGAAGGCGGTCAACCTGGGCTTCTCCTCGGGTGGGGAGGGCCAGACCTACGACCGGATGAAGCAGAAGGTCGACGACGAGCTCAAGAAGCACTTCCGGCCGGAGTTCCTCAACCGTATCGACGACATCATCGTGTTCCACCAGCTCACCGAAGAGCAGATCGTGCAGATGGTGGACCTCATGGTGGCCAGGGTCGAGGAGCAGCTCCGCAACAAGGACATGGCTCTCGAGCTCACCCCGACGGCCAAGAAGCTGCTCGCCACGCGCGGGTTCGACAAGGTGCTGGGCGCCCGCCCGCTGCGCCGCACGATCCAGCGCGAGATCGAGGACCAGCTGTCGGAGAAGATCCTGTTCGGCGAGATCCAGCCGGGCCAGATCATCCTCTGCGACGTCGAGGGCTGGGACGGCAACGAGGAGACGTCGACCGACAAGGCGACGTTCACCTTCCGCGGTGAGACCAAGCCGGCCAACGTGCCGGACGTCCCGCCGGTCGACATGGCCGCCCACAGCGGCGGTGACGTGGCGGAGGGCGAAGAGTCCGCGTAACCCGATCGACGCGAAAGCCGCGTTCCCGGACCTCCGGGGGCGCGGCTTTCGCCGTGTCCGGACCCGGCTTCGGGCATCCTGGACCCACGCGCCCGGCCGAGGAGCGGTTCGACCGGCGAGCCATGGAGGACGACGCAGTGGACAGGTCGACCCAGGAGCTGGACCTACCCGCCGGCGATCCCGGCGCCGAGGAGCCCGCGTCGCGCCGGCGGCCCGGGGGTCGTCGGATCGGCTTCCTGGTCTGGCTGCTGGGCCTGCTCTACGTGGCGTTCGTGGGGTTGCGGATCTGGGGGCTGGAGTCCACCGAGTACCTGGTCGCGGCTATGGCCCTGACCCCGTACCTGGCGGTGTTCGGCCTGGCCTGGGGGCTGCTCGCGCTCCTGCTCCGCAGGCGGGTGGTCGCCGGCGTCGTGCTGCTGCTGACGGTCGCCCTGCTGGCCCTGCTGGCCCCCAGGGTCCTCTCTGACGGCCAGCCGGGCGCGAACGGCGAGCGCATCCGCATCATGGCGGTGAACCTGTTCCTGGGCCGCGCCGACGCCCGGACCGTGGCCGACCTGGTCCGCACCCAGGAGGTCGACGTCCTCGTCCTCCCTGAGCTGACGGAGGCGGCCGTGTCCAGGCTGGACGACGCCGGACTGCGCACCCTGCTTCCGAACCGGGTGTTCGACACGGGTCTGGGCGGCGAGGGAACCGGCATCGCCTCGTCGTACCCCCTGCGCCAGGTGGTCCTGATGGACGAGACGACCATGTCCCAGCCCTCGGTCGTCGTGGACCTGCCGGTCGGCGAGGACGTGGAGCTGACAGCGGTCCACGTCCAGCCCGGCGTCCGCCCCAACACCGCCGGGACCTGGAGCGACGAGCTGGGCAAGCTCCCGTCGCCCGTCTCGCGCGAGCGCGCCCGGATCCTCGCCGGCGACTTCAACGCGAGCATGGACCACCACGCCTTCCGCGAGCTGGTGGACCGGGGCTACGCCGACGCCGCCGAGGAGACCGGCCAGGCGCTGACACCGACCTGGTCCAGCTGGCCGATCGGCCCACCGGTGACCATCGACCACGTGCTCGCCGACCGCCGCTGCGCCATCGCCAGCTACGCCGTCCTCGATGTCCCCGGCACCGACCACAACGCGGTCCTGGCCGAGGTCATCCTGCCGTGACGGGCCTAGGGCACCGCACTCGCCGGCCAACCACCCGCCAGCCGCGTTCCCAACCTCACAGGACAGAACACCTAGGGCACGCCCGAGGGGTCCTGGTCAGGACGACGACCGGGATCTCCCGGACCGTCCGCTCCTGGTATGCCGCGTACTCCGGCATGGTCGAGGTCATCAGCTGCCACAGCCGCGGCCGTTCCGCGGGGCTGGCGGGTCGGGCCCGCGCGGTGAACGTCTCGGTGCCGACCTGCACCGTGACGAGCGGGTCGGCGAGCAGGTTCAGGTACCAGGCGGGGTGGTGGTCGGCCCCGCGGTTCGACGCCGCCAGGACGTAGTGCTCCTCGTCGCGCTGGTAGACGAGCGCCGTCCGGCGGAGCCTGCCGGTTCGCCGGCCGCGCGTGGTCAGCAGCAGGTCGTCGACACCCGGTCGTGGCCGGCCGCCGGTCGCCTCGAAGCGGCGGATGTGCTCGGCGACCCAGGGATTGGGGCTGTCCTGGACCTCGGGCATCAGGCCTCCCGGATGCTGATGGCGCTCCGGTGGTGGCGAGGCGCGTCGACCTCGTCCAGCAGCGCGAGCGCGAAGTCCGCGTAGGTGATCCGGCTGGCCGGGTCGCCGTGCTCGGCGAGGCGGTACCGCCCGCTCGGCGTGCCGGAGTGGTCGAAGTCCCCAGCCGGGGCCACGTACACCCAGTCCAGATCGCTGTCCCGGAGCTCGGCGAGTCCCGCGGCATGGCCGAGGTAGAAGGAGCGGTACTCGTTCGGGTAGCCCGGCTCGTCCATCAGCGGGACGCCGGAGGCTCCCGGCAGGATCGAGGCCAGGCCGACGACGACCAGGCGAGGCACGCCCGCCTTCGCCAGTCCGGCGGCCAGCGCACGCGAGGACGCGGTGAAGAACGCCGCCGGGTCGGCGGACAGGTCCACGGCCGCCGCGACGACCGCGTCGTGTCCGGCCACCGCGTCGGCGACGCTCGCCGCGTCCGTCACGTCACCCCGCACCAGCCGCACGTCGGTCAGGTCGCGGTGCCGGGCCGGATCGCGCACCACGGCGGTGACCGCGTGCCCGCGCCCGCTCGCCTCGGCGACCGCTCGCCGGCCGGCCCGGCCACCCGCGCCGAAGACCACGACGTCCATTCCGAAGCCCATTCCCAACCGCCCCTCACCAGGGCCGGAGCCCGTGCGCCGACCGGTGGCCGAACGCTATCGAGGATGGTGGTTACCGCCGGGATACCAGCTATCGTCGGCCCATGAGGCCACCCCTGCCAGCGGACATGTTCGACGAGCTGTGCCCGTCCTCGCTCAACCCGATCCGCTTCGGCGACAAGTGGGCGGCGCTCATCGTGCGCTGCCTCGAGCAGGGCCCGCGCCGGTTCTCCGAGCTGCGGGTGCCACTGCGTCGGGTCACCCCCAAGGTCCTCACCCAGTCGCTGCGCTCTCTGGAGCGGGGCGGTCTCGTGAAGCGCACGGCCACCACCGAGGGTGGCCCGCACGTCGAGTACGAGCTGACCCCGCTCGGCGCCAGCATGATCGAGCCGTTGGATGCGGCCTGTGCCTGGGCCGCGGAACACTGGGACGAGCTCCTCGACGCCCGCGAGTCCTACGACCACGCTCTGGTCCAGGACACCTCCGTCTAGCCGACCAGTGCGTCCAGTTCGGACAGCGCGGCCAGTGCCGGCATGGCGATCGAGATGCCGTCGGTGGAGCGGATCTCGGCCTCCCGGGGGTTGATCCGGATCAGGTGCCCGCCGGCCTGCTCGGCGAAGCCGCGCACGGTCGGTACCGACGTGCCCGCCCCCAGCTCGAGCACGACCAGCCGGCCCCGATTGTCCGACAGCCAGGAGGTCATCAGGTCCAGGGTCGCCTGGCTGCGGTCGGGGACCCAGCCGAAGTCCCCGAACATCAGGATGTTCGGCCTGGCCAGCGCCCCGCACATCGGACAGGCGGGTAAGTCCCCGACCGCCCGCATCGTCTCGGGGTCCACCTCGATGTCGACCTGGTCCGCCGGCCAGACCAGGTCCGAGCAGGGCAGCGTGCACTGCAGGTGGTGGATCGACCCGTGCACCTCGACGACCCGGTCCTCGGCGAACCCGGCCCGCTGGAACTGTCCGTCCACATTGGAGGTGAACACGCGGGTGTCCATCTCGGACGCCCAGCGGGTCAGTACCGAGAAGCCCAGGTGCGGCGCGGTGCTTCGGTACAGGGCCAGCCGGTGGCCGTAGAAGCCCCAGGCGAGCGGCGGGTCGTTCTCGAAGTGCACTGGATCGGCCAGCTCGACGAACCGCAGCCCCAGGCGTTCATAGGGCGGATACGCCCGCCAGAACCCTCGGTCACCGCGGAAGTCGGGCAGACCCGAGTCGACCCCCATCCCCGCTCCGGCGCACACCAGCAGGCGGTCCGCCGAGGCGATCAGGGCCGCCGCGAGAGTGAGGCTCATCTGCGCAGGGACCCGGGGTACAGGAACTCGTCGGCTGGCCGCTGCGCGGAGCGGAACCACGCGGTGAAGAACTCCCCCAGGTCCTGCCCGGCGATCTCCGCGGTGAACCGCTCGAACTCCGGCCACGAGGCGTTGCCGTCCCGGTGCCTCGCCGGCCACTCCTTCAGCACCCGGTCGAACGCCTCGTCGCCGATCTGCCGCCGCAGCGCGTGCAGGGCCATCGGGCCCTTCTCGTACACGGCGCCGAACTCGTTGCCCGCGCCCATGTCGTAGAGCCGTCCCTGCCAGAACTCGTCGGTGGTCCTGGCGACCGCGGTCCGGTACTGCTGGTCGAGGTCAGCATCGGACTTCGCCTCGTCCCACAGCCACTGGGCATAGCTCGCGAAGCACTCGTTGAGGCAGATGTCCGCCCAGGACGACACGGACACCGAGTTGCCCCACCACTGGTGCGCGTTCTCGTGCACCACGACCGACAGCTCCGCCCAGTCCGCGTAGATCGGGCGGCCCTGGGTCTCCAGCGAGAAGCCGATGCTCTCGTTGATGTAGATGCCGCCGGCCGCGCTCTGCGGATACGGTCCGAACTTCGACTCCAGGAACTCGAGGATCTCCGGCAGCCGGTTCTCCACCTGCCGCTTGTCCTCCACCCCCGGCGCGTAGGCGCTGACCACCGGCGTACCGCTGGGCAGCGTGGACCGGTCGAAGGTCCACTTGTCGATCCCCACGGTCGTCAGGTACGTCGCGATCCGGTTCGGCTCCTCCCAGTGGAAGGTCGTCCACCCGTCGTTCCCGCGGGTCGGCGGCTTCTCGCGGCCGTTGGACACCACGCTCCAGCCGTCGGGCACCCGTGCGTCGAGCCGGAAGGTCGCCTTGTCGCGGGGGGTGTCGTTGGCCGGATACCAGCTGGTCGCCGAGTGCGGTTCGCCTGCCACGAACGCTCCGCCGGACCGCGCGACCTGCCAGCCGTTCTCGCCGAGCCCGCCCTCGCCCATCATCTCCGGCACGCCTCCGTACCGGACCCTGGTCTCGAAGACGGCGCCGTCGGCGACCGGCTCGGCCGGAGTGATCACTAACTCGTGGTCGCCGGTGCGCTCGAACTCGGCGGCCTCGCCGTCCACCTCGACCTCCTCGACCTCCAGGCCGAACAGGTCGAGGTTGAACGTCCGCAGCTCGCCCGTTGCCCGCGCGGTGACCGCGGTGTCCCCGTCCAGGTTGCGGCTGCCCGGGTTGTAGCTGATCGAGACGTGGTAGCCGGCGACGTCGTAACCGCCGTTGCCGTCCTGCGGGTAGTACGGGTCACCGGCGCCGTCCGCGCCGGGTGTCGCCTCCGCACTCGACGCGGAGGGCGCCCGCGTCGGGGTCTGCCTCGCCTCCTCCCGGCGCTCGGTGCAGGCGGACAGCGACGCCAGGCCGACCGCGGCCAGCGCGAGGCAGGCGGTCCGGACCGCCGCGCGGTGGTGCATGGTGATCAGCTCCCGTCATCGGTGACCTGGGCCATGATGTCTCACACGCCGTGATGCGCGGGTGGGATCGGGAGGGTGCGACTGTGGCGGAGCCGACATTCACACGACTGGGCACCGTCGACTTCGGCGGCGACGGAGTGCCGATCCTGCTGCTGCACGGGCTGATGGGGCGCGCCCGTACCTGGTGGCCGGTCTCCCGCTGGCTGACCAGCTACGGCCGGGTGGTCGGGCTCGACGCTCGCGGGCACGGCCGCAGCCCGCACCGCGGCGGTGGCTGGCGTACCGAGGACTTCGTCGCCGACGCCGCGGCGGAGCTCGAGCGGCTGGGCGGACCCGCGATCGTCGTCGGGCACTCGATGGGCGGGCTGCATGCCTGGTGCCTGGCCGCCAGCCGACCTGACCTCGTCCGCGCGATCGTCGTCGAGGACATCGCCCCCGACCAGCGGGGGAAGACCGTCGACCCGTGGCGGGCGTACTTCGAGTCCTGGCCGGTTCCGTTCGCCTCGCTCGCGCACGTGAACGAGTTCTTCGGCTCGCTTGGCGACTACTTCGTCGAGTGCGTCGAGGAGCGGTCGGACGGCTACCACCTCATTGCCGACCTCGAGGACCTGTACGGAATCGCGGCCGAGTGGGGCGAGCGGGACTACTGGCCGTTCGTCGAGCGCGTCCGGTGCCCGGTGCTGGCGATCGAGGCCGAGCACAGCGCGATGCCGCCGGGGCAGATGGCGCAGCTGCCGGTTCGCGCGCCCGGCGGCGGCCACCACCTGGTGGTGCGGGGAGCGGGGCACGTCGTGCACCACGACGCTCCGCTGACCTACCGCGGCGCGGTGGAGGCGTTCCTGTCCGAGGTGCTCAACCGGTGAGGTCGAGCAGCATCTCCGACTCCCCGGTGTGGGTGTCGACGACCGCGACCTCGCTGACCCTGGCCCGCACCGGCTCGACCGGGTAGAGCGCGGCGAAACCCGCGATCACCTCCGCCGGCTCCACGCCGGTGGCCAGCACGCAGTGCGGGACCCAGGAGCCGGGCAGGTAGTACGCCGAGGGTGAGCGGACCCGCTTGGCCAGCACGTCGTGCACCGCGGAGTGGACGGCGAGCAGCTCGGTGTCCACGACGGCCGCGAGCACCAGCGCGGTCTCGGCCGTCGCGGTCGCCGACAGGGTGGACAACCACAGCGTCGGGATCGACAGCAGCCGCAGGTCCTCACGAAGGTCCTCGCGGGTACCCCGCGGGATCGAGCCGGCGGCGGCGAAGCAGACGTGCGGCCGGTGCCGCCGGTGCGTCCGGGTGTCCAGGCTGGGCACGCCGGCGCGTTCCAGCCTGTGCCAGAGTGCACGCACCGCGGCATCGGCCTCGTGGTCGAACCTGAACTCCAGCGCCTGCGCCATGGCCGCAGGGTGCCACAGCGCCGGGCCGCTCAGCCCAGCAGCCGTCGCCAGCCGGGCTGGTCGATCACGTGCCCGGGACCGACCCGTTCCCGGCGGGCCGACAGCAGGACCCGGGCCGCCCGCCCGACCTCGCTCGCCTCCCCGACCGGCACCGTCCGGACCAGCAGGGGCCAGGTCGTGACGCCGACGTACCCGCTCTCGTCGGCCGTTCGGCTGGCGTAGCAGGGTTCGTAGGCGACACCACCTGCCCGCGCCAGCCGCTGGACAGCCGCGAACGTGGCCGGCCCGAACACGCCGTCGGCAACCACCTCCGCTGCGCCGCGGGCCCGCAGAAGATGTTGGGCGGCAAGAACTTTGGGACCGCGGTCGCCGGGTTTGAGCAGTGGCCAGGTCTCCACTTCGGACACCGGTGATCCGATCGCGTCGGCTACGGCCTCCCGCAGCTCCGGCAGACGTCCATACAGGACGGTGCCAGGGCATTCGGTGGCGTTGAAGTCCCGGTGTCCTCGGATCATCGTGGGGGAGATGCCGTACTGCTGCGCTATGTAGGCGACCAGGTGGACGAGCGAGTCCCACAGCCGTGGCGTCACGTCCACTGTGGAGTAGAGGCCTTCGTTCTCGATGCCGATGGTCTCGCTGTTGTGGTTGCCGACGTGTGCGCCGAGGACGTGCCGGGTGCCGCCGTCCAGGGCCTCCAGGCTGCGGTGCCGGCCCTCGGTGATGTACCCGCCACGGCTGTTGGTCAGCTGTTGGCCGGAGTCGATCCAGCCGCGGGTGTCCATGTGGAAGTTCTGGATCCCGCGGGAGATCGAGAACGCGTGGGCGAGCGAGGTGTCGGTGGAGTTCGCCCCGGCGGTGTGGTGCACGACGATGTAGGTCGGCTTGCGGTTGAGCACCTCGATGGTGCCGTTCGGTCGGCGGGCGCCCCACTCGGCGCACCCGTACATCCTGGGTCTGGTGACGGCTCTCGTCCCGGTCGCGGCGGCGGTGTCCGCGACCGTGGCGCCGAGCGCGCCGACCGCGGTGACTGTCAGACCGCCGCGAAGCAGGGCGCGGCGAGTTACGGCCATCTCGATCTCCCTCGACAAGGGGCACAGAGGCCCAGATCGGTGACTGGCTCGTCCGACGCTAGTCACCGCTCGCGCGGGAGGACAAGAGTTGCCCGGATACGAGAAGGTTTCGTTGCCGGTTGGCCGATCAGTGCTCCCCGGGCAGCGCGAACAGCCCGTCGGCCGTCTGCTCCACCAGGCCGTCCACCAGCAGCGAGTCCAGACACCTGTCGCGCTGCCCCGCGTCCGACCAGACCAGGTCCAGCCTCGTCTTCTCCACCGGCGTCGAGGTGTCCCGCAGGACGTCGAGGAGCAGCCCGCGGACCTGCCGGTCGGTCCCGGCGAACCGCTGCACGGGTTTGGCCGGGCCCGCGTAGGCCGGTCTGCCCGCACGCTGCCAGGCGCAGTCGGCGAACACCGGGCAGTCCGCACAGCGCGGCGCGCGGGCGGTGCAGACCATCGCCCCGAGCTCCATCATCGCGATCGACATGCGTGCCGCGAGCTCGTCGTCCTCGGGTAGGAGAGCCTCGGCGTCGGCGAGGTCGCGGGTGGTGGAGGCCGGTCCGGCGTCCCCGGCGCCGTGCACCGCTCGCGCGATCACCCGCCGCACGTTGGTGTCCACTACCGGGCACCGCTTCCGGTAGGCGAACGCGGCGACCGCGCGTGCGGTGTAGGCGCCGATCCCGGGCAGCGCGAGCAGGGTGTCGACGTCCGAGGGGACCACGTCGCCGTGCCGCTCGGCGATCACCGCGGCGGCCTCGCGCAGCCGCAGCGCCCGGCGCGGGTAACCCAGCTTGCCCCAGGCCCGCAGCACCTCCGCCGGGGTCGCCGCGGCCAGGGCGGACGGGGTGGGCCAGCGGGCCATCCACTCGTGCCAGGAAGGCTCGACCCGGGCGACCGGGGTCTGCTGGAGCATGATCTCGCTGACCAGCACACCCCATGCCGAGGTACCCGGAGCCCGCCAGGGCAGGTCGCGGGCGTGCTCGGCGAACCAGTCGGTCAGCACACGGACGTCGAGGCTCATCGCCGCCGATGCTAGGACATGTCAGTGGACCTCGGTGAGCTCGGCGGTCGCCACGTCGTAGACGAAGCCGCGGACCAGGTCGGTGTGCTTGACGAACGGGCTGCGGCGGACCCGCTCGACGGACTGCCGGACGCTGTCCTTGACCTCGCGGAAGGCCTCGATCGCCCACGGCGGCCGGAGCCGGGTCTCCTCCTCGAGCTCGTCCTTGAACTCGTCCTCGGTGATCATCGACAGGCCGCAGGAGGTGTGCTGCATGACGATGACCTCGCGGGTCTGCAGTTTCCGCTGGCTGATCGCGATCGAGCGGATGATGTCGTCGGTGACCACCCCGCCCGCGTTGCGCATGATGTGCGCCTCGCCGTGTCGCAGGCCGAACACGTCGAAGACCTTGATCCGGGCGTCCATGCAGGTCACTACGGCCAGGTGGAGGGAGGGCACCGGGGTGGGGACGCCGGGGGCGCCGCGGTCGACGCCGTTGGCGTGCCGCTCGAGCAGTTCGTCGATCGCCGTCATGGTCACCGCTCCCACCCGCCGGACTTGGCTCGCCGTCCCATTCCAGCAATGGTCCCGCAGACCAGGCAATGTGGCATTCCTAACGAGCGAGCCGTAGTCGACCCGCCCGCGATGATCCCCCGATCGAGGCCGGCCCGGATCCCACGGATCGGAGGCCGCCGGGACTAGCGTCGGCCACCGTGATCGAACCGAACGGACCGCTGCCCCCGGGCGTCTACTGGCGCAGGCGAGCCGTGGCGGTGGTGTGCTCGGTCCTCGCGGTGGTGGTGCTGGCCTGGGTCGTCGGCGGGCTCGTCGGGTCCGGGGACGACCAGCCGGTCCGGGGCGCGGGACCGGACCGGGTCGCGGCGCCGAGCTCGCCGTCGCCCGCCAGCCGGTCCCGCGCCCCGTCGAGCACGACGAGCCCTCTCCCGGCCCCGACGACGGCCCGGGCGTCGGTGACCGGACCGCCGACCCGGCCCCCGACCACCAGCCGCACCACACCGCCCGGCCCGCCCGCACCGCCCAAGGCGTGCCCGGACGCCGTGGTCAGGGTGACGGCCCGCCCCGCGGCCCGGTCGAACCCGGTCGGCTCGCGTCCGGTGCTGCGCCTGTACGTGACCAACGCCGGCCCCGTGCCGTGCGTGCGCGACGTCAACCGGAAGCTCCGCGAGCTGCTGATCTTCTCGGCGGACGGACGGACGCGCCTCTGGTCGAGCAACGACTGCTACCAGCCGCCCGAGCCCGACCAGCGGGTGCTGGTCCCCGCCCGGCCGCTGGTCTTCGAGCTGCGCTGGGCCGGCCGCACCTCGGCCCCCGGCTGCCCTCGAGAACGGCGTCAGGTTCCGCCCGGCACCTACCGGCTGATCGGCAAGCTGGGCCGGCTGGCCGGTGGGCCGGTTCCGTTGGTGTTGACTCCCTGACCCGTGCCTCAGGGCCCGAACCAGCGCTCCTCGGTGGTCCTGGGCGGGGCGGAGGTCGAGCCGAGCACCAGCTCGGTGTCGAGCGTGATCTGCCGCGGCCGGCTGTGGTCGGCGGCGCCGAGCAACAGCTTGCCGGCCGCGCGCCCCTTCTCCAGGACGGGCTGCCGGATCGTGGTCAGCCCGGCGCGCTCGGCCTCGGCGATGCCGTCGAACCCGGTGATCGTCAGGTCGTGCGGCACTCGCAGGCCGCGCCGCCGAGCCTCGGCGAGGGCGCCGAGCGCCAGGATGTCCGAGGTGCAGATGAGCGCGGTGACCTCGGGGTTGGCGTCCAGCAGCTGCGCGGCCGCGGACTCGCCGCTGGTCGTCGTGTGGTCGAACCGCTCGACGACGGGCACCCGTGCCCAGTCGACGCCGGCGGCCTCGAAGCTGTCGGCCAACGCCGACAGCCGGGCTCGCTGGACGTGGAAGTGCGCCGTGCGCTGCCGTGCTATCGACGCGAAGCCGTCGTTGCGGTCCCTGGCCAGGCGCATGCAGAGCACGCCGATGTTGCGGTGGCCCAGGCCGATCAGCCGCCCGGCGAGCTGGGCGATCGCCGCGTGGTCGTCGATGCCGACCAGGTCGACACCCTCCACCCGGGGCTGGTCGCACACGACGGTCGGCACCGGCCGGGACAGCACCGCGGCCAGGTGCGGGTCGTCGTCGGGTACCGAGTACACGACGAACCCGTCGACGCCGGCACTGTGCACCGCCGTCACGTCCTCCCGCTCCGGGTTCACCGGGACCAGGTGCAGGCCCTGGCCCGCACCCTCGCAGGCGAGCGCGAGCCCTTCGAGGAAGCCGATCGCCGCCGGGTCCCGGAAGGCGTAGGAGAGGTTCTCGGTCAGCAGCAGGCCGACCGCACCCGCCTTGCGGGTACGCAGTGAGCGGGCGACCGGGTCCGGGCCGGGGTATCCCAACCGTCGGGCAGTCTCGAGAACCCGCCTGCGCAGCTCGGGTGAGAGCTGGTCAGGCCGGTTGTAGGCGTTGGACACCGTGGTCCGAGACACGCCGAGCTCCGCGGCCAACGACGCCAGTGTCGCTGGCCGGCGCGCATGCATAGGCCGGGCCATGTGCTGACCGTAACGGTTCAGAACGAGGAGCAGAAGTCTGACAGCTCACAGCCGGTTCACCAGATAGGGCCTGGTGCGTTCGCCCGGTCGAGCTAGGGATCGCTCGCCAGGCGTCGTATAGTCGCCGGAGAGTAGTCGGAAACAGTTTTCATTATCTATAGCGGGTCACGCATGTGTCCGCGGAGGAGGCACCGATGAGGTCGACCCGAGCTGGTCTGCAGGTGGCTGGGCTGGGGCTCGCCGCGCTGGTGCTGGCGGGTTGCGGCTCGACGGCGGGTGGGGACGAGGCGGACGACGGGAAGCTCGCCGTGGTCGCCTCCACGAACGTGTGGGGGAGTGTCGCCCAGGCGGTGGGAGGAGATGCGGTCAGTGTCGAATCGCTGATCGCGGACGCGGCGGGTGACCCACACGCGCATCCGGACAAGCCCTCCGACGCCACCTCGCTCGCCGGCGCCGACCTGGTCGTCTACAACGGCGGGGGGTACGACGAGTTCTTCACCAAGCTGCTGGACTCGACCGGCACCGACCTCCCCCGGGTGGACGCGTTCGAGCTGGCCGGGTACGGGGCCGATGCCAACGAGCACGTCTGGTACGACCTGGCGGCCGTGCGCGAGGTGGCCGACGCGCTGGCCGAGGAGCTGGGTTCGCTCGCCCCGGACGACGCGGACACGTTCACCGCGAATGCCGAGGAGTTCGGCACCCGGCTCACCGACCTGGCCGATCGGGCCTCGGCGATCGGCGAGGCGCACCCCGGCGCGAAGGTCCTCGCCACCGAGCCGGTCGCGCACTACCTGTTCGAGGCGGCCGGCCTGACCGACGCGACGCCGCCGGCGTTCTCCGAGGCCGTCGAGGAGGAGACCGACCCGTCCCTGTCGGTGGTGGCCGAGACCACCGAGCTGCTCTCCGGCCGGCAGGTCGCGGTGCTGGTCTCCAACGCCCAGACCCGGACCTCGGTCACCGACTCGCTGGCCGAGGAGGCCGAGGCGGCGGGCATCCCGGTGGTCGAGGTCACCGAGACGCTGCCCGAGGGGACGACGGACTACGTTGAGTGGATGAGCGAGCAGGTGGACGCCCTGGCGGGCGCTCTCGACCAGACGTGACAGTCGACCGGGACGCGGCCCGCGACCAGTCCGTGCGCACCTCACCCGGCAGCGGCGTCGTGTCGCTGCGCGAGGCGACCCTGGCCTACGGACAGCGCGTTCTGTGGTCCGGGCTGGACCTCGACGTCCAGCCCGGCGAGTTCGTCGCGGTGCTGGGGCCGAACGGGTCGGGGAAGACCAGCCTGCTCCGGGTGCTGCTCGGCCTGCGGCCGCTGACCTCGGGCAGCGTCCGGGTGGTGGGCGAGCCGCCCGGACGCGGCAACCAGCGGATCGGGTACGTCCCGCAGCAGCGTGCGATGGAGGAGAGCCTGGTGCTGCGGGGGCGCGACCTCGTCGGGCTCGGTCTGGACGGGCACCGGTGGGGGATCGGCCTGCGGGGGATGCGGGCGCGTCGCGAACGGGTGGACGCCGCGCTGGCCGCTGTCGGCGCGCGGGACTTCGCCGACGCCCCGGTCGGCCGGCTCTCCGGCGGCGAACAGCAGCGGCTGCGGGTGGCGCAGGCCCTGGTCAGCGACCCCGAGGTGCTGCTGTGCGACGAGCCGCTGCTCTCCCTGGACCTGGCGAACCAGCAGGTGGTCAGCTCCCTGATCGACGCCCGCCGGCGAGCCGCGAACACCGCGGTGCTGTTCGTCACCCACGAGATCAACCCGGTTCTGCCGCTGGTGGACCGGGTGCTGTACCTGGTGGACGGCCGGTTCCGGATCGGTCGGCCGGACGAGGTGATGACCGCCGAGACGCTGTCCGAGCTGTACCGAGCGACGATCGACGTCGTGCGGGTGGGCGGGCAGATTCACGTCGTCGGCGCGCAGAGCGGCCTGTGCGAGCAGTCCAGCCACCACCACCTGCAGGATGAGGAGCGGGCCTGATGGACAAGCTCTTCGACCTCGAGCTGACCGTCGAGCTGCTGGGCTTCCCGTTCGTGCGAACCGCGCTGGTCGCGGCGGCGATCCTCGGCCTGCTGGCCGGGGTGCTCGGTCCGTTGATCGTGAGCCGCAACATGGCCTTCGCGGTGCACGGCACCAGCGAGCTCTCGTTCACCGGGGGTGCGGCGGCGCTGCTGCTCGGCGTGAACGTCGGGCACGGCGCGCTCGCCGGCGCGGTGGTCGCGGCGCTCGTGCTGGGCCTGCTGTCGCGGCGCTCGTCCGAGCACGACTCGGTGATCGGCGCCGTGCTCGCGTTCGGGCTCGGCGTGGGGGTGCTGTTGCTCTGGTTCTACCCCGGGCGGGCGTCGAACAAGTTCGGACTGTTGGTCGGTCAGATAGTGAGCGTGGACTTCGCGTCGCTCGCGCTGCTCGGTGCGTGCGCGGTCGCGGTGCTGCTGGTGCTGCTGGTGATCTACCGGCCACTGCTGTTCGCCAGCGTGGACCCGGAGGTGGCGAAGGCGCGCGGGGTGCCGACCGGTCCGTTGTCGCTGGTGTTCGCGGTGCTGGTCGGGGTGGCCACGGCGCTCGGCGTGCAGACGGTCGGTGCGTTGCTGGTGCTCGCGCTGATGATCACGCCAGCCGCCGCGGCCTGCCGCATCACCGCGAACCCGCTCCGGGCGACGGTGCTGGCCGTGGTGTTCGCCGAGGTGTCGGCGGTGGGTGGGATCGTGTTCTCGCTCGCGCCGGGCGCGCCGGTGAGCGCGTTCGTCACCGCGATCTCGTTCTGTATCTATCTGGTGTGCTGGACCGTGAGCCTCGCGCGCGGACGGCGCCGCGGGGTGGCTACCCCAGCAGGAGCAGTGCCTGCAGCTCCCCGATAACCGCCCCGATCACCGCGCCGACGGCGATGAGCTTCCACTCGTCCTGCCGGAAGGCCGGCCGGAGCAGGGCTTCGTACTCGACCCGGCTGAGGCGGCGGATCCGGGAGGCGATGGTGTCGCGGATGTCGAGGGCTTCGGTGGCGTAGTCCTCCGCGTGCCGGAGCGTGTGCGGCAGGTGCCGCACGGCGTGGTCGGCGGCGGCCTGCTTGACCTGCGTGCTGATTGCGGTGGTGAAGGGCCCCGCCTGGGCGTCGATCGTGTCCCGCACCGCCTGCCGCACGATCGCGTGCAGCCGCTCGGAACGCAGGACGGCATCGAGGATGTTCGGGACCGTCATCACCTCCCGGGCGACGATCTCGGCGTACTGCTTGGCGACCGCGTCCCGCCGCCGCTGGAAGACCCCCTGGAAGGCGAACGGCCCGAACCGTCGCCGGTGGCGAGGGAAGAAGACGAGCTTGATCGCGAGCCAGTCGGTGAACCAGCCGATCAGCGCGCCGAAGACGGGTAGTACGAGCGGTTGTCGGGTAAGCGCCCACACCCCGGTCTGTACGAGTCCCAACAGGAATCCGAAGTAGATCCCACAGCGGGCGATGAAGGCCATCTCCGGCCGCGAGATGTCCCGCACGAGCCGGATCAGCTTGTCCCGGCTGAGCGCGGCCGTGGCGACCTGCTTGACGTCGAGTACCTGCCCGATGTCGCCGCGGAGGTCGGCCAGAACCCGCCGCACGACCTGGGAGGCGGCGCCCTGCGCCCGTTTGAGGACGAGCTCACGGGCCAGCGGCGGCAGTGCATCCCACAGCCCCGGCCGATACCGGTCCATGGCGTCCCGCGTGATCTCCTCCACCGCGAGCAGCAGCGGCGCCCGAATCTCCCCCGCGATCCGATCGCCGTCGAGCCGCTCGAAGACTTCCTGCGGGTCGACGAGCCGTTCGGTGAGCAGGTCAGCGCTCATGCGGATCATCCGCCCGGAGTTCCGCGGCACGACGCCCTGCCACCCCAACCACGGCTCGCGAAGCCCCACGAACCGCACCGGCCGAAACATCATCTCGATGGCCACGCGCTTGGTCACGTACCCGATGACGGCGGCCATGACCGGCATGCAGGCGTAGACCAGCCAGGTCGCCATCTCCCACCCTCAGTCGGCCACTGTGGACCGCCAGTATCACCGACACGGCGTTCGAGCCTGACGCGAACCGTTGCATCTGCCCGACACTGACGTGCGTGTGGACACCCGTCGACGACGGTCCCCCAGGTCGACCACCACGAGCAGATGCGGTTACTGGCCGACGTATGCGACACCTTGGTCGCGGCCTGGTGCCGGGCCGCCGTTGGCCCGTCTGGTTCGCCGGAAGAGAGGGTTACCCGCGCCGGTCCGGATCTATCTTTCTGCGGCGCAACAACAATCTGATTCGACAGATCGTCGGCTGTTACCCAAGCTCGCTGGGCATTGGGACCGTGTTCATGGTTAGTAGCAGGTCGCATACCTGATGCATTTCGGACACGATCTCGCCAAGGGTAATGGCTGGATCGAGTTGATAACGTCCGCCAAATATGCACTCGCCACGTATGCGGGCTTGTCGGTGCCCGAAGCCGTAGCCGAGGTGGGCTGGCGACCCTGCTCGCTTCCAGGCTTCTCGGTCGTGGGGCGTCCTGAGAGCGTGTTTGAGATCTTCATGGTGTGGTGAACTGGCGTGG
>NZ_MSIE01000098.1 GCF_001921205.1 Actinophytocola xanthii | reverse complement strand
CGGTCACCGACCGCGCGGCCGCGCTGCTCGGCGCCCAGGCCGCCGGGAGCGCGTTGGTGTGCGCGACCCAGCTCGTCGCGCTCGGTCGGGCGGGCCTGCTCGTGCGCGACCGGCCGGGCCGGGTGGCGCTGCGCCTGCTGGTCGCCCGGGGCGCCCCGGTGCTCGGGCTGACGCTGGGGCTCGCGGTCGCCCTGCGCGCGGACCGCTACGTGCTCGGCGCGCTCGCCGGTCCGGCCGCGGTCGGGGTGTACTCCCTGGCCGCCACGCTGAGCGAGGTGTCGCGGGTCGTCCCGCAGGCGGTGGGCCAGTTCTTCGTCCACCACGTCGCGCTCGGCGGTCGGTTGCTCGCCCGCTGGGTGGCGCTGCCCGTGGTCGCCGCGGGCGCCGGCGGGGTGGTCGTCGCCGCGCTGGGCTGGGTGCTGGTCGTGCCGGTGTTCGGGGTGCCCTTCGAACAAGCCCGCGAGCTGCTGCCGGTGCTCGTGGTGGCCGAGGCCTGCTTCGCCCCCTACGCGGTGGCGAGCCGAGGGCTGATCGGCGGGGGACGCACTCGCTCGGCCGGTGCGCTCGGCCTGGCCGCGGCGGTGGCGGCGGTGGCCTGCTACCTGCTCGGCGCGCGGGTCGGCGGAAGCACCGGGCTGGCCGTGAGCTGCGTCGTGCTCTACAGCGGACTGTCGGCCGCCGCCGTCACGCTGTTCCTGCGTCGGGTCCGGGACGCGCGATGAGCCGGCTCGCGATCGACGGCGGCCTCCCGGTGCGGGTGGACCCCATGCCCGGCTGGCCCGTCTACGACGCGGAGGACCTCGAGTCGGTGCGGGCGGTACTGGCCTCCGGGCGGGTGAACTACTGGACCGGCGAGCACGGGCGGGCCTTCGAGGCCGAGCTGGCCGAGGCGGTCGGCACGACCCACGCGGTGGCGCTCGCCAACGGCACTGTCGCACTCGAGCTCGCGCTGCGTGCCCTCGGCACCGGACCGGGCGACGAGGTGATCGTTCCCGCCGCGACGTTCATCGCCACCGCCAGCGCCGTCGCCGCGTGCGGTGCCCGACCCGTCGTGGTTGACGTCGACCCGGACAGCATGACGCTGACCGCGGACACCGTGGCGCCGGCGGTGACCGAGGCGACGGTGGCCGTCGTCGTGGTGCACCTGGCCGGCCACCCCGCCGACCTGGCGCCGCTGCTGGCGCTGGCGCGGGCACACGGCCTGCGGGTCGTCGAGGACTGCGCGCAGGCGCACGGCGCCCGGTACCGGGACCGGCCGGTAGGCGGTTTGGGCGACATCGCCGCCTGGTCGTTCTGCCAGGACAAGATCATCTCCACGGCCGGCGAGGGCGGCGCCGTCACCACGTCCGACCCGCTGCTGTGGCGGCGCTGCTGGGAGCTCAAGGACCACGGCAAGAGCTGGGCGACCACCCGGGAGCCGGCGGCGTCGGGCTTCCGCTGGGTCCACGACGACTTCGGCACCAACGCGAGGATGACCGAGGTGCAGGCCGTGGTGGGGCGCAACCAGCTCCGCGCCCTGCCCGGGTGGACCAAGCAGCGCGCCGCGAACGCGACCGAGCTGGCCGAGGCACTGCGCGACCAGCCGGCGGTCCGGGTCCTCGAGCCCTCGGCCGACGTCGAGCACGCCTACTACCGGTGCTACCTGCGGGTGTGCCAGGAACGGCTCGCGCCGGGCTGGGACCGGGACCGGATCGTCGCCGCGGTCGGCGCGGAGGGCGTGCCCGCGCGCCAGGGCGGCTGTATGGAGATCTACCGCGAGCGGGCGTTCCGCCGCTTCCCGGCCACCCCGCGGTCCCTGCCGGTGGCCGCGCGGCTCGGCCGCACCTGCCTCGCCCTGCCGGTCCACCCCACGCTGGAGCGCGCGGACGTGGCGGACATGGCCGAGGCCCTCACCAAGGTCCTGGCGGAGGCGAGCACATGACGGGTCCGTGCGACTGCCGCGCGAGGCGGCTCTGCGATGTCCTGTTCGCCGGGCTCGGGCTGGTGGTGCTCGCGCCGGTGGTGCTGGTGGTGGCGGTCGCGGTGCTGGTCGCGCTGGGGCGGCCGGTGCTGTTCCGCCAGACCCGGGCCGGCCGGCACGGGTGCGAGTTCGTGATCCTCAAGTTCCGGACGCTGCGCCCGCCCGCCCACCCCGGCGAGCCGGACCGGGACCGCCGGACCCGGCTGGGCGAGCTGCTGAGGTGGACCAGCCTCGACGAGCTGCCCCAGCTGGTCAACGTCCTGAAGGGCGACATGAGCGTCATCGGCCCCCGACCGACCCTGCCCGAGCAGGTGCGCCACTACACCCCCCGGCAGCGCGGGCGCCTCGCCGTGCGCCCGGGGATGACCGGGTGGGCCCAGGTCTGCGGCCGCAACTCGCTGAGCTGGCCCGAGCGGATCGAGCTTGACCTGTGGTACCTCGAGCGGCGCTGCTGGCGGCTGGACCTGCTGATCGTCCTGCGGACGGTCGGCCTGCTGCTCCGGCCGCGCGGGGTGGTCGGTCCCGGCGGGGTGAACCAGGGCTTCGGCCCGCGGGAGAGCGAGGTACGTGGTGTGGGGTGAGGAGCTCTACGTCGCCGGGGCCGGTGGGGCCGGCCGGGAGGCGCTGGACATCGCACTGGCCTGCGGCCGGACCGTGGCCGCGTTCCTGGACGACTTCCGGGCGGGGGAGAAGGTGCGGGGGCTGCGCGTGCTCCCGCCGTCGGAGGCGCCGGCCGGCGCCGGGTACGTGGTGGCGATCGCCGACGCCAGCGTGCGGGAGCGGCTGGCGGCCCGTCTCGACGGGCTCGGCCTGATCCCCGACGAGCTGGTGCACCCGCGGGCGACGATCGGTCCGGAGACCACGCTCGGGCCCGGGTTCCTCGCCCATGCCGGAGCCCTGGTCTCCAGCGGCGTGATCGCCGGGGTGCACTGCCAGGTGCACTACAACGCGACGGTCGGCCACGACTGCGTGCTCGCCGACCGGGTCACCGTGCTCCCGGGCGCCAACGTCGCCGGGGCGGTCCGGATCGGCACCGGGGTCCTGGTCGGCTCGGGCGCGGTGGTTCTGCAGGGGCGGTCCGTGGGGGCCGGTGCGGTCGTGGGCGCCGGTGCGGTGGTGACCAGCGACGTCCCGCCCGGCGTGGTCGTCGTCGGCTCGCCGGCCCGGCCGCGGTGAACCCACCGGCCACCACGGCGCCGGCGGTCCAGGGGGGCGGAGCGTCACCGACCAGCCGACGACACGACCTGGCGGACCAGGATCCTGAGCGCGGCGGGGTCCACCGCGTGCGGGTCGCCGGCCAGCCACCCGCCGGCCTCGCGCACGAACCGGACCGGGTCCATCGGGGGCACCGCGGCCCGCCCGGCGGGGTCGGTGGTGATCTCCCCCGGCCGGCTCGGGTAGATCAGCAGCGCGCCGTGGACCTCGAGCGAGGGCAGCAGCGCCCGGAAGGCGGGCAGCCGTTCCGCGAGCTCGGAGACGCCGCCGCGGAAGCGGTGCCCGTTGCGCCACAGCGTTCCGGTCTCGTCGACCTGGTAGTGCCCGGGCAGCCACAGCTTCGACTCGACGAGCAGCAGCCGCCGCCCGCACAGCACGGCATGGTCCACGTCGGCGAACACCGAGCCCACCTCGGCGGCCAGCCCGTGGCAGATCCGCACCCCCGGGATGCGGGTGAGGTAGCCGGCCAGCAGGTTGGCGGTGAGCCGTTGGGCGGTGTCGTCGGGCTCGGTGCCGGGGCTGCCGAACACGACGTGCCCGCCGAACTCCACGCCGAACGCCCGGTCCACCCGCGCGGCGCTGATCTCGCGGTAGACCACCGCCGCGCCGGCGAAGGCCAGCACGAGCAGCCAGCAGGCCAGCACCGGCGCGGGGGCGCGGGAGAGCAGCAGGGCGAGCATGACCAGCGCCCAGCCGCCGGCGCCGACGAGCAGCAGCGGGCGGCTGAGCCGGTTCGCCGGCACCAGCACCGCCCGGCCGAGCACCTCGGGCCACCAGGGCACGCTGTCCAGGTCGATGACCGGCAGGGCCGGCGTGTGCCGCGGCGCGTCCCACCGCGGTTCCCGCTCGTCCTCGGGTTCGTCCTCGGGCTCGTCCTCCCGGAGGTCCTCCGGCTCGGTGTCCTCGAGGTCGGCTCCCGTGTCGTAGCCGGCGCTGTCATCGTCGGCGTTGTCGTAGTCGGCGCGGCGGCGGGGGTCGGTCAGCGTCTCGTAGGCGTCCCGCAGCAGCCGGAACGTCCCGACGGTGCCGCCGGTGTCCGGGTGCATGACCTTCACCAGCGCCCGGTAGGCCGACCTGATCTCGGCACTGGAGGCGTCGCGGGACACCCCGAGCAGCTCGTAGTAGTCGTACCCGCGCACTCACACCGCCCGTCGTCCGATCCCGCGCGGACCAAGACTATGGCCCTGGACTAGGCCCTGTCCCCGTGGATCGGCATCCGCACCCGGAAGGTGGCACCCCGGCCCGGGGCGGTGTCCAGCTCGATGCTCCCGCCGTGCGCGGTCACCAGCGACCAGGCGATCGCGAGGCCGAGACCGGCGCCGCCGCCCCCGTCCCGGGCGCGGGAGGTGTCGGCCCGGTAGAACCGGTCGAACACCAGCCTCGCCTGCTCGGCGGACATCCCCGGTCCGCTGTCGGCGATCTCCAGCACGGCGTCGGTGCCGGTGGTGCCGACGCCCACCCGGACCGGGCTCCCGGCCGGGGTGTGCGCGACGGCGTTGCCGACCAGGTTGGTCACGACGCGGCGCAGCCGGGACTCCTCACCGAGCACCGGCGCCGGCCCCGGCTCCGGCGCGCCGTCCGGCCCGGTGAGGGTGATCTCCCTGGTGGGGTCGAGCGCCCGGAGGTCGTGCAGCGCGTCGACGGCGAGCGTGCGCAGGTCCATCGGGGCCGCGCGGACCAGGTCGTGCTGGCCCTCGTCGAGCTGGGCGAGCAGGAGCAGGTCGTCGACGAGCCCGGCGAGGCGGACCGACTCGCGCTCGATCCGGTCCATCGTCGCGTCCACCTCGGCCGCGCCCATCCGGTACAGCTCGGCGAAGCCGCTGATCCCGGCGAGCGGGGTGCGCAGCTCGTGGCTGGCGTCGGCGACGAACCGCCGCATCCGGGCCTCCGAGCGGGCGCGCGCGTCGACCGCGTGCTCGATCTGGGTGAGCATCCCGTTGAGCGAGGTCGTGAGCCGGCCGACCTCGGTCCGGGGTGGCGCCCCGGGCACCCGGCGGGAGAGGTCCCCGCCGGCGATGGCGGCGGCGGTCTCCTCGATCCGCCGCAGCGGCGCGAGCCCCGCCCGCACCCAGAACCAGCCGGCGACCGCGAGCACCACCAGCACCCCGGCACCGACCAGCACGCAGACCAGGCGGACCCCGGCGATCGTGGCGTCCACCTGGTCGAGCGACCCCGCCACCACGACCGCGCCCGCCCCGGTCGGGGCCGCGAGCACCCGCCACCCCGGCACCTCGAAGGGCTGGTCCCCGTGCGCGAGCACGGTGTCCCGGTCCAGCTCCGGCGCCCGCTCGCCGCGCCACTCCAGTTCCACGGCGCCGTCGCGGTCGAGGAAGGCGATGTAGAGGTCGTCCAGGCCTTCCCTGGCCGAGTCCGTGGCCGGGTCGGTGTCGGGGTCGCCGGCCGGGTCGGTCAGGGCCCTGCCCTCCAGCCGGCGGACCAGCGGCTCGGGGATGCGGGAGAGCACCCCCGAGGCCAGCCGGAGCTGGAGGTCGACCCGCTCGAGCAGCGGACCCCGCAGCGTGGCCAGCACGACCGCGTCGCTCACGACCAACCCCACGACGAGCAGCGACATCGCGATCAGGACCAGCCGGGTGCGCAGGCTCACCGCGGCCTGCGCAGGACGTACCCGACGCCGCGGACGGTGTGGATCAGGCGCGGCTGCCGGTTGTCGACCTTGCGGCGCAGGTAGCTGATGTAGGACTCGACGATGCTGGTGTCGCCGCCGAAGTCGTAGCGCCAGACGTGGCGCAGGATCTGGGCGCGGTGCAGCACGGTGTCGGCGTGCTCCATGAGCAGGTGCAGCAGCGTGAACTCGGTGGGGGACAGGGACACCGGATCTCCCCCGCGGGTGACCAGGTGGGCGACCGGGTCCAGCGTGAGGTCGCCGGCGGTGAGCACGCTGCGCTGGTCGCCGCTGGTCCTGCGCAGGATGGCCCGGATGCGGGCGAGCAGCTCCTCCAGCCGGAAGGGCTTGGTCACGTAGTCGTCGCCGCCGGCGGTCAGCCCGGCGACCTTGTCCTCACCGGCGTCCCGGGCGGTCAGGAACAGGACCGGGACGTGACCGCCGGGTGGGGCGTCGGCACGCAGGCGGCGCAGCACCTCGAACCCGTCGAAGTCGGGGAGCATCACGTCGAGCACCACCAGGTGCGGTGGCTCCCCGGTGGCCGCGCGCAGCGCCTCCGCCCCGGTGGCCGCGCAGGACACGCTGAACCCGGCGAACCGCAGGCTGGCCGCGAGCAGCTCGCGGAGCGTCGGGTCGTCCTCGACGACGAGCAGGTTCATGGCACCGACGATTCCAGGTCCGGCCGCCGACCGGGCGCCGGTGTCACTCAGCCGGCGGGAACTCCCAGGAAACTCCCAGCCTTGCCGCCCTCGGCCCGGTCGACGTCGTCGAGGAAGCCGCCGGACTGGTGACGCCACAGGCGGGCGTAGACGCCGTCCCGGGCCAGCAGGTGCTCGTGGCTGCCCCGCTCGATCACCTGCCCGCGGTCGAGCACGACGAGCTGGTCCATCCGGGCGACGGTGCTCAGCCGGTGCGCGACCACCAGCGCGGTCCGGCCTTCCATGATCCGCCACAGCGCCCGCTGGACGAGGATCTCGCTCTCCGAGTCGAGTGCGCTGGTCGCCTCGTCGAGCAGCAGGATCGGCGCGTCGCGCAGGATCGCGCGGGCGAGGGCGACCCGCTGGCGCTGTCCGCCGGAGAGTTTGACGCCGCGCTCGCCGACGAGCGTGTCGAAACCCTGCGGCAGGGTCTCGGCGAACTCGGTCACGTGCGCGGCCGCGGCGGCCGCCTCGATCTCGGCGTCGGTGGCGTCGGGCCGGGCGAAGGCGATGTTCTGCCGCAGGGTGCGGTGGAACATCGCGGGCTCCTGGGGCACGTAGGCGATCAGGCCGCGCAGGTCGGCCTGGCGCAGGCGGGAGATGTCCTGGCCGCCGACCCGGATCGTGCCGCCGTCGACGTCCATCATCCGCAGCAGCAGCTGGGTGAGCGTGCTCTTGCCGCCGCCGGAGCGGCCCACGAGGCCGACCTTGCTGCCGCTGGGCACCACCAGGTCCAGGTCGGTGAACAGCGGTGCGGCGCCGGGGTGGGCGAAGCGCACCCCCTCGAACCGCACCTCGGACCCCGCCGGGCGCAGCGGCTCGGGGGCGGCGGGGTCGAGCACGGTCGGCGGGTCGAACAGCAGCTCGGTGAACTGGGCGGCCTCGGTCAGCGTCGTCTCCAGCCGCCGGTAGATCTGGTTGAACTCGAACATGAGCCGGGTCGCGTTCGTGAAGTAGGTGAACGTCACCACCAGTGCCTCCACGCCGAGCCGCCCCCCACCGACACCGACGGCGAGCAGCACGCCGAGGGTGCTGGTCAGCACGGACATCGGCGCGACGACGCTGTCGATGCGGAGGTTGGCGTAGTCCCAGGAGCGGATCGCCAGGCGGCGGACCTCGGCCACCCGTTCGCGGTGCTCGGCGGCCTCCCGATCCTCGGCGGCGAAGGCGCGGACCGTCGGCATGTTGGCGATGCTGTCCGCGACGTGGCCGGCGACCCGCGCTGTCGCGGCCTCGCGCCGGTCGACCAGGAGCTGGCGGCGACGCACGAGCGGCGCGATGCCAAGCGCGGTCGCCGCGATCAGGGTGACCAGCACGAGGACCAGCAGCGGGTCGTAGCGCCACAGCACCACCGAGGCGAACCCGAGCGGGACGATGGTCGCCACGACCGAGAACGTGACCGTGTCCACGAACTGCTCGAACCGGGTGGCGAAGCCCAGTACCCGCTTGGTCAGCGAGCCGGCGAAGTTGTCGTGGAAGAACGTGATGTCCTTGGCGAGGAGCTCGTCCATGCCGAGCACGTACAGGTTCTCGATCCCGTGCCCGTCTGTCCTGTTCAGACAGTGGATCCCGATTCGCCAGAGCACCTCCCCTGCCACCAGCACCGCGGCGAAGCCGAGCGCGGCCGGGAGGAGCGTCGCGGCGGTCAGGTCGGCGCCGTCGCTGAGCCTGCCCGCCAGGTTGGCGACGACCAGGGGAGCGAGGTAGAGCAGGCAGGTGTTGCCCAGCGCCGGCAACAGCATCGCCGGTACGGAGATGTGCTTGCGGCGGAAGAGTTCTCGTCGGTAGTAACGAAGTGCCAGTAGAACCGCGTTTTTGCGCGTGGCCATGGCCACCCCCTTCCGCTCCATCGTGCCGGAGCGGGACGGTGGCGGCGAACGGTTATCGACTGCCGGTCATCGGCACGCCGTTCTCGTACACCTCACGCAGCACCAGATCCTCGACGTTCTCCACCACCGAGGCCACCTCGGTCCTCCTGAAGTCCACGTTGGACAACGTCACGTCGCGGACCGGGGCGTCCGGGTAGCCGCGCAGGGCGAGGGCGCGCTGGGCGTGGTCCACGGTGAGGTTCTCCACGGTGATCGACCGGACGTCGGGGTTGAACCCGTGGCCGGGGCCCTCCTCGTAGTAGAAGTCGATGACGATCGCGGACTGGCCGACCGTGCCGACCGTGATGTCGCGGGCGTGGAAGTCGTGGATGAACCCGCCGCGTACCGAGTTGGTCTTGAAGCGCAGCGCCGTGTCCAGGTCGGGACTGCTCATGCGCAGGTTGCGGGCGTAGACCTCCCGCACGCCGCCGGACATCTCGCTGCCCACGGTCACCCCGCCGTGCCCGGCGCGGAAGTCGCAGTCCTCCACCACGATGCGCTCGCTCGGCACGTTCACCCGCCGGCCGTCGGCGTTGCGGCCGGACTTCACGGCGATGCAGTCGTCGCCGGTGTCGAACTCGCAGCCGCGGATCACGACGTCGCGGCAGGACTCCGGGTTGCAACCGTCGTTGTTCGGCCCGTGCGTGCGCACGCTCACCCCGCGCACCAGCACGCCGCGCGACAGCACGGGGTGGATCTCCCACATCGGGGAGTTGACGATCCGGACGCCCTCGACAAGCACGTTGCGGCAGCGGTAGGGCTGGATGAAGCTCGGCCGCAGGTACCCGCCGTCGCCGAAGACCCGTTGGGCGACCGGCACCCCCTGTTCGGCCATGGCCTGCAGCCGCGTCCGCGCCGCGGCCTGGTGCGGGTCGCCGGGCCGCCAGCCGTAGTCGGGGTTCCCCTTCCACGGCCACCAGTGCGCGTTGTCGGCCTGCCCGTCGAGGGTGCCGGCACCGGTGACCGCGACGTTGCGCGCGCCGAACGCGTAGATCAGCGGCGAGTAGTTGAACAGCTCCGTGCCCTCCCACCGGGTGAACACGGCAGGCAGGTAGTCGTTCGGGTCCTGGCTGAAGGCGACCGTCGCCTCGCGGACGAGATGCAGGTCGACGTTGTCGGCGAGGTGGATCGGCCCGGTCAGGTAGCGACCGGGCGGCACGACGACGTGCCCGCCGCCCGACCGCGTGCACGCCCGCACCGCACGGCGGAAGGCGCTGGTGCAGTCGGTGACCCCGTCGCCCCGGGCGCCGAACCGGGTGACCGGGAAGAACCGGCGTGGGAACCGGGGTGCTCGTACCCGCGCCGCGATGGCGTCGGCGCGTGCCCACGGGTCCGGGTCGTGGCCGGGGTCACCGGCGGCCTGGGCGAGCGGGCCCGCGGCCCCCAGCCCCAGCGCGGTGCCCGCGGTGGCCGCTGTCGTACTTCGGATGAAGGATCGGCGAGACCACCGTCCTGGCATGCCCCCACCTCCGCGACGGCTGTGTCGAGGTGCGCGAGAACCCAGTAGTACCCGACTTGACGTGTTCAGGCAATCACGGTAAGTGATCGACTCGGTGTGCCCGGGCGGGGAGTGTCGCCAGGGCGAGGCCCTCCTCGAGCCGTTCCAGCTGCGCGCCGACGCGGTGCAGGGTTCGCAGCATCGCCGTGTTGGTCACCTCGGTGACCGCGTAGGCGGTGCCGCTTCGCCCGTTCGCGGCGGCGGTGAGCCGGCGCAGCAACACCGTGCCGATGCCCCGGCGCTGCCAGGCGTCCTCGACCAGGAGCGCCGCCTCGGCGCGGTCGGCGTCCGGGACGAGGTTGGCCATCGCGACCACCTCGCGCCGCTCCGGAACCTCGGCGACGAGCGTGCACGCGCCCGCCCGGCCGAGCATGTCGGTCAGGTCCGCGACCGAGGGCCGGGCACCGCCGGCGAGGTAGCGTCGGCGGCGGGAGCGCTCGCTGCACCGGTCGTGCATGGCGAGGATGGCCGGCACGTCGCCGGCGACGGCACGGCGGACGGTGAGCTCGGTGCCGGTGGGCAGCAGAACCGTCGTCGGCCCGCGCTCGGTGAGCGCCTGGCCGAGGTCGAGCAGCGCGCCGACGCGGGCGAACTCGTCGGGGGTGAACGGTGCGGCCCTGGTGACCGTGAGCAGCCCGCCCTCCGGATGGCGCAGGCGCATGGTGGTGCCGTCGGGTCCTTCGGTCGGCTCCCCGCCGGGCTCCCGGCGCAGCACGCACTCGCCCAGCAGCGCCCGCACCGACCGGTCCAGGTCCCAGCCGTGCTCGACGTCGCGGGTGATCGTGGTCAGCACCCGGGTGGGCACGTCGACGAGGTCGTGGCGGTCCGCCGGTTCGACGCTGACCTGTCCGCCGCCACCGGCCTCGACCGCGGCGACGATCTCGGCGGCGGTGCTCGTCGTGTCGATCAGGAACTCGTCGACAGCCTGCCCGGGCAGGGCGTGGACCTGCAGGGAGAGGATGTTCATCCGGCGCCCCGCGAGCCCCGCGGCCAGTGCGGCGAGGCTGCCCGGGGTGTCCGGCACGGTGGCCCGGACGCGCCACAGCCCGCCACCGGGCTCCTCCGCGGAAGCGGGAGCGGGGCCGGTCGCGGCGGCCGCGCGCGCCGGACGGTACCGCCACCATCGGTGCACCAGCGCGCAGGCGAGGGTCGCGGCGCCCATCCCCACGAGCACGAGCGCACCGGAAGGCTGGTGGGCAAGCGAGTTGGCGAACACGTCGGCCACCGCCACGGCCAGGAACAACGCGGCCAGCTCGACCAGCTCAGCGGTCCAGGACTGGCCACGGGGCCGGTTCTTCATGCGGCTGTTCTCCATGCGGCAAGCCTCGCCGGCCGCCTTTGCGGGGACGCTAGGGCGCTGTCACGGTCCCGTTACCTGCCCAGCAGGTGCCGGCGAAGCGTCTCGTGCTCGGCGAGCACAGGGAGCTCGAGCACCCGTCGTCTGGCCGGCTCGCTCATCGCGTCCACCGCGGTCGCCAGCTCGGTCAGCCCGCCGACCTCGACCGCGGTGGTCAGCATCCGGGTCAGCACGTCGTCGTCGGCCTCCGCCGCGTGGTCGGCGACGCGGTTCCGGAACCGGTCGTCGGTCAGCCGGCCGATCATCGCCAGCCCGGCGAGGCGGAGCTCGGCGGGGCCGGTGAGCGCCGTGTGCACCACCCCACGCACCCTTTCGGCGGGCAGGGCGGTGAAGACCCTGGTCAGGTGTTCGTCGGACTCCGCGTAGCAGCCGATCCACAGCACGGCCTCGTCCGAGACGCGGTTCGTCACGTCCTCGACGATGCGGGCCGTCGCCGCCTCGAGCAGCCGGCCCAGCGTGATGAACTCCTCCCGGGCCACCAGCGCGAGGACGACGGCCACGGCGCGGTCGGGCCGGATGCGGGCGACGACCGGGACCGCGCGACGCGGGTCGAGGTGGACGCAGGCCTGGGCGAGGTACTCGATCGGCATCCGGTTGGCCAGCTCCGCGGCCCGTTCCGGCGCCATCTCGCCGGCGACCCTCGCGGCCAGCAGCGGCGAGAACGCCCGCAGCGCGATGCGCACATTCAACGGTGTGGGCAGGACCCGGGAGATCGCGGCGACCCGCTGGAACGCGGCGCGATGCTCGTCGTAGAGCGCGGTGACGACCCGTTCCCGCAACCGCCGGATGCCCGCCGGGCCGAGCGAGGCCGCGAAGGCGACACGGTCGGGCGAGGTGTGCAGCGCGCGGGCGAGCTTGACGAGCTCGGCCCGGGTGGCGAGGTCGGGTGCCATGTCAGTGCTCGACGATCCGCCGGACGGTGCCGCGCAGTACCGCGGGCATCTGCCGCAACGCCTCGTCGGTCGCCGCCGCCAGCGCCCGGCCCTGGTGCCGACGAGCGGCCACCAGCGCGCCGTGCAGCTCCACGACGTCGGCGTCGGACAACGCGTCCAGCTCGTGGGCGTCCTCGCCCAGCCAGCCCCGCACCAGCTCGCGAGCATCCCCGGTCATACCCCCGATCCTTCCGGGTCGATCGCCTCGCGCGCATCCCGGGTGAGCGCTACTTCTCACCGTCGGTCGGTTCTCCGTGGCACTGTCGGTTTCCCGTGGCACTGTCGGTTTCCCGCGGCCGCCGGGAGGATGGGGGGATGAGGACCAGCGGGAGGACCCGTCCGGACCTGCCGGGGCCCCGACGCCCCGCGTTCCGGGACGAACAGGGGGTGTGGCAGGTCAGCGACCTTCCCGGCGCCCGGGCCGTGCTGCGCGCCACCGACACCCTGCAGGCCGGTCTTGGCGTGGAGACGGTCGCGAAGCTGCCCTCGGCCTTCCGGCGGCCGGTGCTCTACCAGGACGGGCCGGAGCACCGCGAGTACCGGCGGCAGACCGCCCGGTTCTTCACCCCGCGCCGAGTCGAGAGCGAGTACCGGGAGCTCATGCACCGCATCGCCGAGCGCGAGATCGGCGTGCTGCGGCGGGCCGGCGGTGTCGATCTGTCCGAGCTGAGCCTGCGGCTCGCGGTGGACGTGGCGAAGGCCGTTCTCGGGCTGACCGAGAGCCGGGCGGGCACCGCGCGTCGATTGGAGCGGTTCTTCCCCGAGCAGCTGGGGCGGCCGGGGTTCGGCAGTCCGCGCGGGGTCTACTGGGCCGCGCGCATCCTGTACCTGTGGCTGGCGGTGTACGCGGCGGACGTCCGGCCGGCGGTGCGGGCCCGGCGCGCACGCCCCGCGGACGACCTGGTCTCCCACCTGCTGGGCGAGGGCGCCCGCGTGGGGGAGGTTCTCGGCGAGTGCCTGACCGTCGCGGCCGCGGGGATGGTGACCACGCGGGAGTTCGTCACCGTCGCCGCGTGGCACCTGTTCGCCGAGCCGGACCTGCTGGAGCGCTACCTCGCCGGCGCCGAGCCGGACCGGCTGGCCATCCTGCACGAGCTGGCCCGGCTGGACCCGCCCATCGCCACGCTGCGGCGGCGGACCACCGCACCGTTGGCCCTGCCGGACGGCACCGTGATCCCGGCGCACGCCCGCGTGGACGTGTCGGTGGCGGCGGCCAACGCCGACGCGGCGGGGGATCCGGCGAACGGGCTGACGTTCGGCGAGGGGCCGCACCGGTGCCCCGGCCGGCACCTCGCCCTCCAGGAGGCCGACATCTTCCTGACGACGTTGCTCGGCGACACCCCGGGCGTGCGCATGGCGGCCCCACCGCGGGTGTCGTTCAACGAGGAGTTCGCCACCTACTCGCTACGGGGCCTGGTCCTCGTCACCGGCTGACTCGTCGCCGGATCCGGGGGCGGGCCTGGTCCAGGTCATCGTGACGGTCGTGCCGGACTCGTCCCGCGTCACCGCCGAGTCGGTTGTCAGCGCCCTGATCAGGCGAAGCCCTCGCCCGCGCAGGCCGTCCCCGGGGGACTCGGGCTTCCACGTGCCGTAGTCGGCGACGGTCACGGTGACCGTTCCCGCCTCGTCGCAGCTGGCGTGCAGGTCGAGCACGCCGTCGGGGGTGTCGAGGTAGGCGTGCTCCACCGAATTGGCCATCGCCTCGTAGGTCGCCAGGGTCAGCTCCTCGCGCTGCTCGTCCGGCATGCCGACGTCCTCCGCCCACCGGCTCAGCGTGCGGCGCAGCTCGGGCAGGCGCTCGGGCGTGGCCGGGATGCGGTGGTGGATCTCGCGGGAGTCCGCGTCGGTCGACGCGCTCACAGCGCCTCACCTCCGTCCAGCCGGTGCACGTGCAGGAACGCGATGTCATCGTCGTGGTTGCCGCGGGTGAGCCGGTCGATCAGCTCGTCGCAGGCCTGGTCGACATCCGGTCCCGCGCGCAGCGCGGGCAGGGCCGAGACCAGCGCGTCGAGGCCCACGGTGAGGTCGCGGCTGTGGCTTTCGACGAGGCCGTCGGTGTAGAGCACCAGGTCGGTGCCCGGGGGAAAGGCGGTCCGCTCCTCCGGGAAGCCCCTGCCGAGCCCCAGCGGCTGGGCGAGGGCCTCGCCGACCAGCTCGATGGTCCCGTCCGGGTGGATCAGCGCGGCGGGCAGGTGACCGGCGTTGGCGTAGACGAGCTGGTCGCCGGCCGGCTCGTGCACCGCGTAGAAGCAGGTGACGAACCCGGGACCGGGCAGGGCTCCGACGAGCTGGGACACGTTGCGCAGCAGCTCGCCGGGGGAGAGCTCGAGCAGTGCGTAGGAGCGGATCGCGGTCCGGACCTGTCCCATGACCGCCGCCGCGGTCACCCCGTGCCCGACGACGTCGCCGATGACGAAGGCCGTCCCGCCGCCGGGCAGCGGGATCACGTCGAACCAGTCGCCGCCGACCTTGCTGCCGGTGGCGGCGGGCAGGTACCGCGTGCAGACCGTGAGCCCGGGGACGTCGGGCACGGACGGCAGCATGCTGCGGGACAGCTCGGCGGTCAGGTTCCGCTCGCGGTCGAACAGCCGCGCGTTGTCCAGGGCGATGGCCGCGTAGCCCGCGATGCCCTCGGCAAGGTACTCGTGCCGCTCGGTGAACCTGCCCGGCTCGGGGTGGCCGAAGAAGAACCCGCCGAGCACCTCGCTGCTGGTCGGGCTGATCACCGAGACCGCGAGGTAGCTGCGTACCGGCAGGTGCCCCTCCGGCATGCCGTAGTAGGGGGCGTTGTGGCCGAAGCGGGCGTCGCGGACGATGTCGTCGCTGCGGAGCGTGCCCGTGCCGTCGAAGGTCGGGGCGAAGACCGCGGTGTTGCGGGGCATGGGGAAGCGTTCGAAGGCCGCCCTCGGCACCCCGGAGAGCGTGTAGAGCGTGTACGACTCGCCGTACTGGTTGATCAGGTTGTAGAAGAAGGCGCCGAAGTGCGCTCCGGTGGCCAGCGTCGCGGCGTCTGTCGCGTCCTGCACCACGCGGTCGATGTCCAGCTGTGCGGTGAGCCGTTGGCCGACCGCGTGCAGCGTGTCGACCAGGCCCGCCTCCGCGCGGAGGTGCTCGACGGCCTCGCCCAGCCGCTCCAGCTCCGCCGCGTGCTCGTGGGCCGCCCGCTCCACCTCGGCCAGGTAGTCGCGTTCGGCGTGGGCACCAGTCTCGAGGTGGCGGGCCAGTGCGACGCGGACCGCGGCCGCCAACGGCCGCGCGTGCGTCGCGATGGTGTCCGGGAGCGGTTGTCCGGAGAGGACGAGCACACCGAACTGTCCGTCGGGGATCGTTCCGGCCAGCGCCAGGACCGAGACGACGCCGGCCGCACGGGCGGCGCTGGGGTCCGGCAGGCGGTCGGGCTCGAACGCGAGGACCCCGACCGGCTCGCTGCCGAGGCTCGTCGACAGCAGGGTGGCGGGGACCAGCCGGCGGAGCTCGCCCGCGCCGGCCTCGGCGACCAGGACCGGTTCTCCGCGGGAGCCGTCGGCGGCGGGGCCGGTCCGGCACGTGTAGCACCAGACGGCGAGCGCGCCGAGTGCGGAGTGGAGAGCGGTGGTGAGCGCGGCGGCCGCGGGGCCGAACCCGCCGGCGCGTTCCCCCGCCAGCCGGACCTCGCCGGCGACCCGCAGCGCGGTCGAGGCGCCGAGCGGGGGCAGGTGGGGCGTTTCGTCCGGTAACCGGGCCACCGAGCCCGTGGTCATTCGGTGCCCAGTGCCGCGGACAAGGTCGGGAACACCACCAGTTCGTCGGTGAGCCGGGTGATCTCCATCGGGCGTAAGGTGATCCGTCCCGCGGCGACGATGTGGACGCGTCCCGGCGACTCGAGCTGACGGTGGGCCGTGATCAGCACCGCCATCCCGGCGGAGGCGAGGAAGTCGACCGCGGTGAGGTCGATCACGACCAGCTCCGGCTCCGATCGCAGCGCTCGGTCGAACTGCTGCTGGAGCTTGGGTGCGAGCGCGAGGTCGAGCGCTCCGGTGACCCGCAGTACGACCGTGCCGTGCTGCTGTTCGAGGGCCACCGAGCCAGTCGCGGTCTCCAGCACGCTCGGGGTGAGGTCGACCGAATCAGAATCCGCCATGCGGCAATACTGCCGTCCGCGATCCTGTCCTGCTCAGCGGAGGTGCCGATAGGCACCGTAGGCTCGTAGACCGTGCCGCGCACCCGCCTCTACCGCCACGGTGAGCTCGTCTCCGAGAACTTCCCTCCGGAGGACATTTCGGACTATCTGCCCGAGGACGGCGCGACTGTCTGGCTCGACATGTGTGCCCCCACCGAGGCCGACCTCGCGCTGATCGGCGAGGAGCTCGGCCTGCACGAGCTGGCGATGGAGGACGCGGTGCACGCCCACCAGCGCCCCAAGCTCGACCGGTACGAAAGCCACTGCTACCTCACCGCCTACGCGGTGCGCTTCGACCCGGAGAGCTGCCAGCTGACCGCCGACGAGGTCGGTGTGTTCGTCACCCCGCGTGCGGTGGTGACCGTGCGTCCGGACGAGGGGCTGGACATCGACGACGTGGTGGCCCGGTGGGACGAGTCGAAGCACCTGGCCGCGAGCGGTGTCGGCTTCCTCGTGCACGGCCTGCTCGACTACGTGGTGGACAGCCACTTCGACGCGGTCCAGGCACTGGACGGGAACATCGAGGACCTCGAGGACATGGTGTTCGCCGAGCAACCGGACAACACCGACATGCAGCGGCAGGCTCTGACGCTGCGCCGGTCGCTGGTCACGCTGCGCCGGGTGGTGCTGCCGATGCGCGAGGTCGTGAACACCCTCATGCGCCGGGAGCACGGCATCGTCGACGAGGCGATCACGCCGTACTTCCAGGACGTCTACGACCACGTGCTCCGTGCCTCGGAGTGGACGGAGTCACTTCGCGACCTGGTCACCACGATCCGTGAGACCCAGCTGAACATCCAGAGCACGCGGCTCAACCTCATCATGAAGAAGGTGACCGGGTGGGCGGCGATCATCGCCGTCCCGACCGCGATCACCGGGTTCTACGGCCAGAACGTCCCGTACCCCGGCTCGGGCCAGCCGTGGGGTTTCTGGGTCTCCGCGATGAGCATCCTGCTGCTCAGCGGCGGTCTCTACCTACTGTTCAAGCGCCGTGACTGGTTGTAGGCCTGAACCGTCGCCGCTCCCGTTACGTATCCGCCTGTGGCGGGCGAGCGAAACGGAGAAGTGATCAGGTGCACCAGAACGTGGGCACGAACGTGTTCCAGCAGACGGCACACAGCCCGTCGATGTTCGAGCTGTCGAGGAGGATGGGCGACCAGGGACGACCGCTGGTCGACTTCTGCATCCCCTGCAACCCGTACTTCCCCACGCCGGAGATGTTCGCGACCATGGCGGAGAACCTGGAGCACGTGCTCCGGTTCTACCCCAGCGACTCCGCGCAGATCGCCAACGAGCTGTCGCGGCTGCTCGGGCTCAACCCGGCCACGATCGCCATGGCCAACGGGTCGACCGAGCTGATCACCTGGATGGACCATCTCTGGTTCACCGAGAGCGTCGCGATCCCGGTCCCCACGTTCGGCCGGTGGACCGACCAGCCGATGGAGACCGGCAAGCGGGTCGACATGTTCCTGCTGCGCGAGATGGACGGCTTCGCGCTGAACCTCGAGGAGTACGTCCGGTTCATCCGGGCTCGCGGCTCGCGGGTCGCGGTCGTCTGCAACCCCAACAACCCCGACGGCGGCTACCTGCCGCGCCGGGACGTGATCCGGTTCATGGACGAGTTGGCCGACCTGGACCTGGTGGTGGTGGACGAGTCGTTCATCGACTTCGTCGATGCCGAGCGCGACCCTTCGGTGGCGATGGACGCGGCGATCCGGCCGAACGTCGTGGTGCTCAAGAGCCTGGGCAAGAACTTCGGCCTGCACGGAATCCGGTTCGGCTACCTGGTGGCCAACCCCGCCCTCGCCGGCAAGATGCGCAAGACCCTGCCCAAGTGGAACATCAACTCGCTGGCCGAGATGGTGGTGTTCATGCTGCGCGAGCACGGCGCGGAGTACCGGGAGAGCCTGCGGCTGCTCGCCCGCGACCGCTACAGCATGGGCACGCTGCTCTCCCGGCTGCCCGACTTCACCGTCTTCCCGTCGCAGGGCAACTTCCTGCTCGCGAAGCTCGGACCTGGGATCGACGGCACCGAGCTGCGCGACCACCTGATCAACCGGCATCAGGTCTTCATCCGCGAGTGCGGCAACAAGCTCGGGATGAGCAACCAGTTCCTCCGCTTCGTGGTGCGCCCGCAGCACGACGTCGCCCGCCTCGTCGAGGGCATCCACGACTACGCCCGGCCCCGGTGGGAGGGCGGTGGCGGCCAGTGGGAGGGCCAGTGGGAGGACGAGCTGGCCCGGCGCCGCAACGGCGAGCGTTCCGCCTGAGCCTGGCGCGCCCGCTACTCGCTCGCGAGCAGGCCGGCCAGCTCCTCGAGAGCGGCGGCCAGCTCGCGAGCGAACCGGTGCATCTGCTCGGCCACGTCGGCCCGCGTGCTGAGGTAGATGTTGAGGCGGTCGGGCAGCAGGACGTAGGCGATGCCGATGCACTGCGGGCTGGTGGAGCCGAAGCCGAAGTACTGGATGTTCTCCGAGGGCGCGGAGCTCGTGCTCAGGTAGTCGTCGCGCATGACCAGCCAGCCGGGGCTGGTGTAGAGGTCGAGCGGCTCGGTGACGCCGCGACGTCCGGCGATCAGCAGCAGCTCCCACAGGTGCTGCTCCGGTGCCGCGCCGGCCTGGCACTCCTTCGCCCTGGCGACGTGCTTGGCCGCGGCTGCCTCGAACGCGGCGCGGCGGGCGACCCGGTCCGCCGCCGGGTCGTCCATAATGGACACGAAGTGGAGCACCTCGGGCGTGACGACACGCATCGCCTCGGTGCGGCCGTGCCGGTACTGCCGGGTGGCGATCGACTCGTAGGTGGCGCCGGTGATGCCCTTGGCCCGGCGGTGGGCGAGCTGGTAGGCCATCTGCACGAAGGCGTCCGGCGACATGCCGAGCCGCTTGGCGCGGTCGGAGCCGAAGTCGAAGGAGAGGGTGGACGTCGCGGTGGCCGCGGCGAACCCGGCGAACGAGGCCGCCGCGGCGCGGACCCGTTCGCGCAGGCCCTCGTCGAGGGCGAACCGCACCGGCACGGCCTCCGGCACGCCCGCCGCCGTTGCCCGCGCGGCCGGCCGGTCGCCCAGCAGCGTGTCCACGAAGCTCAGCACCGTCGTGCCGTCCAGGCCGCAGTGCTCGACGTTGATCCCCGCGGTGCCGTCGCCGAACACGACCAGCGAGAACGACTTGTCGAACCAGCGGTTGCCGCTGTCGCCGTGCAGGAGCTGGTCGGCGGCCTGGGTGGCGTCCGCCGGGACGGTCTCCTCCAGGCACAGGCAGAACAACGCGCTCTCGAGCTCGTCCAGCGCCGCGGCGTTGCCGGCGTCGGCGGCCAGCAGCTCTGTGCGGGCCGCCGCCCACTCGGCCCTGGCCATCGTGGTCAGGTGGCCCACCTCGGTGCCCGGCTCACCGCGCCGCGTGTCGCCCTTGAGCAGGGCGCGCAGGGCGGCGGCGAGGTCGTCGCGGCCGTGCGGCCGGCCGTCGCTGTCCAGCACGTCCAGCCGGAAGGGCGTGCCGCGGAAGAACACGACGATGTGTCGCGCGGTGGACGGGCCGGGGTGTTCGGCGGTGAACGGCGCACGCACGCTGTCCTGCGTGGCCCCCGGGATCCTGGTGGTAGCGAACAGGAACCGTTGCTGGGCCATCGACAGTGGCCGTCCACGTTGGACGACCGGCGGGACCGACTCGTCGTCGAGCCGCAGCTTGTAGTCGACAGCGCCGGCGACCAGGCCGGCCGCCCGCTCGACCTGGTCCTCCCCGGAGCCGTGGAACAGGAAGAAGAAGTTGGCGTTGAGCGCGATCCGGTCCCGGCGGCCGAGGTAGCGGTAGGCCCAGAACTCCTCCAGCCAGCTGGCGACGTCCGGACGGCTGTCGTACTCCTCCAACGCGGCCTGTAGCTCGTGCGCGGGGCTGTCCGGGGCGAGGAACGCCGCGACCGCGGCCTCGGTGCGGGCCAGCTGCTCCTCGGTGAGCAGGGGGGCACACCAGTCGAGGAACCGCTCGCAGCTGTCCACGAGGGTGGGCACGGGCACGCGGGGAAGGTGCTCCTCGTTGCCGAAGGTCCGCTGCGACTGCTGGCTACTGGTCACGGTTGTCCTTGATATCGGTCGACACTGACAGACTGCTCGGCGACGCCGCCCAGGGCGGTGGCGAGCTCGGCGGCGGACCGGTCGGCGCCCCGGGGCAGCGACACGTGAAGCTCGGCGCAGAGCCAGCCCTCGGTCTCCACCCCGGACGGGTCCACCCCGGCCGCCCGCAGGGAGGCGAGGATGCTGTCGCGCTCCTCGGCGGAGGCGAACCGGCGCTGGCGGAACACCCCGGGCACGCCGACCGTCTCGTAGCCCAGCGAGGCCAGGCGCTCGGCGATCGACGTGTAGGA
The DNA here is from genome assembly GCF_001921205.1 of Actinophytocola xanthii. Lineage (GTDB taxonomy): Bacteria > Actinomycetota > Actinomycetes > Mycobacteriales > Pseudonocardiaceae > Actinophytocola > Actinophytocola xanthii. The sequence goes on along the minus strand of NZ_MSIE01000098.1, from coordinate 10,164 downwards.
GAACATCCGCAGCACGAAGTGTGCCATCCACGGCCGTCGCTCGGCGCGCAGCCCGGCGAGCCGAGCGATCGTCGCCTCGGTGACGTAGCCGAGGCATCCGGTCGAGATGACGAGGTCGGCCCGGCCGAGCCGGGCGCTCTGGTCGGCGTCCGGCGGGTCCCGCTCGAGGTCCGCGGCGACCGCGTCGTCGAGGAAGCCGGCCTCCCTGGCGTAGCGCACGGCAGGTGCGGAGGTGTCCAGGCCGACGAACCGGACGCCGCCGTCGCCGTCGCGGTCGCGGTCGCGCAGCAGCGCCCGGTCCCGTGCCAGCAGGGCGTCGCGGTCGAGGTCCTGGGCGGCCGGGTCGGCGTAGTGGGCGTGGAGCTTGTCCATGCTGGCGTCGCAGCGGTACAGCACGGCGTTCACGCCGTAGGAGCAGCCGACGTCGAGCACGGTGGGGTCGGCGTTCCCGGTGGCGGCGCGGTACTCGTCGAGGAGGCGGGCGAAGTAGGGCTTGGCCAGCTGCGGGAGCTGGTAGGACAGCGCGTGCAGGGCGCGGAAGTAGGGCCGGGGGTCGGGTTCGGTGTAGACGTGGTCGAAGGATGCCTTGCCGGTGTCGTCCAGTGGCACGCGGTTTCTCCCTGGCCTCAGTCGAGCAGTTGGTCGCCGCGGACGCTCTCGCGGGTGTGTACCGGTAGGACGCGGCCGAACAGCTGTCTGGTTCGCTCGGCGCTGCCGACGACGCCCGGGCGTTCGCTGTAGGCGAAGATCGCCGTGTGCCTGGCGCGCCCGCCCCGGACCGGGCTCACCCGGTGCAGCGCGAACCGGCCGCGGAACAGCTGGAGGTCACCGGGGCGCAGCTCGAGCCGGCGGACGAGGTGCTCACCCCGCCCGTCGAGCACGGCGGCGACGTCGTCGAAGTTCTCGGCCTGCGCCGAGCGGATGTTCGGGCAGTACTCGAACACGCCGCCGTCCTCGGCCGGCTGGGTGAGCATGCTGACGGTGAACTCGTTCGTGTCGAAGTGCCACGGGTGGGAGCGACCCGGGGTGATCACGTTGAGGCAGAGGCCGGAGAGCGGGTCGGCGAGCTCGTGCAGCTCGGGCAGCGCGAAGCAGTCGGCGACGAAGCGCTGGAACAGCGGGCTGGTGTAGAGCCTCTCGACGATGGCGGAGGAGGGCATGCGGTCACGGGCGACGAAGGCGTTGCCGCGTTCCATCACCCTGCGCGCCGGGTGGCGCTCGGGCAGGGGCGTGTCCAGCGCGATGTTGTAGGCGTTGACCCGTTCGACGTGGGTGTGCGCCAGCGGGGCGATGCGCGCGCACTCGTCGCGGAGCTCCTCGCGCAGGTCGGGCCGGACGAAGTCGGGCAGGACACAGCAGCCGACCGCCTCGAGCTCGGCACGGGTGTGCGCGACGACCTCGCGCCACCCGGGCCCGCCGGGATGGCCGATCGGGTACCGCTCGGTGTCGACGACCTCCTCGACGCTGGCGGCTCCCCGCGTGCCCATGGTTCCCTCCCGGCGGTCGCGCCGGCTGCGCCGCCGGCCACACGTGCCATGAACAGCTTCGATCGTGGCACAGGACGATCGACTGCCGACCGTGACGCGGCCCACACGCGGCGTTGCGGGCTCAGGTGGCGGAGGGCGGCATCGCGGGGAGATCCGGGGGGTTGTCTCCCCGCGATGCCCTTTCCCCCTATCTGCGCCCGGCGAGCGCCAGAACGGCCTGGGCCTCCCGGTAGGCGGGCTTGGGCGCGAACGACTCGTCGAGGAGGTTCGCCGCGCCCTCGCCCTCGAAGAACCCGGGGACCCAGGAGTACTTGTCGGTGAAGCCCCAGACGGTGAACGACGTGCAGCGGCGGCTGAGCAGGCAGCCCTGCAGCAGGACGCTGTAACCCTGCGCCTGTGCCTGGAGCTTCACCGTGTCCGCCGGCATGGGCATGCGCACGTCGGCCTCGGTCACGGCGGTCTCCAGGCCCAGTGCCTCGAAGCGGGCGAAGTTCTGCGCGACCTCGGCGGCGGAGTGGAAGCCGTACTGGACGCCGTAGTGGCCCTGGGCCCCGAAGCCGTGCACCGGAACCCGCTGGGCCAGCAGCTCGCGGGCCAGGCGGTGGTAGGCGTCGCTCTTGGGGCTCAGGCCCTCCACGTTGTAGTCGTTGAGGAACAGCTTCGTGCGCGGGTCCGCCTGGTGTGCCCAGCGGAACGCGTCGGCGATGTACCCCGGTCCCAGCTCGCGCAGCCACAGGCTGTCCCGCAGCTCGCCCTCGTCGTCGATCACCTCGTTGACGACGTCCCACTGGTAGATCCGGCCGCGGAAGTGGCGGACCTCGTCGAGGATGTGCTGGCGCAGGATCCCGCGCAGCTCGGTCGCGTCGATCTCGCCGGACTCCACGCCGGTGGTGAGCCAGGACGGGAGCTGGTTGTGCCAGACCAGGGTGTGGCCCCGCACCCGCTGCCCGTTCCGCCTTGCCTCGGCGACCAGCTCGTCGGCGGCCCGGTAGTCCCGCACGCCGCGCTCCGGCTCGACCGACTCCCACTTCATCACGTTCTCGGCGGTGACCGAGGAGAACTCGGTGGCGATCCGCTCCCGGTACACCGGGTCCGCGGTGAGGGCGGCGTGGTCGACGGCCGTGCCGACCAGCAGCCGGCGGCCGGCGAGGTCGCGCAGGGGCTGGTCGATCTCGACCGGTCGGGCACCGGTTCCCGTCGACCTACCGGGTGATCCGGCGGCGGAGGGGAGGACGGAGTAGAGCGTCGCGGCGGCCAGGACGGCCGCCGCCGCGACGTGGGGCACCTTCATGTGAGGCTCCTCGGCGACGGTGGCGTGACTCCTCCGAAAATTTCGGTACCCTTTCCGATACCAGAGCGCCACGGTAGAACCCGTTCCCGTCGGGGGTCAAGGCTCTGGGACCGGGTTGGTGCGTGCGGAGGAACCCGCCGCCGTCGGACCCATGTTTCGCTACTTTTCCGAATGATCCGCCCGCGCGCGGGAACCCGCGTTCTGGGGTAGAACGGGCGGCATGACGACGACGGTGGCCGTGCTCGGCACGGGGATCATGGGCGCGGGGATGGCCCGCAACCTCGTCCGCGCCGGGCTCGTGGCGACCGCGTGGAACCGGCGCGCCGAGCGGGCCCGCGCGCTCGCCCCGGCCGGGGTGGTGGTCGCTGAGGACCCGGCCGCCGCGGTCGCCGACGCGGAGGTCGTGCTCACCATGCTGTTCGACGACGCCGCCGTGGGTGAGGTGATGGCCGAGGCTGCCGGCCGTCCCCGCCGGCGCGGTCTGGGTCCAGGCCAGCACGATCGGCATCGAGGCCACTGAGCGCTACGCGGCGCTCGCCGGCGAGCGCGGCGTCGGTTTCGTCGACGCGCCGGTGCTCGGCACCCGGCAGCCGGCCGAACAGGGCACGCTGACCGTGCTCGCGGCCGGACCGGAGGAGCTGCGGGAGCGGGTCGCGCCGGTGTTCGCCGCCGTCGGCAGCCGCACGCTGTGGGTGAGCGAGCGGCCCGGCGACGGCCACCGGCTCAAGCTCACCGCCAACGCCTGGATCCTGTCGATCACCGCCGCGGCCGCCCAGAGCGTCGCCCTCGCCGACCGGCTCGGCCTGGACCCCAGGCTGTTCCTCAAGGCGATCGCCGGTGCTCCGGCCGACAGCGCCTACGCCCAGCTCAAGGGCCGGAACATGATCGAGGGGGTCTTCGAGCCCGCCTTCGCGCTCGGCGGAGCGGTCAAGGACGCCGAGCTGATCCTGGACACCGTGCGCGGTGCCGGCCTCGACGAGCGCCTCATCCGCGCGGTGCACGACCAGTTCCGGTCCGCGGCGCGAGCGGGGCACGCGGAGGAGGACATGGCGGCGGTGATCCGGGCCACCAGGGGCGAGGGGAGCCGAACCGCCCGCTCAGGCTTGCCCTGAGCGCCGGGATAGCGTTTGCTGTGCGGCAACTCCCGCCCCCCAAGGAGGCTGCCGTGTTCGCCATCATCGCCGCCGTCATCTTCGGTCTCGCCCTCATCCTCGACCTCGCCGACGCCACGCTCGGCACCCTCAACGGAGGGACGATGCTGATCGCCGGGTTGCTCTGCATCTCCCTGCACCTGGCCGGAATCGGTACGTCCCGCGCCAACGGCTTCAGCTTCGGGCGCCGCCGCCGCTGACCCCCGCCGCCGCGCCGGCCCGCTCCGCCACGGCTCGCGCCTGCCGGTAGTGCTCGGCCGCCCGGTCCGGGCGTCCAAGCGCGACGGCCAGGTCGCCGAGGTGCCGCGCGACCGGGCCGAGGCTGAGCAACCCGCTGCCCGCCCCGGCCAGCTCGGCCGCCGCGGGCAGCAGCTCGGCATACAGCCGCTCCATGGCCGACCGGTCGCCGAGCCGGACGGCCACTGTCGCATGCAGACAGCTGCGCGCCTCGAAGAGGAGATCGCGCGGCGAGTTCGGAATGGTCAGTGCGCGGGCCTCGTCCACCCGGTTCTCGGCGAGCAGGAGCACCGGTCGGCACCAGCTCTCGTAGGCACCGAATGAGGTGGCGTTGTCTACCTCGGACTCGTCCACAGTGAGCAGGGCCAGCTCCAGAAGGCCGTTGTCCATACCGGACATTCCGGTCCCGGGAAGCCGGGCCGCGGCGCTCCGGTAGGCGGCGACGGCCTCGGCCCGGCTCCCGGTGACCGCCGAGCGCAGCGCCCGGTACCACTGGGTGAACACGCCGACCAGCGGGATCTGGTACCGCTCACCCAGCTGGTCGGCCGCGGCTGCGTGCCGGTCGGCGGCGGCGAGGTCGGCCAGTGCCGCGTTCGCCTGGACGAGGACCAGGTGGCCGAGCACCTCGAAGGTCACCAACCCGTGCCGGGTCGCGAGCTCGACCAGCTCCGCGCCGATCCTGGCGCGCTCGCCGGCCAGGCCGGCCCGTTCGAACGAGACCATGAACCGCGCGTTGAGGGCGAACGCGAGCAACGCCGGCTCACCCAGCTCCCTGGCGATGGCCTCGGCCTCCTCCGCCGCGGCTCGTGCCCGCTGGCCGCCGGCGCTGCGCAGCTCGAGGGCGATCGTGGCCAGCAGCCGCGCGCGGCGGGCGGTCGGCCCGGGCAGGGCGGCGAGCGTCTGCTCGGCCACCAGGGCGATGCGCCGGCCGAGCTCCGGGTCGTCGTTGTCGGTCCAGATCGCCGGGACGTCGAACCCGGTGATGACCCGCGCGGTCAGCTCGGGGTCGCCGACCGCCTCGGCCAGGCCGACCGCCTCCGCCCGGTACCGGCGGGCCCGGTCGAGCCCGCCGGTCAGGGCCAGCGTCCGCACCAGCCCTGCCAGCAGCGCGAGCCGTTCGCGGCTGTCCTCAGCGCCGGCGGCCTCGTGCGCGGTGAGGGCGGCCGACCACAGCCGAGCCGCCTCGTGCGGGGCGAAGCGGCGCTCGGCCCGCTCGGCCGCCTCCCGTGCGTGCCGCGCCGCGCGAGCCGCGGTCCCCGGTCCCTCGGCCAGCAGGAGGTGGTGGGCGAGCGCCTCCACGTCGGCGGGGCGCAGCCGCTCGATCGCGTCGGCCACCGCGGCGTGGGCGCGGGCGCGCCGGGTGGGCGGAACCTCCTCGTAGACGGTGTCGCGGACCAGGGCGTGGGCGAAGCGGAACCGGTGCGGCCCGTACTCGACCAGAAAGCCGTGCCGGACCGCGACCTCGACCGCGTCCAGGACGTCGTGCCCGGCGAGGTCGGCGTGCAGCTCCAGGTCCAGCTCGGTGCCGGTCACCGCGGCCTGGCGCAGGACCTGGCGCGCGGGGTCGGGCAGTCCAGCGACCCGCAGCCGGACGACGTCTCGCACGCCCGGCGGCACCCGGACCAGACCGGCCGGGCCCTCGGCCTCGACCAGCCGGGCCAGCTCCCGGACGAAGAAGGGGTTGCCCCCGCTGCGCCGCCGCACGGCGGCGGCGGTGGCCGCGTCCGGCGGCCGGCCGGTGGTCTCGCGCACCAGCTCCGCCACGGCGTCCGGTTCGAGGCCGCCCAGGTACACGCGGACGGGGTCGAGGCGGGCGACCCGGCCGAGCAGCTCGCTCAGCGAGGCGGAGAGGTCGGTCGCGCGATGGGTGCCGACCACCAGCACCCCGGGCACCCGCTCCCCGACGACCGAGGCGAGCAGGGCCAACGTCTCGTCTCCCGCGCGGTGCAGGTCGTCCAGCACGACCAGCAGCGGTGCCTGCCGCGCTACCACGGCGAGCTGGGCCGCCACCGCCCGGTGGCGGTGGAACCGGGCGACCAGGGGGTCCGCGCCGTCGGTGGGTGCCGCTGGGCCGGTGGATGCCGGCCCGTGGGCGGATACGGCCTGGTCGGTGAGGGCTGGCGGCAGTTCGGCGAGGACCTGGGACCAGGGCCAGGCCGGCGGCAGCCCCTCGGTGTCCGGACTGGCGCCCCAGGCCGTCGTCCAGCCGCGGGTGGCGAGGTGGGCGGCGAAGGACTCGGCGAGTGCCGTCTTGCCGGCACCGGCGTCCCCGGAGACCAGCGCCAGCCCTCGCCCGTTCTCGGCGGCCGCCAACAGCTGGGCCAACTCGGCGTCCCGGCCCACCAGCGCCCGCCGGGCGGGCCCCGAGCCGGGCACAGGGGCCGGCCCAGGGGCGGGCGCCGCGAGGTGCGGTGCCTGGGCGAGGATGTCGGCCTCCAGCGTCCGCAGGGCCTGGCCGGGGTCGACGCCCAGCTCGTCGGCCAGGCGCCGGCGGGCCTGGCGCAGTGCCGCCAGCGCGTCGCCCTGGCGGTCGGAGCGGTAGAGCGCGAGCGCGAGCAGGCGCCACGCCTCCTCGCGCCAGGGGTGTGCCCGGGCGTGCGCCTCGAGGTCGGGGACCGCCTCGGCGGCGCGGCCCAGGTCGAGCAGGGCCGCCGCGCGGCGTTCCAGGGCCAGCAGGCGGAGCTCGTCCAGGCGGGCGATCTCCGCCCTGGCCCACGGCTGGTCGTCGAACTCCGCGTAGGCGGGGCCGCGCCACAGGCCGAGCGCGGTCTCGGCCGCCGTCAGAGCCTCCTCGGCCCGGTGCGCTGCCAGCGACTCTCCGCAGCCGGCCACGGCCACCTCGAACCGCCAGGCGTCGACGCCATCGTCGGCGGCCCGCAGGGCGTAACCCGGCCCCGAGGTGACCAGCAGCCGCGCCGGGGCACGCGGTGGGCGGTCCGGCTCCAGGGCGCGGCGCAGCGCCGCGACGAACGTCTGGAGCGCGCCGACCGCGCCCTCGGGCGGGTCCTCCCACAGGTCGGCGACCAGCCGGTCCACCGGGACGACCCGGCCGCGGGCGACCAGCAGCCTGGCCAGCACCGCGCGGTGCCGGGGACCCCGCAGGTCCAGCGCCGCGCCCGCGTCCTGCGCCACCAGCGGACCGAGGACACCGAACCGAACCGACGAGACCACTCCACCTCCCGGCCTCGCACTCTAGTGGCGCTGACCGGGCGCTGACCGGGCGCTGACCGGGCGGTCGCAGGGTGGACCCATGAAGATCACCGGTTTCGACTACCAGCGGGTCACCGTCGCCGACGGTGTCGCGCTCAACGTGGCCGTCGGGGGCTCCGGCGCCCCGATCGTGCTGCTGCACGGCTTCCCGCAGACGCACCTGATGTGGCGGCACGTGGCGGCCGACCTCGCCGCGGACCACACGGTCATCTGCCCCGACCTGCGGGGCTACGGCGCCAGCGACAAGCCGGCCGACCCGGACGGGCGGGCCTACGCCAAGCGGACGATGGCCGAGGACGTGGTCGCGCTCGCCCGCGCCTTCGGGCACGAGCGGTTCGCCCTGGCCGGGCACGACCGGGGTGCGCTGGTGGCCGTCCGCGCCGGGCTCGACCACCCCGACGCGGTCACCCGGCTGACCGCGCTCGACGTGCTGCCCACCCTGGACATGTGGGACGTGCTGCACGGCGCGAGCGCGGCGGTCGCCTTCCACCTCTACCTGATGGCACAGCCGCCCGGCCTGCCCGAGCAGCTGATCGGGGCCGCGCCCGACGCGTTCTTCGGGCACTTCCTCGACGCCTGGACCCAGCGCCCGGAGGCGATCCCGGCGCAGGTCCGCGCGGAGTACCTCGCGGCGTCGCGGGGCGCCGTGCCCTCGATCGTGGCCGACTACCGGGCGTCGGCCACGATCGACGTCGAGCACGACCGGGCGGACCGGGACGCCGGCAACCGCCTGCGGATGCCGGTCACGGTGCTCGCGCAGGACTGGGGCGCCGCCCTCGGCTACGACGCCGCCGCCCTCTGGCGCGCGTGGGCACCGCGGCTCACCCACCGCACGGTGTCCTGCGGGCACTTCATGGCCGAGGAGGCGCCGGCGGAGGTGGTGGCCGTGCTGCGGGAGACCCCTACAGCCTGATCGCCTTCCGGTTCATGAACTCCTCGATCCCGGCCGCGCCGAGCTCCCTGCCGATGCCCGAGCGCTTGATGCCGCCGAAGGGCAGGTCGGCCACCGACCCGCCCGCGCGGTTCAGGTAGACCATGCCGGCCTCGAGCTGCTCGGCGACCCGGCGCAGCCGCTCGGGGTCGGTGCCCCAGACGCTCGCGCCGAGGCCGAACGGCGAGTCGTTGGCGAGGTCGATCGCCTCCTGTTCGTCCTCCGCCCGGAAGACCGTCACGACCGGTCCGAAGATCTCCTCGTAGTAGGCGTCCATCTCCGGTGTCACGTCGGTGAGCACGGTCGCCTCCAGGTAGGCGCCCGGTCGCTCGATGCGGTGACCGCCGGCGCGCAGCGTGGCGCCCTGGCGGATCGCCTTCTCGATCTGGCCGGCCACCTCGTCGGCGGCCGAGGTCGAGGCGAGCGGCGGCAGCTTCGTCGCCGGGTCGGCCGGGTCACCCGGCTGGTAGAAGTCCGCGACGTGCTTGGACATCCGGTCGACGAAGTCGTCGTAGAGCTCGCCCAGGACGATCATGCGCTTGGGTGCGTTGCACGACTGGCCGCAGTTGCGCATCCGGGCCGTCGCCGTCGCCTTGACCGTCGCGTCGAGGTCGTCGGTGTCCAGCACGATCAGCGGGTCGGAGCCGCCGAGTTCCAGCACGGTCTTCTTCAGGTGCTTGCCGGCCTCGGTCGCCACCGAGATGCCGGCCGGCTCGCTGCCGGTCAGCGAGACCCCCTGGATGCGCGGGTCGGCCAGGATCGCCGGGACCTGCCGACTGGACGCGTAGATGTTGACGTAGGCGTCCTCGGGTACGCCCGCGTCGTGCAGGATCCGCTCGATCGCGGCCGCGGAGCGCGGGCAGATCGAGGCGTGCTTGAGCAGGATCGTGTTGCCGAGCACCAGGTTCGGTGCCACGAACCGGGCGACCTGGTAGCAGGGGAAGTTCCACGGCATGACCCCGAGCAGCGCCCCGATCGGCTGCTTGACGATCACCGCCGGCCCGCTCGCCAGCTGGAGCGGCTCGTCGGCGAGCAGGGCCGGCCCGTTCTCGGCGTAGTAGTTGAAGATGTCGACGACGACGCCGACCTCGCCGCGGCCCTCGTTGATCCGCTTGCCCATCTCGAGCGTCATGATCTCGGCCAACTCGTCCGAGCGCTCTGCGAACAGCTCCGCGGCCCGCGCGACGACGCGCGCCCGCTCCTCGACCGTCCGCCGCCGCCACCCGGCGTACCCGCGGTGGACACGCTCGATCGCGTCCCGGACCTCGTCGTCGGTGGAGTTCTCGATCTCCTCGACCAGTTCGCCGGTCGCCGGGTTGGTGAGTGTGTACATGGGGGCGCGGGCCTCCGTTCTCTGCTGCACCGTGCCTGACGGGACACTGCTTGGCATGAATACTGTATACACAACACGGTTCGCAGGCGAGGGTCAACGCCAGGGTCCCAAGAGCAGGTGGGTGTTCGCGACCGCGCGGAGTTCTCTGGGGGCGGCTCCCTCGGCCGTGCAGCGTCGTACTCCGCTCCAACGGTGTCAAGGGCGCCTTCGGCGTCGCTGCGCGATGGCTTCGCCACCCTGGACACCGTCGGACCGGAGCTACGAGACGGCCTGTACGAGGGAGCCCCGGGGGTCTAGAAAGCTTGGGGTGTCCGGGAGGGGTGTGACGTTCGGGCTGGGGTTCTTGGGCGTCGCGGGATGGACCCCCAGAGGGCACGTGAACTGTCCGCGACCGTAGTAAAGCCGGGACGCACAGCACCCAACTCCCGAGAGCATGTGAACCCTTCGCGGCTGCGTGAGCGGGAGCGAGGGCGCGTCCTCCGTCTGGACTGACTGTGAGAGTGGTGGTGCCGGCTTGGTGGTGG
>NZ_MSIE01000097.1 GCF_001921205.1 Actinophytocola xanthii | reverse complement strand
AGATCAACCAGCCACGCCGACCAAGATCTCAAACACGTTCTCAGAGTCGTCGTGCTGACGAGGTCGGCAGTCGGCGTCGAACGTTGGCAACTCCTGCGAAGGCGAGTGACTCAACGCCGCCTCCCAGCCCTCCTCCGAGACGCAAGATCTCCTTCAGAGGAATCTGGCCGGCTCGGCGGGACGGGTCCACCTCGTCGTTTTGGCGTGAACGTGCGCGACTCGCAGGTGGATAATCGCAATACCGGGACTCACGTTGTCGCCCGCGCCAACCAGCCGGACGGGGGAACATGACTGACGGACGTTCGCCCAGCTTGTCTCCTCGGGACCAGTGGAAGGAACTCCTGCGGGTCACCCGAGATCCGTTCGTCGAGCGGTTCGCCGCCGTGGTGTCTCGGAATTCTCCGCCAGCATGGGACGCCCTCCAACTTCCCGAGAACTATGCCGAGCAGCAGTGTCGACTGCACATCCCGGCACTGAGCAGGCAAGCGATCACCGCGTCACCGGAGACAGCCACACGGATGCTCACCGCTCGTCTCGACAAGCGTTTCCGCCGGACCGATGAGGTCTATCGTCACCTCGCGGCTGGCGGGGCGTTGCCCGACCTCTCCCTCAGCCGGATCACGCGCTCCGAGCAACCGCGCCTCGGTTCCGTCCCTGGAGAGATCGGACTATGGCTTCAGCGGGAGGTACATTACCTCCACTGCGAGCGCGCGGACACCGTTGTGCATGTCGGCGCTTTCGCGCCAAACACCGATGTCCCGGCCCTGTGTCTCTCCTTCTCTCCTTGTGATCGCGAGTACCTGCTCGATGCCTTGACTAACGCCACCCACGGACGACGCCAGTTGGCTCCGGAGAGCGTACTCGTCCTGACGAGATCCACGGCGACAGTTGAACTGCCTATGAACCTCGTCAGCAGGTTGATCGCCTGGTCGGCGCGTGAGCTGAGACGTTGTTGGAACTCAGACGTGTTCATCACCGCGCTCAACCCTTTGCTTGGGTTCGACGGAGCATCACTGCGGTCTGCTGGATTTGTTCCGTTTGCGCTCACTCCGATGACGTACCAGTACGATGAGCAGGGCCTGTACTCCACCCGGCGTGTGATGACCGGTACGATCGGGCAGATGCTCGAAACTCCACCAATAGTGTGGCTAGCTCGCTCCACCAGTCGGTGCGCGCAGCCACTTGTCCATCGAATGGTCACCGTTCTGCCCAACGCGTACCTTCGAGTGAAGCGCACATGACGTCGACCAATCAGGAGGAGGCCCGGCCGTCCGCGCAGTCCCTGCTTGAGCTGATGAGGAACGTCGTCGTTCCGATGTGCGGGATAAATCGAACGGTCTTCGTTCCTGACGGTCGAGGCCGCCTAGAGAACGATGCCGAGCACTCGTTCTCTCTGGGCGTGGCCTCCTGCTGTTTTGCGCCGCTGATAGACGCGACCTTGGACGTCGGACTGGTCGCTCAATACGCCCTCGTGCACGATTTTGTGGAGGTGTATGCAGGCGACACTTCTGTGTATGCCGAAACAGTGGACAAGGCCACGAAGAGCGTGAGGGAGGCTCAAGCGTTCGAGCGGATCATCGTCGAGAACCAGGACCAGTTCCCCTGGCTGGTCGACCGGCTTCGCGCGTACTACGCCGGCGACGAGCCGGAGAGCAGATTCGTCTATGCGATGGACAAACTGCTGCCACACGCGATGGTGCTGTTGGCGGATGCGCACCCGTTGCGGCGGACCTGGGCCGAATACGCCGCTACGGAGCGGGCCGCAAATGCCAAGATCGCTGAAGCCTTCCCAAAACTACTGCCGATCTTTGTCGAACTGTGCGCCGAGTTTGCGAAGCGTCCCCACCTTTTCGCGGATGATGAACTTGACGGGTCGTGATCTGGCGTTGTCCACCGCGCACTGGCAAAGATGGTTACTAAGAACGAAAAGGTTCGTGCGTGCCAGCGACCTACTCAACCGCCTCGACCCGGACCAGGCCTTCGTCACCGGCGGCGCGGTGCGAGACTTCGTCCTGGGTCGGGCGGCTGATGACGTACGGGATATCGACTTGATCTACACCGGCGATATCAGCAAGTTGGCATCCGACCTGCGCAATAGATACGTGCTGGGTGAGACGCTCTTCGGCAATCCACGCGTGGAGTTGGGAGATGGCATCACCGTAGATATATTCCCGCCAGCCTCACCATCCAGAGTCGCGTTGACCTTGCCAGACGCACTCAAGTGTGCGGACATGTCGGGCAACTCGCTCGCGTTGCCCCTCAACTGCGCAACGGTCATAGATCCGAACGACGGCTACCGTGATCTCCTGCGCGGAAGGACCCGCCTGCTCGAAGCAGGTTGGGATGCTGCGCCGGAAATTGTCGCCGCACTTCTGCGGCGCGTCGTCGACCACAGCCTGCGAATCGGTCTGACGATCCAGGACCTTCACATCGCAGATGTGTCCTGTGTAACGCTCTCTCGGATAGCGAATGGATCATTGAGTCCCGAATTGCGGGCAGCCGTTGCCCATTACCGCTCGTGGCGAACAGGGGTTGGTCCTACTGGTTGACCTCGCTATACTCGGACGGTGGCCGAGGGAAGTGGCGAGGTCAGCAGGCAGCGACTGTTCGCGGCACTGCGCAGCCGGTGGTCGGCAGCGACCTCCGTAGATCCCGCGTGGTCCTCGGGCAATCCAGCACTCGGTCAGTGCGCGGTGACCGCTCTTGTCATCCAGGAGTATCTCGGTGGGGACCTGATTCGAGCGAAGGTTGGAACGGTTTCACACTACTGGAACCGCCTGCCCGACGGTGACATCGACCTGACCAGGGAGCAGTTTTCTCGGTTTGTTCCGACCGACGTCAGTGTGCAACAGAGAGAGCGACTGCTAAATAATTCTGAAACGCGAAGTCGCTACGAACGACTGCTGTCCCAGGTGACGGCGGAGTTCGAGTTGCGAGAGAACATTGTCTGACGTCTGCGATTCTTGGCTCCACCTGTTCACCTCGAACATCAGGGAACTCTACATCAGTGACGCGATAGACATCGTGGCCAGTCCGGTTGGGATCCATCATCGCTTCCGCTATGAGGGGAAGTACATATCGAACCAGACGCGGGAGCTTTGGAAAAGAAAAGAGCTGGATGGATGTGAAGTCGTTGTTCATTTTTCTTTGCAGCACGCGGCCGGGTTTCACCCAGCGGTGTTCATCCCTTTGCGGCAGGGGACCGTCGTGCGCACGCTTGTCGAAGGCAACACCTATATCGTCTACTTTAGGCTGAGTAGATACCTGCCCCTTGCGGATCGACCACAGAACTCTTCGGCGGAACGCGCGGCAGCGGTGCAGCAGTACTCGACCGCTTTGAGACAGTTGCTCGTCGAGGCGAACCCCGACCACGCGGTGCACGCGACGACAGGTGGGTCACCCGAAGGACTGGTGGCTCCTACCGACGATGCAGGCCGGGACTTCGAGACACTTGTCCGTTTCCTGACCCCGTCAGTACCCGCATACCAGAGGGCCAGGACCTATTTCCGCGTGACCTCGATCGAGACCGAGTCTAGTAAGCAGGTCCAACCCGACGAGAACGGATCGGTGCCGTTCGTGGCAGGGACAGAGTACGTTCTAAACGTCGCTCACTTCCATCACGAACCGCTCACAGAACCGGCGAGGATCAGTGTGACCGCGCCGGAAGCGCTTGAAGTGGTTACCGATCAGGAGATCGTCATTCGCTCTCGTTACGACGTCATCCCGGTCCGGCTGTTCCCGCCGTTTCGCGAGAGCCATGCCAGGGGTGAGCTCGTTATCAGGACAGCGGAGCCGACACTGGGGCCGACCGTGCGGATACCGCTGTCGATCCGGCCGGCCCGTTCGGTAGCCCTGTTCGCGCCCACGCTCGGTATCGGCGCAGCGAGCGCAATCGCTCTGCCACCGATTCTCGCAAGCGGGCAGAATTTGGTGTTGCGAATCGTCTTTGCGGTGCTCGGCGCGGCCGCGGTGGGACTCGGGCTGTGGTGGCGGCGAAGTCGTGGGCTGGGCACGTGACACTCAATGGCGATGACATCGCTGAATCAACCCGTCAGCTTGAGAAAATGCGAAGCTGGGTCCAATTGCCTTGCTCAGCCAACCCGCGGTGATCTCGTGGCACTGCGCCTAGAGGGTTCAGGCGGGGGTGCCGAGCGTCGCGATGAGGCGGGCTACTCGGGTGGGGTCTCCGGAGGAGAGGAGCCAGTCGCGGGGGGTGGTGGGGTCCTGGCCGAGGAGGAGGTCGGCCTGGGGGGTGGTCATGAAGGCGGCGACGACCAGGGGTGGTTGGTCGTCGGGGGTGGCTCGGAGGACCGCTTCGAGGCCGGGGAGGACCGAGGTGTTGGTGAACTGCCACACCGGTAGGCGCCAGCCGCCCCGATCCTTCCAGCCGCTGAGGCGGTTCTCGGCCAGGCGGTGGCGGATCCGGCTGGTGTCCACGCCGATGCGTTCGGCGGCTCCGGCCACGGTGAGCGCCGTGTCGCGCAGCACGGCCTGGGCGGCGACGGCCCGGGCGCGCGAGTCGCGTTCCTCCGGGCGGCGCGGCGACAGGTCCAGCCCGACGTCGCTCAACACGGCGCGCTGCGCGGGGGCGAAGTACTCGGCCGGGTCGGGGTCGGCGGGGGAGAGGCGGCGTGCGGCGTCCTCCACCAGGGTGAGGAACTCCTCGGGGTCGACCCGGAGGCCGGCCCTGGCGAGGATCTCGCTCAGGGAAGGGCGCATGTCCTCACGGTAGCACGAGCGTGCGGGTTCGTGCGGATCATGCTGGGTAATCGATTTCTTGAAATTGGGCCTCAGCGGTGCGAGCTGCCGCGCTCGATCAGGCGCGCGGCGAGGGTGGTGGTCGTCGCGGGACGGGCGCCGTCGTTGACGCGGGCCAGCAGGAGCTGCGCCGCGACCGTGCCGATCTCGTAGGCCGGCTGGGCGACGACCGTCAGCGGGGGATCGACCAGCGCCGCCCAGGGCACGTCGTCGAACGCGACGACGCCGACGTCGCGTCCGGGCCGCAGTCCGCGCTCGGCCAGCGCCCCCAGCGCCCCGATCGCCATCGCGCTGTTCGCGACCAGCAGCGCGTCGGGTGGCTCGGGTTGGGCCAGCAGCTCGTGGGCCGCCCGGTTCGCGCCCGGCGCCCGGAACTCGGTCCGGCGCACCAGTCGGGTCGAGCCCCGCTGGTTCGCCGCCCGTAGCGCGTCGCGGTAGCCGGCGAGCCGGTCCTCCGCGGTCCGCACGCCCGACGGGCCGGTGACGCAGCCGATCCGCCGGTAGCCCCGGGCCAGCAGGTGCTCGGTCGCCTCCCTGGCCGCGAGCCGGGTGTCGACCAGCACGGTGTCGCTGGGATGCCCCGGCAGCGGCCGGTCGACGGCCACCACCGGCGTCGAGCGGTTGACCAGCGGGTCGATGTTGGTCGCCGTCGACGTCGGCGACATGATCACGCCCGCCACCCGCTCCTGGATGGCCACGTCGATGTAGCGGCGCTCCTTGGCCGCGTTCTCGTCGGCGTTGCAGAGCACCACCGAGTACCCGACCTTGTGCGCGACGTCCTCCACGCCGCGCGCGATCGCGGTGAAGAACGGGTTCTCCACGTCGCTGATGATCAGCGCGAGGACGGCGGCCTCCTGGCGGCGCAGGTTCCGCGCCGGTCCGTTGGGCTGGTACCCCAGCTCCCGCGCGGCGGCGATCACCCGCGCCACGAGCTCCGGGTCCACTGTGGACTTCCCGTTGAGCGCCCTGGACACGGTCGCGGTGGACACGCCCGCCCGGGACGCGACGTCACTGATCGTTGCCACCTAGCCTCACTTTCACGCCTGGGCCAGACCCTACCGGGGCGGTTGACACGTGTCGGGACCGAGAATACGGTCTGAGTAAACGATTACTCCAGTGTGGGAGGTCAGCGTGGCGCGGATCGGCGTGCTCAACATCTCGGACGGGCGGGACTACGTCCACGGCGGCATCGCCGAGTTCATCCGCACCAACGAGGACAAGCTGGTCGCGAGCCTGGAGGCGGCCGGCCACGAGGTCGTCCGCGTCGCCGAGCCGGTCTCCTCGAACACCCTCGCCACCTCGCTTGCCCGCGAGATCGAGGCCGCCCGGGTCGACCTGACCGTCCTGCACTACTGCGTCTGGGCCTTCCCGCACTTCACCATGCTCGCGGCGGGCCAGCTCACCGGCCCGCTCCTGCTGCTCGCCAACATCGACCCGGTCCAGCCGGGCATGGTCGGGATGCTGGCCGCCGGCGGTGCACTCGACCAGGTCGGCCGCCGGCACACCCGGCTCTGGGGCGACCCCCAGGACGCCGACCTCGTCGCGGCCATCGGCGTGCGTGCCGGCGCGGCGGGCGCGGTGGCGAAGCTGCGCGGGCAGACCTTCGGCCGAATCGGCGGACGGCCGATGGGCATGAACACCGCCGTGGCCAACACCGACCAGTGGCAGCGACTGTTCGGTGTGGACGTCGAGGAGATCGACCAGTGGGAGATCGTCCGCCGGGCCGAGGCGGCCGACCAGGCGGAGAAGACCAAGGCCCGGCAGTGGCTCGAGCGGCACGCCAACGTCCACTACGACGGCGCCAAGCTCACCGAGGAGCTCCTCGAACGCCAGATCGGCTCCTACCTCGCCATGCGTGAGCTGATCGACGAGTGGAACCTGGACTTCACCGGCATCAAGGGCCAGCCGGAGCTGACCCAGTACTTCGCCACGATGGACGTCGCCGAGGCCTTCCTCAACGATCCGTACGACTGGAACGGTCCCAAGGAGACACACGTCTGCGCCACCGAGGCCGATATGGACGGTGCGCTGACGATGCAGATCCTCAAGCACCTGGCCGGGACACCGGTGCTGTTCGCCGACGTGCGCCACTACCACGGCGACCGCGACATCTGGGACCTCTGCAACTCCGGCCAGCACGCCACCTGGTACGCCGCCCGCAGCGACGACCCGGCCGAGAACCTCGCCAAGGTCCACCTCTACCCGGAGGTGTTCTTCTTCCCGGCCGGCGGCGCGTCGGTGCACCATGTCGCCGCACCCGGTGAGATGACCCTCGCCCGGCTGACCCGCGACGACGGCCGCTACCGGCTCCAGCTCATGCTGGGCGAGTTCGAGAACTACGACGAGGCGACGACCGAGACCCTGATGAAGATGTCGACACCGGAGTGGCCGCACGCCTTCGCCCGGCTCGACGCCCCGGCCGAGGTGTTCCTGTCCCGCTTCGGCGCCAACCACATCCACGCCGTCCCCGGCGACCGCCGCGCGGAGCTGCGGGCGGTGTGTGAGCTGCTGGACATCACGCTGGACGAGTTCACCCGTGGCTGACCTCCACCTCGGGGTCGACATCGGGACCTCCAGTTCCAAGGGCGTGCTCGTCGACGGCCGGGGACAGGTGCTGGCGAGGGCGAGCCGCGAGCACGGCACCGCCACCCCGCACCCCGGCTGGGTCGAGCACGACGCGGACGCGGTGTGGTGGGCGGACTTCCTGGCGATCACCCGCGAGCTGCTCGGCGCCGCCGAGGGCCGCCTCGCGGGGTTGGCGGTCAGCGGGATCGGCCCCTGCCTGCTGCCGGCCGACGCCGAGGGCCGCCCGCTGCGCCCGGCGATCCTCTACGGTGTCGACACCCGGGCCGGGGTGGAGATCGCGGAGCTGACCGAGGAGCTGGGTGCCGAGGAGATCCTGCGCCGCGGCGGAACCCCGCTCTCGAGCCAGGCGGTAGGCCCCAAGCTCCGCTGGCTCGCCCGCCACGAGCCCGAGGTGTACGAGCGCACCGAGATGCTGTTCATGGCCAGCTCGTACCTGGTGCACCGGCTGACCGGCCGGTACGTCCTGGACCACCACTCGGCCAGCCAGTGCGACCCGATGTACGACCAGAACGAGCTGGGCTGGGCGCGGGACTGGGCAGGCGTGGTGGCACCCGACCTGGCGCTGCCCGACCTGGCCTGGCCGACCGAGGTCGTCGGCACGGTGAGCGCCGCGGCGGCCGCCGAGACGGGCCTGCCACAGGGCCTTCCGGTGACGGCCGGGACGGTCGACGCGTGGGCGGAGGCCACCAGCGTCGGCGTGCGCGAGCCCGGTGACGTGATGGTCATGTACGGCACGACGATGTTCCTGATCGAGGTGCTGGAGCAGCCGAAGCCGCACCCGGGCCTGTGGACCACCAGCGGTGTCTTTCCCGGGACGCGGTCGCTGGCGGCCGGCATGGCGACCTCCGGCGCGGTGACCGACTGGCTGCGCCGGCTGGTCGGGGGCGACTTCGCGTCGCTGGTGGCGGAGGCGGCCGCGGTGCCACCGGGCAGCCGGGGCCTGTTGCTGCTGCCGTACTTCGCCGGCGAGCGCACGCCGATCTTCGACCCGTCGGCGCGCGGCGTCATCGCCGGGTTGACGCTGGCGCACGGGCGGGCGGAGCTGTACCGGGCGGCGCTGGAGGGGATCGCGTACGGGGTGCGGCACAACCTGGAGGTCATGCGGGAGGCCGGGGGAGAGGCGCGCCGCCTGGTCGCGGTCGGCGGGGGGACGCGGGGCGGACTCTGGACCAGGATCGTCTCGGACGTGGCGGGCCAGCCCCAGCAGGTGCCGACGGAGACGGTCGGGGCCGCCCTGGGTGACGCGATGCTGGCGGCGGTCGCGACCGGCACCGAGGTGGACTTCGAGGCGTGGAACCCGCCCGCCGAGACGGTGATCCCGACCGGCGACGGGCGGTACGAGCAGTACTACCGGAGGTACCGCGAGCTGTACCCGGCGACGAAGGACGTCGCGCACTTCCTGGCGGAGGAGCAGCTCAACGCAGGACGGTGAGCAGTGCCTGCCACGCGGTCGCGGGGAGGGAGAGGATCGGGCCGTCGGCGTTCTTGGAGTCGCGCACCCCGGCCAACTCGGGAGTGAGCGCGATCTCGACGCAGTCCGACTCGTCGCTAAAAGTGCTCTTCCTCCAGCTGGTAAATGGGGGCATTCCGTCGGCTCCCTCGGTCGTACGCGTCGGCCAGTTCGGCCGCGAACGCCCGGGATTCTCCCGCATCGAGAGCCAGCGCGTCCAGGTCGGCGGTGGCCGACCGGTATTCCTGCACGTACCCCTCGTCTTCGAGGAACAGGCCGGCGGTGATCCCGTCGAGGAAGACCAGCGGATGGTGCTGGTCGAACTCGAAGAGCCGGAAGGCTCCGCCCAGGATGGCTCCCACCCCTGCCGTGGTTGGTATGACCCGGAAGTTCACGTGCGGCAAGCCCGCGATGAGGACCAGGTGCAGTAGTTGGTCGTGCATGTTCGACCTGCTTCCCACCAGGAAGCGCAGAGCCTGCTCGTGCACGAAGAAGGCGAAAGGTCGGCGGTGTTTCCGGTACAGGACCTGCTGGCGGTCCAGTCGCGTCCGAACCAGGGTCTCCACTTCGGCGGGCGGTATCGACCGCCGGGAGAGGGCCGCCCTCGCATAGCCGGCGGTCTGCAACAGGCCAGGCACGAGCACCGGCTCGTAGGTGACGCACTGGACCGCGGTGGACTCGTGGAAGATCAGTGAGCTTCCGGTTTCCTCCATCCATTTGGCATGCCGGCCGATCCAGTAGCCCTCGTCGCGCTGTGCCTGCCGACAGAGGTCCGTCAGATCGTCGAACTCCCGCGGCCGATGAATCCCGCAGGCCGCCAGATAGTGGATCAGTTCGACCGGGCTGATCGCGTAGTGGCCGCTCTCCACGCGCGACACCTTCGTCCGGTGCCAGCCCGTGTGCTCAGCGACCTGCTGTCCCGTCAGTCCCGCGGCCTCGCGCCGCTTCTTCAGCTCCGCGCCCAGCTCCCGGTGGCACGCGGTGGCATTGGTCCGTCCCATGTGCGCAACTTATGCCCGCCAGGTCCACATCCTCCGCTCGACACCGCCAATTCCACCTCAACGGACCAGACACAGCCGCCCTGTGCCGGCCGTGCACAAAATGCCCCAAAGAGTGACGCCGAAAAGAGTGAATTCCGCGGCATTGTTCCGTTGCTACCGTCGCACCATGACTCGGTTGCGCCGCGCGCTTGTGGTGGTCTGCACCGTCCTGGTCGCCGTCACCGCGGCACCCGTTCCGGCCGCCGCGGTCCCCCGCGGCGTCCTGGCGAGCTGTGCCCGCATCCACGCGCTGTTCCCCTTCGCCCCCGACGGCAACTACGTCCTGCTCACCCGCCGCTTCCTGCTCGGCGTGTACTGCCACGACATGGCCGGCCGCCCCCGCGAGTACCTCACGCTCGCCAACACCGGCCGCTCGGCCAACTTCTCCCAGTACACCGCCGGCGGCCCCGCGGCCGGCATCAGCGTGCGCACCTCGTTCACCCGCCTGCGGGTCAACCCCGCGACGCTCACGGTCGACATCAACGACCTCACGTTCGCCACCTCGACCGGCCGCCTCACCCACGCCGGCCGCACGGTCACCGCGATGCCCTACGCGTCCGCGATGGCCTGCGACCTCCACAACGCCTTCGGCCGCGGCAACGTCGACCTGCGCGGCACCGCCTTCGTCCTCGCCGACACCTTCCGCACCGACGGGTTCGTCCCGTTCGGCAGCGTCGCCGCCGGCCCGCGTGACCAGCTGGTGGACCTCGTCGGCGGCGGGTACTGCGGCTGGATCGCCCCCTCGCCGGGGGCGGCCGACCCGGTCAACCCGCGCGGCAGGCTGCCCATCCTCGAGCTGGGCTGCGCGCCCGACGGGCTATTCCGTCCGCAGGTCTGCCTCACCCGCCCCTGAGCGCACCGTGATGACCGGGTTCGCCAGGTCCGAGTTGTCCACGACCATGCTCGCGCGGGTGCGCGGTGAGCACTGGGCGAAGTAGATGCGCTGACCCTCCACATAGCGTCGGTTGGACTCCGCGCGGGGGTCCGGGTCCATGTCCCCCCGCTGGCCGCCCCGGGGGATCGACACCTCGAACGGGACGTCGAGCCAGACCGAGAAGTCCCAGAACCGCACGAGCTCGTCCCGGTGGGTGAAGATCCCGTCGACGACCAGCACCGAGCCCGGCTCCGCCAGCGCCGGAGGACGCCGCACCTCGCGCTCCCGGCGCACGTCGTACACCTCGGGCACGTAGGCACCCGAGCCCTCCGGACCGAAGGGGTCGAGCAGCAGGCGCATGAACCTGCCGTAGTCGTAGGAGTCGCGGTAGAAGCCTTCCGGCGACCTGCGGCCGAGGCGGTACCGGGTGCGCTGCGGGTTGTGGAAGCCGTCGACCGACGCGCGCACCACCGGGGTGCCGCGCCCACGGAGCTCGTCGGCGAGCTCGTCAGCGAAGTAGGTCTTGCCCGCGCCGTCCACGCCGTCCACCGCCACGCGCTGGAACCGCTTCTCCGGAAGAGAACGGACGGCGTCGGCCACGTCCGCGATCACCTGTGCACGCATCTGGGCAGTCAACCCCCTGACGGACGACTTTCCAAGTTTCTCGCCGCTCGGCGCAACGGGACAGGCGGCGGCGTCCGTCCCTGGGGCATGACGGGTTTACGGAAGATGCCGCGGGCCGCTGTCGCCGCCGCGGCGGTGTTGGGGCTCGGGGTCGGGGTGGCCGGCAGCGCGGCGGTGGTCGGCCTGGCCGACGGTGAGCAGCCGGTGCCGCCCCCCACGACCGGAGAGATCAGCCTGGTCGCCTACGACTCGTGCGAGGCGGCGCTGCGCGAGCTGAAGAACGCGGCGATGCCCCACGTCGGCCCGTACGGCTTCGCCGGGCCCGGCGTCGACTACGAGGCGGGCGCGGAGGGAGACGCGCGGGTGGCCGTGCCCGACCGGAACAGTACCGGGGGCGTGTCCGCCGCGGAGGCACCGGGATCGAGCGCCGGCAAACAGGGCGGGCACTCGACCACGAACGTGCACGAGTCCGGTGTGGAGGAGCCGGACCTGGTGAAGACCGACGGCCGCCGCGTGGTGACGCTGGCGGACGGAGCGCTGGACGTCGTCGACGTCGCAACCCGCAAGCGGACCGCCCGGGTAGAGCTGCCGATGGGCACCCGCGACTCGGTCTACGGCGGCGGTGCCGCCAACCAGTTGCTGCTGGACGGCGACCGCGCGCTGGTGATGATCACGAACGGGTACGTGATGTCCCTGCCGGCGGAGAAGTTGCCGGGAGGTACGCCGCCGGCGAAGGAGGTCTGGGGGTCCCAGCTCGTGCTGGTCGACCTGACCGGCGCGGGCAAGGTGATCGGCACGCTCCAACTGGACGGGTTCCTGCTCGACGCCCGTCAGGTCGGCCCGGTCGCCCGGGTCGTCGTGCGCTCGACCCCGCGGCTCCCCTTCGCCTACCCGGACCTGCCGACCTCCCACGACGCGGCCACGAAGCGCAACAAGGAGATCGTGCAGAACTCCTCCATCGAGGACTGGCTGCCCAAGTACGAGCTGACCAGTGGCGGGAGGACGAGCGGGGGCCAGCTGACCGAGTGCACGGCGGTGAGCCATCCCCAGCGGTACAACGGAACCGGCATGCTGACCGTGCTCAGCGTCGACCTCCGCAAGGAGCTGACCACCGGCGACCCGGTGAGCATCGCCGCCGACGGGGACACCGTCTACGGCACCGGTGCCAGCCTGTACATCGCCGACGACCACGTCTCCCACGAGACGGGGGACGTTCCCCCGGCCGAGCGGCCGCAGGGCGACGTGCGCACCGAGATCTACCAGTTCGACATCTCCGGCGAGGGCAGGCCTGTCCATGTGGCGTCGGGTCGCGTCGACGGGGTCCTGCTCAACCAGTACTCGCTCTCGGAGCACGAGGGCCATCTGCGGGTGGCCACGACCACGGACACGGTCGAGAGCGAGAGCATGGTGAGCGTGCTGACGCGCCGGGGCAACGAGCTGGCGCAGGTCGGCCAGGTCGGCGGCCTCGGTAAGGGCGAGCGGATCTACTCCGTGCGGTATATGGGAGATGTCGCCTACCTGGTCACCTTCCGCCAGACCGATCCGCTGTACACAGTGGACCTCTCGGACCCGGCAGCGCCGAAGGTGACCGGAGAGCTGAAGATCACGGGCTACTCCGCCTACCTGCACCCCGTCGGCGAGGGACGCCTGTTGGGCGTCGGCCAGGAGGCGACCACCGAGGGGAGGGTCACCGGCCTACAGGTGTCCCTGTTCGACACCACGGCCGACGGCGCGAAGCGCCTCGACCAGCATCAGGTTCCCGGTGGGTCCTCCGAGGTGGAGCACGACCCGCACGCGTTCCTGCACTGGCCCGACCGCGACCTCGTCGTGGTCCCGATCACGTCGTCGGTGGTGGACAGCCGCACCGGCGCCGGAAACTACGACGCCGGCGCACTGGTCCTGCGCGTCACCGAGAACACCGTGGACGAGGTCGGCATCGTGCGCCACAACCCGCGTGACAACCCGGGCGCCCCACCCCGTCGCGCCCTGGTGGTCAACGACGAGTTGTGGACGATCGGCCACGCCGACGTGGTCGTCAGCGACCTCGACAACCTGAACCAGCTCGCGAGGATCGCGCTGTAACCTGCGGCCGGCGGCCCGCCATCAGGAACGGGCTGGCCGCCGGCCACCCAGGTAGGTCCACATAGGAGTAAGTCGCGTCGGGACGGTCGGCGGTAGCGTCGGCGCGACGCCCTCCAGCGAGGCGCGGGTCGCGTCCTCGTCGGCCACGAACTCCGGCCGCAGGTGCGGGGTGTCGTAGTACCGGTGGAACACCGGCGTGAGCCCGCCCGACATTGGCGGGACGATCCAGCTCCAGTCCGCCGGGCAGACGCGGCCGGCGCGCTCCTCCTTCTCCAGGTGCTTGAGGAACCGCGCCGATTCGGTGTGGTGGTCGCTGATCGTCACCCCGGCCGCGGCGAACGAGTGCAGCACCGCCCGGTTGATCTCGACCAGCGCCCGGTCCTTCCAGAGCGTCTGTTCCCGCCCCGTGTCCAGCCCGAGCCGACGCCCGACCTCGGGCAGCAGGTCGTAGCGGTCGGGGTCGGTGAGGTTCCGCGCCCCGATCTCGGTGCCCATGTACCACCCGTTGAACGGCGCCGCCGGGTAGCTGACGCCGCCGATCGACAACCGCATGTTGCTGATGGCCGGGACCGCGTGCCACCGCAGCCCCAGCTCCGCGAACCACTCCAGCTCCGGGTGGACGAGCGGAACCTCGACCACCGCGTCCTCGGGAAGTGTCGACAGGTGAGTCTCCCCGTCGCTCGAGACCACCAGCGGCAACGCGTCGAACGCGGACGGGCGTTCCGGCCTCCGCCACCCCAGCCGGCCCACCGCCTCGGTGAATCCCGCGTACCGGGGGTCCCCGAGCACCGACCCGTCCGCCTGGCGGTGCCCGGCGTACCGGATCAGCTGCTCGTTCCAGATCCGCGGCCCCGGCCGCCCGGGCGCGTCCGGCGCGAACACGGTGATCAGCGGCCGCACCTTGCCCCCGTTGAACGCGATCCGCAGGTGCTCGGCGCACTCCGCCGCGACCGCGGCGGGTTCCCGCACCGCCCGCAGGTCGCGGACGCGCATGCTGCGCCAGTACAGCCGTCCGATGCAGCGCGCGCTGTTGCGCCAGGCGACCCGGGCGCCGAAGGCCAGCTCCGCGCTGGTGTGCTGGTAGGTCCCGGTGAACCCGATCTCCGCCCGCACCCACCGGATCCGCGGCGCCGCCGGCCCGGCCTCCGGGTTCTCGGCGTGGAACAGCTCGAGGAACTCGACGGCCTCCGCCTCGTCCACCACAGGGCTCGCCGCACCCACCCCCGGCGGTGTCGACGGCTCCCAGACCCGGACTGTCACCCGCGCGAACCTACCCGACCACACCCGACGAGCGACGGAGCAGCCGGAGAGCGTCCTGCGCCGGCCGGTCGCGGGGCGTGTAGACCTCCAGGCGCTGGTCGGGGCTGTCGGGCTGGAGCCAGACCTGGTAGTCGACGTCCAGGCGCCCGATGGTGGGGTGTTGGAGGTCCATCGGGCCGGTCGTGCAGTCGGCGACGTCGCCGGTGGCCCACATCGTGGCGAACTCGGCGCTGCGCATGGTGAGCCCGCCCAGGAGCTCGGCCAGCCGGGCGTCGTCCGGGTACCGGCCCGCGGTCAGGCGCAGGTAGGCGACGTGGATCCGGGCGAGCTGTGCCCAGTTCCGGTAGAGGTCGCGGTGCAGCGGGTCGAGGAAGAACATCGTCGGGATCGACGGCCTCGTCTCGGGATCGTCCGGGGCGCGGTGGTCGAGGTGCTCGGCGACGAGGGTGTGGCCGGTGTGGTTCCACGCGAGCACGTCCCCACGTCGACCCAGCACGATCGCGGGCACGCTCTCGCCCAGTGCGCGGAGCAGGGCCACCACGCGTGGGGCGGGGGTCTCGGGTGCGGGCCGGACGAGGCGGGGCACGGTGGGCCGGTGGGCGAGGTTGCGCAGGTGGGTCCGCTCGGCCGCGTCGAGGCCGAGCACCCGGGCGAGCGCGTCGAGGACGTGGGACGAGGCGGTTCCCGCCTGGTCCTGTTCCAGCCTGGTGTAGTAACCCACGCTGACGCCGGCGAGCTGGGCGAGCTCCTCCCGCCGCAGGCCGGGCACGCGCCGGGGGGTGCCGTAGACGCGCAGGCCGGCCTCCTCCGGGCTGACGCGGTCGCGTCGCGTCCGGAGGAACACGCCGAGGGTGTCGGTGCGCACGCCGTCGACTGTATGCCCGGGAGGTGTCGGCGAGCCTGCCCCCGCCAGGTGTACCCACGGCGGAGGGATGGCTGCGGCCCGGCCGAGTCCCGAGGGTGAACTCGTGACTCACCCCTCAGCGACCTCGCGGAGAGCCGGCCGGCGGGACTGGTTCGGACTGCTGGTCGTCCTCGGTCCCGTCCTGCTGGTCTCGATGGACGGCTCGGTGCTGTTCCTGGCCATGCCGAGAATCACCCAGGCCCTCGCTCCGACCGCGGACGAGGCGCTGTGGGTGCTCGACGGCTACGGCTTCGTCGTCGGTTCGCTGCTGATCGCGTTCGGCAACCTCGGTGACCGTTTCGGCAGGTTCCGGCTCCTCATGATCGGCGTCGCCGTGTTCGCGGCCGGCTCCGCCGGCGCCGCGTACGCCCCGTCCCCGGAGATCCTCATCGCCTTCCGTGTCCTCATGGGGTTGGGCGGCGCGACGCTGCTGCCGTCCGGGCTCGCGGTGCTCGGCGAGCTGTTCGCGGACCCCCGTCAGCGATCCCGAGCGATCGGCATCTTCGCCGCCACCTTCGCCGCCGGGTTCGCGATCGGGCCGGTCGTCGGCGGGCTGCTGCTGAGCCGCTTCGACTGGGGGTCGGTGTTCCTCGTCAACCTGCCCGTCGCCGCCGCGTTCCTGGTCGCCGCGCCGTTCCTGCTGCGCGAGGTCCGCACGAGGCGACCCGGCGGAGTCGACGTGGCCAGCATCGCCCTGTCCGCGGGCGGCCTGCTGCTCGCGGTGTACTCGGTCAAGACCCTCGCTGCCTACGGCCCGTCGACCGAGGCGGCGGTCGCCGGGGTCGTCGGTGTCGGCGCGCTCGTCCGGTTCGTGCTCCGGCAGCGGGTGCTGGACCATCCGCTCGTGGACGTGCGGCTGTTCCGCTCGACGGTGTTCACCGTCGCGATCGTCACCGGGGTGCTGTCCCTGGTGGCGTGGTCGGCGGCCGCGTACCTCACCGGCATCTACCTCCAGACCGTCCTGGGCCTGCCGGTGCTCACCGCCGCGCTGCTCGCCCTGCCCGGCGCGGCCGTGCTCACCGCAACCTGTGTTCTCACCCCCGCCGTCGTCGACCGCGTCGGGCCCCGGGTGACGCTGGTGGTCTGCCACTTCTCGATGGCCGTCGGCCTTCTCCTGCTGCTGGCCACGACCACCACCGGCGGGACCGGCTGGTACGTCACCTCCACCGTCGTGGCCGGCTTCGGGTACGGCCTCTCCTTCGCCCTCGTCGCCGACACCGCCGTCGCCGCCGTGCCCGTCGATCGCGCCGGTTCCGCCGCCGCGATCGCCGAGACGTCCAACGAGCTCGGCAACGCCCTCGGCATCGCCCTGCTCGGCTCCACCGCCGTCCTCGTCTTCCGGTCCCTCGGCCCGGACATCGCCCCGACGCTGGGGGAGACCGTCACCGCCGGGGCCGCCGGTGCGGCACTCGAGCAGGCCGAGGACGCGTTCCTCACCGGGCTCCACGTCGCGATCGGCGTCGCCGCGGCCCTGTGTGCGGGGCTCGGACTGCTCGCCCTGCGCTGGATACCCCGAAGGACAACCGGGGACGAGGTTCCCGCGTGACCGCGAGCCGGCCGAGTGCGTCCTGTCGCCACCGTCACGCCTCGGCGACCGGGTGGTAGGTGGTACGACCGTCCCGATCGGGGTAGACCTCGGGAATGGCCCCCCGACCCTCGCGCGCGTCGTACCAGGAGCACGCCCCCGGTGAAGATCCACGCCGCTGGCGGGCGCTGATCGTGACGCTGGCCGGCGGTTTCATGATTCTCCTCGACGTCAGCATCGTCACCGTCGCCGTGCCGGCCATCCAGGACGGGCTGGGCTCCTCCGCCAGCGGCGTGCAGTGGGTGGTCTCCGGCTACCCGCTGACCTTCGGGCTCGCGCTGGTCACCGGCGGGCGGCTCGGCGACGCGTTCGGCCGCCGCCGGATGTACCTGATCGCGCTCAGCGGGTTCATCCTCACCAGTGTCGCCGCCGGGCTCGCGCCGACGTTGACCCTGCTGGTGGTCGCCCGGCTGTTGCAGGGGCTGGTCGCCGGCCTGGTCACCCCGCAGAACGGCGGGCTGATCCAGGACATGTTCCGCGGCCCGGAACGCGGGCGGGCCTTCGGGATGCTCGGGGCCACGATCGGCGTGTCCACCGCCGCCGGGCCGGTCATCGGCGGGCTCATCCTGAACGTGTTCGACGACCCCGACGGCTGGCGGTGGGTGTTCCTGGTGAACCTGCCGTTCGGCCTGCTGACGCTGCTGCTGGCGTTCCTCCTGGTGCCGGCGACGTCGTCCGGCTCGGTGCGGTCGGACATCGACCTCGTCGGCATGGTGCTGCTGGGGCTCAGCGTGCTGGCCGTGATGTTCCCGGTCGTGCAGTCCGAGGCCGACGGCCTGCGGCGGTTCTGGTGGTTGTTCCCGATCGCCCTCGTCCTGGGGTACGCGTTCCTGCGCTGGGAGCGGCGGCGGGTGGCCGGGGACCGCGCCCCGCTGCTGGACATGCGCCTGTTCTCGGCTCCTGGGTACCCCTCGGGCGCGACGCTGTCCGCTGTGTACTTCTGCGGGTTCTCCGGCATCTGGCTCGTGTTCGCCGTGTTCTTCCAGACCGGCCTGGGGTTCTCGCCGCTCGAGTCCGGGGCGGCGGTCACGCCGTTCGCGCTGGGGTCGGCGGTCTCGGCCTGGGTGGCCGGTCGCCTGGTGTCCCGCTGGGGTCGGCTGATCACCGTCGTCGGGCTGGCCACGGTCGCCGCCGGCCTCGCGGTCACCGCGGTCGTGGCGTTGCTCGTGCCGCGCGAGCACCTGCTGCTGGCGATGGTGCTGCCGCTGCTGGTCGCCGGGCTGGGCGGGGGAGCGGTGATCTCGCCGAACACCACGATCACGCTCTCCCGGGTGCCACCGACGCTGGCCGGCGTCGCCAGCGGCGTGTTGCAGACCGGCCAGCGGATGGGCGCGGCCATGGGGACCGCCGTCCTCGCCGCGGTGTTCTACGCGACGGTCGGGGCGACGGGCGGGCGCTACCAGACCGGCCTCGCGGTGGCGCTGTTCGGCGCGGTGGCGTTGGTCGTGGTCGCCCTCGGGCTCGCGCTCCTGGACAGACGGGGCGACAGCGGCGACAACGCCTCGGGGGACGACCGCCAGCACTCGATGGCCTCGGGGTGACGCGAGAACCGACGCGGAACTACAGCCGCCGGCGGATCGGCAGGTGCTTGATCCCGTTCTGGAAGTTCGAGCGCAGCCGGACCGGCTTCCCGGCCGGCTCGACCTCGCCCAGAACGTCGAACAGCGCGGTGAACAGGGCGCGCATCTGGACCTTGGCCAGGTGCGCGCCGATGCAGTAGTGCGGGCCGTGGCCGAAGCTCAGGTGCTCGCCGGCCGCCCGCGTCGCGTCGAAGCGGTCGGGGTCACTGAACACCCGCTCGTCCCGGTTGGCCGAGGAGAACCAGACGACCACCTTGTCCCCGGCCCTGATCCGCGTCCCGCCCAGCTCGGTGTCTACTGTGGCCG
Organism: Actinophytocola xanthii; assembly: GCF_001921205.1. Lineage (GTDB taxonomy): Bacteria > Actinomycetota > Actinomycetes > Mycobacteriales > Pseudonocardiaceae > Actinophytocola > Actinophytocola xanthii. Next base: position 13,036 of record NZ_MSIE01000097.1, on the reverse strand, counting down.
TTCGGCGGAAGCGCATGACCGGCGTCCACCAGCGGAGCATCTCCTCCACCGCCGGGCCGACCAGCTCCCGGTTCCGCAGCAGCCGCCGGTACTCGTCCACATGGGACATCAAGGCGATCATGCCGCCGGGCAGTGCGTTGCGCAGGGTCTCGTTGCCCGCCACCGCGAAGAGCCAGAAGAGGTTCTCGAACTCACCCACCGACACCCGCCCGCCGTCCTCGTCGACCTCGCGCATCAGGTTGGACATGACGTCCTCGCCCGGCTCGCGGCGCTTGTGCTCCCCGAGCTCGTGGGCGTAGGCGTACAGGTCGGGCATTCCCTCGCGGGTGCGCTGGTCGGGGAGGAACCCGTCGGCGTCCGGCCGGGGCCGCAGGGCCAGCGCGCGCCGGGCCATCTCCGTCGAGCCGGTCGCCGTGGCCCTGGCCGAGGTCGCGTACTCGCGGTCCTGGTAGCCGATGACCCGGTTGCTCCAGTCGTACATGAGCCAGCGGTCCTCCACCGGCACCCCGAAGATCTCGGCGAGCGTGCGCAGCGGCAGGTCGGCCGCGATGTCGGTGGCGAAGTCGACCTCGGCCCGCCCGGCGGCCGCCTCCACCAGCTCTACCGCCCAGGCCTGGATCCGGTCCTCCAGCCGGGCCACGGCGCGGGGGGTGAACGCCCTGGCCAGCAGCCCTCGCAGGCGGGAGTGCTCGGGGGGGTCCTGGTTGAGCATCATCTGGCGGACGAACCGCAGTGCCCGTTCGTCGCGCGGGTCCTGGATCTGGGTCGCACCCAGGTGTGAGGAGTAGACCGCCGCGTCGCGCAGGACGTGCCTGACCTCCGCGTGTCGCAGCACCGCCCAGAACCCGGGGCCGTCCGGCTCGTCCACCCACACCACCGCCGCCCGGTGGCGCAGCCGTGCCAGCGCCTCGTAGGGCACGCCGGTCACGTAGGTGTCCGGATCCACGAGCACGGCGGTGTCGCTGGGCATGCGCCCATTGTCTACCGCCTGTCACCAGCCCGGTACGCATAGGGCACCATTCATGATCGTGAATATCTTCCTCTCCCGCCACGGTTCCGGCTCTCCCGCGCTGCTCCTCCTGCACGGCCTCGGGGCGACGTCGGAGGTCTGGGACGGGTTACTCCGCTCGCTGGGCGACCGGTGGCCGGGTGAGGTGCTGGTTCCGGACCTGCCGGGGCACGGTCGCTCGGCACCGCTGGCGCGGTACTCCTTCGGCGGGATGGCGGCGGCGCTCGCCGCCGCGCTCGACCCGCGGCGGCCGGTCGCCGTGCTCGGGCACTCGCTCGGCGGCGTGGTCGGGCTGGTGCTCGCGAGCGGCTGGTTCGGCCTGCGGGTTCCCGCCGTCTGCGGGCTCGGGGTGAAGGTGCGCTGGTCGGCCGACGAGCTCGCCAAGGCGGCCTCGCTCGCCGAGCGGCCGGCGCAGGTGCTCGCCACCCGCGAGGAGGCCGAGGAGCGCGCGCTGCGGGTCGCCGGGCTGCACGGCCTGGTGACCTCGACCGACGCCGGGGTCAAGCAGGTCGACGACGGCTGGTCGCTGACCCTGGACGGGAAGGCCTTCGGGGTCGGCGAGCCGGACGTGCCGGGGCTGCTCGCGGCCTGCCGCGGCGAGGTGGTCCTCGCCGCGGGCGAGCTCGACCCCATGTCGCCGGCCGAGCACCTGGCCGACCTCGGCGAGCCGACGATTCTGGCCGGGCTGGGCCACAACGCCCACGTCGAGCGCCCGGAGGCGTTGTGGCCGCTGATCGACCGGCTGCGTGCCGGCTGTCGGTCAGTGACCGACGTCGACGACGAGCCGCGCGGGTGAGGTGAGCGCGGACGTGCGCACCCAGGACCGGTACCGCGTACCGAGCCCGACCGTCACGTAGCCCTCGAAGTCGCTGACCACGGCGACGGCCATGACGTTGCGCAGCGCGCGGGTCCGGAACTTCTGCGGGTTGGCGTAGGACACCGAGCCGTCCGCGCGGTGCGCGTAGGCCGGGCTGGCGACGACCTGCACGAAGAACTCGCCGGTGAGCCAGACGAGCTCACCGGACCCGTCCGCGTACAGGTCGCCGACGTGCGTCACCCGCACCCGCGGGGCGGCGGCGCCGGACCAGTCCAGCACCACCCGGTCGAAGCCGGTGTGCAGTCCGGTGCGGATGTTGGTCAGCACCGGGACAGCGACGTGGGCGGTGCTGGCCGGGGCGGCTGCCACCACGCCACCGGTCAGCATGAGTACGGTCGCGGCGAGCGCGCCCAGCGCTCGCCGGGAGAACCTGGTCATCTCGTGACCTCCTGCCGGGATGAGGAATATGAGTCCCAGCGCTGGGTGCGTGACGAGACGTCCGCCCGGCGGCGGGGTTGCGCGCCGCCGCCCGTTTCACCTGATCGTGTGACGCGCGCTAGCGCACCGCGAGCAGGTCGACGACGAAGACGAGCGTCTCGCCCGGCTTGATCGCGCCACCGGCGCCGCGGTCGCCGTAACCCAGGTGCGGCGGGATGACCAGCTTGCGCCGGCCGCCGACCTTCATCCCGGCCACTCCCCGGTCCCAGCCGGCGATGACCCGGCCGCCGCCGAGCGGGAAGCTGAACGGCGAGCCGCGGTTCCAGGAGGCGTCGAACTCCTCGCCGGAGGAGTGCGCGACGCCGACGTAGTGCACGCTCACCTGCTGACCGGGCCGCGCCTCCTCGCCGTCACCGACGGTGATGTCCTCGACGACAAGGTCGGCCGGCGGGGGACCCTCGATCGGGTCCACCTCGGGCTTCTCCAAAGCCATGATCCTCCTTCATCGGATGTACCCGGCCATCCAACCAGCCCGTTCCCGTTCCGGCCGCTCGAGGCACCCGTCGGCGTATGCTCCAGGCTGGCTCCTCTCGATCAGTGCAGCCTGCTCACGCGGCACCACCGCCTCGCCGCGTACCTCCCCGTGCCGACCTGAGGAGCTGCCGTGCGCCCCGTCGAGAGTTCTCCCATCCGTGATCTGCTCGCCCTCACCGCCCACCCCGAGATGATCTCCTTCGCCGGCGGGCTTCCCGCCCCCGAGCTGTTCGACCTGGACGGCTGGCGGCGGGCGTTCGACCGGGCGCTCACCGGTCCGGACGCGCGGCGCAACCTCCAGTACGCGCCGACCGAGGGCAACCTCGCGCTGCGCGGCCTGGTCGCCGAGCGGCTCACCGCTCGGGGTGTGCCGACCGGCGCGGAGGACGTGCTCGTCACCACCGGTTCGCAGCAGGCGCTTACGGTGGTCGCGGCCACGCTGCTCGGCCCCGGGGCGGTCGTCGCCGTCGAGGAGCCGACCTACCTCGCGGCGCTGCAGTGCTTCCGGATGGCCGGGGCGCGCCCGGTCCCGGTGACGACCGACGAGGACGGGATGGTGCCGGGGTCGCTGGCCGAGGTGCTCGAGCGCGAGCGGCCGTCGCTGGTGTACCTGGTGCCGAACTTCGCGAACCCCACCGGTCGCACCCTCACCGCCGCCCGCCGGCTGGCCGTCACCGAGCTGGCCGCGGCCCACGGGGTGTGGGTCGTCGATGACGATCCCTACGGTGAGCTGCGGTACCGGGGTGAGCCGTTGTCCCCGCTGGCCGGCGAGGGGGTCGTCTCGCTGGGCAGCCTCTCCAAGATCTGCGCGCCGGGGCTGCGGCTGGGCTGGCTGCGCGCCCCCGCCGCGCTGATGCCTCGGCTCGTGGTCGCCAAGCAGGCCGCCGACCTGCACACGAGCACCGTCGACCAGGCCGCCGCCGCGATCTACCTGGCCGAGACCGACCTCGAGGCGCACCTGGCGACCCTGCGGACGGAGTACCGCACCCGCCGCGACGCGATGATCGCCGCCCTGCCCGGCGCGGTCCCGGACGGCACCCGGTGGACCGACCCCGACGGCGGGATGTTCATCTGGCTGCACCTCCCGGGGGCCGTCGACACGGCGACGCTGCTCCGCGGCGCGCTCCGGGAGCAGGTCGCGTTCGTGCCCGGCGCCCCGTTCTTCGCCACGACACCCGACCCCTCGACCATGCGCCTGTCGTTCACCACCAACACCCCCGACCAGATCGTCGAGGGGATGCGGCGCCTGGCCCGGGCTCTGGGCGAATAATCCCCCGGAATTTCTTCCGACCGAGTGACCTGCGCCGTCGACCGGAAACGGAATTCGATCAGGAACAGGGCTGAAACGCGGGCGCCCTTCCGGCAGACCTAGTGCATATGCCGCAGGAGAAGCTCGGTGTCCGACAGCGAGCCGTGATGTTCGTTCTGATGGCCGAGGCACACGAGCTGGACAACCGGGAGCTGGACGAGCGGTTCGGCCTGCGGCTGGACGGCGCCGAGCGGGTGCGGTTGAACCAGCTCGGCCTCGTGGAGAGCACGCGCGGGGGCGGCAACAGGCCGTTCGTGCACGAGCTGACCGACCGCGGCTGGCGGTGGTGCGCGGACGAGCTCCGCTCGGCCCGGCCGGTTCCCCGGGACTCCCTGGGCAAGGCCTTTCACGCGGTGCTGGCGGCTCTCGGCCGGTATCTGGAGCGCTCCCAACTGGCACTCGCCGACGTGTTCCACGCCCACGACGGCCTGACCGACCACATCCGGGCCACCTACCGGGCGCTCACCGAGGCGCCGGGTGACTACGTGAGCCTCACCGACCTGCGCCGACGCCTCGACGGCACGCCCAGGGCCGAGGTGGACGACGCGTTCCGCCGGCTCAACCGGGCTCCGGACGTGGTCCTCGCGCCGCAGGAGGACCAGGCGCTGCTGACCGAGCGGGACCGCGCGGCCGCGCTGCGGGTCGGGACCCAGGACGTCCACCTGCTGGCGATCGAGCCGTGATGACCGAGGAGGAGCGGCGCGCCCTGGAGGCGCTGCGGTTCAACTGGGCCTGGACCCCCGACGACGTGTGGGGTGAGACCGGCTACCACGTCGAGGGCATGCACGCCGAGGTGGACCGCGAGGTGTTGGCCGGCCTGCGGGACGCCGCCGCCAGCCGCGGTGCGAGCCCGATCGGCCTGGTGCTGCGGGGCCAGCGCGGCGCGGGCAAGACGCATCTGCTCGGCTGGGTCCGACGCCAGGTGCGGGAGCGGGACGGGTACTTCTTCCTGGTCGACCTGGACCAGGCCGACGAGCTCTGGACCGGCGTGCTGCTCTCGGTGCGCCGCGACCTGATGCGTGCCGACGCCACCGGCCACACCCAGCTCGCGGTCCTCCTGCGACGGTTGGCCGCGATGGCCGACCTGTCGGAGGAGCACGCCGCGGCCATCGCCGGCGAAGCTCCTGTGTCCAGAAAGGACCTCGACCGGTTCGTGACGGCCCTGCGGCGGGTCGACCCGCAGGTGGTGCTCGAGACCCGGGAGACGTTGCGGGCGCTGGTGCTCTACGGCGCGGGCGACGACGAGCTGAGCACGATCGGCGGCGACTACCTGGGCTCGCTCGAGGAGTCCACCCCGGGCGAACGCGCCGCCTGGGGGGTGCGGCCGGGAGCGCGGCCGCCCCGGCTGGTCGTCCGGGACGTGTCGTGGCTGTCGGCGCTCACCGGCCCCGCCGTGATCGCGGTCGACCAGCTCGACGCTGTCGCCGCCGGGGTCGACGGCGGCCGGCGGGCGCTGAACCGGGTCGCCCTCGGCCTGATGGCGTTGCGGGAGAACACACGCCGGACGCTGTCGGTGGTCGCCTGCATCACCCCGACCTGGACCCAGCTCCGCAAGAGCGTCTTCTCCACAGCGACCGACCGGTTCCGCGAGGTCGCCGTGCTCCGCCAGATCGAGGACGCCGAACTCGCGCGCGAGCTGGTGGCCCGCCGGCTCGCCGCCCCCTACGCCGAGGTCGGTTTCGTGCCGCCGCACCCGACCTGGCCGGTCGCGGTGACCGCCTTCGACGGCATCGAGAAGCAGTTCACTCCCCGGGCACTGCTCCAGCGCGTCGACGCCCACGTGCGGCAGTGCCTGCTCGGCGGGCGGGTGAGCGAGCTGGAGCGGCTCGACACCGAGCCCGAGCCGGACACGGTGGAGCCGGCGTGCCACGACCTCGAACCGCTCGACAGCCGGTTCGCCGAGCTCAAGGGGTATGCGGACATCGGCGCCGTGCTGGCCCCCGGCCACGAGGACGGCACGGTCCCCGCGCTGCTCACCGCCGGCCTGACCGCCTGGATGGTCGAGCAGGGCGACAGCGGCGTGGAGTGGCGGCTGGACCCGCCGTTCGGCTCCTCGCCGGCACTGCACGCGCGGCTGCGCCGCACGCTGGAGGAGGAGACCGAGACCGAGGCGCACTGGTCGTTCCGCGCCATCGGGCACGGCAACGCACGCGCCGCCCAGACCAGGCTGCGCGACGCGCGGGCGGAGGCCGGCCTGCGCCCGGACGGCACCCGCCACCTGGTCGTCCTGCGGAACTCGGGCTGGCCCAACGGCAGGGTCACCGCCGAGCACGTGGCGTCGTTCCGGGAGAGCGGCGGCGTCGACCTCCCGGTCGCCGACGACGACCTCCGCACGTTCCGCGCCCTGGAGACGCTGCTCGCCGAACGCCCACCCGGGCTGGAGGCGTGGTTGGTGTCCAGGAAACCCGCCAGCGGAACCGAGCTCCTCGACACCGTCCTCGGTAGACGCACAGCCGAACCCTCCACACCGGACCCGATACCCGAGTCCACGCTGTCAGCGTCGATCACCGTCGGCGTGACCGTCGCCGACGGCACCCCCGTCCGGGTGCCGGTCGAGTCGCTGCGCAGGCACGCCGTCGTCTTCGCCGGCACCGGCTCGGGCAAGACCGTGCTGCTCCGGCGGTTGGTCGAGGAGTGCGCCCTGCGCGGTGTCTCGTCGATCGTGCTCGACCCCAACAACGACCTCGCCCGGCTCGGTGACCCCTGGCCCGCCCCGCCGCCCGGCTGGGCACCCTCCGACGCCACCCTGGCCCAGGAGTACCTGGCCAACACGGAGGTGGTGGTGTGGACGCCCGGCCGCCGGGCCGGACGCCCCCTGAGCTTCCAGCCCCTGCCCGACTTCGCCGCCGTGGCCGGGGACGCCGACGAACTCGCGATGGCCGTCGAGGCCGCCGCCGCCAGCCTCGAACCGCGGGCGAACGTCACCGGCGCGAACAACAAGGCGAGGTGGAGCCGAGCGGTGCTGCGCGAGGCGCTGACCTACTACGCGAGGCAGGGGCGCCGAACGCTCGACGGCCTGATCGCCGTCCTGGCCGACCTGCCCGAGGGCGCGAGCACCATCGACGGCGCCCAGAAGCTGGCCGTGGAGCTGGCGACGTCGTTGCGGGCCGCGAAGGTCAACGACACGCTGTTCGGGGGTGCGGGGGAGCCGGTGGACCCGGGAGCGCTGCTCACCCCGTCCCGGGGCAGGCGGGCCAGGGTCTCGGTGATCAGCTTCGTGGGCCTGCGGACCGAGGAGCAGCGGCAGAGCTTCGTCAACCAGCTCCAGCTGGAGCTGTTCTCCTGGGTCAAGGAGCACCCGGCCGGCGACCGTCCGCTCGGCGGGCTGCTGGTGATGGACGAGGCCCAGACCCTCGCACCGGCAGTGGGGACGACGCCGAGTACGCAGAGCACGCTGATGCTGGTGGCGCAGGCGCGGAAGTACGGTCTGGGGTTGGTGTTCGCCACCCAGGCGCCCAAGGCACTGCACAACCGCGTCCCCGGAAACGCGTCGACGGTGTTCGTCGGCCGGCTCAACGCCCCGGTGCAGATCGCCGCGGCCCGGGAGCTGGCCCAGTCCAAGGGTGGTCGCCTCGACCACGTCGGTGCGCTGAAGGTGGCCCAGTTCTACGCGTCGACCGAGGGCTCCCGCTTCCAACGGCTGCGGACCCCGAACTGCCTGACCCACCACCCCGCGAGCGCCCTGACCCCGGAGGAGGTGGTCCACCGCGCCCGAGCGGCCCAGTGGCCCGACCACGACCCCGACGACTGAGCTCGTCAGGACTGCTCGACGACACCCCACCAGAGGTGGTCACGCGCCCGGGTCGCCGCCACCAGGTACTGCCGTTCGAGCACCGGCTGTTCGAGGGTGCCGACGCTCCGCCGCACGGCGAGCACCGCCTGGAAGTCCAGCCCCTTGGCGCGGTGCACGGTACCGATCTTCAGCCGCTCGTCCGGTCCGCCCTCGTAGTGTTCCAGCCGCAGCGAGAGGATCCCCGCGGCGGACAGCAGCTTGACGCAGTGCTCCACGTCGTTCTTCGCGAACACGATCACCGCGGCGTTGCCGACCGGGACGGGCAGTTCGTTCACCGCCCGGACCAGGGCCGCGCCCAGCTCCCGCTCCGGTCCGCGCCAGGAGCGGACCGTGCCGCCGGTGTTGGTGTTGCTGGCCTGCTCGAGGGTGTACCCGCGGTCCCCGTCGAGGTCGTCGACCTGGTTCACGGCGTCGAAGCGCCTGGCGAAGTCCACGATGGCCGCCCGGTTGCGGTAGTTCACCCGGAGCACCTCACCGCGACCCTGCACCGGGATTCCCGCGTCGGACAGGCGCCAGCCTCCGGGATACACCTGCTGCTGCCCGTCGCCGACCAGCAGCAGCCCGTCCGGGCCGTCGCCGGCCAGCTCACGCAGCAGGCGCAGCCCGGTCAACGTGATGTCCTGGACCTCGTCGACCACGACGGCCGCGTACGGCCGGTCGGGCGGCGTCGCGGCCAGTTCGGCCGTGCCAGGTGGACCAGGTCGTTGTGGTCGTGCAGCCCGTCGCGCGCCAGGTTCTCCTGGTAGGTCTCGTACAGCCGCCAGACCGCGGTCCGGTTCTCGCCGTCGAGGGGGAGCGCCCGCCCGCGCCGGTTCACCGCGCGGTACTCGGCCAGGCTGGTCAACCCACGCCCCTTGATGACCCGGTCGATCTCGGTCCGCCAGTACAGCGGTGCGCCGTGCACGGGCCCCAGGCGTTCCCGATGCCGAATCCAGGCCCGGCTGAACGCGCTGTCCACCTGCCCCGACACCAGGTTCACCGCGACGCCTCGGCCGGCCAGGAAGCCGCGGGCCCAGGCGTGCAGGTTCACGAACTCCACCCGACCGGCCAGGGTGGGCGCCAGGCGCTCGAACAACGTCCGGTACACCGGCGGCAGGTTGTGGACGAACGTGGTGCACAGCAGCGGCCCGACGGTGCGGGTGGCCAGGTGCCGGAGCCGGTGCAGCGCCACGACGGTCTTGCCGGTTCCCGCCGGCCCGCTGATCCGCGCCGGGCCGCCGTAGCGCCGGGTGACGATCTTCTGCTGGTCGGGGTGGAGGAAGGTCATCCAGGTCTCGAACGGCCGCTCCTGGGCCGCGTCGAGCTCGTCCTCGGCGAGCTGTCCCGCGTCCAGGAACCCCTCCGGGGCAGCCGGGCGCTCCGGACGCGGCACGACGAGCCGCTCGTAACCGGACAGCCGCCGCCCGAGCAGGTCCGCGATCGCGGCGGCCTGGCGCGGGGGGAGGCGCGGTTCCGCTCGCCGGAACAGCCGGTCGAGATCCTTCTCGGCGAGCACCTGGAAGGTCCCGGTGTCGGGTGTGCCCGGCTCCGGGACGACGACCACGTGCCGCACCGCCGCGCCGGTGAGGACCTGGTCCGCGCTGACCCGCAGCCCGACGCACCGTTCGTCGGCGTGTCGGGCGAGGGCCTGCGCCGCGGACTGGTCCGGTGGGGTCTCGGCGATCACCAGCGCGGTCACGCCGGTGGGGCCGACCAGGAACGCGTCCGCGCCCGTCCGCCCCGTGCGGACGAACAGGTGCCAGCCCTCGGCGGTCCGCGCGAGCAGTGCGGTGAGCACGCGGCGGGGTAACGGCGGCATGCCGGGGAAGCTCCGCCGCAGCAGGGTGTCGGCCCGCTGTTGAACCTGCCGGTGTGCGTGCGCGCTCAAGCTCACCGTGACCCCCAAGCCTCGTTCACTCGACGATATCGGTGTCGGCGCGGCACGGCGGGGGTACTCCATGGTCAACATTCAGGTAGCCCGAGGAGGTCATCATGATCCTGCGCCGCATCGCTCGGCCGATGCTGGCGGCCGTGTTCGTGTCCGATGGCATCGAGACGTTGCGCAACCCGAAGCCGTCGATTCAGGCCGCCCAGCCGGTGGTCGACAAGGCGGTCGGCCAGGTGGGCGACAAACTCCCTCAGCAGATGCCGACCGACACGGAGTCGCTGGTCAAGCTGGAGGCGGCGGTCAAGGTCGGTGCCGGGCTGGCGCTGGCGTTCGGCCGCTTCCCGCGCCTGGCGTCCCTGCTGCTGTCCGCCACCCTGGTCCCCACGACCGCGGCCCACCACCGGTTCTGGGAGGAGCAGAACCCCGACGACCGCGCCGAGCAGCAGCTGCACTTCCTGAAGAACGTCGGCCTGCTGGGTGGTCTGCTCATCGCCTCGGCCGACACCCACGGCAAGCCGTCGCTGAACTGGCGAGCGCGGCGCGCGGCCCGCATCGCCGGCAGCAAGGTCAGCCGGGGTGGCGACGGCGTGCAGGGCAAGGTCCAGCACGCGGCGGGCGCCGTCCAGGGCGGTGTCGCGTCCGCCGCTGGCGCCCTGCAGGGAGGCGTCCAGTCCGCGGCCAGCGTCCTGGAGAAGACGGCGCAGTCCGCGGCGGGCGTGATCCAGGAGACCGCGCAGTCCGCGGCCGGCGCGTTCCAGAGCACGGTCCGCAAGGGCAACCGCAGGGACCGGATCAAGGCTCTCCTGCCGGGCTGAGCCACCCGGTCAGGGCGCGCCCATGACCAGACCCTCGATCGTGTGGCGCTGCTCGATCGGCTCGAGCCGGTCGACCACCCGGCAGGGAAGGTGCTCCCGGACACCGGGCGGTAGCCGCTCGTGGAACTCGCGGGTGACGGCGAGGTCATGGCGCTCGTCGTTGCCCGCGCCCGGCGCGTCGACCCCCAGCACGAGGGTCGGTCGCGGCGTGTCGGAACGGTTGGCCGTGCCGCGGTGGATCGTCAACGCGCTTCGCGCGGAGATGTCCCCGCGGCGCGTCAGCCGCCGTTGCCCCAGCTCCTCGTAGCGGGGCCAGTGCGAGCGCGGTGGGAACATCCCGTGCTCGAACTCGGGGCTGTCGTCCCACTGCGTCCCCGGCGCGATCTCGAACGGCCCCATCTCGGGCGTGACGTCCACAGTGGTGATGTTGAACGCCAGCGACGTGAGCCGCCGGTCCCGCCGGGTCTCCTCCGGTGCGGGGAAATCCCGGTGCCAGGGCTGGTTCACCGCGCCGGGCAGCGGAACGTCGAACCCGATCTCGACGATCTGGTACTTCGCCCCGAGCACCGCCTCGCAGACCCCGGTCACCCACGGATGGCTCACGAGGTCGACGAAGCCGCGGATCCGTTCCGGGTGGATCTCCACGTAGTACCGGTTCGGCCCGCGCCCGATGGCGCCTCCGGGCCGCGCCAGGGCCTCCTGGAACAGAGCCTCGATGTCCGCACCGAGCCGGTCGACCCACTCGGTGTCGAAGGCGCCGCGCTCGCCCACGATGCCGTCGGTGTAGATCCGCTCGGCCAGCTCCTCGAACCGTCCCGCCACGAGCCCTCCTCCGATCGCCCCAGGTCGACACTAGGTGGCGGCCATGATCCGAACAAGGCTCGCGTAAATTCTCGGCCCCGCCGGCAACCTCGCTGTGGACAACGGCGTTCCTAACCCGTCCACGATCGGCAGGAGGTGTTTGTGGTCGGAATCGAGGGAGACTTCGCCGACTTCTACTCGGCGCGGTTCGACCACGCGCGACGGGGCGCGTACGCGTTGTGCGGCGACTGGGGCGAAGCGGAGGAGTTGACTCAGGCCGGTTTCGTTCGGCTGTACGCGCGGTGGTCGCGGGTGTCCCGGGGCAACCCGGAGGCCTACCTGCGGACCGTAATCACCAGGTTGTTCCTGGACACCCGCCGGCGCGGTCGGGCACGCGAACGGCTCGTCGCCGAGCTGCCGGAACTGTCCGGACCCGCGGCGTCCACACAGGTCGACGAGCGGCAGTCGCTGCTCGCCGCGCTGCAGACGGTCGCGCCCCGGCAGCGGGCCACGCTCGTGCTGCGGATCGTGCACGACCTGTCCATCGAACAGGTGGCCGCGGTGCTGCGGTGTTCGACCGGGACGGTCAAGAGCCAGCTGTCGCGCGGAATCCAGGCGTTGCGTGCGGCCTACCAGAACGCCGACGTACCCGAACGGAGTGCACACGATGTGGGATGACAACGAGGACAACCTGCGCACCGCCCTGCGGGCCGAGCTGGCCGGTGAGAACCCACCGCCCGCCCGCGGCGGGCTCCCCGATGTCGTGGGCCGGGGGCGGCGGCGCCGCCGCACCCAGCAGCTGGGGGCCGCGCTCGCGGTCGTCGCCGCGTTCGGCGGCACCGCCGTCGCCGCGGCGACGCTCGACGGCACGGAGACGGTGACGCCGGCCGGTCGGCTCGAGACGACCACGTCGGTGGTCTCGACCTCCGCGGCGAGCGCCGAAGCGGACTGGCCGAGGGCCGAGCTGCCGGCGCGAGCCCCCGACGGCACCTGGGCACCCGGTGAGACGGCGCCCCCTCCGTCGGGGCGGGCGGTCATCTCCAAGCCGCAGTGCTCCATTCCGGACACCACCGACCGGGCATGGGGCACCGTGCGCGCGGCCGCGGAGGTCCGGTCGACGGTCGCCGACGCCCTGGCGACGGCCGCCGGAGGGGCGGATGTGGGCGAGCTCGTCGAGCGGCACTACCCGTCGAGCCGTCCCGGCGCCGTCGACACCTACGACTACGTCGCCGACGTGACCGACGCCGGCGGCACCGGAAGCGTGGCGTTCTCCGTCGGCCGCTTCGACGGCGACCCGCTCGCCGCCGCCGACCAGCAGGCGTTCGACGAGTTCAACTGTGAACCGCCCAAGCGCCAGGTGCTGCCGGGCGGCGCGGTCGTGCAGCTCTACGCGCTCCAGCCGAGCGACCCGTTCCAGTCGCTCACCCAGACCGCCCGGATCTATCTGCCGGACGGACAGATGTACATGCTCGCGGTGCGGAACTTCGGCAGTCCCGACTTCGCCCCGAACCCGAGCCAGCCGGAGGATCCGGAACGCGTCAGAGCCGGGCGGGAGACCCTGCCGCTGTCCGAACGGCAGCTGGCCGATCTCGCCGAGACCATCGCCCAGGACTGACTGTGAGAGTGGTGGTGCCGGCTTGGTGGTGGTGGGCT
>NZ_MSIE01000096.1 GCF_001921205.1 Actinophytocola xanthii | reverse complement strand
CCCGGCCAGCCCTCCCGCGCCGGGCCGCCGGTCAGCGGGGGCGCCGGGAACCGCAGCACCACGGCCACCGCCAGCCCGCCGAGCAGCGCCAGCGCGAGCCCCGGCAGCGCCGCGCGCCGAGGCCGCAGGGCGAGCCCGGCCAGCACCGCGAGGCCGACCAGCAGGCCCACCCAGGGCCAGCCGCCGGGGCCGCCCGGTGCCAGGGCGAGCAGCCGGGGCAGCGACACCGGCTCGGTGGCGACGAACGCGCCCACCCCCTGCAACACCACGCCCGGGTGCTGGATGAGCACCGCCGGCCACGGCAGCAGCAGCGCCAACGGCATCAGCACCAGCACGAACAGCGCGGTGACCCGTCTGCGCCCGTCCCCACGCCGGCCCGGCACCAGCACGAACCCGGCCAGCGCGAAGCCGACCAGCAGCAGGTGCACCAGCGGCGCGAACGCCCCGAGCACGGCCAGCCCGATCGCCGACGCCGCCGCCGTCGACAGCCAGCGGGAGGAGTCGGTGCGCGCCCGGCCGAGCAGTGCGACGATCCCCGCCGTCACCGGCGGCAGCAGGATGTGCGCGACGACCACGTCCAGCCGGCCCTGTGCCACGGCCGCGGTCCCCGCCGGCAGCAACGCGTAGGCCGCGGCGACCAGCGCCCGCACCCACCGCTGGACCGGCAGCCGCCGGGTCGCCGCGTACGCGGCCAGGCCGGCCAGCGGGAGGTCGCCGAGCACCAGCACGGCGACCGCGGCCGGCGGGCCGCCGACCGGGGCAAGCAACGCCCCCAGCGCACCGAGCACGGCGAGCGCGGCCGGTGCCGGGGCGGCGGTACCCCCGGCCACCGGGTGCCAGGTGGCGAGGTAGCTCGACCAGGTCGCGACGAGGTCGGGCACCGGCAGCAGGCGTCCCCCGGCCAGGTCGACGCCGAGCCGGCCGGCGTTGACCAGCAGCCCGAGCGCGAGCAGGCCCACCACCAGCAGCACCGGCGGCGCGAGCAGGACCTGCCTGGCCAACCGCGCCCGGTTCACCTGCACGAGCACCAGGTCCGGCTGCGGCGGGCGCGAGCCGTCCCGCGGCACCGGCGAGGGCCGAGGGCCCGGCGAGGGGCGCAGCCCGCGGGCGGGGGTGAGGTCCGGCAGGGCGAGCGACACGGCGACCGAGGTCGCCGGGCGGCGCAGTCCGGCTGGTCGTCGCGGTCGGCCCCCGGCACCGGCGGGCAGGGCCTGCGGGCCGACCGGCAGCTTGGCCGGCTCGAGCTGCACCTCGGCGGGCAGCCAGACCGCGTCGCCGTCGGCTGCGTCGGGGAGCCGGCCCAGCGCCGCGTCGGCCTGCAACCGCCGCCGCACGAGGTGCGCGACGCCGGCCCTGGCGCTGTTGCGCACCCGGGTGAGCCGGCTGGTGAACAGCCCGCGCACCGAGCGCACCTCGACCGCGGCCCGGCGCAGCGTCCGCCCCTCGCGCAGGGCCGCTCGGCCGCCGAGCAGGTAGCCCAGCGCCCGCAGCTCGGCCCGGCACTCCTCCAGCCGGCGCTGCAGGGCGAAGCCCAGCGCCCGGACCAGCCCCAGCACGGTCAGCCGGGGAATGCCCACCAGGAACGACAGCCAGGAGCAGTTGACCAGGAAGGTGCGTAAGCCCTGCGCCCGGTCCATCGCGCGCACCGAACCGTGCGGTCCGCCGTCGCCGCGGGCGTCCGCGGCACGCAGCCCGGTCTCGACAGCGCGGACGTGACGCATCCGGGCGGCCGGGACGCACAGCACAATCGTGCCGGTCCGGTTGACCCGCCAGCCGAAGTCGATGTCCTCGCGCAGCAGGGGGATCGCCGGGTCGAAGCCGCCCAGCCGCTCCCACAGCTCGCGCCGCACGAGCATGCCGGCCGAGGGCACCGCGAGCACCTCGGTGCTCTGCCCGTACTGGTGCCCGCGGCCCAGCCGGCTCCAGTCCAGTTCGGACGGTCCGATGCCGGTCTGCCGGTGCCCGGCGGAGTCCGTGGACAGGCCGGCCTCGACCACGAGGCGAGGGTCGTCCCAGTCCAGTGCGAGCGGGCCGAGCACGCCGGCCGACGGCGAGGCGTCGGCGGCGCTCAGCAGCGTCGCGAGGCAGGCCGGGTCGGGCGCGCAGTCGTCGTGCAGCACCCAGATCCAGCCGCCGGGGTCGCCCCAGCGCTCGATGGCGGCAGACACCGCGTCCTGCACGGCGCCGGCGAACCCGGTCGTCCGGTCGCGGGTGAGCACGCCGTCGAGCACGCGGTCCTCGCCGCGCGCCGCCTCGCTCAGCAGGCGGGGTGTCGCGTCGAGTGAACCGGTGTCGACGGCCAGCACGTGCCGGGGCCGCGGGGCGGACGCGCGGAGCGCCGCCAGCGCCGTCGGCAGCCATTCCTCGCCGTCGTGGCACACCAGGACGGCGAGCACCGGAGCGGTGCGCAGTACCGGCGTACTACCCCGGGGGCCGTAGCGAGGCATTCGCACAAGATGCCATGAACGGCCTCAGCCCATCATGAAAGTCGCGACTAGATAACGCGTTTCTTCAGCTTACGCCGTTCCCGCTCGGACAGGCCGCCCCAGATGCCGAACCGCTCGTCGTGGGCCAGCGCGTACTCCAGGCACTCCGCGCGCACCTCACACCCCTGACAGATGCGCTTGGCCTCCCGCGTCGACCCGCCCTTCTCGGGGAAGAACGCCTCCGGGTCGGTCTGCGCGCACAGCGCGCGCTCCTGCCACTCCTGCTCTTCCGCCTCGTCGAACAGCTCGGCTAGAACACCCAGCTCCTCGTGCGGGTGCTCCCCCCACTCCACGACGCGACTCCCATCGCTGATTTCCAGTGTCATGTCCCGTCCGCCTCCTCGCCTTTCGCGCTCCCCGGGTTGGCGGACACCACTCGCCCTCTCACCGGCGAATGACATCGATGTGATTACACCCGTGTCATGCCGGCGCGTCAAGCGAAGTACCCAGCCGGGTGATGCCCTAAAGGGCAGCGGAAAACGGGCAACGAGGTGCGGTCGGGACCGGTGAACCAGGGTGCGTCCGGCCGCGGCGGCCCACCTTGGCAGACTCGTGGCGTGCAGCGCTCAGCGGTCCGACCCTCGCCCGTGTTCCTCGCCATCCTCGCCGTGGCCGTCGGCGGCGCGCTGGCCATCGTGTTCGGCGACGACGGCACCGGCCGGCCGACCGTGGCGGTGGAGGCAGGAACGTTCCTGATGGTGCTCGCCGGGTGGGGCGTCTCGCTGTGCCTGCACGAGTTCGGGCACGCGATCGTGGCCTACAAGGGCGGTGACCGGGAGGTCTACTTCAAGGGCTACCTGACCCTGGATCCGCGGCGCTACACCGACCCGGTGTTCAGCCTGGTGCTGCCGCTGCTGATCCTGGCCATCGGCGGCATCCCGCTGCCCGGCGGCGCGGTGTGGATCAACCACCACGCCCTGCGCTCCAAGCGGATCGACTCGATGGTGTCGCTGGCCGGACCGTTCTTCAACCTCCTGCTCGGCGCGATCCTGATCATCGCTGTCGCCGTGTTCCAGCCCACGTTCTGGCTGGCCGCCGCCCTGTCCTACCTCGCACTGCTGCAGGTCTTCGCGTTCGTGCTGAACATCCTGCCGATCCCCGGCCTCGACGGCTGGGGCGCGCTGGAGCCGTTCCTGTCCTACGAGGCGCAGCGGTTCGGCGCCAAGGCCCGTCCGTGGGCGCCGCTGATCCTGTTCGCCTGCCTCATCGGCATACCCGCGATCGGTCAGGCGTTCAGCGAGGTGTCCCTGTCGGTGTTCGACCTCGTCGGTGGTGACGGCCTGCTCGCCGGGATCGGCGACAGCGTGTTCCGCTTCTGGACGTGAGTCGGTGAACAAAGCGTGAAGGTTGGCTTATGAAGGTGACTGTCGTGGTCGGCGGGGTCGGCGGAGCCCGGTTCCTGCAGGGGGTCAAGCGGGCACTGGGCCTGCCCGGCGCCGAGCACCGGGTCACCGCGGTGGTGAACACCGGGGACGACGTGTGGCTGCACGGCCTGCGGATCTGTCCGGACCTCGACACGTGCATGTACACCCTCGGCGGCGGCATCGACACCGAGCGCGGGTGGGGCCGCACCGGCGAGACCTGGACGGTCCGCGAGGAGCTGGCCGCCTACGGGGCCGGGTCCGAGTGGTTCGGGCTCGGCGACAGGGACATCGCCACCCACCTCGTCCGCACCCGGATGCTGCGTGCCGGCTACCCGCTCTCCGCGGTCACCGAGGCGCTCTGCGCGCGCTGGCAGCCCGGCGTGGATTTGCTGCCGATGTCCGACGACCGGGTGGAGACCCACGTCGTGGTGGACGACCCGGACACCGGCCAGCGGCAGGCGATCCATTTCCAGGAGTGGTGGATCCGCCACCAGGCCGCGCTGCCGGCGCACTCGATCGTGCCGGTCGGCGCGGAGGAGTCGACACCCGCGCCCGGCGTGCTCGACGCCGTCGCCGACGCCGACATCGTGCTGCTCGCGCCGTCCAACCCGGTCGTCAGCGTGGGTACCGTGCTGGCCGTGCCGGGGATCCGGACGGCCCTGGCGAAGACGGCCGCACCGGTCGTCGGAATCTCGCCGATCGTGGCCGACCGGCCGGTGCGCGGCATGGCCGACGCCTGTCTGACCGCGATCGGCGTGGCGACCACCGCCGAGGCGGTCGGTCGGCACTACGGCTCGCGCCGCGACGGCGAAGGGCTGTTGGACGGTTGGCTGGTGCACACCGGTGACGGGGCCGAGGTACCCGGCGTCGAGGTCCGCGCCGTGCCGCTGTTGATGTCCGATGTGGACGCGACGGCCGAGATGGTGCGGGCCGCGTTCTCCGTTGCCGGGGTTTCCGTTGACTGATCACCTGAGCGACCACGCGGCCCGGGGCCGGATCGAGGTCCTGCCGGTCGAGGGCCTGCCCGAGTTCCGTCCCGGCGACGACCTCACCGGCGCGCTCGCCGGTGCCGCCCCGTGGCTGCGATCCGGGGACGTCGTCGTGGTGACCAGCAAAGTGGTGTCCAAAATAGAGGGACGACTGGTTCGGGTCCCGGCCGACCAGGAGGAGCGGGACCGGATCCGCCGACGGCTGGTCTTCGAGGAGTCCACCAGAATCCTGGCCCGCCGGGCCCGGACGCTGATCACCGAGAACCGCCTGGGGATCGTCCAGGCCGCCTCCGGCGTCGACGCCTCGAACGTGGCCGCCGACGAGCTCGCGCTGCTGCCCGCGGACCCGGACGGCTCGGCGTTCGCCCTGCGCGGCGGCCTGCGCGAACGGCTCGGGGTCGAGGTCGCGGTGATCATCACCGACACGATGGGCCGCGCCTGGCGGCTCGGCCAGACCGACGTCGCGATCGGCGCGTCGGGGCTGCGGGTGCTGCACGGCTACCAGGGCAGGGTGGACCGCCAGGGCAACGAGCTGGCCGTGACCGAGGTCGCGGTCGCCGACGAGATCGCCGCCGCCGCGGACCTGGTGAAGGGCAAGCTCGGCGGGATCCCGGTGGCCGTGGTGCGCGGGCTCTCGATCATCCCCTCGGCCGAGTCCACCGCGCGGGAGCTGGTTCGGCCGGTCGACGAGGACCTGTTCCGGATGGGCACCGAGGAGGCGCTGGCGGCGGGACGGCGTGAGGCCGTGCTGCTGCGCCGCTCGGTGCGGGCCTTCACCGACGAGCCGGTGGACATCGATGCGCTGCGCGGGGCGGTGGTGGCCGCGCTGACCGCGCCGGCACCGCACCACACCAGGCCGGTCCGGTTCGTACACCTGGCCGACCGGGCGCGCCGCAAGCGGCTGCTCGACGAGATGCGGGCGCGCTGGCGGGCCGACCTCGCCGCCGACGGCTTCTCCGAGGAGCGGATCGACCGCCGGGTGCGGCGCGGCGACCTGCTGTATGGCGCGACCGAGATCGTGGTGCCGTTCCTGGTCCGCGAGGGCGCGCACGCCTATCCCGACGCGCGGCGGGCCGAGGCCGAGCGGACGATGTTCACGATCGCCTCGGGTGCCGCCGTGCAGGGCCTGCTGGTGGCGCTGGCCGCCGAGGGGCTCGGATCCTGCTGGGTGTCCTCGACGATCTTCTGCGCCGACGTGGTCCGCGAGGTCCTCGAGCTGCCCGCGGACTGGGAACCGCTCGGCGCGGTCGCGGTGGGCCACCCCGCCGACGGCCCATTGACCCCGCGCGAGGTCGGCGACGTCGACGACCGGTTCCTCCAGTTGTGACCACCGCTCTCCACGCCGACGCGGTCGCCACGCTGAGCTCGTGGCGACCGCCCGACCGCGCCCAGCGGTCGCTGCGCGAGGCGTTCCTGGGGTTCCTGGCCGCCCGTCCGGACGCCTGCTCCCGATCCTGCGAGCCCGGCCACCTCACCGCCTCGGCGCTGGTGCTCGACGCCGAGGGCGAGCACCTGCTGCTGACCCTGCACCCCCGCGTCGGCGCCTGGCTACAGCTCGGCGGGCACTGCGAGGCCACGGACAGCACGCTCGCCGGCGCGGCCCTGCGCGAGGCCACCGAGGAGTCCGGGATCGAGGGCCTGATCATCGACCCGGTCCCGGTCCACGTGGACGTCCATCCGATCACCTGCTCGCTCGGCCTGCCGACCCGGCACTTCGACGTCCGGTTCCTCGTCCGCGCACCGACCGCCGCGCAGCCGGTGCGCAGCGCCGAGTCGCTGGACCTGCGCTGGTGGCCGCTCGGCGCGCTGCCCGACCCGGACGGGGTGAGCGGGCTGGCGGCGATGGCGAGTGCCGCTCAGATCGCCCGGTAGTCCCGGGGCGAGAACCGCGGCCCGAACCGGGGGCGGGAGATGCCAGCGGCCTCCAGGTAGCGCACGACACGGTGCCGGTGCGGGGCGTAGGGCGCCAGCACCTCGAGCATCCCGGCGTCGTCCAGCTTCCGGCCGAGCAGGGCATAGCCGACGATGCTCGGGACGTGGAAGTCGCCGACGCTGACCGCGTCCGCGTCGCCCCAGGCGCGCTGGGCGACCTCGGCCGCGGTCCAGAAGCCCACGCCGGGCACCGTCCGCAGCACGTCGCGTCCCGGCCGGCCACCGAGCTCCACCGCACGCTCCAGCCGGTGGGCCGCCCGCGCGCCCGCCACGATCGCCCGCCGGCGGGCCAGGTCGACACCGGCCCGGTGCCACTCCCAGTCCGGCACCGACAGGATCGCCCTCGGCGTCGGCGGGACGCGCATCCCGGCCGGGGCGGGTCCGGGGGCCGGCTCGCCGAACCGCCGGCACAGCTCCCGCCAGGAGCGGCGTGCCTCGTAGCCGGTGACCTTCTGCTCCAGGATCGAGGGCACCAGCAGGTCCCACACCCGACTGGTCGAACCGAGCCGCAGTGCCGGCATCCGCCGGCGGAGGTCGGCGACCAGCGGATGGTGCGCACGGAAGTCGGAGTCGTCGTCGTGCGCCCCGAGCAGCGCGGGCACGCCGTCGAGCAGCGGCTCCGTGCCGGGCCCCCACGCCTGCGCGAGGACCTCGCCGCCGGCGCGGGCGATGGCCAGGGTGCCGGGACCGGCGGCGGTGTTGGCGGCGAGCCAGGTGCATCCGGCGGGGGTGCGGCGGAACGCCGGGTCGGCGTGGCCGCGGCGCAGCGGCGCGAGCACCACGGCCAGGTCGAGCGGGAAGTCCGGGATGAGTCTCCGCTCGGCCGAAGGCACCCTCATGGGCCAGACGCTACCCGGATATCGTCAACGGAATGAGCCCGACCGACTTGCACGTGGTGGTGCCGGCCGGGGGCAGCGGCACCAGGCTGTGGCCGCTGTCCCGGGCCGCCAACCCGAAGTTCCTGCACGCGCTGACCGGCACCGACCGGTCGCTGCTGCAGGCCACGTTCGACCGCCTGGAACCGCTGTCCACACCGGAGCGGCTGCTGGTGGTCACCGGCGTCGCGCACGCCACCTCGGTCGCCCGCCAGCTGCCCGAGCTGCCCGAGCGCAACATCCTCGTCGAGCCGTTCGCCAGGGACTCCTGCGCGGCCATCGCGCTGGCCGCGGCGGTCATCGAGGAGCGGGCGCCCGGCGCGGTGATGGCCTCGTTCGCCGCCGACCACCTGATCACCGACACGCGGGCGTTCCAGGAGGTGGTGGGGCACGCGGTCGAGGGCGCGGCCGAGGGGCTGCTGATGACGATCGGCATCACCCCGACCCGGCCGGAGACCGGGTACGGCTACCTGCGGTGCAGCGAGCCGGCGAGGCCCGGGGTGCGCCAGGCGGTGCTGGAGTTCCGGGAGAAGCCGACGGCCGAGGTGGCCGCGGAGTACCTGGGGTCGGGCAGCTACCTGTGGAACGCGAGCATGTTCCTGTGGCGGACCGACGTGTTCCTCGCCGAGCTCGCCGCCCGCCGGCCCGACGTGCACGACCCGGTCCGGGAGATCGCGCGCGCCTGGGACACCGAGCGCCAGGAGGCGGTGCTCGGGCAGCTGTGGCCCACGGTCCCGAAGGTCGCCGTCGAGTACGCGGTGATGGAGCCGGCCGCCGCCGAGGGCCTCGTGGCGACCGTGCCCGGAGACTTCGGCTGGCACGACATCGGGGACTTCGAGACCGTCGGCGAGCTGCTCGGCCGTGAGGTGGAGGGCGCGCGAATCGTCGAGGTCGGCCCGCAGGGTGCTCCGGTCCTGGTCGTCGACGGGACCGGCGTGATCGCGGTTTCCTGCGCCCCCCGGGTGATCGCGACCCTCGGGGTGCGGGACCTGATCGTCGTGGACACCCAGGACGCCGTGCTCGTCTGCCACCGGGACCGGGCGCAGGACATCAAGCGGCTCACCGAGCTCCTGCGGGAGCGCGGGCACACGGCGCACGTGTGAGTGATCTATTTCAGATCTTCGCTGACGCGGCGCGTCGAAAGGCCTACGCTGGACAGACAACATCCAAACGGCGCAGGGAGTGGCCGACACATGGACCCCCGTGAACGGGCTGACGCCGCGCTGGCGCGGGCTCGGGCGCGAGGCGCCTTCGTGGTGACACCGGAGAGCGCCGTTTCGCCCATGGACGCCGCGAGCACGTTGCAGATCCCGCGCACCGTCGTCGCCGCGAACGATGACCGCCACGACGACCCCGAGGCCACCCTGGTCGTCCCCAGCCCGCTGGTCCGGGCCCGGCCGACGGAGAACGTCCCCGCCATCGCCCAGGAGGCCGCGACCGACATGGTCGCCACTCCCCCCGGGATGCGCTCCCGTCAGCGCCGCATCGAGGACGCCGAGCGCCTCCGCCAGCAGCGCCGGCCCCGCCCAGCCCCGGCTCCGGAAGCCCACACCGAGGAGCTGGACGGCCTCATCCCCACCACCAAGCAGCCCCCCAGCACCCCCTCCACCCTCTCCCAGCGCCTGGAGGGCTAGGGCACACCCGGGGCGGCCGGTTGTCGGTGGGCGGCGGTAGCGTTCCCGGCCATGGCACGCGCACCCCGGCTCACGCTCGGCGAGCTGCCGCCGGCGGCGAGGGTGATCGCGTCGGCGGTGACCGACGCGGTCGCGTCCGCGCAGGCAGGCGACGCGGTCGCGTTCGACGACGCCTGCGGCCGCCTCCTGCTCGCCGACCCCGAGCACGTGCGGGTCATCCTCGGCGACGCCGTTCGGCTGTTGCTGGAGGAGGTGCTCCCGGACGGCGTGGACGGCGACGACCTCCGCGAGATCATCGGCCGCTGCGGCCGGTCGGCGGCGCCGTGGTTCCCCGGTATCGACCCCGGCGTGCTGGTCGTCGTCCTCAGCGGCGCGCTCGGGATCCATCCGGACACCCCGCCGGACGCCGGCAGCGGGGACACGTGGCCGCCGGAGCCGGACGACCCCTGGAACGCGGTCCCGCCGCGCCCGTCGGCGGCCGCGGTCAACCAGCACGCCGTCGTCCTGCTCGCCGACCTGGTGTCGGCGCGTGGCCGCCCGTTGCGCGGCTACCTGGAGGCCGCGTTCACCGAGCTGGCGCGGCGGGAGACCGTCGAGCAGCCCTGACCGGCCCCGCGGGTCAGGACGGCGGGCAGCCCAGCTTCGGCACCAGCGCCTCAGCCAGGCGTTTCACCCCCTGCAGGGCGTCCGTGCCGTCCTTCGGGCTGTCGAGGTCGACCTCGAGCACCCGGTCGCCGCAGGCCCACCGGGCGTGCGGGGCGCCCTGGTCCCCGCCGGCGTAGAGCGCGCGGCCGTACCCGCTCGCGCCGGCCGTCAGGTCCGGGCCCCGCTGCTCCCGCAGCCAGGTGGTGACCTCGGCGACGCGGTCGGCGCTCGTCTGGGTCACGAACACCGTGATCCCGGCGCCGCCCTCGGTCGTTGCCCAGCGGCAGCGGTAGAGGATGCCGCCGTCGCTCTGCGACCTGGCGGGCAGCGAGCCGCCCTCCGGGTCGTCCGCGTCGGGCTCGTACCCCTCGCCCGAGGCCGAGAGGTTTCCGGCGACGGCGGCGACGACATCGGCGGGAAGCGCCGGGCATGCCGCCGTGCCCGTGCCCTCGTAGCCCGTCTCGCCGCAGCCCGCCAGCGACACGGTCGCGACGAGGACGGCGACGGCGCGGATGGTGGTCAGCCGGGTCATCAGGTGCCCTAGGCGCGGGTCTCGAGTTTGAGGCGGGCGGTCAGCCCGGCGCGGACGGCCAGGCGGACGGGCGCCCAGAGCGGGCCGGGATGCCGGTCGGCGATGTAGCGGTAGGCGCTGTCGTGGTGGGCGGCGAGCATGGCGGCGGAGGAGCGGGCCGTCGAGTGGCCCTGGAGGTGGACGACCTCGGCCGACGGAACGTACACGTTCTGCCACCCCGCCTTCCCCAGGCGGTCGCCGAGGTCGACGTCCTCGAAGTACATGAAGTACCGCTGGTCGAAGCCGTTCACCGACTCGAAGGCGGCCCGGCGCATCAGCAGGCAGGAGCCGGAGAGCCAGCCGGCCTCCCGCTCCACGACCGTGGTGTCGGACTGCTTGTAGGCCCTGGTCCACGGGTTGCCGCGCCAGACCCGGCCGACGACCGCGTGTCCGATCCCCCGCCCGAGCGACGGGAGCAGCCGTGCCGACGGGTAGACCTCCCCGCTGACCTCCTTGATCAGCGGCCCGAACGCGCCGCCGCGGGGCCAGCGCCGCGCGGCCTCGAGCATAGTGTCCAGTGCCCCGTCGCCCCACTCGAGGTCGGGGTTGGCGACGACCACCCAGCCGTAGGAGGCGTCGAGCTCCGCGGCGCCGAGGTTCGCCGCCGTGCCGTAGCCCAGGTTGCCCCCGGTGCGCAGCAGCTCGACGTTCTCCCGTTCGGCGGCCGCCCGCTCGGGTGCGCCGTCGGTGGAGCCGTTGTCCGCGAGGATCACCCGCACCGGCCGCGAGGTGGCCTTGGCCAGGGTGTCCAGACAGCGGTCGAGCGTCTCGCCCGGCGAGTAGGTCACGATGATGACGGCTAGCTCAGAACCGTGTTCCTCGGGCACGGGCACATATTGTGCCCCTCAGCGCCCCCGCCGGTGCACCCGGTGCGCCCTCTCGTAGGCGGCGCGGTGCCCCTCGGCACTCGTCAGCCAGGAGAACTCCTTGGCCCGCCGCTGGGCCGCGGAGGCCAGGAAGGCACGCCGGGCCGGGTCGTCCAGCAGCTCGACCAGCGCCGCGGCGATGTCGCCCGCCCCGACGCCGCAGTAGGCGACGGCGTCCCCGCCGACCTCGGGCAGCGCGAGCCGGCGGGTGGTCAGGACGCAGGCGCCGCAGGCCATGGCCTCGAGCACCGGCAGGCCGAAGCCCTCGCCGAGCGAGGGGTAGGCGACCAGCTCTGCGCCGCCGAGGAAGCCGGCCAGCGTCTCGAACGGCAGGTAGCCCGCGCGGATGACCCGGAGCCGGTGTGGCACGTCGTCCAGCGCGCGCTCGACCTGGCGGTCCCACCCGGGCTGCCCGGCGAGCACGAGCGCGGGCGGGTCGGACCGCCCCCGGCAGGCCGCCGCGAACCCGCGGATCAGCGCCGGCACGTTCTTGCGCGGCTCGAGCGCGCCGAGGAACGCCACGTACGGGGTGTCCGGCGCGAGGCCGACCATCGAGCGGGCGACGTCGATCTCGTCCTGCGTGGGGAGGTGGAAGCGCTCGGCGTCGACGCCGTGCTGGATGACCTCCAGCCGGCGGGGATCGGCCCGGGCCACCCGGACCAGCTCGGTCGCCGTGGCCGCGCTCGGCACGACGCACAGCGAGGCGCGGACGAGCGCGGTGCGGGTCCAGGCCCGGAAGAAGCGGGCCTTGATCGAGTGGTGCAGCGCCGCGTCGGTGAAGAAGGTCGCATCGTGCAGCGTGACCACCGACGCGGCCGGGTTCGCTAGCGCGGTGGTGTAGTGCGGGGAGTGCAGCACGTCCACCCCCAGCCGCCGGACCAGGCGCGGCAGCGTGGTCTGCTCCCAGGTCAGCCGGGCGGTGCGGGTGGCGTTGGCCTCAGCGGTGGGCACGATCCGCGAGTTCGGCGCGAGCCGCCCGTACAGCTCGACGTCACGCGGCTGGCAGACGACGGTGATCGGCGCACCCTCCGAGTCCAGCGCGAAGACCAGCGAGTCCACGTACCGTCCGACCCCGCCGCGATCCGCCGGCACGGCGGTCGCGTCGATCAGCACGTGCGGTTCGGCCACGTGAGCAGCGTACGACTGCGGCCGGATCCGACGACCACGACCGGGTGAAAAGCCCACTACCTGACACTCGCCATGTCGAAGAACCGCGTGTGCAGCCGCCAGAGCTCGGCCGCGGCGTGGGCCCAGCTGAACGCCTGGGCCCGGGACCGCCCGGCGGCGACCCGGATCGCGGTGGAAGCCGGGTCGTCCACGACCGCCCGTAGCGCTCCGGCGAGCGCCCTGGCGTTGTCCGGCGGTACCGACACCCCGGCCCCGCCGGCGACCTCGACCAGGGCGGGCACGTCGCTGTGCACGACCGGAACGCCGACGGCCATGGCCTCCAGCACGGGTAAGCCGAAGCCCTCGGCCCGGCTCGGGGCGGCGAGCACCGAGGCCCGACGCAGGACGACGCCCAGGTCGGCGTCGGTGAGCTGACCCAGGACGTGCAGCCGGCCCTGGGCGAGCCCGTGCCGGTCGGCGAGCGCTGCCAGGTCCACCTGCCCCCACCCCTTCGGCCCGACCACGACCAGCGGCAGGTCGGGCGCGAACGGTTTGGCCATGGCCTCGATGAGCACGTCGAGCCCCTTGCGCGGCTCGACGGTGCCGACGGCGAGGACGTAGGCGGACGGCAGCCCGAGGCCCACGGCGGTGGCGTGCAGCTGGGCCGGCTCGACCGGCGCGAGCAGTGCGTCCGGCACGCCGTGCCCGATGACGGCGACGGTCGCCGGACCGGGCGCGTAGCGGTGCAGGTCCTCGGCGACGCAGGTGGTCGGCACGACGATGGCGTGGGCACGGGCGGCGGCGCGGCGGATGGCGCTCTGGTGCCAGGCGGCGCCGCGGCGGGTGAGGGTCTCGGGGTGGGTGAACGGCACCAGGTCGTGCACGGTGACGATGAGGCTGCGGCCGCGGCGGGGACCGGGCGGGGCGAGCGGGGTCGGGGCGTGCACTGCGTCGCCGCCGGGCCAGAGGTTCACCCCGCGCTCCCATAACGCGGTCAGGCCGCGTCTGGACAGCGGCAGCGCGCGGGGGCCGGCCACGCCGGGGATGACCGCCGGCGACAGGTCCTTGTGCGTGGCGGTCACGCCCGCCACCGTCCACCCGGTCGGCGTGCTGGCGGCCAGGGCGGCGGCCAGCTCGCGGGTGTAGCGCCCGGTCCCGCCGGGGACGGGCGCCAACAGCTGCTCGGTCAGCACGATGAGCTCTGGCACTGGCACAGGGTACGGTCGGGCGTCGTGACGGCGGGTAACGACACGGGGACCGGCGGCAGCACGACCCGGACCACGGTGGTCGTGGTGACCTGGCGCGGCCGGGAGCACCTCGGGGCGTGCCTGGACGCGCTGGCCGCGCAGACCCGCCCGCACCGGGTGCTCGTGGTGGACAACGCCTCCGACGACGGCAGCGCCGCGGTCCTTTCGGCCCACCCCTCCCGCCCCGCCGTACACCGCACCGCGCGCAACCTCGGCTACGCCGGTGCCCTGGCGCTGGCCCTGCCGCTGGTCGGCACCGAGTTCACGGCCTGGCTCAACGACGACGCCGCGCCGGGGCCGAACTGGCTGGCCGAGCTCGAGGCGGCACTGGACGCCACCCCCGGGGCGGCCGCGGCGAGCCCCCGGCTGGAGGCGCCGTCCGGGCGGACCCAGTCGGTCGGCCTGGTGCTGACCCCGGACGGGCACGGGGCGGACGCCACCTCCGGCCCGGTGTTCGGCTTCTGCGGCGGGGCGCCGCTGCTGCGCACTGCGGCGCTGGTCCAGGCGGGTGGCGTACCCGGCCGGTTCTTCTGCTACTACGAGGACACCGACACCTCCTGGCGGCTGCGGCTGCACGGGTGGTCGGTGCTCTCGGTGCCCGCTGCCCGGGTGCGGCACCTGCACGGCGCGACCACCCGGCCCGGCTCGGCCCTGTTCCACCGCTGGAACGAGCGCAACCGGCTGTTCATGCTGCTGCGCTGCGCGCCGGCGGCCGTCGCGGCCCGTGAGCTGGCGCGCTTCGCCGCGGTCACGGCCCTGCTCCCGGCCCGTCGGCTGGCCGGCCGGGCAGTGCCCGACGCGGCCAACTTCCGCGTGCGCCTGCGGTTGCGGGTGCTCGGCGAGGTGCTCGCGCGGCTGGTGCCGCTGCTGCGGGAGCGGCGGGCGATCGGCCGGGCGGCGACCCTGTCGCGCACCGAGGTGTGGGGTTCGGTGAACCCGACCGGTTAACCAGCCGTCACGTGTTGTTATAGGGCAGGCTTACGACACCACCCCGACGCGAGGAGCGCGAGTGCCCGATTCGGCGCGACGCCCGGCCGTCTCGGTGATCGTGGTGAACTACCGCGGCGCCGAGGACACCATCACCTGTCTGCGCGCCCTGCGCGAACAGCTCGCCTACCCCGCCGAGCTGGTGCAGCTCATCTGCGTCGACAACGACTCCGGGGACGGCAGCGCCGAGCGCATCGAACGGGAGCCGGGTGTCCACGTCGTGCGTGCGGGGGCCAACCTGGGCTTCGCCGGCGGGTGCAACCTGGGCGCGCGGCATGCCACCGGAACCGTCCTCGCCTTCCTCAACAACGACGCGCGACCCCACCCGGACTGGGTCGACGCGGCGGTCGAGGTGCTGCGTACCGAGCCGACGGTCGGCGCGGTGGCCAGCAAGGTGCTCGACTGGGACGGTGAGCTCGTCGACTTCGTCGACGCCGGACTGACCTGGTTCGGCATGGGCTACAAGCGCCACGCCGGTCGCCGCCTCGACGAGCTGTCGGCCGGCACGCACGACACCCCGCGGGACGTCCTGTTCGCGACCGGGTCGGCCATGTTCGTCCGGGCGGGCCTTTTCCGCGAGCTGGGCGGGTTCGACGAGCGGTTCTTCATGTTCTACGAGGACGTCGACCTCGGCTGGCGGATGAACCTGCGCGGCTGGCGGGTCCGTTACGTGCCCACCTCGCTGACCTTCCACCGCCACCACGCCTCGATGTCCAAGGTGGACACGCCGGACAACGCTCGCGAGTTGTTCCTGCTGGAGCGGAACGCCTTGGCCGCGCTGTACAAGAACCTCTCGGACGCCACCCTGGCCAGGGTGCTGCCCGCGGCGCTGGCGCTGGCCGTGCGTCGGGCCACCGCGCGCGGCGAGCTCGACCCGACCCAGCTGGAGATCGGCCGTCCGGACACCGGCGGGTCCACTGTGGAGATCCCGAGGACGACGCTGGCTGGCGTGCTGGCGATCGACCAGTTCGTCGAGCTGCTGCCGGAGCTGGCGCGGAGCCGCGAGGTCGAGCAGGCGGCCAGGGTGCGCTCGGACACCGACCTGCTCCCGTTGATGCGCAACGCCATGGAGCCCGCCTACCCACTGCCGCGCTACCTGGCCGCGCACGACGTGCTGGTCGAGGTGTTCGGGCTGGAGGAGGCCTTCGGCGCGCGCCGGCGGATCCTGGTGATCACCGGGGACGCCGTCTCCGACCAGATGGCCGGCCCCGCCATCCGCGCCTGGAACATGGCCGACGTGCTGGCCGCCGAGCACGACGTGCGGCTGGTCACGGTCAACCCGCGCTGCGACCCGCCCGAGGCGCCGTTCGCGGTGCACCGGTCCGGCCCGCGCGACCTCGGCCGCCACGTGGCCTGGGCCGACGTCGTCGTGCTGCAGGGCCACGTTCTGGAGCTGGTGCCGAGCCTCAAGAAGGAGGACTCCACCAAGATCCTGGTCTGCGACATGTACGACCCCATGCACCTGGAGCTGCTGGAGCAGGGCAAGGACTCCACCGACGAGCAGCGCGCGCTGGACCTGGCCGGGGTCACCAGGGTGCTCAACACCCAGCTCGAGCGGGGTGACTTCTTCCTGTGCGCCTCGGAGCGGCAGCGGCACTTCTGGCTGGGACACCTCACCGCGCTTGGCCGGCTCACCCCCTCGCTCTACGACAACGACCCGACCGTGCGCTCGCTGCTCGCGGTGGCGCCGTTCGGGCTGCCCGGCAAGCCGCCCCAGCAGTCCGCCTCGCCGATCAGAGGACGGCTCGGGGACATCGCACCGAGCGACAAGGTCGTGCTCTGGGCGGGCGGGGTGTACAGCTGGTTCGACCCGCTGACGCTGCTGCACGCGGTGGACCGGGTGCGCGGGCGGCACGAGGACATCCGCCTGGTGTTCCTGGGCATGCGCCACCCCAACCCCGAGGTCCCGTCGATGGACATCGGCACCCGCACCCGCCTGCTCTCCCGCCGGCTCGGCCTGACCGACCGGCACGTGTTCTTCAACGAGACCTGGGTGCCCTACACCGAGCGGCAGAACTGGCTGCTGGACGCGGACTGCGGGGTGACCACGCACTACGAGCACGTGGAGACGACGTTCGCCTTCCGCACCCGGGTGCTGGACTACCTCTGGGCGGGGCTGCCGATCGTCACCACCGACGGCGACGCGTTCGCCGACCTGGTGCGCACCGAGCGGCTCGGCGTCGTGGTGCCGGCCGAGGACCCGAACGCCCTGGCCGAGGCGCTGGAGCGGGCGCTCTACGACGAGGACTTCGCGCAGGCGGCCCGCGAGCGGATCGCCGTCGTCCGCGAGCGCTTCACCTGGGAGACCGTGCTCGCGCCGCTGGTCTCCTTCTGCCGCAACCCCGTTCCCGCGGCGGACCGCCTGCCCGGCACCGAGCCGCTGGTGGCCAACCGCCCGCTGCGGATGGGCGAGGTCATCCGTCGGGACATCGACCTCGTGCGGTCCTACCTGGACGCGGGCGGCCCGGCGGAGCTGACCAGACGCGCGGCCGGACGGGTGCGGCGGCTCGCGGCGAGCCGCTGGGCCGGCGGCAGGAAGGGTCGGGAGGATGGCTGAGGGGGGCCCGATACGGGTGCTGCTGGACGGCACCCCGCTGCTCGGCAACCGGACCGGTGTCGGCCGCTACACCGCGGCGCTCGCCGAGGAGCTCGCCTCGATGTCCGAGGTGGACACCCGAGCGGTGGCGTTCACCCTGCGCGGCTGGCGAAAGCTGCGCAAGGTGCTGCCGCACGGCTCACGGGCCCGGGGCATGCCGGTCTCCGCGCGGCTGCTGCGCCGATGCTGGCTGCGCGCGCCGTTCCCGCCGGTGGAGCTGTTCGCCGGGTTCGCCGACGTGGTGCACGGCACGAACTTCGTGCTGCCGGCGGCGATGCGTGCGGCCGGCGTGCTCACCATCCACGACCTGGCCTTCCTGGACGCTCCCGAGGAGCTGCCGCCCAGCGACGAGACCCTGCCGCAGCTGGTCGCCCGCTCGGCCGAGCGGGCGGCGGTGGTGCTCACCCCGACCAGGGCCGTCGCCGACGTGGTCGCCGACCGCCTCTCGATCGAGCCGGACAAGATCCGGGTGACCCCGCTGGGCGTCGATCCGGCCTGGTTCACCGCCCGCCCGCCGAGCGAGGGGCTGCGCCGCCGGGTCGGCCTGCCCGCGCGGTACCTGCTGTTCGTCGGGGCTGCCGGCCCGCGCAAGTCGCTGTCCTGGCTGCTCAAGGCGCACGAGGTGACCCCGGACCTGCCCCCGCTGGTGCTTGCCGGGCCAGGCCACCACCAGCACGACGAGCGGGTCCGGTCGGTCGGCTACCTGTCCGACGTGGACCTTCGCTCGGTGGTGGCCGGCGCGGCGGCCCTGGTGCTGCCGTCCCGGGACGAGGGGTTCGGCCTGCCGGTGCTCGAGGCACTGGCCTGCGACGTGCCGGTGGTCTGCTCCGACGTGCCGGCACTGCGCGAGGTGTCCGGCGGGCATGCCGCCCTGGTCCCGCACGGCGACGTGGACGCCCTGGGCAGCGCGCTCACCGCGGCGCTGGCCGAGCCGCCGGCATCGGCCACACTGGTCACCCGCCGCGCCCACGCGGCCGGGTTCACCTGGCGCAACACCGCGGAGTTGACCGTGGACGCCTACCGCGAGGCCATCGCCCGGCGCGGCTGACGCTCAGGGCGTGAAGGCGTCCCGGCTCTCGGCGAAGGCGGCGGTGAGCGCCTCCCGCCAGTGCCGCAGCGGGGTGAGACCGCTGGCGCGCCAGGCCTCGTCGGAGAGCACCGAGTAGGCGGGGCGCGGGGCCGGCCGGGGGAACTCGTCGGACTTGCAGGGGCGGACCCTGGCCGGGTCCAGACCGAGCTCGGCGAACACGGCACCGGCGAACTCGTACCAGGTGGTCTCGCCCGCCCCGGTCGCGTGCAGGACCTTCGCCGCGGGCGGCTCGTCGCTGGTCACGCGTTCGGCCAGCTCGAGCAGGCCGGCGGCCAGGTCGCCGGTCCAGGTGGGGGAACCGCGCTGGTCGTCGACGACCGACACGGTCTCGTGCTTGGCCGACAGCCGCGTCATGGTCTTGACGAAGTTGTGGCCGTACGCACCGTAGACCCAGCCGGTCCGCACGACCCAGGCCCGGGCGCCCGAGCCGAGCACGGCCTCCTCGCCGGCGGCCTTGGTCGTGCCGTAGACGCTGCGCGGCGAGGGGCGGTCGTCCTCGCGGTAGGGCCGGTCCCCGTCGCCGGGGAAGACGTAGTCGGTGGACACGTGCACCAGCGGCACGCCGTGGGCCGAGCAGGCGGCGGCGAGCAGCCGCGGCCCGTCGGCGTTGACCGCGAACGCTCTCGTCTCGTCGGTCTCGGCGGCGTCGACGGCGGTGTAGGCGGCCGCGTTGACCACCACGGGTCGCAGCTCACCGGCGCCCTCGACCAGGGACTTCACCGCCTCGATGACGGCACCCGCGTTGGTGACGTCGAGCTCGGCCGAGCCGGGGGCACGCACCTGGCACCGCTCGGGGGCACGGGCGACCAGCTCGCGCCCCAGCTGGCCGGTACCGCCGGGAACCAGCAGAGCGAGCGTCACGTCAGTTCCCCGGCAGCTTGACGCGGTCCTTGAGCTGCTCCCACCAGGCCCGGTTGTCCCGGTACCAGGCGACGGTGCTCGCCAGGCCCTCCTCGAACGACATCAGCGGCTGGTAGCCCAGCTCGGTGGAGATCTTGGTGATGTCGACGGAGTAGCGCCGGTCGTGGGCCTTGCGGTCGGACACCCGCTCCACCATCGACTCGTCCGCGCCGCAGGCCTCGAGCAGACGGTGGGTGAGCTCCAGGTTGGTCAGCTCGGTGCCGCCGCCGATGTTGTAGATCTCGCCGGGGCGGCCGGCGTCGGCGACGAGCTGGATGCCCCAGCAGTGGTCGTCGACGTGCAGCCAGTCGCGGACGTTCAGGCCGTCGCCGTAGAGCGGCACCTTCTTGCCGTCCAACAGGTTCGTGACGAACAGCGGGATGACCTTCTCCGGGAACTGGTGCGGCCCGTAGTTGTTCGAGCACCGGGTGATGCACACCGGCAGGCCGTGGGTCCTGAAGAACGACCTGGCCAGCAGGTCCGAGGACGCCTTCGACGCGGAGTAGGGCGAGTTCGGCTCCAGCGGATGGGTCTCCGGCCACGAGCCGCTCTCGATCGAGCCGTACACCTCGTCGGTGGACACGTGCACGAACTTGCCGACCTCGGCCTCCACCGCCGCCTGCAGCAGCGTCTGGGTGCCCACGACGTTGGTCATCACGAAGTCGGCCGCACCCAGGATCGAGCGGTCCACGTGGGACTCGGCGGCGAAGTGCACGACCAGGTCGGTGCCCGGCATCAGCTCGGCGACCAGGGCACGGTCGCAGATGTCGCCCCGCACGAAGCGGAGCCTGGGGTTGTCCCGTACCGACTCGAGGTTGGCCTCGCTACCGGCGTAGGTGAGCTTGTCCAGGACGACGATCTCCGCGTCGGCCAGCGTTGCGTACGCGCCACCCAGCACCTTCCGGACGTAATGCGATCCGATGAAACCGGCGCCACCAGTGACCAACACCCGCATAGAAGCCCCACCAATTCTTTACTCGGAAGTAAACCGGTAACGGTCAGTATTGCGTCGCGAAAGGGATCAACCCGCCCGCACCGTCGCTCACGTGTGGGTATCGTACTGGTCAAGGTCGGTGGGGGGACGGGGAGGAGCGTGCGTGGACGAACGTACGCAGGTACTGCCTGGCCGGAGGCGGCCGTTACGGGGCTGGCGCAGGGTTGGCACCTACACCGGACGAGCCGTCTCCGCCCTGGTGTCGGTGGCCGTCGTGGGCGCCATGGGTTACGGATGGTGGGCGGTCGGTGACGTCAACGAGGGGACCGTCACCACCGACGTGATCGCCAAGGACGTCGAGGACCAGCGCGTCCCGCTCGACGGAGCGGTCGACATGCTGCTGGTCGGCATCGACAGCCGGACCGACGCCTACGGCAACCCGCTGCCCGACGAGGTCATGGAGATGTTGCACGCCGGTGTCAACGAGGGCGAGCGCAACACCGACACGATGATCCTCGTCCACATCCCGGTGGACGGCACCCGCGCCGTGGCGATCTCCTTCCCCCGCGACTCCTGGGTCGAGCTGGCCGGCGGCTTCGGCAACCACCGGCTGAACTCCGCGTTCGCCTACGCCTACAACGACGCCAGGGAGCGGCTCGCGAACACCGCGCCGAACATGGACGAGCTGGACAAGCAGGCGACGATCGTGGGCCGCAAGAACCTGATCGCCACCGTGCAGGCCCTGATCGGCAGCGCGGTCACCATCGACCGGTATGCCGAGGTCAACCTGGCCAGCTTCTACGAGGTCACCAAGGCCATCGGGGGCGTCGAGGTGTGCCTGCGGGCCCCGGCGCAGGAACCGAAGTCCGGCGCGAACTTCAAGAAGGGTCGCCAGACGATCTCCGGCGCGCAGGCGCTCGCGTTCGTCCGGCAGCGCCACGGGCTACCCAACGGGGACCTGGACCGGATCGTGCGCCAGCAGGCGTTCCTCGGCGCGCTGGCCAACAAGGTGCTCTCCGCGGACATGCTGACCAGCCCGACGAAGGTGCGCCAGCTGGTCAGCGCCGTGCAGAAGTCGGTCGTGCTGTCCAACGGCTGGGAGCTGTCCACGTTCGCCGCGCAGATGTCGGGGCTGTCCAGCGGTGGCATCGACTTCTACACGATCCCCACGCTCGGCCAGGCGAAAATCGGCGGCGCTGACGTGATCGAGGTGGACCCCGCCCAGGTGGCGCGGTTCGTGCGGTCGCTGGCAACCGACGAGCAGGGGTCGAGCGGCTCGTCGTCGCCGGCCACGCCGTCGGAGACGGGTTCCCCGGTGCCCGGGGAGACCGAGACGAACCGGCCGGAGTCGACCGAGCCCAAGCCGGCCGAGGAGGCGGACAGGCCGTCGCCGGGCCTGGTGACCGTGGACATCCGCAACGGCTCGAACACCAGTGGTCTGGCCGCCTCGGTGCGTGACGACCTGGCCGCGAAGGGGTTCAGCCCGGGCGAGATCGGCGACGCGTCGGTCCAGTCGTCGTCGGTGATCCGGTTCGCACCGGGTGAGCAGAGCCTCGCCCAGTACGTCGCCGACGAGCTGGCCGGCGAGTTCGTGCTGGAGGAGGACGCGAGCCAGCCGGCGAACCGGCTGCGGATCGTGCTCGGCACCGACTACCCGAGCCAGACCGCGGGCCTGGCCGGCGACCGGCTCGTCGCCCTGGGCCAGCCGTCCGGTTCCCCCACTGGTTCGGCGCCCCCGTCCTCGGCGCAGCGACCTCCGCCACAGCTGAACGCAGGGGGCGTGAACTGCGTTAACTAGCTACTGTGGACCCTGGCAAGGGGAGGTGCCGGGGTGGCTGAGGACACACGGGAGCAGACGGAGGACCCGTCCGCCGAGTCCGTGGCACCGGCGTCCACGCCGCGCCCTCCAGTGCCGCTGTTCGTGCTTGCCGCCCGGGTGTTGATCGGGTTGCTCTCGATCGTGGCGCTGGCCGCGATGACGATCGTCTGGCTGCGGGTGGCCCGGCTGGAGGACAGCAAGAACACCACCGACGCGGTGGTGCGCGCCCAGGACAGCGGCGCGTCGGTCGCGCCCGCGCCCACCGACGACGGAGCGAACGACATCCTGGTCGTCGGCAACGACAGCCGCACGGACATGCAGGGCAACCCGCTGTCCGCCGAGATGCTGCGCGAGCTGCACACCGAGGCCACCGAGACCATGAACACCGACACGCTGATCCTGCTGCGCATCCCGCACGGCGGCGGCAAGGGGTCGGCAGTCTCGATACCGCGGGACACGTCGGTGATGGTGCCCCCGCTCGGCCGGGCGGAGAAGATCAACGGTGCGATGGGCATCACCAAGGCGCTGACCGCGCAGCGCCTGGTCGACGCGGGCGAGTCCGACCGGGCGAAGATCGAGCGCGAGTCCGGCGACGCGGGACGCGCCGCGCTGATCCAGGCGGTTCAGCTGCTGACCGGGGTGCGGGTCGACCACTACACCGAGGTGAGCCTGTACGGGTTCTACCTGCTTACCGAGGCTATCGACGGGGTCGACGTGTGCCTGAACGAGGCGACGAGCGACCCGGATTCGGGGGCGTCGTTCGCGCGGGGCCCGCAGACCGTGCGGGGCGGGGACGCGGTGGCGTTCGTGCGGCAGCGGAAGAACCTGCCGCGGGGGGACCTGGACCGGATCGTGCGGCAGCAGACGTTCCTGTCCTCGGCGATGAGCAAGGTGCTGTCGGGTGATCTGTTGACGAACACCGGGAAGCTGAACGCGCTGGAGGAGGCGGTGTCCAAGAGCGTGGTGATGGACGAGGGGCTGCACTTCCTCCAGCTGGTGAGCCAGGCACAGGCGTTGGCGTCGGGGCAGGTGCAGTTCGTGACGATTCCGGTTCGGTCGGTCGGGGAACGCAACGACCGTGGTCAGAGCATCATCACGGTGGACGTGCCGGAGGTCCGCCGCTTCGTCGCCGGCCTGGTGGCGGCCACGCCGCCGCCGTCCACGTCCCCGGTGTCGACACCGTCGTCGCGTTTCTCCGCGGCGGGCGTGCTCGACCTCACGGCGGCGGCGCCCGCCGTCCCCTGCGTCGACTAGGACCGTTCACTGGTTGACTAGTCATTCACTGAATGCCTGTTCGAGGAATGTCTGTTCGAGGAGTGTTCGCGCGTTGAGCCTGACCGAGACCCTGTTGCGCCCGTACCGCGGCTCCCCGGCCCGCCCCCTGGTCACCCACTACGACGACGCGGCCGGGAGCCGCGTGGAGCTGTCGGTGGCGACGCTGGTCAACTGGGCGGCCAAGACCGCGAACTGGCTGGTCGAGGAGCGCGACGTCGAGCCGGGCGACCCGGTGGCGGTGCTGCTGCCCGCCCACTGGCAGACGGCCGGGGTGCTGCTCGGCGCGTGGTGGTGCGGCGCCCACGTCGTGGGCTCGCCCGCCGGAGCGTCGGTGACCTTCGTGCCCCCCGAGGTTCCCGATCTTCCCCCCGGCAGCGAGGCCGCCGTGGTCTCCCTGGACCCCATGGGCCGCGACCTGGGCGGCGCTGTGGCGTCCGGAACGCTGGACTTCATCGCCGACGCCCGCCTACAGGGCGACGACTTTTTCCCGTTGGCGCCCGTTCCCCCCGACACCCCCTGCCTTGCCGGCGCGACGGTGGAGGAGGTGCTGACCCAGGCGGCCACCCAGGCGAAGGGGTTGGACCTGACCACCGATTCCCGCGTTCTGTCGACACAGAAATGGACGATCCCCGAGGGCGTCCTGACGGGACTGGTTACGGTGCTCTCCGCCGGAGCGTCCCTCGTTCAGGTGACGAACCCGGCGCCAGATCGCCTTTCCCGACACAAAGAAACCGAACGCACCACAGTGGAGTTGTAGCCGTACCTCTTCGAGTGAAGTCGCCCAACGCCTGACACTCCGTGGCCGGCGAGAGCGACACGCCCACCATGACGAAGCCCGTACGCTTCCCCACCGTCCCGCCCGTCAAGCCCCACAACGGCGTCGGCACGACGGCGCTGGTCCTGGGCCTGGTCGGCGCGGCGGTGGGGCTGATCCCCCTGCTGGGCGTGGCCGCGATCGTGCTGGGTGCCCTGGCTCTCGTGTTCGGCCTGCTCGGCTGGTCCCGCTCGCAGAAACAGCTGGCGACGAACAAGGGCATGGCCGTCACCGGCACAGTTCTGGGAGCGATAGCCCTGACCCTGGGACTCTGGAACCTGGCGACGACGACGAAAACACCTCCCGACCTCGATCGCCAGCTGACCCACGTCCCGTCGTCACCGTCAACCACCTGACCCGAGAACGCCGACCGTTTCGGATTCGAGGCGTATTCGGTTTTGTCCGAGGCCACCCCATGAATGACGACGAGCGCTCGTGTGCCCGTTCTTCGAGAGCTTCGATCAGACCGAGTTGAAACAGCCGGACGTGAAGCCTGAACTCGCCCACGACAATTCCCGAGTTCAGCTGCCTGCACCTCCCCGGCTCCCTCGCACAGGCCATCTCGAGCGCCGGATCGCTGGGGTCAAGGGTGGCGAAGCCATCGCGTCAGCGACGCCCGAAGGGCGCCCTTGAAGCCAGCGGGCCGGTGTTCGATGCTTGGAGCCGACGATCCCGCGACGCGGGAGGTTCTATCGAGCCGACGGCGCAGTCAAATCCTGCCGCACTTCGGCGAGTTGCCGATCGGCAAGATCACGCCATGGACGATCCGCGATTGGCTCGGCGAGATTCAGGACCAGTCCGCCAACTACAAGGTCCTGTTCAGCGTCGTGACCGGCGTTCTGGATTCGGCCGTGGACGACAAGTTGATCCGCGACAACCCGTGCAAGGCGAAGACCATCCGGCGGCCGACCAGCCCTGCGGTTGAAGTCAAGGACATCTGGCCGGAGGCGAGGGGCAAGGCGGTGTGGGAGGGTATTGAAGGCCGGTGGCGAATCGCTGTCGTTATCGGCGCCGGCCTGCGGCCAGGCGAGATCCTGGGCCTGTCCCCGGATGATGTGGACGAGAAGTCCATGCTGCTGCACGTCCGACGCCAGCTCTGGACAGTGGAACGGACCATGTCTTCGCGCTTCCGAAGGGCAACAAGACGCAGACCGTGCCGCTCTCACCGGGCGTTCTGTCGGAGATGCACGAGCATCTGAACGCCTATCCCGCGACGTCCGTCACGCTGCCCTGTCGGAAGCCGACCGGCGACCCCGACGACGGTTCGTCTCGTTGCGACCGGGGAGGCCGGCCGGCTTTACTCCGGCGACCTGTTCACCAAAACTGTCTGGAGGCCGCGTTCCGTTCCGCCGGGATCGCCCGCGCGAAGCAGGTGGACGGGATGCACGCGCTTCGACACTTCTACGCCTCGACGCTGCTAGCCCAGGGCGTGTCGATCAAGGAACTCGCGACCTACCTCTGCCGCGCGGACCCTGGGTTCCCGCTCCGCGTCTACACCCACCTGGTGCCGTCGAGGCACGAGCGCGCCCGGCTAGCCGTGGACACAGTGTTCGCACAGAACACGTAAAGTGGTCCACATTCTCGGCCTAGGAGCTCGGCTATCAGGGAGTGCAGAGTGAGGGAAAGAGCGCGCAAGCGTGAGGACGGCACCACTGACGACAACCGACGTAGTGATCTCCTCAGTTCAACGGCACCCGTCGCAACGTCGCCTACCTCTAGCACGACCGATGGCCCTCGTCGTTTTACTGAGAAGATAGTCAAAGACTACACGCAAGTACACGCTGAGATTCAGCTACTCGAACAAGACGTTGACCAAATTACCTTTTTCTCTGAAGTATTCGGTGTAAATGTCAAAATTCCGCAGAACTATACACCACGGGCGGACGTCGACGACGCATTAGTCTCTGCAATAAATCGTCGGAAGCATGTCATAATTCACGGGAGCAGCAAGCAAGGTAAGACCTGTTTAAGAAAGAAGCATCTGGGGGACGATAAAGGACACGTCTCGCTCATCTGCGCATCCAATTGGTCGCTCGCAGACCTACATCTTCAGATCCTAAAGGCAGCCGGGTACCGCCAAGTTCGACAGGAGATCGTTACTTCGAACAAGAACATGAAGGCTGGCGGAAGAATTGCAGGTAAAGTCCAAATATTTTCTTCACTAGAAGTAAACGCTGAAGCGTCAACGGAGGCAGGCAGATTTCATCAAGTCGAACGTACGATGGAACCCTTTACGCTTGACCCCACAGACGCCAACGACGTGATCGCCGCGCTTCGTGATGCTAAATTTGAAAAGATAGTTATACTCGAGGATTTTCACTACCTGCAACCCACTACGCAACGAGACTTCTCAGTGGCTTTAAAGGCTTATCACGATTCCGAACAAGTCCAGGTCGTAATCGTTGGAGTATGGCTTGACCGCGATCGATTGATTCGATTCAACGGAGACCTTAGCGGGCGTATCGAATCTATAAACGTGGACAACTGGACTAAATACAACTTAGAAGAGGTCATAAAGACCGGCGCGGAGATAATCGGGGTCGATTTCGACCGTCAATTCTGTGACGAATTGATCCGCGAATCTCGAGGTAACGTTTGGATTGTTCAAGAGATCTGCTACGCGGTCTGCCAACGATCCGGCATAATGAGCGACCAGAGCAGCAACCGTCGAGTCCTTGGAGAAGGATTCGACGTACGCTCGGCAATATCGGACATCGTCGAGCCGATGAGTTCCCGCTTTGAACGAATGATCGCACTCATGTCTGAAAATGGCCGGTCGCAGGCGGATGTGAACAGATGGATCATTGCTGCGGTACTTGTGAGTGACGTCGATCAACTCGCAATGGGAATCCCTCGATCTGACCTTCGAGCCTTTATCGACAGAAATCGTTCCGAACCGCCGGTCGATGAGGGTCCTCTAACGAGAGCGTTAAATTCTCTTGCACAACGTCAGTCCAAATACGACGTGAGGCCAATCGTCTTGGACTACGATCGAGGTAGTGGTCGCATTAACGTCGTCGACCGCTCATTCCTGATATGGCTGGGCTTTAAACAACAAGACATGAGGTCAATTCTCGAGGAAGCGCAACTTCCTGCGGCATTCATAAAAGAGGCCCAGGCCCGCGCGCGGGAGACCGGACGCCACAGCCGGCCTAGCTCGTAGGCGTACCGACGCTGTGTGGATCCGGCGTTCGGACGGCCTAGAGGCGGCCTGATCATGGAGCTGACCGCATCTCCAGCCGCATGATCGAGATTGCCAAACTAACCCTTGAGCAGGGCCCTCGCCATGACCATGCGTTGAATCTGGTTGGTGCCCTCGTAGATCTGGGTGATTTTGGCGTCACGCATCATGCGTTCTACCGGGAAGTCCTTGGTGTAGCCGGCGCCGCCGAATAGTTGGACGGCGTCGGTGGTTACTTCCATGGCTATGTCGGAGGCGTAGGTCTTGGCGGCGGAGGCGATGAAGCCCGCACGCTTGTCGCCGCGTTCTGAGGCGGCGGCTGAGGTGTAGACGAGGTGTCGCGCCGCTTCGATTTTCATGCCCATGTCGGCGAGCATGAACTGGACGCCCTGGAAGTCGGCAATGCGTTGGCCGAACTGCTTGCGGTCCTTCACGTACGCCAGGCTGGCGTCCAGGGCGCCTTGGGCGATGCCCACCGCCTGGGCACCGATGGTGGGGCGGGTGTGGTCCAGGGTCCGCAGCGCCGTCTTGAGGCCGGTGCCGGGAGCGCCGATGATGCGCTCGGCCGGGATCACGCAGTTCTCCAAGTAGATCTCGCAGGTGGGAGAGCCCTTGATGCCCAGCTTGCGTTCCTTCGGGCCAACCGTGAAGCCCGGGTCGTCCTTGTGGACCGCGAACGCCGAGATGCCGTTGGCCTTCTTCTCCGCGTTCGGGTCGGTCACCGCCATCACGGTGTACCAGGTCGACTCGCCGGCGTTGGTGATCCACGCCTTCGTGCCGTTCAGCACCCAGGTGTCGCCGTCGCGCAGCGCCCTGGTGCGCATCGACGCCGTGTCCGAGCCCGCCTCGCGCTCGGAGAGGGCGTAGGAGGCCGAGGCCTCCCCCGACGCGATCGACGGGAGGACGAGCTTCTTCACCTCTTCCGAGCCGGACAGCAGGATCGGCTGCGTGCCCAGCTTGTTCACGGCCGGGATGAGGGACGCCGACGCGTCCACGCGGGCGACCTCCTCGATCACGATGCACGCGGCGACCGCGTCGGCGCCCTGGCCGTCGTACTCCTCGGGCACGTGGACGGCGTTGAAGCCCGACCGCGCCAGGGCGTCGCGGGCCTCGACCGGGTACCGCTCCTGCTCGTCGACCTCGGCGGCGTGCGGGGCGATCTCCTTCTCCGCGAGCGCGCGCACCGCCTCGCGCAGTGCCTCGTGCTCCTCGCTCAGCTGGTAAAGCCCCACCACCGCGACACCTCCCGGTTCGCCCCTCGCGTCCACCCCTGATGTTAGCGGCCGTTCACCTCGGCGTCCGCCTCCCGGGGCGAGCTCACATCCAGCGATGCCCGCAGCGCCGCGTCCTTGTCCAGCACCAGCTGTTCGAGGTCGGCGTGGAAGCGCTCGAGGCGTGCGCGCAGGGCGTCGTCGGAGGCAGCGAGCATGCGGACCGCGAGCAGCCCGGCGTTGCGCGCCCCGCCGACCGACACCGTGGCCACCGGGATCCCCGCCGGCATCTGCACGATCGACAGCAGCGAGTCCATGCCGTCCAGGTACTTCAGCGGCACCGGGACGCCGATCACCGGGAGCGTGGTGGCCGACGCCACCATGCCGGGCAGGTGCGCAGCTCCGCCCGCGCCGGCCACGATCGCTCGAAGCCCTCGGGCCGCCGCGCCCCGCGCGTAGTCGAGCATCCGCTGCGGGGTCCGGTGCGCGGACACCACGCTCACCTCGTGCGGCACCCCGAACTCGGTGAGCGCCTCGGCCGCGGCACCCATCACCGGCCAGTCCGAGTCGCTCCCCATGATCACGCCGACCAGCGGTGTCATGTCCGCTCTCCCCCGTGGATGTCGTACCCGTCCTGCCAGACCCCGTGCGAGAGCCAGTGCGCGGCGAGCCTCGCCCGCTCCCGCACGTCGCTCATCCGCTGGCCGAGCAGGGTCACGTGGCCGATCTTCCGGCCAGGTCGCTCCTGCTTGCCGTAGTAGTGCACGTGCGCGTCCCGGTACCGGGCAAGCAGGTGGTGCAGCCGCTCGTCCGGACTCATCGCCGGCTGCTGCGGCGCACCGAGCACGTTGGCCATCACCACCGCCGGCGCGAGCGGGTCGGTCGCGCCGAGCGGGTAGTCGAGAACCGCGCGCAGGTGCTGCTCGAACTGCGAGGTCTGCGCCCCCTCGATCGTCCAGTGCCCCGAGTTGTGCGGCCGCATCGCCAGCTCGTTCACCACCAGCCCGGCCTCGGTGTCGAACAGCTCGACGGCGAGCACGCCGACCACGTCCAGCTCGGCGGCGATGGTGAGCGCCAGCTCCTGGGCATCCCTCGCCTCGTCCTCCCCCAGGTCGGGTGCCGGGGCGAGCACCTCGACGCAGATCCCGTTGGACTGGACCGTCTCCACCACCGGCCAGCACCCGCCCTGCCCGAACGGCGACCGCGCGACGACCGCCGCCAGCTCCCGGCGCATCACCACGCGCTGCTCGACCAGCAGCGGCGTGCCCCACTCCAGCAGCCGCGGCACCAGCTCACGGGCCGACTCCCCGCCGTTGAGGAGCCAGACGCCCCGCCCGTCGTAGCCGCCGCGGGCGGCCTTCAACACGCAGGGCCAGCCGTGCTCGTCGCCGAACTTGAGCACGTCCGCGACCTCCCGCACGGCGGCGAACCGCGGCACGGGCATCCCCAGCTCCTCGAGCCGGTGTCGCATCACGAGCTTGTCCTGGGCGTGCAGCAGCGCCTCGGGGCCCGGTCGGACCGCGAAGCCCTGCTCGACCAGCGCACGCAGGTGCTCGGTCGGCACGTGCTCGTGGTCGAAGGTGAGCACGTCACAGCCGCTGGCGAACGCGCTGAGCGCGTCGAGGTCGGTATGCGAGCCGAGCCGCACGTTGGGGGTGACGAGTGCGGCCGACTCGTCCGCCGACGTCGCCAGCACGTGCAGCGACTGGCCGAGCGCGATCGCCGCCTGCTGGGTCATCCTGGCGAGCTGGCCGCCGCCAACCATGCCGACGATCGGCAAGCCGGTGCGTGTGTCCACGGTGGGCAACCTATCCCGTGCCGCGTCGGGCTCTGGCGAGCACCAGGACACCGGCCACCAGCGGAACGAGCAGGTAGGAGCTGCCGAGCAGGAACTCGGGCGGCGTCCATTCCAGCTCGGGCTTCTCCCCGGCCGGTCGGTTCGGGTCCGAGCTCCGCATGATCAGCAGCACACAGCTCGCGTACACCGCCACGATCGCGCCGACTCCGGCCAGCGCCCGGACCCGTGCCGCACCGGATGGCAATGGTTCTGGTAGCCGTGATGACAACAGGACTAGTAATGGTATGACCCACACGTAATGGTGTGACCAGGTCACCGGGCTGAGCAGCAACCCGAAGAACGCCGTGACCAGCAGCGCCTGCACCGGCTGACCCCGCAGGTGAAACCGCCGAACCAGGATGACCGCCGGCACCGCGAGCAGTGCCCCCACTCCTATCGCGGCGGCGAGCGACCAGGGGGCGAGATCGGTCAGCCGCAGGATCAGGGCGTGCAACGACTGGTTGCCGGCCCAGAACGTGGGGCCGGTGCGCTCGGGATCGGTGACCGCGACGCTCCAGAAACGGGCGAAGTCGTGCGGGATGATCGCGAAGATCAGCGCCTGCAGCAGCACGAACGTGACCACGGCCCGCACCGCGTCCGCCCGGCGGCCGACCAGCCACAGGTGCGGTACGAACACCAGCGGGGTCAGCTTGACCGCGGCCGCGACGCCCACCAGTACCCCGCCCACCCGGCGGACCTGCCCGAGCACGAGGACGTCCACGACGACCAGCGCCATCAGGACCAGGTTGATCTGGCCGAGGAAGAGTGTGCGCCAGACCGGCTCGATGGCCAGGGCCAGCACGGTGACCACGACCGTCGTGCTGGCCGGGGTCATCCACGTCGGGCGCTCGGGGAGGTGGTGCAGCACGATCCGCACCACCAGGGCGAGGGCGAGTACGGAGATCGCGGCCAGCAGCCCCCAGGAGACCTGGGTGGGGAACAGCGCGAGCGGGACGAACAGCAGCGCGCCCGTGGGTGGGTAGGTGAACGGCAACCTGGCCCAGGGCGGTTCCGCGCTGAGGAAGTCCTTGTCGTAGAGGGGTTCGCCGGTGAGCAGCGCGACGGCACCGGACCGGTAGACGGCGCTGTCGACGCCGAGCCGCCAGTCGATGAGCCAGCTCACGACCCCGGCGAGGAAGAGCCCGACCGGCACGGCGGCGAGCGCCAACGCGACGGCTGGCCGCCCGCCGAGCCGACGGACGGCCTCGACGAGCCAGCGCGCACCGCCGGTACCCGGTCCTGCCGCGGGGGATTCCCGCACGAGCTCACTCACGGTCGCAAGG
Organism: Actinophytocola xanthii; assembly: GCF_001921205.1. GTDB lineage: Bacteria > Actinomycetota > Actinomycetes > Mycobacteriales > Pseudonocardiaceae > Actinophytocola > Actinophytocola xanthii. The sequence goes on along the minus strand of NZ_MSIE01000096.1, from coordinate 2,152 downwards.
AAACCACGCCGGGCCGGGGCAGCCGCCGCCCGCCCTTTCCGTTCGCGGCAGTTGTCCACAACTCGCGGAGTTGTCCACAGAAATATCTTCCGAGCCGGCGGTCAGGCCCGGCCGATCCGTTGCAGCAGGTCGCGGGCCTCGCTCTCGCAGTCCGGCAGGCGCTCCTTGCGCAGGTGGGGGCGGCTACCCGACTCCATCTGCTGGTCGGCGGAAAGTCGGCGGGTGATCAACCAACCCGCGTTCAGCGCACGGTCGGCGAACATCGGCTCGCGCTGGGCGAGCACGACGGCCACCGACGGGCCCAGGATCGCGATGCTCTCGCCGCCGTCGAACACCTCCCGCAACGCGTCGGCGACCAGGACCATCGCCATCAGCCGGGTCCAGCCGGCCATCTCGGTCAGGTCCAGGGTCACCACCAGCAGGGTGTGGGTGTCGGAGACCGGAACGTTGTCCCGCGCGGCCTGGCGATACACCTCACCCAGCCGGGTGCGCAGGTAGGCGTTGGTGACGAGGTTCGTGAGGTTCTCGGTGGTCTCCGCGTTGCGCAGCTCCCCGCAGGCGGCGTCCGCCCAGGCCAGCGCCGTGGCCCGGACCATGTGGGTGGGGGTGGCGTCCGGGTCGCTCGCGATGAGGCCGTCGCGGTCCTCGTGCACGAGGACCGCGTGCAGCGCGGCCAGGTCCGCGAGCGTTTCGTCGAGCCCGGCACCGGACTCGGCCCTGGCCCGGCCCAGGCCGGCGAGGGGCGCGGTCAGGTCGGTCCGACGGGCGGCCGAGAGGCAGACGTCGTCGACCTCCGGTAGCCCCCAGTCGCTGGGAAAACGCCAACCCGCCGCGATGCTCGCCGTGCGCCACCGACTTCGCAGCAGCCGGGCGGTGCCACCCGCGTCGCCGCGATACGAGCGCGATCCCGCCTCACGCACCGTCACTCTCGCTCCGTCCGGTCATCTGGTTGGGTCCCCGGCCGTCAAGGCATTCGAACTAGGAACGCGGCGGTTCGACTTCCGTGACGCGGTTCCACCGACAAGTTCGCGAATTAATTTCCACGCCGCCGATCAGGTGATGCGATGGTGCCTGATACGCGAGAGTCCGTCACACTTGGGCCGGGTGCGTGTCTGGGCTGGGGACCGGGGACTTCGACGGTGTCGAGTCCCGAGGTAGACACGGGTGAGCTGAGGAGGATCGTGGCCACAGTCCCGGCCGACTTCGAGGCGTCGAGCGATGCGGAGCTGATCACGGCGGTGCGCAGGGGCTCCCCGTCTGCGTATGGCTCGCTCTACCAGCGGCATGTCGGCGCCGCCTACAACCTCGCCCGCCAGCTCACCGGCTCCTCCGCCGAGGCGGACGATCTGGTGTCCGAGGCGTTCGCGAAGGTGTTGGACACCCTTCGCGGGGGCCGCGGGCCGGAGTCGGCCTTCCGCGCCTACCTGTTGACGGTCCTGCGCCACGCCGCCTACGACAAGGCGCGCCGGGACCGGAGGGTGGAGCTGTCCGACGACATCGAGAGCGTCAGCGGAACGGCCGCCGCACAGCCGTTCGCCGATCCCGCGCTCGAGGGCCTCGAGCGGTCGCTGGCGGCACAGGCGTTTGCCCGGCTGCCGGAGCGCTGGCAGGCCGTGCTGTGGCACACCGAGGTCGAGGGCCAGCCGGCGGCGGAGGTGGCTCCGCTGCTCGGCCTCACGCCGAACGGGGTGGCGGCGCTGGCGTACCGGGCGCGGGAGGGCCTGCGGCGGGCCTACCTGCAGGTTCATCTCGCGGAGACGACGGACAGCCGGTGCCGCGCGACGGCGGAGCGGTTGGGCGCGTGGACCCGGTCGGGCCTGGCCCGGCGGGAGCGAGCGCAGGTGGAGGCCCACCTGGACGAGTGTGCGCGCTGTCGGGCGCTGGCCGCTGAGCTGGCCGACGTCAACGGAGCGATGCGGGGGTTCGTGGCGCCGTTGGTGCTGGGTGCGGGGACCCTGGGGTACATCGCGGCTACCGGCGGGGCGGAAGGTGGTGTGGCCGCCGCTGCCACGGCCGCCGCCGCTGCGGGGGCGGCGGCGAGCGGGGCGGCGGGGAGCGCGGGCGGTGCCGGCGCGGGTTCTGGGACTTCGCTCGGCGGCGCCGGTGGGACCTTCGGTGGCGGGGGCACGGCGGCGGGCAGCGGTGCTGGTGG
>NZ_MSIE01000095.1 GCF_001921205.1 Actinophytocola xanthii | reverse complement strand
GCCGCCCGGATTACCTACCCAACGTTGCTTGATGCGGCACTAGCCAGCCCGGCAACCGCCGGTGGTTGCCGGTTGCCCCTGCGCATTCTTCAGTCAACGAGGTAGTGGGCTTCGATGTAGGCGACGGTGGAGTCATACGGCTCCCCTACCGGCTTCAACCTGTAGCGGCGGAAGACCGCGGCGGTGGCGCGGCGGACGCCTCGGTTGCGAGCGTCGGCGTTGTCCCATGACTGGGCGAGGGTGCGGGTGACCACTTGGTCGATCTCCTCGGCCAGGTTCCTTTCCGTGACCGTAAGGCCGGGCGGCGCGTGGTCATGGATGATTCGCGACAGGACACCCACGTGGTCGTCGTCCAGCACGACGGCTTCGTCGGGATGCTTCTGGGCGTCCACGATGGCGCGGGCGACACGGAGTGCTTCGGACAGGAACTCCAAGGCATCCTGGGCGTTTTGGATGATCCGGTCCCGCAGCCCGGTCCGGTCAACCCCGGGTGGGTTGATCAGCGTTCGAGGCCGCCGGTGTCCGGTGGCGGGACGGTGTGCTCGATGCCGGGATCCGCCAGGCCAGGACTCACCTCCGGGCTGTGGAGCGTCCCCGGCTCGGCGAGTTCGGGAGTGGCCGGTTCGGCCCCGGCGAGTTGCGGATGCTCCAGCTCAGGTGCGGTCAGCCCGGGGGCCGTGAGTGTCGGAGTCGGCTGGTCCTGCCCGGTGGGTTGCCGGTCTGGGTGGGCGGGTGCGGTGGGGGCGAGGTCGCGTTCGTGGTCTTCGCGTTCCCTTACGGCTGCGGGCAATCGCTCGCGGAGGTGGTGTTCGGCGCGCAGTTGGTCAAGCTCGTGGACGCGGCGGTCGTGGTGTGCGGCGAGGTCGGCGGCATGGTGGGCGGCGGTGTCGGCGGCGGCGAGATCGCGGGCCTGTGCGGTGTCGCGGGCATGGGGGTAGTCGGTTTCGGCGCGGAGAGCGCGGGCGGTGGTCTGCTCGCGTTGTGCGCGCGGCCCGGTTTGCTGGTGGAGGTCGGCGGCTTGACGGGCGAGGGTGTCGGCGTCGCGGGTGGCGGAGCGTTCGAGGCTGCGGAGTTGTTCGATCCGGTCGGTGAGTTCGGCGCGGCGGGCACGCGCGAGGCGGCCGAGCCGGTCGAGGTCGTGCTCGGCGTGGGCGCGGTGTTCGGCCGCGTCGGCCGCGCGTGCGATGAGGGCCTGCCAGCGTTGCTCGAGCTGGTCGGCGTCGCGCACCAGGACGGCTTGCGCGCGCAGGCGAGCGAGAGCCTCGTCGAGTGCGCGGACGTGCCGGCCGTGCCCGGCGGTCGCGGCGGCGACGGTCTGTTCGGCGTCGCGCTGGGCGGTGGCGCGGTCGCGGGCGAGCCGGTCGGTGTCGCCTTGCGCGGCGGCGATGCGCTCACGAAGGGCGGCGTTGGTGAGGGCACCGTGTGGGCGTCGGGTCCAGTGCTCGGCTGCCGCACGCTGCCAAGGTTCGGTACCGGCGCCTCCAACCGCCGGCGTGACTGTCGGGGTGGGCTGGGGGATGGGTGGTGATTGTGCCGCGGCGGGGGCGGAGCTGGGTTCGGACGTGATCTGTTGTTCGGACGTGCGCTGTTCGAGCGCACGCGTGAAGGCGTAGGTGGTGGCTCCCGACGGGCTGGGCACGTGGGGTGCGGTGAGCGCGACCGGATCGAGCCCGCGGAGCACGGAGTGTACGTTGTGGCCGGCTTGGTCGGCGGCAACCATCCGCTCGGCCAGGAACCGGAACGCAGGCCCGGTGATGACTCGGTCGGCGAGCGCGGGGTGGTCGACCCAGGCTTGCCGGAGTATCCCGGCGGCGGCCTGCTGTTGGTCGAGGCGTTCGGCGCGGTCGGCGGCGGCGCGGCGGGCATGCTCGATGGCGTCGAGTTGCCGTTCGGCGACGCGATGGGTCAGGTAGACCGCGTACCGGTCCTTGTGGCGGATCTGCGGGACGTCGAGTTTGCCCAGCGGGATCGTGGCGAGGGTGTCCCGAGCGTCGAGCCCCGCGTCGGTGTAGCGGTCCAGCGCGCGGACCAGGGCGCCGAAGGCGGGGGCGTGGATGACAGTGTCGGCGAGCTGGGGTCGGGCGGTCCAGGCTTCCCGCAGCAGGTCGGCTGCTTGGTCGCGCATCTGCTCGAACCGTCGCCGTTCGGCGCGTTTCTCCGCGTCACGGTCGGCAGTTCCGGTGCGGATGCGGTCGACTGCGACGTCCACCATGGCCGCCGTGTACCGCGCGGGATCGTCGATATGCGGGGCGCCGACCGCGTCGAGCGGGATTTCGGCGAGGACGCCATGGAGGTCGTAGCCGGCCTCGTCGGCCTCGTGGAGACGTTCGGCGACGGTGTCGAACGCCGCGGACGCGATGATGACCTCGACCAGGTTCGGCTCGTGCCGCCATGCCTCGCGCAGCAGCGCGGCCAGGGTGTCGCGCCGCCGCCGCGCCACCTCCCCCTCGTGCTGGTGGCGGGCGCGGCGGTCGGCGGCGCGGGCGTTGTGCCGGCTCCACTGGTCGCGCTCACGGGCCTGCCGAGCGTGGTGGAGTTCGGCGGCCCGGTCGAGGGTATGGGTGCGCAGGTAGGTTGCGACCCAGGCGCGGGCCCGGCCCTGTTCGCCGCGGTCGTGCGGCGGGAGCACCTCGGACGTGGTGTCGGGGATCTGCCACCGTTCCCGGTAGGCGGCGACCTGTCCGGCGCGGCGGACCCACTGGTCGCGCTGGATCGGGTCGTCGGGCACCGGCCCCAGCTGGGACGCCCATGCTGGTGGTTCGTGCGCGGCGCGTTCGCCGAGTTCGCGGACCCGCGCGGCGATCCGCTCGGCGCGAGCCCGCAGCCAGGTGCCGAGCTCGACGATGTCGGCGAGGTCGCCGGGTGTGGTGATGTCCTCGTCCGGATCGGGTGGCGTGGGCACCCAGCCGGGCAGCCAGTCCGGCCGGTCCAGGTCGGGAAGCGAGGCCGGCATCCACCGGGTCATCGATTGGGTGATGCGCCAGTGCAGCACTTGCGCGACCGACTCGGCCGGGTCGGTCTGGTCGTCTTCGAGCGGTCGTTGCGCAGCCCGTGCGCGGAGCAGGCCGACGGGGTCGTGGTGGGCATCGTTCACCTCATGCAGCACCCGCGCGAGTTCGGGCCAGGCGTCGTCAGCGACGATGTCGTCCGCGTAATCGGGCAGCGCCTCGCGGACCCAGCGTTGCGCCTGCTGCCCACCCGGGTCCCGATACAGGTGGCGGGCGTAGAGGAACTGCGGCACCAGGGTGGACAGCCGGTGCGGCTCCTCGGCCGCTTCCCGGAGTTGTTCGGTGGCCGACAGCTCGGCGCTCTCCCGGTGCAGGATCGCGCGGAGGGCTTCTTCGGCGCGGCTGCGCTCGCGGTAGCGGTAGAACAGGTCGCCCGGCAACACCGGGGGTTCGTCGGGGTGCAGGATCTCGTGGGTGTCGAGGTAGGCGTAGTTGGCGTCCCGGCCGCGGGAGAGCGCGACCAGCGCGGCTTCCCGCGCCGCGGCGGGGGACAGGAACGCGCGAGACACATCGACAGTGAGGCCCTGGGATCGGTGGATCGTCGCCGAATAGCCAAGTTCGACGAACCGGGCGACATACCGCGCGGACAACAGGACAGTGCCGCCATGCCGGACGTGCCGCACCCGCAACCGCCCGTCCTCGTAGCGGGTCTCGACTTCCCACAAGTCGCCGTTTTTCACGTAGTCCCGGCCCCCGAACAGGGCCAGATCACGGCGGTTGAGCCGGGTCACGATCCGATCGCCGACCCCGGCGACGCTGCCGTCGTGCAGCCGCACCCCGTCGGTTTCGACGATGCCGGCCGCGCGTTGCTCGGTTTGCGCGCGGCCGGACAGCTCGCGGGCGACATCGCCGGTGTCGGCGATCATGATCGCGGTGCGGCCGGCGTCGATATCGGCTTTCCAGTCCGCGTAGAGCCGGTCCAGGACCGCAGGCCCGACCCCGCCACGGAGGCGGTCGTTGTCGGCATAGAAGTCGATCGCTTGCTCGTCGCCGACCCGGAACCGCAGGATCGCCTCGGCCTCGTCGCGCCGCGCGAAGCGGTGCAGCTCGGACAGCTCGATGCCGCCGACGTCGTGGTGGATCAACCGCAGCGCGCCACCCGCCTCGACCGCGGCGAGCTGGCGGTAGTCGCCAACGAGGCGGACGACGGCGCCGCGTTCGGCGGCCAGGGCGCGGACCTCGTCGAGGATGCGTGTGCCGGCCATCCCCGCCTCGTCGACGAGCAGCATGTCGCCGGGTTTCACATCGACGGGGACACCGCGACGGCGGGCCTCGATCAGGCTGTGCAGCGTGTCGGCGCGGACACCGATGTCGTCGCCGAGCACGCTGGCCGCCGCTGCGCTGGGTGCGTAGCCGATGACGCGGCCTCCCGTGGTTTCCCACGCCGCGCGCACCGCGGCCATCGCGGTGGACTTGCCCGCACCCGGCGGCCCGATCCCGACCGCGAGCGCCTTCCCGGAGGACACGAAGTGCTCGACCAACGCGCGCTGCCCGGGATCCAGCTGCCGGTTGCGCGTGGGGTCGGCGTGTTGCCAACTGGTGATCGCGGCGTTCCGGACCGCGTCCGGGACCACCGGACCCCGCATCGTTGCGGCGTCGTCGACCAGCCGCTGCTCGGCCGCCAGGATCTGCTCGCTGGTGTAGACCGCCGACCCCCGCCGGACGAATACCGACTCCCCGTCCGGCTTCCGAAGCGCGCGCGGCAGTTTCTCCTCCGGCTCGTCGGTGGCTGCGTCGAGCCGAAGCGAATGCCGGTCCAACGCCAGCGCGGTGACGGTCTCCACGGCAGCCAACAGCCGCTCGTCCCCCGCCATCCCCGCGTGCTGGCCGGTGAAAAACGCGGTGTGCGGACGGAGCTGGCGGTGCGCTTCGGCACGCACGTGATAAACCACCCAGGTCGCGCGGTCGTCGGCGATCCGCTCGACCACCCGCGCCGCCACCTCGCGCAGGCCGGGTCCGATCGCGGGATCGGTACGGTTGAGACAGGCGCCGATCCGTGCAGGAATGTCCACATCGGGCAGCAGGTCGTGCGCGCGGTCGGTCCAGTCCTTCACCTGCTCGGCCAAGGTCCGCAGCTCGGTTTTCTCGGGCCGGTCGGTGAGCGTGGCCTGCTGTGCGAGCCTGTGCTGCACAGTCCGGGGCGGGCTGTGCCCGTGATCGCGCACGTACTCCGCGACCAACCGGTCGTAGTGCGTCTCCACCTGGCTCCGGCGCCGCGAGAACCCGGTGAGCCACTCGACGGGGACGCCGTCGACCTCGCGTACCGGCCGCTTCCCCATCCCGGCCGGCATCTCGACGAACCGCACGCCCAGCCGGTCGATCAACCCCTGCTCGACCACCGAGTTGTAGGTCTCCGACATCGACACGGCAACCTTATGGACCTGGCGCGAATCCAGCGTGCGCCACTTCCCGTCCGCGGCCAGCACCCGATTCGCCACCGCCACATGGGTATGCAGATCCGGGTCACCGGCACGGGAATCGCGGTGCTGGAACGCGGTCGCGACGAACCCGGACGTCGGCGCGAACGCGATCCCCGCGGCACCGAGGCGGGTGAACGCGGCCTCGCGCTCGCCGTAGGTGAGCGCGGCACGCCACGCGTGCTCGTGCACCTCCTCCACCACACGCCGGATCTCGTGCCCGCCGAGCGCCCACAACACCGACACCGACTTCTGCGGCGAGAACACCAAATCGAAGCCACTGACCGGCTGCCGCGCCTTGCCGAGCTGGTCAACGAGATACCCGTCGATGTCTTCGGGACTCGGCGCACCCAGGTACTCCGGCGTCGCGCCAAGGACCGCATACTGTTGGCTGGCCTGGTGGAAACGGGTCGTCCCGCGGCGGATCGCGGCCAGGTGCTCGGCGGCGACCCGCCGTTTGATCCCGCGCCGCTCCGCGACGGTCGCGCGACGCCCGTGCCGTTCCGCGAACTCCACATACGTGGTGCGCAGGTCCGCGACGAGCGGCACGGCGGCGTCGAACTGGTAGAACTTGCGGCCCAACCGCGCAGCCCGGAGGGCCTGGTCATAGCTGTCGCCCCGGGCCATCCGCTCGGCGACGATCGCGTTCGCGTCCGGATGCAACCCCTCGCCGAACAAGGCCAACATCTGATCTTGGCTGACCTCGCCCGACACGCCGAGATCGGCACAGCCGGAACCCACCCAGGCCCCAGGTGGATTCCCCGCGGCCTGGTAGTAGTCGACGAGCGGATCTCCCGCCGAGCGTGCCGTATCCCCGCTGGCCACCTGCCGGGTCAGGTACGTGTACCCATCGCCGGCGTGCAGCACGTGACAGGTCATCGTCACCGCACCATCACGGCGCGCGCACGGTGTTCCTCCTCCCCCCAGGCCTCCAGAATACCTCGCACACACGGTCGTTTGCATCCGCACATTGCAATGCCAGAGGTGTGACCGCCCTGAACGCGCGCTCGCCACGCACGGGCGCGGCGGGTCGCGTGCGCGGGCCTCGCGTGGCGGCGCGGGCGTCGGCGGGCGGGGGTGGCGGCACGCGGCGTAGCCCCCGGGGAGATCCCCGGGGGCTACGTGCGGTGCTGGCGCTAGGCGGCGGCCAGTGCGGGAACGGGCGCGGCGGGTGTGATCGGGGTCGGGGGCTGCGGGTGCTGCGCGTCGCGCCACGCGGTCACCCACTGCTCGATGATGGGGTGGTGGGCTTCGGGGGACATGCGGTAGTAGGCGCGCATCCATACCAGGGCGGCGGCGGGCGGTAGGTGCTCGGCCACGGCGGCACATGAGGCGGTGATCTCGGCGGAACGGGCGGCGATGGCGCGGGCCTGCGGGTTGATGTAGGCCACCGTGCGCGCTGCGCGTACCGGGCGGCGGGTGGGCTGCGTGCGGCGGGGAAGTCCCGGACGGCTGGCGTCTCGGCACTCGACACACAACCCGTCGTCGTGCCTCGTGGTGCTGCGGGTGGCGCGGTCGTCCTGGGGGCGGCGCTCGACAAAGCACCACACGCACGGGGTGGCCCACAGTTGCGGGCGGGCGGCGCGGTCGTAGTCCAGCGTGTAGGCGTCGGGCTGGTCGCTGTCCGGGGTGGTGGGCTGGTCGCTGTCCGGGGTGGTGGGCTGGTCGTCGTCGATGTCGAACACGGTGCGTCGCGCGTTCGGTGGGGCGCTGTGGTCCTCGATGCCCAACCGCGTGCGCATGTAGTCGTCCGTGAGTCGTTCGGCCTTGCGCTGGGCGCGGGACTTGACCGGGCGGCGGCATGTCGGGTCAGTACTGCGGACGGCGCGCATCTCGGAACGGACGTGCGCGGGGAGCTGGTTCTTGGCGGTGCGCAACTGGCGCGACAGCTCCGCCATACGGCGTGCCCTGGCCTGCTCCCAGGGTGCGGGGTGCACGGTCAGCCCTGCGGGCTGGGGGCCTTCCTCGTCGTAGCCGGGGCGGGTGTCGAAATACACGGACAGGGTGTTCGGCTGGGCGGGGGTGTCGGTGGTGGCGCGGCGGGGCCGGTCGCCGGTCTCGTCACGGCAGAAGCGGACCAGGGCGGCGCGGTGCTCGTCGGTCAGCTCGCGGGCGAACTGGTCCAGCTTGGCGGCCGCAACGGGGCGGTTGTTGGTGTCGAGAATGTCAGCGCATCGCGCGATCGTCCACAGGTCGGCAATGGGTGCGGTGTTGAGGAGTCCGCGCGCTGCCTCCTTGGCCGAGTCGAGTTCTTGCAGGTCAACCAGGACGGACAGGACTTCCAACGCTTCGATGGTCAGCATGAAATCAAACCTCGTAATTTGTGTTTCCGCGTGCACCAGGGTCGCTGTTCCCGGTGTTTCTTACTTGCTTATCTTAGCGTGGGAATGTGTCGGATGGCAAGGTTTTGCAGGGGAGTTCGATGCTGATTTGTTGGTGAATTTTGAGTAGTGCGCATGGCTGCTGAACTGCGGTTATGTTGCCGTGAATGGTTACGCATGATTGCGCGATGGGCGAATTTCGAAATGCTTTCTACGTTTCCGGTGATGGCTGACCGAACCTGTTGGGGCAGTGCCTCACCTCCCTCTTCCCGACACAAAGCCGTCTTGAGCAGGGGTGATGACGGGTCAAGGCCGAAGAGCGAAGCGTGCCTTGACGCGGCATCACCCCTGCTCGAGGATCGGGCGTCGGGTTGAGGGCCCCGATGAGCGCCGACGCCGAAGGCGAGGCGTACTCGCCCCGGCTGGTACTTGACCACGGCGTGCCTGACCGGTTGACCTCGACACGGTTCGACCGTGATCAGGTAGCCCAACCGGCCACACATGACAGAGGGTTAGGAACCCCAGGTCCCCTGGCTACACTGACGTGTGCGCCGGGTACAAGGGCTGTTTGTGGCCTCGCGAGGCCCGGCGCACCGTCCGCGCGATACGTCGCTGGACCACTTCGGTGGTTGCCCCTCGGGGCTGTCGCGCGTGACACGAGGGGTGTGTCCGGCCTTCGGGGTGGGCGCACCCCTCGCCGCGTCTACCCCTCGGTCAGTACGGCGGTTCGGTATAGAGGCTGGCCGCGGCGGCGAGGTCGTCGGTGATGCGCGGTAGGTCGTCGGCGAGGCACTCCGGTTCGCCCATGATGGCCTCCACGGGGTTGGCCAGCCAGTAGTCACGCTCGTCGACGCCGAACTCGGCGCACTTGTCCCGAAGGGTTTGCCAGTACTTCTCGCGGGCGAGGTCCTCGACCCTATCCAGGTCGATGAACACCGCGCCGGAATGACCATCGGGGGCCTGCGCGGTGTCCCCCACCGCCCGTGCCGCGGCCGCTGCCGCCTCCCGGATCTGCTGCCGAACATCGGCGTCCATCTGCGGCCCCTTTCTCGGTAGCTGCTTTCCGCCGCCGTGGCCGTTGTTGGTTCGGGTTGCCGGGCCGTCCGGGTAGGCGGTACCTGCGCGCTGCTGTTGGCTGGACCGGCCGGATCGTCGCTCGGGCACGGCGGGACGCGCGGTAGGCGGTGTTCGGTGTGATCACACCGGGACCGGCCGGGGAGTCTCGGGCAGCGGGAGCGCAGACGAGACCAGGCCGCAGGCCGGTCGGTTAGGCTGCGTGATCGTCGAGCCACGGCGTCTCGGTGAGCGCAAGACTCTCGGCGTCGAGACGCCGCAGAGCCGGGTGCTGGTCCATCAGTTCGGCCACACGCTGCTCGACATACGTGCGCTGGAACTCCTGCATCGTCAGACCGCTCTCGGCTGCCCAGTCCTCGGCCGCGGACCGGCAGAACGCCACATCTTCGGTCTCGGGCACCTGACCGCTGAGACTGGTCGAGCTGACCGGAACAGTCACCACGGCACCCGAGAAGGCGCCGAACGGCACCGGGGTGCTCGCAGCGAATAGCTGGGACACGGCCTGGTCGCATGTGGACACGTGGTCTCCATAAGTGCAGAAAAGGTTGCTGTTGGTTGCGAACCCGGTGCGGGGCCACCACACGGCCGACCGGCTCCGGGCATGGCCCAGCGGCGGTGGGGGCGCAGAACGCCAGGCGATGGTGCTGACACGATGGGCCCGGTCCCGCGAGATTCTGCGGTCATCGAGCCGGAACAGGGCCCATCGTCTTGGATCGGACCATTAGGCGGCGAGGTCGGCCATGGTGGCGGCGGGCTCGGCGTCGGACCAGGGGTCGTCGGTCTTGGTGGCGGTGCCGCTACGCTTGACCTTCGTGATCTTGGCGGTGGCGAAGCGCAGCGACGCGCCGATCTCGTCCACGTCCAGCTCCATAACGGTGCGCTTCTCGCCCTCGCGGGTCTCGAAAGTGCGCTGCTTGAGCCTGCCGCTGACGATCACCCGCGCGCCCCGGGTGAGCGACTCTGCCACGTTCTCCGCAGCCTGCCGCCAGACGTTGCAGCGCAGGAAGGTGGCTTCGCCGTCCTTCCACTCACCACTCTGGCGGTCGAGGTAGCGGGGTGTCGAGGCCACGGTGAAGTTGGCGACGGCCGCGCCGCTCGGCACGAACCTGAGTTCCGGGTCGGCGGTGAGGTTGCCAATGACGGTGATGGTGGTCTCTCCAGCCATAACTTAGCTCTCCTTCAGGGTTGACTGCTGACCGTGGTGCGATCAACGGGGTTGTCGGTACCGATGCCGGGAGGTCCGTTATCGGTGACGACGTGTGTGCGAGCGACCGGCGCTCCGGCAGGTCGTTTGTGTGCCGAGCCGGGTCAGATAGTGATGGCGTGGCGGATGATGTCGGCGAGAATCGGCGGTGAGGGACGGACTCCGCCGGTGCCTTGGTGAGGCACGGCGCCGTCGATGGTGAGCTGCCACCCGGTGCCCGTCCGGCTGCTGTTCGGCTGGTGGCTGCTCGGCGGGTCGGTCGTGCCATACTCCTGGCGCCACACCACGGCGACGACCTCGTTGTCCTCGTCCCGGGCGATCATGGTGAGCACGGCCGCTGTCGTGTCGTCGGCGTGGACGCGGACGAACAGCGCGATCGGAGTCCAGGGCAGGGCGTAGCAGGTCTCGACGAGGCAACCGCGCGTAGGCCCACAGGCCGGGAGCGCCGTGGGTAGTGCTGGCGGGGAATGTTGGTCTGCACGGTCTGCGGCAGCACGTAGTCGCCCTGGCCGAACATGTGGGGCCGGGCCGTGTCGGTGGCTTGTGGGTTGATGGTCACGGGTAGTCCCTTCGCTGGCTGGTAGCGGTGGACAGCGGGTCGTGGTTTCGGCTGGGTGTGCCGGCCGGAGCGGCCGCGCGCACGCCGGGGGCGCGCGTCGCTACGTCGACGTGGGCGGCCGGGGTCGCGCGGACGCCGCTGGCCACCACGCACGCCGCTGGCCGGCCAGGCGTGTATGCCTGCCACGGCGTGGTGGCTACCGGTGGAGGTCGACGAGGGCGGCTTCGAGCAGGCGGCGTTGGCGCTTGTGCGCGCCGGGGTGGTCACATAGGTAGGCGGCCATCACGGATGTCGTCTCGGGTGCCGCGCCCGGTAGCTCATCGCCGGCCAGGATCGCCAGGGCGTCCGGGTGGAGGTGGGCCAGTTCTGCGGCGCGCTGGTCGGAGGCGCGCAGCCATGGCTCGATGATCTCGTACCGGCCGTCGGCGTCCGGGTACACCAGGTGCGGCTGCTCGCCGGGGTGCTCGTCCCATGGGTCGTCGTGGATGGCGAGGATGTCGCCACGCCACTCGTAGCGGATCTGGGCGCTGCCGTAGAACGACTGCAGGTACACGCCGATCCATTGCGCGACGGATCGTCGGCAGCGCAGCCCGATGTCGGCATACAGGCCGCCGGGGACGTTCGGGCTGTCGGTGGGCGAGGTGATCGTGGCGCTCGGCGTCGCACCCCGAGCCAGCACACCGGGGAAGGCAGGCTTGAACGGGAACGCCACGAGCACTTCCCCATCGGGAAGGGCTCCCTGCCGATCGAGAGACCGAAAACTCTGTTCGTCGGATTCAGTCATGGAACACGCCGTTCTGCTCGCATCGTTTCGGGTCACCAGCGCTGCGCAGCTCGCAGCTTTGGTGTTCGGGACTGGTGCTCGTCATCCGCAGTGCGCCTGCGACGCCCTCGTCTGGTCCAGGCGGTAGCGGCGCGGCGCAGGCTGTTGTCGTTCTGCCGCCGGCAAGGGCGGCAGACCCGGTCTCCCGTCGCCGCGCGAATGGACGGGTTGCGTGGGGAGTCGGTGGGATAGATCCGCCGCGGTCGAGGCTGCGGCGGATGCTGGCAAGCGTCCGGGGACGGAGGGAGCGGGCGGCGGCGAGCGGCTGCCGGGCTTACCCGGGGGACCGGTCAGCGACCGAGCGGGGTTCGGGATGGTCTCGTCCGTCGGTGCGTCGCCAGGTCCAGCTCATGGCACCGATCGCGTACCGGTTGTTCGCCTCCGGTTCGATACGCGTCGGCTCGTAGCCCGGATCGTGGACGTAGGCACGATGGGTGTGGATGATGACGTCGCCGTCCCAGTCGAAGTAGTCCTGGTCCTGCGGCCAGGGGCCGGAGGCGTTGAGCTGGTTGAAGTAGGCGGTGACTTCTTCGGCGACTTCGCGCCGAAAGGTGGGACACACAAAACCGTTCCAGCGCAGGCCATCGTCGTGGGCAGGGAAGGTCTCGTCGTCGATGCCGACGGTGCAGTTGTCGAGGAGCGGACGAGGGTCTGCGGGCGACGCGCCGTGAGACGAGTCCTGACAAGACAAGGCACAGCTCCAGAGAAAGGATGTATGGAACTTGGTCGGAAAGGCCGCGGCGGGCCGCGAACGGCCTGTTGTGCTCACGCGGCGGACTGGTCCGTCCCCGTCTGCGTGCGGGGGTACTCGCCGAGCGCGAGGATGGCGCGGGCCTCGCGGGCCAGAGCGCCCCTTATCTCGATCTCGTACCGGTCGAACCCGGCGTAGAGCAGCCGACACGCGGCGAGCATCCCGGTGGGCGTCAGCCGGCCGTTGCGGTAGTGCGGTGCGACGGCGTACACAAGGCGGGTGGCCTCGTCGCGGTCGAGGATGTTGATGCTGAGGCGACGGCGTCGATGGTCTCGTCGGTGGCAATCACAATGTTGCTCCTCTGTGGACGATCGGATGTGGAGCGTCCGCCTATCGTGCATGCCGTCCGGCTGAGTGGGCCGACCGCGCGGGGACGCCGTTGCTGGCGCGTGTTGGCTGCTGGTGGCTCGAAAGCCCTGCGCCAGCGTCCACGTCGACTCCTGGCTGCACGCCGGGGCGGTTACCGTCCTCCGGCGTTCCACCGGCGGTGGATCTCGGCCTGCTCGCCGGTGGAGAACCCGTGCACCCGGGCGAGCGTGATCTCCACATCTCCGGTGTAGGGGTGGATGTAGCGGGACGCGTACGGCTGGTGGGCGCCCTGTGCGGCGAACGTGCTGGACTGGCCCCAGTACGGACTGGAGGCGAAGGGGTTGCTGCCGTAGGACTCTGCCCAGAACCGGGTGATGTGACCGGTCAGCATGGCCGCCACGGTGTCCACCGCCGGGAGCGGGAGCCAGAGCCCGCCGTCCTCTGAGTCCACGTCGATGTCGTTGTCCAGGCCGGGGGTGTCTGCGGGGTATCGGGTGTCACCGGGATACACCCATTCCCCCAAGTCCTCGGCGCTGTCGGCCACGAGGTGCTCCTCGGTGTGGCCGGTGAGGTCCGCGGGTTGGTCGGTGCCGGTGTGCCCCCACTGCTGCGACCACGCCTCCCACTCGGCGGCGCTCATCTCGAACGTGGTCACCGCCAGGTGTGGTAGCCGGTCCAGGACCCACCGCCGCAACACGACCAGGTCGGGGTGCCGATCGGCGTCCGCGCTGGTGTCGCGGATCAGCGTGTCCACGCGGGTCAGCAACCCGCGCGCGTCGAACTCCAGTCCGTGCGAGAGCCGGGTGACCTGTTCATCGATCGGGGCGGGAGAGTGCCACCACGACGCGATGGTCTGTGCCGCATCGTCGGTGATCACCTGGTCCGGGTCGGCCCAGCAGCGTGCGATGACTGGCTCGATCTCTCGGCTCGGCAGAATCACGCGTTCTCCTCGATGGCGATGTGCACGGGTTCGGGGCAGAGCTGTTGGCCGGGATCTGCGGCGCGGCACGCGGACACACGTAGCCGGGTGGGGTGATGGTCCGGACGGAGACACCGGAGGCACCGGGCAGTGGCGGCGGGAAGCCCTGCGGACACCTCACGCCACGTAAGCGCCAGCGATCGCAGCCACAGATCACCACCAAGGCACGGCACCATGTCGTTGGTGCGGAGTCAGCGGCTCTGACGTAGGTTCCGTCGTCCGTTGGTGGACGTTGTCGGCCAGGCGCGGACGGCGATGGTGTCGCCGCGGCGCTCGACGACAGCGCCGACCGGCCACCTCGCAGCGATGTGCGCCATCTCGTCGGCGGCCTGCTCGGCTTCGCGCCGAAGATCCGGGTCGTCGTCAAACCCGAACGCGACGAGTCTGCGGTGGAAGATGTTGCGGTACTGCACGAGCGTGAGATCACGCACGGCGACCTCGGCGGTGGTCGTGCCCCGGCCGGAGTCAAGTCCGGTGAACGCACGGGCACAACCACAGCCGCCATCCGGGTTGCCCCTGTCCCGGTCGCAGGTCATCGCGAGGTCAACCAGCTCGGGGCCCTCGATGTGAGCGAAGTCGTTGGCACGACGCCCCTGAGTACGGGTAGTCGCGACAAACACCGTGAGCGATGGCATAGACCCTCCAGATTCCCGGGCGAGGAGTTGATGTGCGGCGGCGCGCTGCGGGGCCGGGGCGGCGAGATGGGTGGTTCGCGAGTCCGCCGGGGATGTGGGGGCAGGACCGTCTGTTCGGCCGTCCATTCGGCGGCGGTCAGCAACCGGTGACGGGGAAGGGGTGTGGCTCGATGTAGGCGAGCACGCCGCCATCGCCGCCATCACCGGTACCGGTGGCCAGGTCGATGCAGGTGCCAGGGTCGAGACGGTGCGCCAGGTCCGCGCAGGCGGCGCGAATAATCGGCTCCGGCACGGTGTGGTCGGTACTGATGCAGACCCCGTAGACCACGGCCGATCGTCGACGGTCGACAGCGCCATCCGCAGCGGTTCTCGGCGACGGGTTTGCAACTCGCCGGGCGATGCCCAGGTCCTCGGGCGAACCAGAGGCTCATTGACACCTTCCTGCGCGATGTTGTGAAGCTGGCGGACCAGCCGGACATGGCGGCTGTCACTGCGCCGCCCTCGGGCGTGTCCGGATCGATCACATCCCTCGGTGTGGACGGTGGTCATGTGCAGGACGGATCGGTTTCTCCTGGAAATCGGGTTGCTCGGTGTCGGTGTCGCCGCTGTTGTCGGGTTCGCCTTCGGCAGAGGCGCCACTGGGAGCGAATCCAGTAGTCGTGAGGGCGCGGACCATGGCGTCGTAGATCGGGGTGCCCATGCGGTGGGAGTCACGGGGACCGGTGGTCTCGTCAGCGGGCACCGGGGTTCCGCCTTTCGTTCGGTGTGAAGGACTGCTCGCCGCCCAGTGCCGTGCATCGCTCGATGGACGACAGATCCCGCGGTCGGAGCGGTCCCGAGATGTAAGCCGGAGCGAGGGACCGGCCCACCGTTGTCTCGGACGCGGAATCCGCACTGGTGCGGCGACGAGCGCACCGGGTACGCGGCAGAGCACGATCGGAGGACCGCGATCGGAGGAGCGAGCCGAAGATGCAACGGGAGAGGGCGCGGTCAGATTGGCTGTGCCTGGAGCATCGAGGGTGAGGCAGGCCCACCGTGCGGCGACGTGGGGCGAGCACTCCACGCGGCCACGCAGGGCGCGTGACCGAGCGGTTGCCCAGATCCCTATTGGGCGCGAACGGCATCGGCTAGAACGTCGCCGTGGCATCGCGCGGGCGCACACCAGTTATCTGGCGCTGACTGACAGTGCACCGACTACGGACAGTGACAGTTGGATCTGCGGAGTCACAGCTACGGCGGGCGAGAAACTCCCCGGCCGCGGCCACCGGGTCCGCTTGCTGTGCAAGACACACGATCAACTCGTCTTCGGCACACCGCCACAGCCAGCCCGAGCCCAAGCAACACCGCGATCAGGGCTGATCCTGACCGTCGCATAACCGCAGGTCAGGGATATTCGCCCGATTTCGGCCACGACCCATAGCCGTTGCGCCCGAGGTTCGATCGTGTGGACAGTCGCGCCGGCGACGGTCCGGTTCTCTGCGGCCGAGGGCGATCAGGCCGGCGTGGGCAGGATTGGTTCGACCGGCGGGCGCGGATAGGCAGGCGCAGGCAGGCGGTGTCAGACGGCCGAGAGGTAGCCGGTGTCCGGCCAGTCACGTATGTGGGGAAGATGGGTAGCGCGGAAGTCGCGCCAGGCGTTCTCGGCGTTGACCCGTACGGTCTCTCGTCCCTTGTCCAGCAGAGACATCCCGCGTTGTCGGATGGTTGCTTGTGTGAGGCGTTGGCGCACCAACCAGGTGATGGCCTGGACCTGGTGTGCGGCGACCGGCCGGTGTTCGAGGCGCGAGAGCTCATCGGCGGCCTCGTGGTAGAGAGTGGCCACCTGGTCGTAGTGCGGGTGGGAGACGGTGCCGTCTCGGCGCCGCACGCCCCGTACGGGTGCGGCGCTGTACTGGCCGATGCTCAGCGGGTGTCCATGTGCGACCGACAGAGCGTGCCGGTCGATCACCACGTGCGGACAGGCGGGGGCGTGGCCGGCGCCGTGCTCGATGAGATGAGCGAAGGCGCGGACTTTCGGACCGGACAGCACCCGCTCGTGGTGTTCGCCGGCGAGCAGTCGGTCAGCGGCACGCTTCTGTGCGGTGCTGGCGAACGCGCCGCAGCCGATGCCGCCGATCCCGGTGCCGGTGCGCAGCACGCGGGCGGCGAGGTGCACGTTGGCGATCCAGCCCTGCTGGGGTGAATAGACCGCGAGGATGCCCGCGCCCAGACGGGCGTCACCATCCGCGATGGCCGAGGCGACCTGGTGGGCTTTGCCATACCAGGACATTCCCTGCTGGATCTCGTCACTGGTGGCGTGTTCCCAGTGCCACATGATGTTGGCGCGGCGTACCGGGTGTGCCTGGAACCACGGATGGTCCGGAGCAGACATCGGCCCCCCTTCAGTGAAGAAACGGCGACGACTCCGGGGCAGCCGACGTGAGCCTGGTTCGTGCGATTGGTGCGCGGCGTCGGCGCAAAGCAGGGTTGAGGTGGGGTCAGGCGTCTCGGAGCGATACCGGCAGCGGGTCGTCGCTGGGCTGGTCCGCGGCGTGAGCCACAGGCGTGGCGCGCGTGGGTGCCGTGGCAGTGGCCGTGGGCGGCGGCCCAGTTGGTCGTCGGGTTCGCCACCGGTACGTGGGACCGGGCGGGTGCACCGGCCAGCCGTTGGGGTTGGCGGCACCGGGACCGGTCAGACACCTGCGACGCGCGGGAGGTGCGGCGTCCTCGACGGCCAGTGACCTGCGTGCCGCGCGAGGGTGAGTCCCGGTGGTTGCTGGTGGCGGTCGTGGTGGCTGGTCAGCGCTGTGTCGGGCGTCGGCCGGGTGCCTGAGCCCGGGATGGCTCCGCGCTAGTTATCGGAGGGCCAACCTCAGCTGCGGAGCAGTTGTGCGTGCACGTCGATGTACGTCCTCGAGTTAAATCGGCCGGACTTAATCATCAGTTGATGTGTTGATCTGTAATTGCCTACGCTCGTGAGGTCACGAGCGTGTGTCATACTGCCACCATGCTGGGCCTCTCGGAGCATGACGAAGCACCCGCGACCTCGGACGAGACCGTGGCCGCCATGCTCAACCGCGCCCGCCGCCGCTTCGTGCCGATCAGGTCCGCGTTCCTGCACACCGGACGAGGGGCAACCGCCCAGCCCGGCCCACTGGCCACCCTGGTCAAAGCCGGCGACCATCGCGGGCTTCTCGCCTACCTCCTGGTACACGCTGCGGCCAGCGCCGCCCCCTGGTACGTCACGCACTCACCCGGCGTGTGGGTCCGGGCACTGCGGCTGGGCACCGATCCGTCCGCACCGTCGGCGCGGGCAGCGGTGTCCCGGCTGTGGGCCCGGCTGGAACGACGTGGGCTGATCACCCGACTCCGAGTCGGCCGCACCACCACCGTGGTGCTGCTCCGCGAGGACGGATCGGGCCAGACCTACACCCATCCGGTCACGACCCCGGGCGAGACCTACTTCAAACTCCCGCACGCGTTCTGGCTGCACGGCTACGACCAACACCTGTCCTTGCCTGGTCTGGCCATGTTGCTCATCGCCTGCGACCTCGCCCCCGGGTTCAGCCTGCCTTACGACAAGGTCGCCACCTGGTACGGCATCTCCGGCGACACCGCACAACGCGGTCTCGCCGAGCTGCGGGCAGCGGATGTGCTCGTGCGGTGGTTTCAGCGCAAGAAGCGCCCCCTGGCCGACGCCGGCTGGACCGTGGACTTCCGGTACCGCCTGGTAGGACCTCTCGCGAAGGACACAGCTCGCACGCCGGACGGGGACGGTGCCGGACCGTGAGCGCCTCGACGGGACGACCCGGCGATCCCGACAGCGTGGTCGGGTTGATCTATCGCATCGTTGATGTCCCTCGGCGGACCCTCTGCGCTGTCGCGATCCTCGCTCTCCCGTGCGGGGTCCTCGCGCAGGTCGCCGGTGCCCCGCCCGTGCTCGGCATCCCCGCCAGCGGAATCGGCGTCGGTGTCGGCAGCCTCAGCATCCTGGCCGCCTGGGTCGCGCACCGACGACGAGGCCACAGCAGCGACGCTGACAACGAGCACATCCCGCCGCCATCCTACTGAGGATTGACCGGCGTGGCCTCGTCCAACGCCGGTGCGTGGCCTGGGCCTGGACGGTCGGCTTCGATTCCCGTTCGGCCGAAACGGGCGGGGCGGTGTCCGGCTTTGGTGGAGTCAGGTCTCGGTGCTTGCGGCGTCGGCCGGTTGCGGCGGGCCGGGCGGCTGCGGGTCGGCGTGGCGCACGTTGGTGATCTCGTAGTAGGGGACCTTGTTGGTCCACCACGTGTCCGTGCCGTGGATGCGCTGCGTCTCGATGCTGACGGTGGTGGGGTTGACCCGTGCCACGCGATGCGGCCCGCCGGGCCAGTCGGAGTACACCCAGTCACCGGGATTGATGTCGTCGCGGGTGAACACGCGGACCTGGCCGTCGGCGACCTGCTGGTCGTGGATCTTCTGCCAGTAGGCCAGCTCGGTGGCGAGTTTGTCGCAGGCGGCCTGCAGGCGTTCGCGCGCAGCTTCGTGGCCGTTTTCGGCCGCGTTGGTGAGGTGCCGCTGGGTCTTGCGCAGGTCGGTCTCCAGGCGGGCGATGCGGCGCAGGACCTTGCGGGGGTGGTAGCGGCGGTCCATGTGCCGGCGGGCGGTGTCCGCGCGGTCGGCCGCCGATTCGGCTTGGTTGAGGAGTGCGTAGCCGCGCATCTCGGTGTGCAGGTGACGGGCACGGCGGCGCCGGTCGGCCTCGCCGATGACGGGCTGGCCCATCGGGATGCCGCTGAAGAACTCGTTCGCCGACTGGATGCGGGCGTGGCCGGCGCTGGCGCGGCGCGTGGCTTTCGCGTCCAGCGCGTCGGCGCGGTCGTCGAGCCGCTCGGCGCGTTCCTGCTCGATCTCGTCCATGTCCCGCACGGTGAGGTCGATGGTCACGGTGACCTCGTAGCCGAGCTGGCGCAGCCGATCGGCGGTGTTGTCGATGCGCCACTGGCGGGGGAGCTGGTTGCGGCTGGAGCGCTGGAACCAGCCGGGCTCGGGCCGCCAGGTCCACACGTTGTCGTCCAGGATCTGCCGGACCGGCGTGCCTTTCCGGGTTTCCGGTTTGGACAGCCCGGACAATAGGGTTCCCTCGGCGTAGGTGTGGGTGATCTCGACCGTCACGGCCGGTCCTCCTCACTGTCGTCGCGGCTCATAGCCGGGCGGGTGTGGTGGCTGTCGTTGGGTTTCTGGCTCGGTTGGTCCCGGGCGCTGGCGGGCCGGTCGCGGGGCGCGCGGGTGAGGGCGGTGACCGCGGCGTGCAGGACCGCAGTCACCGGGGTAGGCAGGGTGGAGGAGCCGGCGACCTGCAGCAGCGCGGCCAGCGCGGCCCGCTGGTCGGCGTCGAGAAAGCCGCGGTGGACCCGCCGTGCGGCATCAGCCAGTGTCTGGGCGAGGTCGGAGGGCAGGTCGGACTCGGCCGGGATGACGCCGCGGATGTCTTCCCACCGCAGCCTCTCGGTGGTCAGCCAGCCCCCGGACACGCGGTGGATGCCCACGGTGACCGAGTGCCGGTTCACCCGGATCACCGGGTGCACTAGCCACGCGCCGACACCCCAGACCCAGTCACCGACCAGCACGTCACCCGGCTGGAACCGCCTCCGCGCGCCGCCCACATCGGCGGGCTGGTCGTGGTTGGCGTTGCTGGTCACGCTGCCCACCTCCCACGACCCCGCTGCGGCTGGCGGGCCCGGTTGTTGGTCGCTTGGGTGGGTTCGGTGACGGGCTCGGTCTGGGACAGCTCGAACACCGAGATCATCCGGAACAACACCGTGTCCTGGCTCGACTCCCCTCCGGTGTCCCCACCTGCGCCCGAGCCAGTGCCACCGTCGGTGCTGGGCGCGTTCGCGACAGCCGGTGTACCGGGCGCGGTCCTGGCGGTGGCGTCGGTCGCGGCGGTGCGTGTCTCGCCGCGGGGGGCGACGATCCGCAGGCCGGCCACGTGCGGGCGGACCTTGCGGCCGCGCTTGCGCCACCCTGCAGGCGAGTCCACGTCGACCAGCTGGATGCCGCGGGCCTCGCACTGCGTGAGGAGCATGGCCTGGTTGCGGGGCGAGTAGCCCAGCACCTTGGCCGACACGCCGCCCGCACTGAGCGAGTCCTGCATCCGGGACACGGCCGCCGGGTCGTCGAGAACCTCGTGGACCAGTTGGCTCAGCTCGCGGTCGGAGGCCCGCCGCTCGGCGACCTCCTCCGGGCTGGCCTGGTACTTACCTCGCTGCCGGGGCGCGGCCGGCTCGGCGCCTTCGGTGTAGTCGAGCGGCTTGTCCATGGTGAGCAACACCGCGCGGACTCCGCGCGTCCCGAACGCGTCGTCGGGCAGCGCCACGTGGGTGCCGCCGACCTGCTCGACCAGGGCCCGGATAGCAGTGTGCCTGCGGTCGCTGCGGAAGGTGTACCCGTTGGGCACGATCGCGGTCAGCCGGCCACCCGGCGTGAGCAGCCGCCACGCCAGCCGGACGTGGTCGATCCAGATCGTCGGGTGACCCGGCACCGAGAACGGCGGGTTCATCACCACCGCGTCGAACAGCTGGCGAGCGGATCGGTCGCCCGGGTCCTGATCGGCCGGGTCCGCGGACACCAGGGCTGCTGTGTCGACAGTGGCGGAGTACTCCTCGAACGTGCTGGTCACGAGCGACACGCCCGGCCAGCTCCCGAGGTCGCGGCGCGGGCGGCGTTCGGCTCGACGGCGACGACGGTCGCGTCCGGTGCCGTCGTGCGGACCGCGTCGACCAACGCCCCGTCCCCGGCCGAGGGCTCCAGCACGCGCGGTGCGGGCAACTCGGCCAAGCGGGTGTGCTCGCGCACGAGTTCCTCGGCCAGCTCGGCCGGGGTGGGGACGAACCCTTCCGTGGTGCGCGCGGGCCGCGGCAGTGCCCCGTCAGCGAGCACGGTGGCAAGCTGGTCGGTCGGATCGGCAGGGAACACGTGGGCCTGATTCGCGCGTGACCAGCTGCCGCCGAGCGCGGTCAACACGGTGTTCACCGCGACGTAGTCCGCGCGGTTCAGCCGCTGCGGAATGACCAGCCTGCAGCCGGTGACCTCCGCACTGTTCAGGATCTCCTTGACCCGCTCCGTGGTCACCGTCATCGCCGGACACCTCCGCTCCGGGCCGGAGCCGTACGAGGTGTCGTGCAGGCGGTGTGCGGATGGCACGCGGGGATCGTGTGGGTGGGGACGGACATGACGAAGCGCCTCACTTTCCGATGAGGTGGGGGTGCGGGTCGGTTACGGCGGGCGAAAGCGCGCGACGCCGACGTGCGGCCGGCATGCCAGCCGCCGAGCCGGAGAGGCAGCGTCGAGCGCTACGAGTCCAGGCCGCACAGCAGAAAGGGCTGCCCGATCACCGATCGGGCAGCCCTGAAACTGGGAGAGCGCGTGACGAGGCCCTGTTGAACGGCCGGATTGGCCGGGGAATGCGGGAAGGCGTGCAACGACTCCGTCGTCGACAGCGCCCTGTCGTGCTATGCCCCCCGATCGGCGACCGAGTCCATCCCCGGCGAGTCGAGCCGAAGGGAGGTTTCAGTATTCGTCGGTGCGGAGTTCACCGATCGGCGGCGACCAGCACCCGCCGTCGATCTTGTACTTCACTCCGCCGTCGATCCAGACCCGCAGCAGGGTGACGTCCCGAGTCGTCAGAGCGCGCAGGAACTGCTGCAACTCGTGACCGGTGATCTCGACACGTTCCACGCGTCAACCTCCTATGTAGATAGTCGTGCGTCGACGGGTTGTCTGGTCCGTACGGGACGACCGTTCGGGCGTGCGGCTCGCTCATCGCCGAGCACAAGTCGGGATACGATGGGGCCCGCGTGTCCAGTCCTGTGTGGACTTCGCTGGGTGTCTCGGAGGCGATGGCCTGTGGGACCCGAGCCGTGGCGGGTGGTTCGTGGCTGCGGCCTCCCAAGGGGTCAGGCCGGGCGCGGGCGCGTGGTGTCGAGGGAGTGGTGGATGTCTGCCACGGAGGTGACGAGTTCTGCGGCGTGGTCTCGGATCAGCTGGTGGCAGCCGGTGGACTGGGCGGAGGTGATGGGGCCGGGCACGGCCATCACCCGGCGGTCCAGCACCCGCGCACGGTGTGCGGTGCTCAACGAGCCGCTGCGGGCCGTGGCTTCCACGACAACCGTGCCGCGGGACAGGGCCGCGACCAGTCGGTTTCTGGCCAAGAACCGGTGGCGCGCGGGCGGGGCACCGGGCGGGTACTCGGTCACGACCACACCGCGGGCGCGGATACGGTCGAGAAGGCTCTGGTGCCCGGCCGGGTAGCACTGATCGATCCCGGTCGCGACCACGGCGGCGGTGAGCCCGTCAGCGGCCAGCGCGCCGCGATGCGCGGCGCCGTCGATGCCGTAAGCCAGCCCTGACAGGACCGTGACGCCGTCGGTGGCGAGCCGGTACCCGATGTCGGCCGCCGCGGTCTCGCCGTAGCTGGTGGCGTCGCGCGCCCCGATCACGGACACCGCGTTGGCCAGCGCGTCGCGCAACGGCACTGCGGACTGGACCCAGAGCGCCACCGGAGGAATGGCCCACGACGCGCCGGTGGTGGCGGCCCTGGCCAGCGCGGTGATCAGGTGGGTAGGCCATTCCTCTTCGTCCTCGGGAATGATCAGCCGCGCGCCGATCTCCGCGGCAGCCGCGATGTCGGCGTCGACGAGGTCGAGCCCGTGTCGGGCCGCGGTTTCCCGCGCGACCGGCTCGGGGACCTGTTGTGCCTGGACCCGCCGAGCCGCCTCGACAGGTCCGTGGGCGTCGATGAACGCGGACAGCGCAGGTGCGGGCGGCTCGGCGACGCGCGCCAGGTAGGTGCGGGCCCGCCGCACCTGCGACATGCCGTCCGCGGACAGAGGGGGAGAGGACGGGGTGGTGGACATGACACTCCACTTCAGACAGAGGTTCAGACAGAAGGCAGACCGCAGCCCGACGAGCTACCGGTAGTGATCGATCGGCAGGGGCAACTGGACCGTGGTGTCGCAGCGGAGGCAGACGTACCGCACGTGCTCGAACAGGTGATCGTCCTCGGCCAAGACGACCCGGCACCCATGCCGGAGCCGTGGACGGACAGGTCGTGGCGTCGTGTCGCGCGGTCCTCTTCGCAGATCCGCCCGGCGGCACCGCAGACGGGGCACACCAGCTCCTCATCGTCGTCGCCCCGGGCCATCGGCCGCTGGTGCAGGTCGAGCCGTACGGCCTCGGCCGGTGACCATGTGGCGTCGTAGTAGCGGCGCCACCGCTGGTCGGTGAGGTCCGCGCGGGGAGATGCCCGCATCGCGCGGTGAACTCGCTGCTGGTGGCGGCCAGCCACATCGCGTAGTCGTGGTCGTGGTCGGCGGGCGTGCCACACCGCGCGGCCGTGGTCGTCGGCATCGACGTACGCCATGAACAGTCGCTGGACTGATGCGGGCAGGGATTCCCACGCGGGTACCGGTCCGCTGATGCGGATCGCACAGGTCAGGGCGCGTGGCGTCACGGGATAGGTCATGAGCGCTCCGGGAGCAGGCAAGGGACTCGGCGTGCTGCCGCACGCTCGGTGTCGACGCGCCGTCATGGCGGCGCCGGGGATCGGGTCGGCGGGCGGCAGCACACCGGGCGGTCAGTGTTGGAAGGCGGCGGCGTGGCGCATCGCGGCCAGGCCGTGGCGTTCCAGGTCGAAGGCCTGGTCGGCGTCGTCGAGGGTTTGCGCGGCGCTGGTCACCGCGTGCAGCACGCCGCCGGAGGAGCGGTCCCCGCCGTCGATGAAGTGGTTGAGGATGGTGTTCTGCTCCTCGGTGGTGAACCGCAGCTCGGTGCTGACGAACTCGAGCGTGGCCTCGACGTCGCGGACCGGGACACCGGCGTCAGCTTCGATCTGGGCGATCTTGGCCTGCAGGTAGGCGGGGTTGAGGAACTCGCGGACCGCGTCGCGGGCCTGCTTGCCGGCCAGCTCAGCCATGGCGTGGCGGGTGTCCTGGCTCCAGCGCACCACCCCGTCGTCGAGCCGGGCGCCCAGGTGGACCTCCTTGAGCGCGTCCTTCTCGATCGTGACGCCGTTGTCGCAGACCTGGACCTCCAACCGGGGGATGATCTTGAACGCGCCGTGGCCGACCTCGCTGTTGGTGACGATGAACCCGGCGAACACCACCGGGTTGTCGATACCGCGCGCGCGGGTGAACGGGCTGGTGTAGTTGCGCAGCAGGGCGGGGGCGTACGCGGCGACCTCCGGGGCGGTGATCTTGACATACATGCGGGTCTCAGTCAGATCGCAGCGCGTGACGTCGACCGCGACCCCGGCGGCCTTGATGCCGGCCAGTACCGACATCAACACGTCGAGGTTGTCGGTGATCTTGTACTTCTCCGACAGCAGCGCCCGCCCGATCCCCGGGGCGCCGCGGTGGCCGCGCAGCGTCCGCGCGAGGTAACGCTCGTTCGGTTCGGTGGCGAGCCAGGTGTTGACGTTGTGGTCGAGCAGGTCGACCTGGTTGTGCTCACGCATCCGCCGCAGATAGCGCACGGGAATGCCCAACTTGTCGGCGATCCCCGCATCGCAGGTCCCGGTCGGGGTGAACCGGCCAGTGGCGGAGGTGACCCCGTCGAGGGTGATGGCCGGCTCGCCGATCCCGTCGATCTCCAGCAGGCCGCCGGACATGCGCATGTTGTGGGCGGGCACGACGACATCGAGCTTGTTCGCCTGCTGATGCTGCAACAGCCGCGCCATGTCCCGCAGGCTGGCGTTGCGGGCAGTCAACACTGATTCGGTCGTGGTCATGGGTCACATCTCCTTCGCGTAGAACAGGAATCGACACGGGTATGGCGGGGGAGTGCACCGGGCGGGACCTCGGCGCCGGCCAGGTGTGCGGGTTCGCGCACCGCGCGATGTGGTGCTGGCCTTCCGCGAGCACGGGGAGACCAGGCACCAACCGGCCGCCAACCACCGTCTCCAGTGGACCCAGCACAGAGATGGACTCAGAAGAGTGTTTCCTGGACAGGTGCTGGTTTTGCTGGAGTGGCGCGATGCTCGCCGGTGCGACGTCGTGGTGGCGGTGGCGGCGGGATGCGCGACTGGGTAGCGATCAGCGCCTGCGCGATCGGACCGGTGACGACCTGCTCGGAGCGGATGAACCGGATACGGCCGTACGCCGCAGCATGGGCGTCGGCGGTGAAGGTGAGTTCGACAATCGTGGGCTCCGGCAGCACGAGACCGTCCCGGAGCGCCCTCGCGCGGCGTTTCGCCGCCCAGTCCAGCACCAGGCGCAGGTGCGCTTGGCACGCGTGCTCGGTCCGGTCCGACTCCCCGTCCCGGTAGGTCACTCGATGAGTGGCCCGCACGGGACACGACCGGCCCCTGACCTTGCCGTCACCCTTGCCGTCGTCGTTTCCGGTGGGGTCGTCGGGATTCGGGTCGACAGGCCGGATCCACTGTCCGCACTCGGGGATCTGCCAGCCGCGGATCGAGTTCTTGCGATCCCTCTTCGCGCTCATCACCCACCACCTCCGCACGACACAGGCCCGCAACGGCATCCCGGAGGACGAGACGCGCGACCGTCGACCTACCACGGGAATACGCCCAGCGACGACAAAGGCGCATCACCAACTGGGCTGCAATCCGGAATACTCAGACCGCCCGCCGTGGGATGGGCTGCCTGCGACGATCCCGGTGCCGGCTCACGTGCGATCGTTCCGCCACGTCAAGAGTCGTGTGGTACCAGCGAGACGCGAACTCGGCGCAGTTCGTGCAATTTCCCTCATGGTCGCACCCAGGCATCGCTCTCGAGCGCCATCTCGCGGACCTGGACCACCCCATCGAATCAGCCGAGTAAAGAAGATGGCCGCAGCGCGCCAAAACAGAGCGGTGAACACCGAACCCGTGCAACCGAATCCCCATTCCGTGCAACGTGGTGATGATCTCATCCACGGTGTGGGTCGCCGTCCGCCGGCACACGCTTCCTAATCCCACCAACGGTTCGGAAGTCAGGTCGATCCCCGCGGCCAGATACCGCGCCACATGGTCGACGTACTCGGAAAGCTTCCACCCCTGCAACACAGGAATCCAGGGAACATGGCGGAATTCAGACCGAAGATAACACTCCGATTCGATCGTGAATTCCTGATGTTCGGCAACAGTCAACCCGGAAGCAGACAGAGAACCGGTCTCGCACGGGTAATCCTGCGGAGCGCAGAACGCTGGTGGAGTCGCCACGTTGTCGAGAACGCGAGTGACCACACTGCCGAACAGATCCGGGTCGTAGCGCCACTCACCGTATTTCGAGATTTCCGTATACGCGCCACTGTCCAAAATCCATGAAACGAATGCCTTGGGGTGATTATCCCAATCGTCACGGTATTTTTCCATGGTGCGGAGCGACACGCACATCGGGACCGTGAGCTGCTCAAGCCACCGTCCACGATGGACACCAAGATACAAGTGCATCGGGCTCTCCCGAAACGGCCGATCCACGGACCCCGGCACACGAGCCGAGAAGTGACGGCGTGCTCGCCCGAAGGCGAGGCAGCGGGCCATATGGAGACGGTCTAGTGGCACCGTGAGGTGGGCAAGGCGAGCCGCGATCCTCCCGGCCTTCTGACGTTGACAAAGCGGTAGGGAACGGGCCCGCTCGGCCGGTTCGTCACGCGTTGTCCCTGGTCTGGCGGGGGCGGCGTGGGTGGCGGCGTGCGAGCGCGATCTGCTCGTCGCGGACCTGGAGCACTGCGGCGTGGCCGCCGTCGAGTTCATCGATGATGGTGGTGTCGTAGAGCAGACGACAGAACGGGCATCCGATGAGCGCCTGGTGATGGGTGCCGATGTCGGCCAGGTGTGCGCGGCGGCCGCAGCAGGGGACCGGCACCGTGAGACCGCCTCTGCCATCGGGCTCGGTGTGACGCCGAATGTGGACGCCGGGGACGAGGAACCGGGGCTCGATCTCGTCATCGACCCCGAAGGACAACCCGGGCCGCGGTCGCTTCCTGTGGCTAGATGTCATGGCGTACGGCGTAGTTGTGCCGCCCGTCGTGCCACGGCAGGTCGTCGAGGCAGAACTCGACGAGATCACCGGCCCATGTTGAGGGCGCGCCGGGATGGGGCGGACTGGCCGGACTGTGCGGGTTCTCGTTGAGCCAACGGCACAACTCGCCCGCCAGCTCGCGCAGCGTGCCCGTGCCGACGTCCACATGGAACTGCGAGTTACCTCCGGGGCCGTAGGCGTCGTAGTAGTCCCAGACGCAGACGAGGGTGATTCCGCAGTCGTGATGGATCTGCCCGAAGACGCGATTGACGTCCTCGGCGGTATAGCCATCGTCCATGCAGCCACGCAACTCGGGGACGGGAGCGTCGCTCCACCGCCTGTCGCACGGATGGTCGGCGCCGATCGCCGCGAGGGTTTCCAGGTTGTCACCCGGCTCCACATCACACAGCACCCGGCCACCCGGCTGGTGCACGAGCTCCTGAACGGTCTTGGCCAGATCCTTGGACGCCGCGATCCCGAACTCGAACGGATTCAGCCCGGATGCTGTCCCGACCATGGTCATCTCCTCGTGGGTCGCGTGGTGGAGCCGATTCCGGCTGTGTGCCCGGAGCGCGGATCGGCTCACGGCGGTGGGTGGTGTCGCGGGTACCCGTGCTACGGATACAGCTCGCCGTCCTCGGTGAACTGGTAGTCGGTCGCGACCGCGCGCGCCCGTTCCTCACCGGTCCGGGACTCGGCCTCGCGTTCCCCGGCCGTCCATACCTCGCAGAGCGCGTCGCGCGCGGCGTCCTCCAGCGCGTCACGCTGATCGGCGGTGGCCGGAGGCGGACCTAGGGACGGGCAGTCGTCGTCATGGGGCAGCAGGTAGTGGTCTGCGGAACAGGTGCATTCCGCGGTCGCGTCGTGGACGGTGACCTCTGTGGAGTGTGACCGGCGACCGCTCAACTCGACGTGGTCGAGGCCGTCCACCCAGGGCAGCGCGGCGGCGTTGTCGCGGTCGAGGATTCCGGACACGGCGATGCTGTGCCGGCGTTCGAGGTCACAGCTATCCACCCGCACGCCTCTGATACCGGCGAAGTCGGCCGGTCCGTAACGGGACGCACCGACGGTGCCCAGCTTCTCCGCGAGTGCGTGGACGATGGCGTCCTGGACGGCGTCGATGTCCGCGTCGTCCCACCATGGGCCGGCGAGCTTATCGCGGAGCACCTCGATCGCGCGAGCCTGCGCCGGTTCGGACAACTCATCGAAGTCGAACACCGTAATAGTGATCTGCTGCACGGGTTTCTCCACTGACGTCGCAGGGGGTCTATGTCCGGGCGGTCGTGGGTCCGTCTCTCGAGTCAGGTGGCACTCCCATGCCCGCCACTCACCCCACCCGACCAGCTCGCCGGTCTGCTGGTGCGGCGTCGGGTCCGGTTGGAACACCGCGATGCGGTGGCCCGGGTGGTACAGGTGGTCGCGCGGGCAGCGGAAATCGTTTCTGTACCGGAGAAACTCCCCGTGCATGAAGCCCGCGTAGATCACCCGATCGCCCGGGTGGAATGGCGTGGGCTGGCATGTCGGGCCGGTGGTCGTCACCAGGTCCTCCTCAGCGGTCAGCGCCACGACCGTCCTCGCAACGGCTGGGCGTGCGCCACCTGCATGTGTGTTCTCGGGATGGCCGGTGTCGCGGATTCGCACCGCATGTCTGTGTGTTGGCCTATGCGTTGATGTAGGCGTCGACGATCCTGCGGAACTGCGCGAACGTACGCGGCGGGGTGTTCAGGCCGAACCGGGACGGGTCAACCACGGTCGTGGTGATCCACTGGCTGGCCCCGTCGGGTTTGGCGCCGAACAGCAACGTGCGCGTGCCACGCGGGTTGGCCAACTGGAACCGGGTCCCATGGTCACCGGCGCGCCATTCCACCCCGAAGGATGCCGGGGTGCTCATGTTGGTGACCGTCACACCGGCTGACGTCGGCGTGGACTCCTTCTGCTCGATCATGGGCGGCTCTCCGTTCGGTCAGGTCTGGTTGTGGAGCACGAACAGACTCGACTGGTACTCAGGCACTAGGTCACTCACGGGCCAGAACGCTTCGAACCCGCTGGACAATGTCACCCACAGCAGACAGTCCCGGACGTCATCCCGGTCGCCCGCGAACACGCCGCGCTCATCGGTGACGACGGCACGGGCTGTCCCGGACACCGCGTCGTAGTCCAGAGCCCGAGACACCCGCGCCGACCGCCGAGCGCCGGTGACGATCGCGCCGAGTGCCACCACATCCGACGTCGTCAGGGGCAGTCGCGGGACGGGTTGCCAGCCGGTCACCCCGTAGCGGCTGGCCTCTCGTTCACCAGCGCCAACCGGGTCATCGGGTGGTGTGGTCCAGTCGGCCCACGTCCGCCACGCCTGATGATCGCCACCAACCGGGCGGGCCATCAGCAGGGAGGTTCGCCGCGCCACTCGCAGCTCGAACTCGAACTCGATCTCCGAGTCACCGTCGCGCAGCGTCTGGCGCGTGCGCTGCACCACGGGAAAGCGGATTGCCGACATAGGTCACCTCTCTCGCATCGCTCTGGTGCAGTCACGACCACGCGCCGAAGCGGGCCGTGAGGCAGCTGGTGCACGCGGTGGCTGGCGGCACCGTCCTTGTGCTGGATTGGGTCCGGTCGGACGTTGGTCGTCGGTTTCTGTCCCGGCCGCTGAGGGTTGATCACACATCGTCGTCTGTATCCCAGCGCGCGGCGGCGAGGAATCGGTCGAAGCTGGGGCAGTTGATCACGATGTCGTCGCAGGTCGGACAGAACGCTCCGACGATGACGCCGGCGGTGATCCACGCGTCGAGCTGCGCGGGACTGGCGACCGTGTCCGGGTCACGGGGATCGTTCGGATCCAGCCACCACAGCCGGACGCGATGAATCGTCGTCGACGAGCGCCCCTCGACGCGGCAGCTCCCGCCGGCCACGCAGTCACAGAACGGTCCGATGTCGACCTCGTCACCGGTCTCATCCGGAGAACCAGGACTCCCGTTGTTGATGTCGTGATCGGTCATGACACTCACCGGTTGTGTGGCGGCTGCGCGCTGCGAACTCAGGCAGCTCACCGCATGGCCGTTGCCGACCACGCGGTGAGCTGCGGTGTGGGCGCCCGGGGCGGCATCCCGGACGGCTGGCCAGAACGCCGAGGGCCTTACTCGTCGTTCTCTGCCGGCTCCTCGTCGAAACCGTCACCGTGGTAGCGGGGGATGTCCGTGCGGCCGAGCACTTCGCCCGGGTTCAGGCACTCGAAGTAGATGTCACCCAGCTCGCAGTCGTGGTCGGCCACGACGGCGATCTCGACGTGGTCGCCGGCGGACTGGCTCCACACCTCGAGGACGGCCCCGTTGATGGCGCCCTCGATCTCGGAGATCTGACCGTCCGGTGTGCTCGCGCACGCGGTGAGGCCGAGGAGCAGGCTGGCCCCGAGCGCGCTCAGAGCGGCGAATCCCTTGATGCTCATGCGTTTCCTCCTTGATCGACTTCCGGTAGATGTCCGTGCAGGCGTCGCCGACTCGACGCGCCGGCGAGGGCTGAGAAAGTGGAGTGCGATTGGTGTGTCTGTCGAGGACAGTGAGTGTCAGCCGGGAGCTGCGACGGACCGTGCGGTCCGTCGTGGACTGCTGACAATGGACGCATGACGCGAGCCGCGGCCTGAAGGTCTCGGCCAGGGATGCGCGGTGTTGGGCGCGCTCCTCGTGTCGGGGCCCGGGCGTTCAGCGCCGATTTACTCGGCGTCCGAGCTGTCCATTCCGTCGACGATGGCGGCTATCGCGTCGGGGATGGAGGAGTGCGGAATCGCGTCTTCGAGCCGGTCGATGTCGTCCTCGGTCAACAGTCGGCCTGCCCAGTGTTCGAGTTGCGCGTGTGTGAGCAGCGATGCGGCGTTGGTGTCGAGCCGGTGCTGTGCGAGTCGGGCCGCGAGTTCCCAGACGCGGGTGGCCTGCGGTGCTTGGAGCAGGCCGGGACCTTCCGGGTCCAGGTGGTTCCACGTGCCGATGACCCATGCGGGATCGCAGTCAGCCAGGTCGCGGTAAGCCGTGACATCGGCGGTGCGCAGCACGCGGATAGACGCCGGATCGGCCGGGTCGGCGAGCCGTCCCGGGTCGCCAGGGAAGTAGGCGACGAGCCAGGTCATCGCCGAGTGGATGACCACGCCTCGTTCGGCCATGACATGGTCGGCGGGCGGCTGGGCTCGCTGGATCTCGACGGCGGTGCCCGGCGGCGGGCCACGTAGGACACTCCTACCTCCTCCAGGATGGTGGTCGTCGACCACGAACGGTCCGTCGACTGGTCAGCCGACTCCGTGCGGCGAACGCCGAAAGCGGATACAGGTTGGACGGGCACGTTGACCAAGGACGAACCGCGCCTACTCCACGAGCCGTGGCAGCCAGTGGCTGTGGACGTGGACGGGGTGGCCGGAGCGCCACAAACCCTGCGGGTTTCGCGCTCCGGCCACCGGGTTCGTGTACGTCAGGGCGCGCGGCGAACCGCGTTAAGCGGCGACGTCCACACGATCCACGTCCTCACCGGAACCGTCTGCCCTACCGGCCGCACCACCGAGCGCCTCGATCGCGCCGACGAGGTCATCCACAACGTCGCCGTCAACGAGGCCATCCCCGTCAACGAGGTCGCCGTCAACGAGGTCGCCGTCGGCGATCGCCTCACCGTCCTCCGGCTCACCCGCCGGCGGGCCGTCGGCGACGTCGTCCAGGTCGACGACGGGACTGTCAGGCTCGCCCACCGCGATGTCCTCGTGAGTGTCCTCGTG
>NZ_MSIE01000094.1 GCF_001921205.1 Actinophytocola xanthii | reverse complement strand
TGTCCTCGTGAGTGTCCTCGTGAGTGTCCTCGTGAGTGTCCTCGTGAGTGTCCTCGTGAGTGTCCTCGTGAGTGTCCTCGTGAGTGTCCTCGTGGGTGTGGGGGGTTGCGTGGTGGGGGAGGTGTGCGGCGATCACGTCCTCGATCCTCTCCGGCGTGATCACCTTCCGCTCAACGTCATGCGGTTCGTAGCCCAGGTCGAGCAGCATGGACATGTACTCCGAGTCCGTGCCCATCGGGCGCCGCCACGAGTCCCGTTGGAGGCTTTCTTCCATCGCCACGAGTGTCAGGTACAGGTCCCAGACGGTTGCCTTGGCCTCGGTCGCGTTGGCGATCTTGGTGATCAGTTCGCTGCGCTGCCCGTAGCCGGGCTCGGGCAGCTTGAGCAGGCGGTGCGCGAGTCCGTGGCGACGTTCCATCGCCTTGCGGAGTGCGTGGGAGCCGTCGAGTTTCTGCTGGGCCAGCCACTTCCGCGCGTTCTTGGGGGCGCTGCTGCGTCGGGCGACGTCGGCCAGGAACTTGTGGCGGACCTTTTCCGCGGCGTCCCAGTTCTTGTTGTTTTCCCGCACCCACCGGCGCTCGATCCGGGCCTTCTCCCGCTCCAGCGCCGCCCGCGCCACGGCCGACGCGGCGTCCCCCTCGCCGTCACTGTCGTCGCTGGAGGCCGTGTCGAACGTTGCCGTCGACCCGGTGCCGTGCTCGGCCTGACCGGCCGGCGCGTAGAGCAGGGCGTGGCCGTGTGCCCGGAAGTCAGCACATCCGTAAACGGGGACCGCGATCCGATCGTCGTTGTCGTCGTAGTCGTACCCGATCCAGGCGCCGTGCCCGGGGCAATCGGCGTGCGCGTCAGCGGTCAGTTCGGTGCCGGACTCGTCGTCAGGTGTTGGGCGCAGCCGGTCCAGGGAGCGGGCGTCACCGGACCAGGTCGAGATCGACTCGTCGAAGACCGTGACCCCGGCAGCGGTGAGCTCGTTCACGAGCCCGGTCTCGGACTGCTGGAGCCGCTCTTCCTCGGCGCGGTCGTCGCGCTTGCGCTGCGCGAGCACGGCGAAGTTGTTCGGCTTCTCCACCGCGGTGAGGATCAGCTCCTTGGCCGTCTCCAGATCGCCGTAGCCTTCGAACTCGGCGATCACCGCCGCCTGCTCCAGCGTCAGCTCGTACTTGTCGGCCGCCTTGGACGCCAGTTCGCTCTCCCCGACCCGCAACGAGTCCTCGATCACCCGCTTCGACCGGCTCCGGCGCCGCGCGATCGCCGTCGCGGACAGCCCGAGCAACCGCAACTGCTGGTGCGCACGGAACACGTCGCCGCGGGTCATCGGCGTCCGGTGATCATTCTCGCCGAGCTGGTTGATGATCCGGTCGATCGTCGCGGCCTTCTCGTCCGCCGACGGCGGCGGCTGCACCCACACCGGCACCTTCTCACGACCAGCCTCGAGGGCCTGCAGCGTGCGCATCTGCCCCTCGGTCACGACCAGGTTTCCGGACTCGTCCCGGTAGGCCAGGATCGGCGCACGCACACCCCGCTTCTTGATGTCACGCACACCCTCCTTGTCCGGGGTGGCGTTCTCCTGCCGCACGTTCGGTCCGATGATCAACGAACCTGGCGGCACCCAGACGACCGTGTACCACTCGTCCTCACCCGCCGCCTCGACCGACGAACCCGACGAGCCCTGCTCCACGTCGGCCACCACAACGTCTCGGTCGTCACCATCGTGGCCGGCAGGGCTGGTGATCTCCTCATCGACGCTGGGGCCGACGGCGGAACTTACGGCGCTGTCCACCGGCTCGGCAGTCTTCTCAAGAACGGCACCCATACAACACTCCTTTGCAAAAGGGAATCATGATGCGGTGTTTGGCTCGCTGGTTTGGTTTGGCAGTGCGGGCAGGGCGGACGCGCCAGGGCCGCTGCTGCCTCTCTGCGGCTGTTCCAGCAGGGCCGGGACGGCTCCGCCTCGGAGCAGGCCTGCGTGGTGGCTACCAGGCGCGGATCAGCTTGTGCAGGATGTAGGCGGTGAGCCCGGCACGCTGCGGTGCGGGGACTTTCTTCACCAACAGCGCGAGTTCCTCGATCTTGGCGTCGAGGGGGTTGCTGGCTTTCGCCTTGCGCTGACGCTGGATGACCGCGAGTTCCTGCTCGCAGGCGCGTTCCTCGGCGGCCAGCCGGGCGGCCAGCTCTCGGTCATCGCTCGGCTCGACAAACACTGGACTGCCATACATCGTGACGCGGCCGTTGTCGGGATCACGGCGTAGGTGCACGTCGTAGCAGCAGCCCACGATGTTCCCCGACTTGTGCCGGTAGAACAGTTCTGCGCCGTGCGGGTCGACCCATGCGGCGAGCTTCGTGTTCGTTGTGGACAGTCGCATACCGTCGTACGTCCAGCGTTCGACGGTGGTGTCCCCGGTGCCGGCCGAGGTGTTGGTGTTCGATACCTCTGCGGTCATGAGTTGTCCTGCTCTATCTGCGCCCAGGAGCCGAGCACCGCGGTGGGGGTTTTCGCGCGTCGGCGACGTTCGCGGCGCGCTGCCGTCAATAGGTCCAGCACGCGTTGCCCCTTGACGTCGGCTTGCTTACGGAGCGGGTCGGGACACCCCTCGGGGATCGTGACGAGACCGGCGCGAAGGTCGACCTCGATCGTGATCCGGCGGACCATCGCGCCGAGCCCCTGCTTGCGGACGAACAAGGCCATGCGGGCCTGCACTCGGTGATCGATCGGGACCAGCCGCACATACTCGTTGCGCCACGAGTAGTTGGCGGCATTTGGTGAGATCCGGACACCGGTGGGTTCGGTCTTGCCGATCG
Source organism: Actinophytocola xanthii (assembly GCF_001921205.1). GTDB lineage: Bacteria > Actinomycetota > Actinomycetes > Mycobacteriales > Pseudonocardiaceae > Actinophytocola > Actinophytocola xanthii. The sequence continues at coordinate 168 of NZ_MSIE01000094.1, read as the reverse complement.
CGACAGCTTGGTTCAGAAGCGGGGCGGCGGGGTTCGGCTCGGATCGACTCATCGGTCGGTGGAAGGGGTACAAGCCAGGGCCGTAGACGATCCCGAGTTCATCCAGGACGTAAGCCCAGCCATCTAAGACAGTGTCTCGTATGGCTCTTCTGAGTGATGGTGCATGAT
>NZ_MSIE01000093.1 GCF_001921205.1 Actinophytocola xanthii | reverse complement strand
GGCGCCGAGCAGCGCGGCCGCGCGGTCGGTGACCGTCGCCGCGGCCGTCAGCGCGAGGAGCCCGCCGCCCGCGCAGGCCGCCGTCCAGGTCCCGCCGCGGCGGAAGGCCCCGTCGGCGTACCAGGCCTCGCCGGCCTGGGCCATGACCACCTGCACCGCGGTGAACCCGCCGACCGCGGCGAGGAACGCGGGGGCCGACAGGGCGGGGCCGAGCAGGGGTGCCGACCCGGCGCACGCCAGGACCGCGAGCCCCGCCGCCCAGACCGAGCCGGCCGCGGTGCACCAGGCGTACCCACCCAGGAACCGGCGCCGCGCGGCCGAGGTCGCGGGGAGGATCGACCGCAGCGCCGAGCCGGAGCCCAGGCCGCCGAGCAGGGCGCAGACCCCGCCGATGCTGGCTCCCAGGACCATCTCGCCGCGCCCGGCCGCTCCGAGCGCGAGCGTGGCCACGACCGCCGCGGCCGCGTTCGCGGCGACCTGGACGAGGGTGGCCGAGGCAAGCAGCGATACCTCGGCCCGGCGGGGCGGCGCGGGCCCGGCGACGGTGGTCACGGCCGCGCCCCCGGGACCTCGTGCAGCCACTCCGCGAACCGCGCCTCGAGCCCTCCCAGCTCGTAGCGCCCGGCGACGCGGAGGTTGCGGGCGGACTGCTCGGTCCAGAGCGCGGGGTCCTCCAGCAGCGTGCGCAGGCCGTCGGCGAGCGCCCGGTGGTCGTCCGGGGGGACGAGGAAGCGCGGGTCGAGCAGCTCCGGCACGCCGCCGACCGCGGTGCCGATGGCGGGCAGCGCCCGGGCCATCGCCTCGACGAGAGCACGGGGCAACCCCTCGGTGCGCGACGGCAGCGCGAACAGGCTGGCCCGGTCCAGCAGCTCGACCAGCCGGGCGCGGTCGTGCAGCGGTCCGGTGAACCGCACCCGCTCGCCGAGGCCGAGCGCGTCGGCGAGCGCGACCAGCTCGGTGTGCCGGCGCCCGCCCCCCACCAGCACACCGTTGACGGCCAAGCCCTGGTCGGCGAGCCGGCGCAGGGCGCGCAGCAGCACGTCGTGGCCCTTGTAGTGCTGCTCCTGGCTGCCCACGGTGACCACCAGGGCGGGACCGGGCCGCCACACCCTGGACTGGGTGCGGAAGGCCGGCGCGGCCAGCCGCACGTTGGGCACGCTGGCGGTCGGCACCCCGGGGGCGGGCGGGTACCGACCCTGCAGGGCCTGCTCGGTGACGTACTGGACCGCGGCGGCCCGCCGTACCGCGGCCCGCATGACGCGGTGGACCAGGGCGGCCGCCCGTCGCCCCGTCGAGCCGAGCACCCCCGCGGCGAGCACCTGCTCAGGGTCGCCGACCACCTCGGCGGCGTACCGTCGTCGAGCCAGGGTGGCGGCGAGCGCGCCGAGCAGCCCCACCGCGCCGGGCAGCCGGAGCACGAGCACCTCGGCCGTGAGCACCGCCCGGCACACGCCCGGGAGCAGCCGCGGCAGCACCCGCAGCAGACCGGCCGGGCCGAGGTAGTACGGCAGCGCCAGGACCTCGACCCCCGGCGGCAGCGGGTGGACCGCACTCCCCGGCCGGGTACGCGCCCTGGCGACGATCCGCAGCCGCCCGCCACCGGCGAGGTACCGCGTCCAGGCGTCCGCGCCGAGCGCCGGCTCCTCCGCGGCCCACCGCCCGGCCGCGTCCCGCCCCAGCCGCGCCTCGGTGAGCACCGTGACGACCCGCGGGCCAGGCCCGGGTTCCGGTCGGGCCGAGGGCTCGGCGTCCCGGAGCGCGGGCTCGCCGTCCCACACCGATGCCGCGCGCTCGCCCTCCGGCGCCCCTGGGTCTGCTGCCGCGGCCCCACCGTCCCAGACCGACGGCTCGCGGTTCCGGGCGACCGACTCCACGATGTCGGCCACCGACTCGGCGGCGCTGGCGGCGTCGAAGTGGGCGCAGACCCTGGCCCTGGCCGCCTCGCCGCGCGCGGCGAGGCGGCCGTGGCGGTGTTCGTCGTGGGCTTGGGCCAGGGCCTGGGCCAGGGCGGCGCTGTCGCCGGCCGTGACGACCCAGCCGCAGTCGGGGCCGACGGTCTCGGGCAGCGCCGCGGCGTCGGTGACGATGCTGGGCAGGCCCATCGCGCCCGCTTCGAGGGCGGCGCCGTGGTTGTCCGACAGGGACGGGGAGACGCTCAGGTCCGCTGCCGCGTAGTACGGCCGCACGTCGGGGACCGAGTCGAGCCAGGTGACGCCGTGGCGGTCGGGGTGGTACCGCTCGACGAGCTCCCGGCGGTAGCGCTCCCCCGCCTCGTCGAAGCCACCGCCGACCAGCAGCAGGCGGCTGCCGGGGTGCCGCCGCTCGAACGTCAGCCACGCCGTCAGCAGCTCGGCGTGGCCCTTGATTCCCCGCCCCCGGTGCACGAGCCGCTTGGGCGCGTACACATAGGACACCATCACCACCAGCAGCTCCCCCGGGGCGACGCCGAGCCCGGTCCGGACCCGCTGCCGGGTCTCCCGGTCGTCGACGGGACGGAACCGGGTGGTGTCCACACCGTAGGGAACGGCACGCGCGGGGCGGCCGAGCTCCCGGTAGCGCTGTGCGGTGAAGGCACTGCCGCCGATCGTCACCGTGTCCAACCTCGCCAGGAGCCGCTCGGCCGACCGCACGAGCGGCGAGTCGAGGTAGAGCGGCCCGGCGACCATGTGCACCCTCGGCACCCCCCAGCCCGCGCTCGCCAGCCGGGTCGCCAGCGCCGAGGCGTAGAGGTGGTAGAGCAGCACATCGGGCCCGAGCGCGCGGAGCTGACGGCGGAACCGGACCAGCGCGGCCGCGGTGGACGGACGCGGCCGCAGCGCGAAGTCGGTCGCGCTGTCCACGACCGGCACGCCGCGCTCGCCGAGCGCGCGCCGGACCGGGCCGTCACCCGCCGGCAGCACGGCGACCACCCGGTGCCCGCGGGTCAGCAGCGCCTCGACCTGCGGCACGACCCAGGGCGCACAGCGGCTGGTCTTGAGCACCAGCACGACCGTCGCCCTCACAGGTGCTCCACGTGTCGGGCGGTAAGCCGGTGGCGGGTGTCCAGCACCAGTCCCGCGGCTCGCTCGACGAGCCCGTAGTCCAGGTCGTCGTGGTCGGTGAGCAGGACGACCGCGTCGGCGAGCCGCAGGCCGTCCTCGGTCAGCTCCACCGTCTTCACCCCCGGTGGGCACCGGTGGGGCTCCACATGGGAGTCGACAACCTCGACGACGGCACCCATCTCGGTGAGCAGCTCCACCACCCGGTGCGCCGGTGACTCGCGCACGTCACCGGTGTTGCGCTTGTAGGCCAGCCCGAGCGCCAGGATGCGACTGTCCGAGACGGCCTTGTGCCGACGGTTCAACGCACCGCTCACCCGCTGCACCACGTAGTCCGGCATGTGGTCGTTGACGTCGTTCGCCAGCTCCACGAACCGGAAGCTGCGCCGCAGCTGGTGGCGGACCTGCCAGGACAGATAGGTGGGGTCGATCGGCAGGCAGTGGCCGCCGACACCGGGTCCGGGGGTGAAGCGCAGGTAGCCGAACGGTTTCGTGGACGCGGCGTCGATGGCCTCCCACACGTCGACGCCCAGCTCCCTCGCGAACATCGCGATCTCGTTGACCAGCGCGATGTTCACGTGCCGGAACGTGTTCTCCAGCAACTTCGCGAGCTCCGCCTCCTTGGGCGTCGCGACCGGCACAGTGCTGTCCACCAACCGCCCGTAGAGCGCGCGCACCACGTCCAGTGACGCCGCGTCGATCCCGGAGACGATCTTGGGGGTGTTCACGAACGTCCACTCCGGATTTCCCGGGTCGATCCGTTCCGGGCTGTACCCGACGGCGAAGTCACGTCCGGCGACCAACCCGCTGCCGGCCTCGAGCAACGGGACGAGCAGCTCCTCGGTCGTTCCCGGGTAGGTCGTCGACTCGAGCACGACCGTGGCACCCGGTCTCAGGTGCCGGGCGAGCCCGACCGCGGCCGCCTCGATGAACGTCAGGTCGGGTCGGCACTCGGTCAGCGGCGTCGGCACCGTGACGATCGCCGCGTCGAAGCCGGCGACCTCGGCGTAGTTTCCGGTCGCACGGTAGCGCCCGGAGGCAAGCGCGGCGCCGAGCCGGGCAGGGGTCACGTCCTCTACATAGGACCGACCAGCGCGCAGGGCGGAGACCCGCCACTCGTCGAGGTCCAGGCCGAGCACGGAGAAGCCCACGTCGACCGCCCGCATCGCGATCGGCAGTCCCACGTAGCCCTGGCCGACCACCACCAACCGCTCGACGGTCACCGTGGCCGCCCGGCACCAGTCAGCGCGGTCTCCCCGAGCGAGTCCATCCACTCGATCGTCTGCCGCAGACCCGCCACGAACGGCACCGGTTCGACGGTCGGGAACAGCCGGCGGATCGAGTCGCCCGCGGCCCGGGAATGGCGGACGTCGCCCGGTCTCGCCGGTTCCTCGATCACCCCGAGCGGCCGTCCCAGCAGGTCCCCGATCATCGCCACCAGGTCGTTTACCGAGGTCTGGGTGCCGAAGGCCAGGTTCACCGGGCGGTCGGCGGCGACCCGCCGCTCCACGCTCTCGACCAACACCGCCACGACGGTGTCCACGAACGTGAAGTCCCGGCTCTGTTCGCCGTCGCCGTGCACGGGGACCGGCTCCCCCCGCAGCGCCGCGCGGACGAACCTCGGGACCACCGCCGCGTAGGCGTGGTCGGCGCGCTGCAGCGGGCCGAACACGTTGAACAGCCGCAGTGCCAGGGCATCCAACCCGAAGCAGGCGCGGTGGGCCAGCGTGTAGGACTCGGCGGCCAGCTTGCTCGCCGCATACGGGCTCGCCGGCATGCAGACCAGGTCCTCCGAGCGCGGCAGCGTGGGGTTGGACCCGTAGACCGAGCTCGACGAGGCGACGACGACGTGGGCGCCCACGGTGCGCGCGGCCTCCAGGACGCACATCGTCCCGGTGGCGTTCGCCTCGTGGCTGCGCCGCGGGTTCTCCAGCGAGCGGGTCACCGCCGGGACCGCCGCCAGGTGAACGACGGAGTCCGCGCCCCGGCAGGCCGAGGCCAGTACCGCGGCGTCCAGTACCGAGCCGACCCGCAGGTCGAGCTCCAAACCATCCACATTGGACGGCAGGCTTGTACTGAGGTCGTCGATGGCGACCACGTCGTGGCCCCGCTCGAGCAACACCCGGCAGAGGTTCGCGCCGATGAACCCGGCCCCGCCCGTAACCGTGATTCTCATAGAGCCTTCCCCAGTTCCGGGGCCGACACCGGCCCCTGTTCACCGACAGCTCCGCACATCGCCGCTGTCTCCCCGTCCCGCAGTGCCATCTCCGCGAGCAGCGCGGGGTCCAGCGGTGGCACGGTGATGTGGGAGATGGCCGGGTGCAGTGGGCGGTCGCCCCACTCCCCGCTTCCGAACAGTTCCTCGTGCAGCTTCTCCCCCGGCCTCAGGCCCGTGTAGACGATCGGTGTGGACTGGCCGGCGAGCTGCATGAGCTGGTTCGCCACGTCCTCGATGCGGACCGGTGCGCCCATGTCCAGCACGAGCGCCTCACCCGAGCGCCCGATGGCCGCCGCATGCAGGACGAGGCGCACGGCCTCCGGGATCGTCATGAAGTACCGGGTCGCGTCGGGGTCGGTCACCGTGATCGGCCCACCCCTTGCCAGCTGCTCGGCGAAGGTCACCAGCATCGATCCCCGGCTGCCGAGGACGTTGCCGAACCGCACCGAGATGAACCGGCCGTCCGACCGGGTGCCGGCATGGGCCACCAGCCGCTCGCCGACCCGTTTGGACCTGCCGAGGACGCTGGTGGGGTTGGCCGCCTTGTCCGTCGAGATGTTGACGAACGCGGCGACGTCGACGGCGACCGCGGCGTCGAGGACGTTCAGCGTGCCGAGGACGTTGGTCTTCCACGCCTCCAGCGGGAAGCGTTCGAGCGTCGGCACGTGCTTGAGCGCGGCGGCGTGGAACACCAGGTCCGGCCGGCAGGCGACCATCGCTCTGCGCACCGAGTCCGGGTCGCGGATGTCGGCGAGGATGACGTCGGGTGAGTCCAGCAACGCGCTGCCGTGCACCGACAGCCGCACCGAGTGCAGCGCCGACTCGTCATGGTCGAGCATGAACAGCTCGGCGGGGCCGAACCGGTCGAGCTGGCGGCACAGCTCCGACCCGATCGAGCCGCCCGCACCGGTCACCAGCACCCGCCGCCCGGCGAGCACCTCGCCCGCGACGGCCGTGCCCGTGTCGACCTCTCGGCGCCCGAGCAGGTCGGCCGGGTCGAGCGCGGGCACCCGGTCCAGGCCCAGCCTCGGCCGGAAGACCTCGCACAGCGGCGGGGTGAGCGTGACGGCGACGCCCCGCTCCCGGGCCACGCACGAGACCTCCCGGAGCAACCCCGCACCCGCGCCCTGCACCGCGACCATCACGGTGTCGGCACCCGTAACCGAGAGCAGCGCGCCGAGCTCCCGGCGGGTGCCGCGGACCGGGACCCCGCAGACCCGGACACCCCGCTTCTCCGGGTTGTCGTCGACCAGGGCGACCGGGAGGTAGCCGCTCGCCGGGTCACCGAGCATCGCCCGCACGATGCGCTCCCCCCTGGCTCCGGCACCGACGACGACCACCCGGCGCGCGGTCCGCTTGTCCGGCCGGCAGCGCCGTGCCCGGTACCGGCAGCGCGCCATCCGCACGGTCCAGCACAGGACGAGGGTGAGCAGCGTCGCGATGAGCGGCACCGACCGCGGCAGGAACGGCGCCGGCGCGACCAGGTCCGCCGCGAGCAGCAGCCCGCCGGCGCCCAGCACCACCGCGGCCAGCTGGACCGACTCCTCCAGGCTGCCCATGGCGTCCCGGCCGCTGTACAACCGGCCGACCCAACCCCCCAACCATTGTCCTGTCAGGACGACCAGCAGCGCGACCGACAGACTGGTCGCGTCCACGTGGGACAGATCGAGCTCGAACCGCACCCAGCTCGCCGTGGGCAGGGCGACAGCCCAGGCCGCCCCGTCCATGGCCGCTGTTGCGAGCGCGTGCTGACGGCGGCTCCTGCCTGGCATGGCCGAGGATCCCTTCGAAACGAGCCGGTGACCCCGCGCGTGCACCGACCGTGCTCGCGGGTTGAGGACGTGCCCTAGTCCGAATCATGACCGGGGCGACCGCGAGCGCAAGCCGTGACGGGCGAGGCGTCACGGCGGCGCGACATGCCGTTCCGGCCGGACCTTCGCCGTATTGCCCGGTTATCGCCACGAGGAGACCCCCACGGCGGGCCGGTAGCCGGCTACCGACGTCCCGGCGAATCCATCCAAACGGGCGAACCCGCTCCCCGGCGTCGCGGTTCTCGCCGCCGTGGCGTCGGTGACAGTGCGCCGGCCTGCGGGCGGTTCGGCGTCCGTTCGTCCCAAACAGACTGTCCGTCCCGATCGAGTGGTCCCCCGACATGCCGTCCCAGCCGGGGAGTTCGCGTGTTTCTCCGGTGGGACTTCACCCAATCGTGCGATCAGTACCCGCCAGGCGCTGTTGCGGTGGGGGTCGGTCGTCCGAATCATGTGTACGGCCGAACGGAGGGCGCCGGTGACGTTGTCGGGATTTCTACAGGTGCTGCGCGAGCGCTGGCGGCTCGTGCTTGCCGGCCTGCTGCTCGGACTGGGGCTCGCCACCGTCGTCACCTGGAGCGTGACCCCGGTCTACGCCTCGACCGTGGTGATGTTCGTGTCCGCCCAGGAACAGCAGGACGACGCCACCGGTGCCTACCAGGGCAGCCTGATGTCGCAGCAGAAGGTGAAGTCCTATGCGCAGCTGCTCACGAGTGGACGGTTGCGCGCGGACGTCGCCGAGCGCACCGGGTCCACCATCGCCGCCGACGCCATCACCGCGTCGAGCAAGCCGGACACGGTGCTGCTGAGCGCGACGGTCACCGACCCGTCGCCGAGCCGGGCAAGGGAGCTCGCCGACGCCGTCGGGGAGACGTTCCCCTCGCTGGTCGCGGAGCTGGAGCGGCCGGCCGGCGACGCGGCGCCGAGCATCGCCGTGCGGGTCGTCGAGCCGGCCGGCCTCCCGGTCGCTCCCGTGTACCCGCAACCGTGGGTGAACCTGACCATCGGCGGTCTGCTCGGCCTCGTCGGCGGACTGGTCGCGGCGCTCGTGCGCAACGCGGTGGACAACTCGGTGAAGTCGGTCCAGGTCATGGAGGAGCTCACCGGGGCACCGGCGCTGGGCACGGTGGCCTACTCGGCCGAGACCGCCGCGCGACCGCTGATCGTCCACGAGCCCGCCGGCGCCCCCCGCGCCGAGTCCTACCGGCAGATCCGCACCAACCTGCAGTTCGTGGACGTGGACCACCCGCCCAAGGTCGTCGCCTTCACCAGCTCGCTACCGGCCGAGGGCAAGACGACGACGGTGTGCAACCTGGCCATCGCCCTCGCCCAGGCCGGCAAGCGGGTGGCGGTGGTCGACGCCGACCTCCGCCGGCCGCGGATCGCGGAGAACCTCGGCCTCGAGGGCGCGGCCGGGCTCACCAGCGTGCTGATCGGCCGGGCCACCCTCGACCAGGTCCTCCAGCCCTGGGGGATGGCCGGGGTGAGCGTGCTGACCAGCGGGCCGGTGCCACCCAACCCGAGTGAGCTGCTCGCCTCCCAGCACATGGCGGAGCTGCTCGACGAGCTGTCCCGCCGGTTCGACTTCGTGCTGCTGGACACCCCGCCGCTGCTGCCGGTCACCGACGCGGCCCTGCTCGCCAGCCGCTACGACGGAGCGCTGCTGATCGTGCGGCACGGCCGGACCTCGAGGGCGCAGGTGCGGGCGGCGATGGCGGCGCTCAACGTCGTGTCGGCCAAGGTGCTCGGCGCGGTGCTCACGATGACCCCGCGGGCCGGCGGCGGACGCAGCTACGGCTACTACCACTACGCCTACCGGTCCCGGGCCGAGCAGGAGGAGCAGGTGTCGACGCTGCGGCAGCTGCGGCGCCTGCTGCGCCTGCGGACAAGCGCCCTGCACCGGTCCGGGAGCGCCGAGCGCCGGTCCGCGAGCGGCGCGGAGCACCGCCGGGCGGCTACCGAGCGCCGGCGGGTGAGCACCGCCGAGGCCACCACCCCGATCCGCCGGGTCCGGTCGCGGGAGCCGGCCCACACCGGCGGGGCGGCCGACCCGACCGAGGGCGTGCCGCGGTGAGCTGGCGGCGGGCCGGGCGACCCACGCGCGAGACGCGCTCGGGAGCCCGCTCGGACCGGCATGCCGAGGAGCTGATGGCCTCCCTCGCCGACGCTCCCGGGGAGACCTCCGGCACCCACCCGGACGACCGGGGAGACGACCGGCTGGCCCCGTCCCGGCGCGCACGGCGGGCTCGGCGGGTCCTGCTGGTGGCGGTGGGGATGCTGGGGGCGCTCGTGCTGCTCGCCGCCGGCGGTCTCTACGTGCTCAGCGACCGCCTGGCCGGGAACGTCGAGCGCATCCCGGCGGTGTTCGCCCCGCTCGACCCGCGCGAGCGCCCGCCGAAGCCGGCCGGGCTCGCCGGCCGGGCGACCACGTTCCTGCTGGCGGGCACGGACTCCCTGGCGCCCGAGCCGAGTACCGGGTCCGGCCCGGGAGCGCGGCGCAGCGACGTGCTCATGCTGGTCCGGGTGAACGCGGCCCGTACCGAGGCGGTCGTCGTGTCGATCCCGCGCGACAGCTGGGTGGAGATCCCGGGCCACGGCATGGCCAAGATCAACGCCGCCTACGCCTACGGGGGCCCGAGCCTCGCGATCCGCACGGTAGAGGCGCTCACCCAGGTCCGCGTCGACCACTTCGCGACAGTCGACTTCGCCGGGTTCGAGGCAGTCGTGGACGCGGTGGGCGGTATCGACGTGGCGGTCGCCCAGGACACCGCCTTCGGCGACATCCCCTTCCACGCGGGGGTCAACCACCTGGACGGGCGGCGGGCGCTGGCCTACGTCCGGCAGCGCGAGGGTCTGCCGCGCGGCGACCTCGACCGGGTGCTGCGCCAGCAGAGCGCGCTGCGGGCACTGCTGGCCAGGGCCGGGTCGGCCGAGCTGCTCAGCGAGCCGATGCGCCTGTTCGACCTGCTGGACGCGGTGTCCGGCTGGGTGGCGGTGGACGACACGCTGAGCAATGGCGACCTGCGCTCGCTCGCCCTCGACCTGCGCCACCTACGCGGGCCGAACGTCACGTTCCTGACCGCGCCGGTGACCCGCACCGGCCGGGCCGGCGACCAGTCCGTCGTCTACCTCGACGAGCAGCGCGGCACCCGGCTGTGGCAAGCACTCGACCACGACCGAATCCCGTCCTACCTCGCCGACAACGCCGCCGACCTGCTGGACGGCAGCCCCCCATGAGACACCTCCTGTCCACCTCCCCAACCCCCGCCTCAGGGGAACGTGACGCAACCCGGCCACAAGTACGTGCCGCAACCGCACCCGTGCATCCCACGGCGACCGACAGGGAGAAATCCGGGGAGGCGGGCAGCGCGGCACTGTTCGACATCCTGTTCGTCTGCACGGGCAACGTCTGCCGGTCGGCGTTCGCCGAGCTGCTCACCCGTCGGCTGCTCGACCGGGCGCTTCCCCCGGCGACCGCGGCCAGGGTGTCGGTGGCCAGCGCCGGGTGCGCGGCGCTGACCGGGGCCGGGGTGCACCCGCTGACCAGGGCCGAGCTCGCCGTCCGGGGGGTCCCCGGTGCCCGGGTGAACGCGCACGTGGCACGCCAGGTCGACGAGCGGATGCTGGCCGGCGCGGACGTGGTGTTGACCGCGGAACGCCGGCACCGCGCCCACGTCGTCGAGCTGTACCCGGAGGCCCTCGGCCGGACCTTCTGCCTCCGCGAGCTGCACCGCCTCCTGTCCGGTGTGGACCTCCGGGTGCGCGAGGACCCGGTCGCCCGCCTGCATGCCGCGGTGGCCACCGCCGCCGGTCGCCGGGGCATGATCCCGCCGGTGTCCGCCGAGCAGGACGCGGTCCCGGACCCGTTCGGCCGCCCCGCCGAGGCACACCGGCAGGCCGCGGCGCTGATCGGCGACCTGCTGGCCGACCTGGTGACCGACCTGGTGACCGACCTGGTCGTCCCGGCCACCGAGGACGCCACCCGGTGACCGGCGGACTCACAGCGGGATGTAGACCCCGAAGTCCCGGTTGGCCGTGCGGAAGTCCTGGAAGCCGATGCGGGCACCGGCGACCCGGGTCGTCGTGCCCTTGGCGATCACGCCGCCGCCGGAGGCCGGACCGTAGACCGGGCCGCCGCTGTCACCTGGCCGGGCCGCCTGCTGGCCGTTCATCTGCTCGCCCTCCACCAGGTCCTCGCGGTCGGCGTAGAAGAACAGCACCTTGATGTTGCAGACCGGGCCGCCGGTCTCCCTGGCGCTCGTGACACCCGACTGGCACAGGTACTCCCCGACGTAGACGTCACCCCAGCCGCGCACGGTCTCCAGGCTGTTGCTGTCGCCGCCGCCGACGTACTGCTGGTTCACCACGTTCCCGGTGGGGACCAGCATGATGTCGTGGTCGCCGTGCTTGCTGCCGGCGTTGCCGATGAACTCGCCGGTCGGGTCGGTCACGCGCACGCCGGGGTTGCCGCAGTGGCCGGCGGTGAGCAGGAAGCGTTGGTTGGCCCCGTTGCGCACCGCGAACCCGGACGTGCAGGCCGCATTGCCCAGCACGATCGTCGCACCGCCCTTCCACGGCGGCGCGTCGTTCTGCCGGGACACGGGTGCCAACGGCTCCTCGACCACGACGCGCACCGGAACGTCGACAGCCGGCGCGACGGCCCGGGCGGCGGCGGCCGAGGTGGTGCCGAGCACGAGACCGCTCCCGTCGGCCGGGATCTTGATCGCGTGCACCGGTGAGGCGGGTCCGCGAGCGGCGGCGAGGCCGCGGGCGGCCGCTCGCAGCTCGGCCTCCGAGTGCGCCGCCGGCTCGATCTCCACGGCAGCGCGGGTGCGGGCCCGGTCGACCGCGTCCAGCACCCGCGCCGGGACCGCGCCCTTCCACCACAGGTCCACGTGGTCCTCGGCGAGCGAGATCCCGGCGAAGCCGGGGTGGGCACCGCGGCGCACCTCGGCCTGGATCACGTCGGCCGCGCGGACGAGCGGTTGCTGGGCGAGCATCCGTTCCCAGTCGCTCGTTTCCGCTCCCGCGGGTACCGCCCCGGCTCCGGTGGTGACCACCGTGGACACCGCCACCGCGGCGGACAGGATCGCCAGAACTCGCCGTGTTGCCCTCATCGGCCCAACTCCTTGTGCCAGCAGGGAATCGAACCTCCAGTGTATGGTCTGGACCACAAGGTGGTCCAGACCACAAGGAGCGGGAGCGGCGGAGCGGGCACCGTCTGGACTGAGGAGCGCCCGCAGGCGCGCCAGCGCCGAGGACGTGAGGAGGGAAGACGGTGACTCAGCGCAGTCGCGGAAGCGACCATCAAGTACCGTTGATCACGAAGCTCGAGCCTGGCTCGATCACGATGTCTTCCGTCGCCGAGTTGGTGATCGTGACGTTGGTCAGCGTCGCGCTGCCGCGGGCACCGTTCTGGGCGAGGATTCCCGCTCCGTTGTTGGAGTCGTCGATTCGCACGTTGGTGATCGCGACCCCTGGCACGCTCCCGCCGCCCGACTTGAACTGGATCCCGTCGTAGGTGGAGTCGACGATCTCGGTGTCCGACAGCGTCACGCCGGGGATGTCCCTGGTCTGCGGGAAGAACGTGACCGCGCCGAACTTCTGCTGCTCGCCCCAGAAGGCGCCGCCGCAGCGGTACAGGCCGTTGTTGACGATCAGCGTCCGCCCGGAGAACGGCAGCGGGTCGTGGTCGGTGGCCAGCATGATGCCCGGGTAGTTCATCGTGTCGAAGACCAGGTTGTTCTCGATCCGGTTGCCGTACCCGCCGTAGATCGCGATGCCGTTGGCGCGCCACGGGAGCTGGATCGTGTTGTTGACGAACTGGTTGTCGTGCGCGATGTCGACCGCGGGGTCGCGGACGTACCGGTTGGCCCAGACGGCGAGTGAGTCGTCACCGGTGTTGCGGAACGAGGAGTTGAACACCCGCGAGTTCCTGCTCCCGTTGGTGAGGTTGATGCCGTCGGCGTAGGTGTTGCGGATCCGCATGCCGGTGAACTCCAGCCCGTCCGCCGGACCCCACAGCGCCGGGATGTTGTCGTAGTCCCGGCCGACCCAGACGCCGACGTTGGCGTGCTCGATCCATACGTTGGTGATCCTGGTCCCGGTGCCGAACCGGCCGTTGAGCCCGACTCCGCCCTCGGCCCCGCCGCCGCCCCGGATCCGGCCGGAGCCGAAGATCGCGATGTCGGAGATCTGGGTGTTGCGGTCGATGTCGAACCCGAAGTTGCCCTCGTGCGGGTGGTTGATCCCGCCGGCGTTCTGTGGCTCGGTCAGCGTGAACAGCTGGGAGTGCCACATGCCGGCACCGCGGATCGTGACGTCACGGATGCCGATCTGGTTGTACTGCCCCTGGTTGTCCGGGTCGTCGGTGAGGATCTTCTGCTCCTGACGCCACCGTCCCTGCGGGATCCAGACGCAGCCGATGACCCCGTTCTGGTCGTCGGTAACGGCCCGTTGGATGGCAGTGGTGTCGTCGCCGTTGTCGTCGGGAACCGCGCCGTACTGGGTGATCGAGGTGCAGCCGGGCGGCTGGGACGAGGGCGGGGCGACCTGCTCGAGGTCGACCAGGTCCAGTACGTAGAAGGCCGCGGTGTCGCTCGCGTCGCGCTGGAGCCGGAACCGGGTGCCGGCCGGGTAGGACCGGGCCAGCAGGGCGGAGGACTCGTCGAACAGCCGGCGGGCGTCGGCCTGCGGGGTGTTGGTCAGCCCCTCGGGGTCGTCGGTGTTGCCGTAGAGCCAGCTGTGCCGGGAGGAGAGGGTCAGCTTCCGGTCGAAGATGCCGTTGACGTAGAGGCTGATCGTCGCGTCGATGCCGCCGCCGCCCGGGGCGTCGGGGATCGAGTTGCGGACCACGATCGAGTTGGCCGCCGCGGTGGAGGTGAACTCGACGTACTGGCCGGTGCCGGTCAGGCGCACCGAGCGCCGGCCGGAGGACTCGCTGGCGAAGTTGGTGTGGCCGAACGGGCGCAGCGGGTCGGCCTCGAGCAGCGTTCCCTGGTACTGCCCGGACTCCGCCTCGTACTCGACGTAGGGCAGCGCCGCGCCGCGGCCGACCACGATCGTGCGGGAGAACGCGTTGTTGCCCTCGTTGGTCTCGGCGACGGCGCCGGTGGCGTCGGCGGTCGCGGTGATCGAGGCGCCGCCGGTGGTCGCGGTCCAGGTGCCGCGGACCGCGACCGACGTCGTCGCGCCCGCGGCGACCGCCGGGGTGTCGGTGTCGAGCGTCGTCCCGCCGACCGAGAGCCGGGTGACGGTCGCGCCCGCCGTACTCGTGCCGCGGTTGTGCACCGCGACGGTGAACGAGACCCGTTCGCCGACGGCCGGGGTGGGCGGACTCGCGGTGACGGCGGTGACCAGCAGGTCCGGTCCGGGTGCGGGCGCGACGACGAGCGGCTCCGGCGCGGTGTGGGTGTTGTTGGCGTTGTCCTGCTCCACCACGGCGTCGGTCGGGTCGACGGTCGCGGAGAGGGGGTAGCTGCCCGCGGGCCGCGTCCCGGCCTCCAGCGAGACGGTCGCCGAGGCGCCGGCCGCCAGCGCACCGACTGGCGCGCTGCCCACGACTCCGCCGCCGAGGGTGAAGGCCACCGTGGTCGCGGCCGAGGGCGCGCTACCGGTGTTGCGGACGGTGGCGGACAGGGTGATCCGGCTGGTCTCGTTCGGGGCCGCCGGCGTCCAGGCCGCCGAGCTCACGACCAGGTCGGGGTTGGGCGCCGGCGTGCCGAACACCCGCAGCTCGCCGACCTGCCCGCCAGGGGCGCCGGAGTTGGCGAAGAACTGCAGCCGAAGGTCGGCGACTCGGCCCTGGACCGGGATCGACACCGAGTTCTGCTCGACCGACGGCGTGAAGGCGTAGTCGGCCCTGGCCACGAGCGAGGTGAAGCCGGTCGCGGACTGCTCACGGCCGAGCACCTGGATGCTCTGCGTGCGCGGGCCCCAGACCGGGTCGGGGTTGAGCGCGACGACGACCGAGCTGAGGTCGGTGTTCGCGCCGAGCCGCACGGTCAGCGTCGAGGGGTGCCCGCCTGCCTCCCAGTAGGTGGCGACGTTGTTGTCGTTGGCGTTGGTCGCGACGAAGTTGTGGACGGTCGAGGACGCCTCGATCGGCTTGCCGGCCGCCAGGTTCGGCCCGGCCGAACCTGAACCCGGCCGGGTGACCGTGTTGCTGGGCGGCGACTCGTTGCCCGCGGCGTCTCTCGCACGCACCACATAGGACACCGTCGCGGTGGCGGGCGGGGTGTCGAGGTGGGTGAGGACCGTGCCGCCCAGCGTCGCGACGAGCACACCGTCGCGGTACACGAGGTAGGCGGTCACACCGACGTCGTCGCCGGCGGCGGTCCAGGCCAGCCGCACCTGGCCGGCGGCGGGCTGGGCGAGGCTCAGGTTGCCGGGCGCGGTCGGCGCCTGGACGTCTCCGCCGGGGTCGCTGCCATGCACCTCGAACTCGGCGAGCTGCGCGGCCGGCCAGCCGGTGTTGGCGGTGACGGTCAGCCGAACGTAGCGGACACTCGTGCCGGGCAGCGTGACCGTGACGGTGTTCTCGCTCGCGGGGTCGAAGGCGTAGCGGGTCGAGGCGGCGAGCGTGCCGAACGAGGTCCCGTTGGTGCTGCCGCCGACGGTCAGTGTCTGGGCACGGGCCTCCCAGTGGGCCGGCAGCCGCAGCACCAGCCGGCTCACCCCGGTCGCGGAGCCGAGGTCGGCCTGGATCCACTGGGAGAACGCGTTGTTCGCGCTCTCCCAGTAGGAGCCCCGATTGCCGTCGCCCGCGTTGGCGACGGGGTAGCCGGACACCGCGCTGCTCGCCGAGAGAGTGCGGTCGAGCAGGACACCTGCCGCCGCCTCGCTGTCCTGGCGGGGCTCGGCCGCGACCTGGGCGGCTGGGGCGGGAAGCCCGGGAACGAGCAGACCCGCGACGAGGAGGACTCCGGCGACCAACCGCCGACCGAGCTGGTTCTGTTTCATGCTGCCCTCGCTCCAGAGCGCCATCAGGAAATTTCGCAGCTGAGTAAATTTCTTGCAGAGCTTGAGTTAGAAGGTTGCACACAGTCGTCCCATCCGTCAACGGCCGAACACGGAAAGACCCCCGTCGCCAGGCGACGGGGGTCGGTGATGGTGAACGGGTGATGATGAACGAAGGGCTCAGGCGCCCCACATCGCGCGGCTCAGCCGCCGCGCTGGGCGTCGTCGGCGTCGGCTGTGGCCGCCTGGGTCAGGGCGGCGACGGTCTGCTCGAGGCCCTTCTGGACCTCGCCGCCCTCGGCCTCGCGGACGCTGTGCAGCGACACGGTGATCCGGCTGCGGCCCGGCGCGACCTCGTCGACCTTGAGCTCGCCGTGGTAGTCGTCGGGGCCCTCGGCGCCCCACTCGAGCCGGCGGGCGCTCTCGTCAGGGCGGACCCAGGCCTCGCCGCTCACCTGGTGGCCGTGGACCTCGGCCTCGACGTGCACGGTCTCGCCGCCTTCCGGCTCCGCGGCGGTCATCTGCGGGAAGTAGCGCGGCAGGTTGCGGGGGTCGGCGAGGAAGCCGAACAACTCGTTCGGCGCGATGTCGGCCTCCGCCGAGTGCGTGTACGTCGTCATGCCGCTGGGCGTACCCGGGCACTACCGAAGGTATGCTGGAACCGCCGTTGATCATCCATTCGGGCGCCCCACCGCCACCACCGGGTTGGCCCGGCACGCTACGAGGACAACCGAGCCGCCCCGAGCCCATGGATCGCCTCCCGCTGAGCACCAGACGCGTCGAGTTCCGTGAGGACCTCGTCGTCATCAGGGTCACCGGCGAGGTCGACCTCGGCTCCGCCCCCCAGCTGGCGCTGGCCCTGGGCGGGGCGCTGCCCCCGGTGACCGTGGTCGACCTGACCCAGGTGGCCTTCCTCGCCGTCGCGGGCCTGCGCGTCCTGGTCGCCGCGATGCGGCGGGCCAGCACGGAGGGACGCCGCTTCGGGCTCGTCGCCGACGACCGCCTCGCGCTGCGCGTGCTGCGGATGAGCGGCGTCGCCGCCTCGATCCCCACCTTCGAGTCCCTCTCCGACGCCCTGCGCGAGCTGGCAGCGCAGGACACCGTTCGGGACTGACCGGACTCCGGTACTCATCCGAGCACCGTCCTGGCCAGCAGGAACAGGTTGAGCCCGGAGACGACGACCGCGACAGCGACCCCGACGGCGGTAGTCGACCGCCGGTTGACCATGGGCCCCATCACGTCGCGCCGCCGGGTCAGCAGCACCAGCGGGACCAGGGCGAAGGGGATGCCGAACGACAGGATCACCTGGCTGAGCACCAGTGCTTCGGTCGGGTCGGCGCTGGAGGCCAGGACCAGCAGCGCGGGGGCCATCGTCACCAGGCGGCGCAGCGTCAGCGGGATGCGCCGGCGCAGGAAGCCCTCCATCACGACCTGCCCGGAGTAGGTGCCGACGCTGGACGCGGCCAGCCCCGAGGCCAGCAGGGCCAGGGCGAACGCCAGCGCGGCGCCGCCGCCCAACGTCGTGCCCAGCCCGCCGTGCATGTCCTCCAGCGACTCCGCGGGCACGTCCGTGCCGTGCAGCGCCGCGGCGGCGACGATCAGCATGCTCACGTTCACCAGGCCGGCCAGCCCGAGCGCGGCGGCGATGTCGAACCGGGTCGTGCGCAGCGCCCGGCGGCGGTCGGCCAGGTCACCCCGGTGCTGGTGCTGGTTGAGCGCGGAGTGCAGGTAGATCACGTGCGGCATGACCGTGGCGCCGAGCATGCCGGTGGCCAGCAGCACGCTGTCGGTGCCGGCGAACCCCGGAATCAGGCCCGACCCGGCGTCGGTGAGCGGACCGAGCTGCAGGGTCTGGTACAGGAAGCCGCCGAGGATGATCCCGAGCAGGCCGATGATCACCTGCTCGAAGCGGCGGCGGCGCAGCGGCGCGAGCATGAGGATGCCGAACGAGACCACCGCGGTGATCCCCGCGGCGGGCAGCAGCGGGATGCCGAACAGCAGGTTCAGCGCGACCGCGGCCCCGACGAACTCGGCCAGGTCGGTGGCCATCGTGACCAGCTCCGCCTGGACCCACAGCAGGCCGGTCACCGGTCGCGAGTAGTTCTCCCGGCACAGCTGCGGCAGGTTCTTGCCGGTGGCGATGCCGAGCTTGGCCGAGAGGTACTGCACGAACATCGCCATCAGGCTCGCGCTGACGATCACCCACAGCAGCAGGTAGCCGTAGCCGGCGCCACCGGCCATGTTCGTGGCGAAGTTGCCGGGATCGACGTAGGCGATCGCGACCACGAACGCCGGCCCCATGAGCGCGGCGACGCCACGCAGCCGGGCACGCGCGGCGGGGAGCCGGGCGGGTACGACGGGCGTCGGCACGCTCTCGGCGAGGGAACTGACCACGGGACATCACCTCCGGTGAAGGACGACGAGGTGCCCGCCGGTCCCAGGACCGGCGGGCACCTCGGGCACTACGTGAGCTTCTTGATGGCCTTCTCGATCAGCCCGAGGTTGGCCGGGCTGGTCGCGTACAGCAGTGGGTCCGGCGCCGGGGCCGAGGCCTTGCCGCCGAGCGGCTCGGTCTCCTGCAGGTAGCTGAACTCGTGCATGCCGTCCGGGGTGGGCCCGGAGGCCCACCGGCCCTGGTTGCCCTGCGTGCCGTCGGACAGGTGCCAGATCGTGCCGGCGTGCTCGCTGTGCTCCTCGTCGAACAGCGCGCTCGGCGCCACGGCGCCCTCCAGCCCGTCCTCCTGCAGCTCCTCGATCGCGGCGAGCCACATGTTCTGGTGCGCGGTGTCCCGGGCGAGGTTGAACTTGAGCATGTCGCGCACGCCCGGGTCGTCGCTCATGTTGTAGAGCCGCGCGGTCTGCAACCGGCCCTGCGCCTCGGCCGCCACGTTGGCGTAGAAGTCGGCGAGCAGGTTGCCGCTGGCGACGATGTAGCGCCCGTTCCACGGCACGCCGTTGGAGTCGGACAGGGTGGGCCCGCCGCCGCTGACGATCGCCTGCTGCGGGTCCATCCCGCCGATGATGGCCGCGACGACAGGGTCCTTGTCCACCATGTCCGCGGTGGTTTCCGCGGGCGCGCCCTCGAGCAGCCGCGCGACCATCGTCGCGAGCATCTCGACGTGGCCTATCTCCTCGGTCGCCACGTCCAGGATGAGGTCCTTGTACTTGCCCTCCATCCGGCAGTTCCAGCCCTGGAACAGGTACTGCATGGTGACGGTCATCTCGCCGTAGGCGCCGCCGATCAGCTCCTGCAGCTTGCGTGCGTAGTGCGCGTCCGGCTTCTCCGGCTTGGCCTCGAACTGCAGGTGGCTCGTGTGCCTGAACATCTCTCAACTCCCCGTTGGCTCGGTTCCTTTGCTGACCGGGACGCTAGGGAGGGGTCGTGACCGCGCTGGCACCGTCGGGCGCGTGGTGGCGGCACGGGCGCGTCACCGTCGCGTTCCCTCCCAGCTGGGAGGGGCAGAAATCCGGGGGAAAAATGTTGGTCCGTCGATTCCGAGGGAACTCCGCGCCCAGACAGACCCCGAACGTAGGGACCGCCCATGACCCCGGTTATCGCCGTCCAGCTGTTGGGCGGGTTCCAGCTCCATGTCGACGACGAACACGTGCCCGTCCCGCCCAGCTCGCAGCGCCTGCTCGCCCACCTCGCGGTGCAGGAGGCACCGCTGGCACGGACCGCCATCGCCTCGGCCCTGTGGCCGGGAACCACGCCGCGGCGGGCCGCCGCATGCCTGCGCTCGGCGCTGTGGCGGCTGGTCAGACCGCCGAACGTGCTGGTCAACGCGAACCAGGGGATGCTGAGCATCGCCCAGGACGTCGACGTCGACCTCGCGGCCGTCCGTCGGTTCGCGGCCGAGATGGCCGGGGCTACCCGGCCCCGGCTGTCCCCGGCCCTGCCGCTCACCCTGCTGACCACGGACCTGCTGCCCGGCTGGACCGACGACTGGCTGATTCCCGAGCGCGAGTGGTTCCGGCAGCTGTGCCTGCGGGTGCTCGAGATGCTGAGCGAGCGTTTCCGCACCGACGGCGACCACTTCCACGCGCACGAGACGGCCGTGGCCGCCGTCCGGGGCGACCCGCTGCGGGAGAGCGCCCACCGCCGGCTGATCGAGCTGCACCTCGCGGACGGGAACCCGGCCGCGGCGCTGCGCCAGTACGCCAGCTACCGGACGCGGCTGCGCGACGAGCTCGGGCTCACCCCCTCCCCCGAGATCCAGAAGCTGGTCCAGCCGGTGCTCGCGGCGCGGGACTGAGACTCGGCGCGGGACTGAGACTCACCGACGCGGCGAACCACCAGCGACTCACCAGGCGCGGCGCGGCCGGTGCTCGGCGAGCGCCCTCGCCCTTGCCTCGCGCGCCGCGGTGACCCAGGCCGGGACCCTGGCCCGCGTCGCGACCTCGGTCGCGGTCCCGTAGTGGGTGACGGCGGCCAGCGGGAGCCTGCGTCGCAGGGCCAGGTCGCCGAGCAGCTGGGCGATCGGGAACAGGACCGCGTAGCCGCCCGACTCGCCGCCGGCCACCTCGTCGGCGACCGGGCGCAGGGTCTCATAGGCCTCCTCGATCCGGTCCTGGTCGTTGAGCATCAGCCCGACCCGTCCGCGCAACGCCATCACGATCTTGAAGCGGATGTCCCTGGGGACCGGTCGACGCGGTGCCGCGACCGCGCGGGCCTCCTCGATCCGGCCGGCGGCGGCCAGCGCGAGCGCGTAGGCCTCGGCCCCCACGACGGGCCAGCGCTGGTGGACGAGTCGGCAGGGTTCCACCTGGTCGGCGAGCTTTCCCGTCCACACGGCCAGGCACAGCGAGGCGATCGGGAACGCGCCGTGCTCGATGTCCCCCATCCCGGCCTGCCTGGTGAGCTCCGCGGCCTGCTGGTATGCCCGCGCCGCGGCGTCGAACCGGCCGTCGACGGTGTGGCGCAGCCCCCGGTACCAGGCCACGATCGCCGAGGAGTTGGACAGCTCGTAGGTGGTGGCGAGGTGGTCGAGCTGGGCGGCGTGCTCGTCGGACGCGGCGAAGTCGCCTCGGCCGCTGGCGCAGCGGATCAGCGCCTGCCGGCCGGTGGCCTCCACCGAGACCAGCCGGTGCTCGCGGCCCAGCGACAGCAGCTCGGCGCCGATGGTCTCCCGTTCGGCCAGGTCAGCGGTCCAGTAGCTACGCCGGAACCGGGCGTTGAGCGCCGCGGCCAGCAACGTGGGGTCCTCGAAGCGCCGCGCGAGCGCCACGGCCTCCTGGGAGGCGGCCTCGCCGCGCGGGTCGTCGGCCTGCTCGAGCTCGACGGCGAGGCAGGCCAGTAATCGGCACCGCAGGTCGACCAGCGCCGCGGGGAGCTGGGTGAGCGTGTGGTCGATCAGGTCGACGATCCGCTCGTCGACCACCCCGTAGCCGTGCTGGGGCCACAGCCCCTGCGCCTCGTAGGCGACGATGACCCGGGCGGTGAGCTCGGCGTCGCCGAGCCCGACGACCTCGGCGAGCGCGTCGGCGCGCGCGTCCCGGGCCGACTTGAGCTCGCCGGCCGTCGCCAGCGTACGGATCGAGCCGATCACCAGCTCGAACCGGTCCGACGCGGCCGCGTCCGGGGCATGGGCGTGGCTCAGCACCGCCTGCTGCCAGAACCCGGCCGCCTCCCGGTAGGCGTAGCGCCGCTCGGCCTGCTCGGCGGCCAGCCACAGGTAGCGGGCGGCCTTCGCCGCGGCCTCCGGGGCCTGGGCGGCGTTGAAGTGGTGGGCCAGCGCCACGGCGTCACCCGGGCGCAGCCGCTCGAGCGCGGCCCCGACCCGGGCGTGCAGACCGGTCCGGCGCAGCCGCGAGAGATCGTGGTACAGGGTCTCGCTGACCAGCGCGTGGGCGAAACGCAGCGACCGGTCCTGCGCCGGCTCGACGAGCAGTCCCGCCTCCAGCGCGGCGTCCACGCACGCGAGCAGGGACTCCTCGTCGAGGTCGCTCACCTCCGCCAGGACGTCCAGCGAGAACTCCGGACCGATGACGGCGGCCAGGCGCAGCAGGCCCTGCGCCTCGGCCGGCAGCCGACCCACCCGGCGCCGGACGATGTGCCGGACGCTGGGCGGCACCTCGCCGACCGCGGCATGCTCCCCGTCGTTCTCCAGCAGCCGGGCGATCTCCCGGACGAAGAACGGGTTCCCCTCGGTGCGCCGCGCGATCGCCGCCACCGTCTCGCCGGTGAGCGCGCGCGTGCACAGCTCGCCGAGCAGGTCCGCCACCCCGCCCACGTCCAGCCCGGTCAGCCCGATCTCCTCCGGGCCGTGCCGGGCGAGCGTGGCCAGCGTCTCCGCCAGCAGCTCGCCGACCTCGGTCGACCGGTAGGTGCCGACCAGAAGCACCGGCACGTCGTCGAGGTCCTCGGCGACGTGGGCGAGCAGGGCCAGGCCCTCGCCGTCGGCCTGGTGCAGGTCGTCCAGGACGACCAGCAGCGGGTCGTCCCGCCCGACCGCGCCGAGCAGGTGGGAGACCGCGGTACGCAGCCGGAACCGGGCCGCCGGCACGTCCCCGGCCGCCCGCAGGGTGGCGTGGTCGTCCAGCAGCGGCGCCAGCTCGGCCTCGTCCTCCCGCGAGAAGCGACCCACCAGGCACTGCAGGACCTCGGTCCAGGGTTGGCCGGGCGAGCATCCGTCGCGGTCCGGGCAGCTGCCCCAGGCGACCGTCCAGCCCTCGGCCGCGAGCTGCCGGCGCAGCGCACCGGCCAGGAAGGACTTGCCGATCCCGGGCTCGCCGGTGATCAGCGCGAGGGTGAACCGCCCCGTCCGCGCCGTGTCGGCGGCCCGACGCAGCCGCGCCAGCTCCTGGTCGCGGCCGAGCAGCCGCGGGCCGACCGCGGTCGGGCGGGGGGCCGGTCCCGGCGTCGCCGGTCTCCCCGCGGGCGCCGGGCGGGGCAGGTACAGCCAGGCGCCGACGTCGGTCTCCTTGACCTTGGCCTGGACCGGGGTGAAGTCGTCCTGGTCGAGGCCGTCGGAGTGGCGGACGACCTCGTCGAAGAACCACGACGAGACGATGACCGCGAGCGCGTCCGGCGAGCCGGCCAGCTCGGCCTTGAGCGGCTCCGCGTCGAGCAACCGGAACGCCAGGTTGATCGCGGTACTGGTCACGCCGTGCTCGTCGTAGTTGATCTCCCCCGCGTGCAGGGCCATCCGCAGCCGCACCCGCCGCTGCGGCCGGTTGGTCCGGTTGTGCTCGGCCAATGCCGCGAGCAGCGCGCCGGGCAGGCCCTCGATGAACGGGCCCTTCGGCAGCTCCGCCGGACCGAGGACCAGCGCGCCGTCACCGCGGTCCTCGTACTCACACTTCTCCCAGGGAATGTCGGCCGTCCGAAATGCCTCCTTGAGCGCGCCGTAGAACGCCGCTCGCACCGCCATCTGATCCGCATTGTTCCGGCGTTGATCGCCGAACCCCTCAACATCAACCACAAGGATTATCCGATGTACCGCCCTGCTCGGACGCGTCATGGCACCTCACGACCATACGAAAAGGATCACCGAATGGAGTAGCCGGGAACGGGCCGGTCCACTCTATACGGTGTTCACGCTGGCGCTACCAGGAACACGGAAACCGAGAGAAAAGGATTTCCACGGACGGAATGTGCCAAAAAGCGGGCATTCATGACGGTGGGCAATTCACCGTGGGGAGACGACGCGGAGCTGGAGCATCGCCGCGAACCGGGCCTCCGGGTCCGCCAGGTCCAGCCCGCCGACCTCGGCCAGGCGCCGCAGCCGGTACCGGAACGTGTTGGGGTGCACGTAGAGCGCGGCCGAGGCGACGGCCACGTCGCCGAAGGCGTCCAGCCACGCGCGCAGGGTCTCGACGAGGTGAGTGCCGTGCCGCTCGTCGTAGGCGAACAGCTTCGCCACCGGGCCGGTCGGCCGGTCGCCGCGGGCCGCGACCAGGTCGCGCAGCTCCAGCACGAGGGCCTCGACGTGCACGTCGGCCAGCCGGGCGACCCGGCGCCCGTCCCCGCTGCCCGCACGCAGCACGCGCAGCGCACGGTCGGCGCTGGCCCGCGCCTCGACCAGCCCGGCGGCGTCCTGGGCGACCGTGCCGACACCGACCACCGCGCGCACCCGGTCGCCCACCCGCTCCAGGAAGTCCGCCGCCACCCGCACCGCCCCGTCCGCGGCGTGCTCGCCGGCCGCGCTCTCCCGGCTCACCGGGACCAGGCCGTAGGTGACGTCGCCGACCAGGGCCGCGGCGCACCGCGGGTGCACCGCGCTCAGGTGCATGGCGAGGCCGTCGCTGATCCGCTGGCGCTCGGTGACCAGCCCCGCGTCCGTCCCGGAGCCGACGAGCGCGAGCGCGAGCACCACCACGGGCTGGTCCCCCAGTCCGAGCCGGTCCAGCGCCTCCCGCGCCCCGACCCCGCCCTCCAGAGCGGTGCTCAGCAGGTCGGTCCGCAGCCGGCGCTCGACGTCCGCCCCGGCCCGGATCCGCAGCATGTGCAGCGCGACCAGCCGTGCCGCGTCGCACAGAGCCAGCGTGCGCTCCTCGCTGAGCGGTTCGCGCACGGCGGCCCAGATCGACCCGAGCACCTCGTCGCCCGCCCGGACGGCCAACGCCACCCGGGGCAGCGTCACGAGCCCTTCCAGCAGCGGCTCGACGTAGACCGGCCGGTCGCTGCGGTACAGCTCGCGGAACACACCGCGATCGGCCAGCAGCCGCGAGTACCGCTCCGGCACCTGGCGGCCGAGGATCGTCTCCACCCGGGAGGGGTCGGCCTCGTCCTGCCGGCCCGAGAACGCGAGCACCCGCGAGCTGCGGTCCTCGATCGTCACGGGAGCGTCGATCAGCGCGGCGATCGCGTTGGCCAGGGCGAACAGGTCGCCCGACGGCATCCCGCCCAACGTCTCCCCCGCCACCTCGCCCACGTCGCCCTCGGCCAGCAGCGCACGCAGCAACGCGGCGAGCTGCGCCCAGGAGGCTCCCCTGGTCAGCGCGAGCAACGCGACCCCGGAGCCCGCGGCCGCCGCGGCGAGCTCGCGGGACACGACGACCGGGGCACGCAGGACGAGCCCGGCGGCGTCGTGGCGGCCGAGCTCCGCGAGCAGTGCGGCGATCTCGTCGGGGTCCCGCAGCCCGATCCCGAGCACGAGCGCGTGCCGGGGCAGTACGGGCTCCTCCAGCGGGTCGTGGATGACGACGCCGCCGAGCTGGCCGACGCGGTCGACGTCGCCGTGGACGAGCTCCAACAGGGTCGCGCCCAGGTCGTCGAGCACGCGGCGCAGGCTGGCGTGCGGACGGAAGGTCGGCATGGCGAACACCTCCCGACGCTAAGGGCTCGCTCGACAGCCTAGTTCGTGGCGGAGCACAACATCGGGCGTCGTCCTCGTCCGGTTCGACAGACTCTCACCGGGTCCGGGTGGGGGTCTCCGCGGGAAGGCGCACGGTGATCGTGGCCCCGGTCGGCGTCGTGGTCCGCTCGACGGACCCGCCGTGGCGGTCCACGATCACAACGGCGACGGAGTCGGCCAGCCCGTCGCGGGGTGCCTGGTCCGGATTGGCTCCGTTCCCGCCGGAAGCGGTCTGCCCGGTGATCGTCAGCACGACCTCGTCGCCGTCCCGGTTGGCCCGGACGGTCAGCCGGCCGCCGGCTCCGACCTCCAGGGAGGCGGCGTCGACCAGCTCACCCAGCGCCCAGACGAGCTTCTCCCGGTCGCCGACGACCCGGGGAACGTCCCCGTCCAGGCTGGTCGTGAGCCGCGTGTCGCGCTCGCGCAGGGCCTCGGCCAGCGGGCGGGTGCCGGCGGCGAGCAGGTCCCGCACCTCGATCGTGTCCGGGTACTCGCTGGGCGGCTCGGCCAGGACGGTCACGTCGTCGATCAGCTCGTGCAGCCGGTTCACCCCCCGGTCGATGGCCTCGAGCATGGTGCGTTGGGCGGGGACCGCGGACCCGTTGGGGGCGTCGGTGAGCATCTCCGTGTAGCCCTGGATGGTGGCCAGCGGCGCCCGGAACTCGGTCGCGATGCGACCGACGATCTCGGCCGCCAGCCTGTCGGCGAAGTAGCCGAGCGCGGCCGGCTCGAGGCCGGGCTCGGGGCGGTAGCGGTAGACCACCGCACCGTCGTCGATGAAGAACTCGACGCCCGCCGCGGTCTCGGACCGGAAGATCGGCAGGTTCTCCGCCTCGGCCAGGCGGGCGAGCGGGGCCGGCGCGGGCAGCTCGACGAGCGTGCGGCCCGCGCCGGGCGCGTACTCGGCGACCGGGACGATCCGGTGCGCGCGCAGCGGGTCCGCCGGCCGGCGGAGCAGCCACACCGCGACCGCCCCGAGTGCCAGCAGGGCGAACGTCGCGGCCAGGCGCAGCGGCCAGTCGGGCAGCAGCCGGCCGAGCGGCGCGAGGACCGCGCGGTAGCCGGTCTCGGGCGCGGCGGCCGCCGTGGGCGCGGCCTGCCTGGTCGCGGTCAGCGTGGCCGGGTCGGGGGTGAGCTGGACGCCGTCGAAGGTGAAGCGCGCCTGGGTGGACCAGGAGCCGACCGCGGGCAGCACGATGAGCATCGCGCCGGTGGTGGGCAGGCCGGTCTCGGTGGTCAGGCCGGTCAGCGTGGCCGACACCGCGTCGAGGTCGAGGGTGGCGGAGGAGCTCCCGTCCTCGCTCGTGGTCGACAGCGGCACGGGGCGGCGCCAGCCGCTCGGGTGCTCGAGCCGGGCGGTGAGGGTCACCGGGCCGGCGGCGGGCCCGGAGTGCGCGGCGCGGACGGTCAGCGTGCGCACGAGGTTGAGGAAGATCGGGTCCCCGGTGGCGACCCGACCGTTCGGGTAGGTGGCGCCGGCCGGGACCGCCGCCTCGTAGCTCACCGCGAGGGTGTCCTGCGGGATGACCGGGGCGGTGGCGGAGGCCGGCCGGGGCGCCGACCAGACCGCCGCGACCGCGAGCAGCGTCGCGACGGCGACCAGCACGGCGGGAACCCGGGAACGCCTGCCCCGCTCGGTCGGCGCCGGCCGGCGCGGCGCGGCCACGACGGGTGCGCGGTGCTGGCCGGTCGGGGGCATCTGGCGTCTCCGTCTGCGTCGTCTCGACCGTTGTCCCCACGCGATCGCGAGTACCGCGAGGAACAGCGTCCCCACGAGGATGCTGCCGACCGGGCCGCGCAGCGACTCGATCATGGCGCCGGCCCTCGGGATCCGCAGGACCAGGCGTCCGCTGAGGTCCGTCGCGGTCAGCAGGTCCGGGTCGTCCCAGTCGTTGTTGTCGCCCCGGGTGACGAAGCCGCCGTCGCGCACGCCGACGATGCGGTGCAGCATCGTGATGCCCAGGCTCGGGCTGTCGTAGGCGACGACGTCGCCGACCCGGTACTGCGGCTGCTCGTGGACCAGGACGAGATCACCGGCGAAGAAGTGCGGCTCCATGCTGTCGCCGCGGGTGACGACAAGGCGAAAACCGCCGAGCACGAGGAGCCCGATCGCGATCAGGACGGCGGCCGACGTGATGGTCAGCGCGACCGTCCTGATGCGGTGGGTTGCCGTGCCCGGCGGTTGCGGCATGCCAGGTGTTACTGCCGGACCGCGACGGCGAGGGTGCCGGCGGCCGCGGTGTTCTGCGCGAACCCGCTGCAGGACGCGGTGGTGATGTTGGTGGCGGCGGTGTAGGTGCCGGTCACGCAGGTGGACAGGGCCGCGGAGTTGAAGCCCGCCGCGACGACCTTGCCGGTGAGGTCACCGGTGAGGCTCAGGCTCGCGCCGGTGATCGTCGTGCCGTCGGCGCTGAACGTGTAGGAGACGTTCTGCACCGTGGCGCCGGAGACCGTGCCGGTGCCGTAACCACCAACGGTCGTGCCCACGCTGTTGCTGGCCAACGCGGCGCGCCCGATCAGCAGAACCAGGACGGCGACGGCGAGAACCGGAAGCACCCGACGGACGGCGACGGCCTTGCGCGACTTCATGAATGTGACTCCTCGGCGGAGGTAGGGGGGCCGCGGCCGGTGCCGCGCCCTGCCGGTCACGTTCTGCCCGGCTCGCCGGAACCGATCGGCGGCCGCTCCGCCGACCTGAACGTCGGCACCCGATCGTGTGACAAATCGGCGGCTTTTCCTCATGCCGGGCGACGGGCGACCGATGCCGGGAAGGACATGTCGACCGCGCGAGGGAGAAGCAGCATGGCGCCGACCCGCAAGAGCCGGATCACGGCCGCGGTCGCCGCCGTGGTCGGTCTCGTGGTCGCGCTGGCCGCCGTGCTGCCGCGGCTCACCCCGGCCAGCACCGCGGCGGTGTCGGTGCCGGCCACGCGCACCGGCTATGCCACGGTCACCGCCACCGGTGCCACCCTCGCCAGGATCACCACGACCGTCGCCCCGGACGGCGTCACCGTCACCGACGCGACCGTCTGGGTCTTCGGCCTGCACGGGAGCCTCTTCTTCCACGCGGACCTCCGGATCGGGACCGGCACGACGACCCGTTGCGCCTGGCGGAGCTGGGGATCCGTCCAGGGCCACAGCGCCACCAGCTACCACTGCGACACCCACGGCCAGCGCGGGAGCAACGCGGCGATCGTCGTCAGCTTCCACCGGTAGCTGGCACGTCAGCTGGCGGCCGCGGCGAGCAGCTTCTCCACGTGCTCGACCAGGCTGCGCGGGCTGAACGGCTTGACGAGGTACTCGTCGGCGCCGGCCGCGAGGCCGCGGCTGACGTCGGCGCTCTGCGCCCTGGCCGTCAGCATGATGATCGGCGTGGCGGCGGTCACCGGGTCGGCCCGCAGCGCCTCGCACACCTCGATTCCCGACATGCCCGGCATCATCACGTCGAGCACGGCCAGGTCCGGCGGGGCCGCCCTGGCGCTGGTCATGGCCGCGTCGCCGTCCGCGACGACGGTCACCTCGTGGCCGGCGGACGCCAGCTTGAACTCGATCATTCCCCGCAGGTCGGGGTCGTCCTCCGCCACGAGCACCCGCGCCACCCTTGCCCTCCCTCCGAACGTCTCGCCGAACCGTAACGCCAGGTCACGGAGTGTGCACTTCGGACGATCTCGCGGTGACGGGGGCCAGCGTGGGGAACCGGAGCGTGACGACGGTGCCGCGCCCCTCGGTGGAGTCGACCGTCAGCTGCCCACCGTGCGCGTCCACGACGGCCTTGACGATGGCGAGCCCCAGCCCGGTCCCCGGGACCACGTCGCCCGCCACGTTGCCGGCCCGGAAGAATTGCGTCGTCAGGTGGGGCAGGTCGGCCCGGGGGATGCCGATCCCGGTGTCCGAGCAGGTGACGACGACCTCGCCGGTGGCCGGGTCGCCGGTGTGGGAGACGCGGACCTGGCCGCCCCGAGGGGTGAACTTGACCGCGTTCGAGACGATGTTGCCCACCGCGCGCTGCAGGTCCTCCCGGTCGCCCAGCACCGGCCCTGGATCGGTGCCCAGGCTCAGCTCGAGCCCGACCCCGTTCTTCTCGGCCAGCGGCCGGAGCTCCTCGACCGTGGCGCCCACGACCCCGGCCAGCTCCACCGCGGTGTCCGCCCGGACATGGCTCGACTCCGCGCGGTTCATCGCGAGCAGGTCCTCGACCAGCGCTCGCAACCTGACCCCGTTGCGCTCCATGACCTGGAGCATGTGCCGCTGCTCGGGGGTGACCTCCCCCGCGTCGCCGTCCAGCAGCAGCTCGAGGTAGCCGCTGATCGACGCGAGCGGGGTGCGCAGCTCGTGGCTGACCGTGGACAGGAAGTCGTCCTTCTGCCGGTCGAGGCGCTCGAGCCGGGCGACGTGCTGGGCCTGGTGCTCCCGGTAGTCGACCTCGGCGATCGCGTGCGCGAGCGCGGCCGCCACGTGGTGCACCAACGCGATCTGCGCGCTTCGCCATGCCCGCGGCCCGGTGCCGTCGCTGACCGCGATCGTGCCCAGCGGGCGCTCGGCGAGCCCGATCGGCACGACGAGCAGGCCGCGGGTGTCGGCTTCGCGGCGGAAGGGGGCGATCCGCGGGTCGTGCTTGACGCCCTCGGCGCGGACGTCGGCGACGGCGAGGTAGGTGGACCGCCGCCAGAGCTCCTCGGCGACCGGTCCGGCGTACGGGCTCACGTCCGGCGGGAAGTCGGGCAGGCCCTCGACGTGCCACTGGGTGGACCGGACGATCTCGCCGCTCGGGTCGACGAGGCTGATCACCACCCGGTCGGCGGCGAGCGGCGGGCCGATCGAGGCGCACACCGCCTCGATGGCCTCGCGCACCGTGGACACCGCGCGGACGGTCAGCTCGACCTCGAGCGCGACCTCGTGCAGGCGCAGCGTTTCGGCCTGGTCGGCGGCGAGGGTGTTGAACGCGGCGGCCAGATCCCGCACCTCGCGCGCGCCGGCGCCAGCGTCGGCCCGCGCGGACAGGTCTCCGGCCTCGATCCGCTGGACGACCGAGCGCAGCCCGGCGATCGGCACGGTCAGCGAGCGGGCCGTGCGCCTGGCCACCAGCATCACGCCGACCAGCACCAGCCCGGTCGCCCCCAGCGTCACCAGCGTCGCGTCCGGGACGAGCTCGCGGGTGGCGGTCCGCAGCGCGTCGCGGTTGGCCACCAGCTTGTCGGTGAGCGCGATGTGCTCGGCCCGGAAGCGGTCGAGCAGCACCTCGCGGGTGGTCGCGTCGACCGGCAGCCCGGCGGCCACGCGGGCGAACGCGTCGTCGGCGTAGTCCCACCACGCGGTGAGCGCCCGGTCCCGCTCGTCCTGGAGCCGGCGGTACGCCTCGCGGTCCCGCTCGCCGAGCGAGGGGTGCGCGAGCAGGTCTCGGGCCACACGCCGGGCCTCCCCCACGCGCTCACGCGCGGCCGCGAGCCGCTCAGCCGGCGCCGCACTCCGGGTGGCCTGGGCCGTCGCCAGCGCGTTGTCCGCGTCGGTCATCGCCTGCAGGACGGTGGCACTGGCGTCCCGGGCCGGACCGATCACGGTGGTGAGCTGGGTGACCGTCGCACTCTGCGCGAGCAGCGAGTACACGGTCGCACCGCAGGCGAGGAGCATGAACACGCAGACCGCGGTCACCAACACCCGCAGCTGCCACCGGACGGGACGACGGCTCAGCAGACCGCTGGAACGGTTCACGCCGGCACTGGACGGGTCCGACCGGACAGCGCGCTCGGTCCGGGTCGCTCGCGCTCGCTCATCACGGTGGGCATCGGCACGTGCGGAGGGCTTCTGAACGGCCCACACCGCCACGCCACCCCGAGGGACCACCCGACCGGGTGGCCGGGGCCACCGCCATCACGCAGCGGTGGCCTCGCGCCGGCCGCTCAGGCGCCCCGGCCGCTGCCGTCGCCCCACAGGTAGCCGATCCGGTTCCGGACCTCGACGACACCGGGAACCGCACGCACCGCCCGCTCGACCGCCGGCAGGGTCGCGTGGTACTCGACCCGGCCGACCAGCAGCACCACACCGCGGTCGACCGAGGCCGTCACCACCGCGTGCTCGGCGGGCGCCGCCGCGGCGACCGCCCGCTCCACCCGCTCGCGGATCTCCTCGTCGAGCCCCATCACCGCCGTGCTCATGTCGGCCTCCTCACGCTGTTCTCGTCCACCGTTCTCGTCCACCACCAGCGTCGTTCGCCGGGCGCGTCGCGGGCAGGGCCGGTGGCACCGCGTGCGGAGGGGCGAAGGTCCCGACCGGGGACACCGCCGGACCGGGACCTTCCTCCGGAGGACGAATCCCTCAGCTCACCGGTCCACGTGCCGATCGACGGGTCAGCCTGAAATGGAGGGTCTGGTGAACGAATTCGAGGACATCGTTCAGGAGTTCCTGGTCGAGAGTTATGAGAACCTTGACCAGCTCGACCGCGATCTGATCGCGCTCGAGCAGGAGCCAACCGCGCGTGACCGGTTGGCGAGCATCTTCCGAACGATTCATACCATCAAGGGCACGAGCGGTTTCCTCGCGTTCCACCGCCTGGAAGAGGTGACCCACGCCGGCGAGTCGCTGCTCGCCCGGCTGCGGGACGGCACCCAGGTTCTGGACCGCAGGTCGACCGACGTGCTGCTACTCATGATCGACGTGGTGCGCGAGCTCCTCGGCGAGATCGAACGCACGGGCAAAGAGGGCGAGGTGGAGATCAAGGCCGTCGTCGACGAGGTGCACGCCTGCATGACCGGCGAGCCCCCGGCCGACGCCGACGCGTCTCCCGATGCCGCCGTCGAGGACGCGCCCGTCGCCGACGCACCCGCCGCCGTGGCGGAGCCGACGCAGGAGCCCGCCCCGGTCGAGGCCGCGGCAGAGCCGGTCGCCACCGTGGCGGAGCCGGTCGCCGAGCCCGCCGCGGCGCCGGCACCGGCCGCACCGGCCGCCGATTCCGCGGCCGACCCGGCCGAGATGGAGAGCACGAGCAAGCGCGGTGTCGCCGACAGCTCCATCCGCGTCGACGTCGACCTGCTCGACAAGCTGATGCGGCTGGTCGGTGAGCTGGTGCTCACGCGCAACCAGATGGTGCGCGCGGCCGAGGCGGCCAACGAGCAGACGCTCACGCGTACCGCGCAGCGGCTCAACATCATCACCAGCGAGCTGCAAGAGAACGTCATGAAGACGCGCATGCAGCCGATCAAGAACCTCTGGTCCAAGCTGCCGCGGGTCGTCCGCGACCTCAGCAAGGCCTGCGGTCGCGAGGTCGAGCTGGTGATGGAGGGCGCGGAGACCGAGCTCGACCGCAGCCTGCTCGAGGCCGTGAAGGATCCGCTGACCCACCTCGTGCGCAACGCCGTCGACCACGGCGTCGAGCCGCCGGAGGAGCGGGAGGCCGCCGGCAAGTCCCGCACGGGAACGCTGCTGCTGCGTGCCTACCACGAGCACGGTCAGGTGATCGTCGAGGTGACCGACGACGGTGCCGGCATCGAGCCGGCCAAGGTCGGCGCGACGGCGGTCAAGCGCGGCGTGATCACCGAGGGGCAGCTCGCGGCGATGGACACCGACGAGATCCTCAAGCTGGTGTTCCGGCCGGGCTTCTCCACCGCGCAGAAGGTCAGCAACGTCTCCGGCCGCGGTGTCGGCATGGACGTCGTCCGGACGAACCTCGAGGCCATCGGTGGCGCGGTCGACCTGAAGTCGGTGCCCGGCAAGGGCACGACCTGGCGGCTGACCATCCCGCTGACCCTCGCGATCGTACAGGCGCTGATCGTCGAGAACGGCGGCAAGCGGTACGTGATCCCGCAGATGGCCGTGCACGAGCTGGTCTACGTCGACAGCCAGTCCGGCGGCAAGGTCGAGTACGTCTCCGGTGCGCCCGTGTACCGGCTGCGGGGCAAGCTGCTCCCGCTGATCCGGCTCACCAACGCCCTCGGCGGCGAGGCCGTCGGGCCCGACCAGGACATCTACGTCGCCGTGCTCAAGGGCGACGGCCACCAGTTCGGCCTGGTCGTGGACCGGGTGCTGAACACCGAGGAGGTCGTGGTCAAGCCGCTCGCCGCCCGGTTCAAGGACGTCGGCTCCTACGCCGGTGCCACGATCCTCGGCGACGGCGAGGTGGCCCTGATCCTCGACGTCTCGTCGCTGGCACGCCGGTCGCACCTCGGTGCGGTGGAGCGGGCCGCGGCGAAGGTGGCCGGCAACGACGACGACCGCTGGGCGGACGACAGCCGCGACCGCCTGCTGATCACCCGCGTGGTGGACCGCCGGGTGGCGATCCCGCTGAGCATGGTGACCCGCCTGGAGGAGTTCCCGGTGAGCGCCGTCGAGCGGGTGGGCAGCCGCGAGGTCGTGCAGTACCGCGGCAGGATCCTGCCGGTGCTGCGCCTGGCGCAGCTGCTCGGCGCCTGGTCGGAGGACGACCGGGAGACCCTGTCCACGATCGTCTACACCGACGGCGGCCACAGCGTGGCGCTGGCGGTGGACGGGATCCTGGACATCGTCGAGGACGCCGGCCCGCGCAGCGGTCTGAACGACAACGGCCTCAACGGCTCGACGGTCATCCACGAGAAGGTGACCGAGCTGCTCGACATGCGCCAGGCGATCCTGGCGGCGGACTCGAGCTTCTTCAGCCACGACGACGAGCAGCACTCGTCCCCGTACCTGTTGGAGTCCTGACATGACCACGGTGCAGTACGCGACCTTCGAGGTCGCCGACCAGCTCTTCGGGCTCGAGGTGGGGCGGGTGCAGGAGGTGCTCTCGTTCAGTGAGTACACCCCGGTCCCGCACGCACCGGCCCACGTCGGCGGGCTGTTCAACCTGCGCGGCCAGGTAATCGCCGCACTGGACCTGCGGGTACGGCTCGGCCTGCCGCCGACCGACCTCAGCGACGGGGCGATGAACGTGATCGTCCGCACCGAGGACGAGTGGGTCAGCCTGCTGGTCGACCGGATCGGTGACGTCGTCGAGCTCGACGACAACTCGGCCGAGCCGCCGCCGGACACGCTGACCGGTCCGGTGCGGAACCTGATCGTCGCGACCTTCCCGCTCGCCGACCGGCTCATGCTCGCGCTGGACGCCCGGGCCGCCGTACAAGCGGGCTGACCAAAATTCGCAGGTCGGGAACGGGCCTGCCGATCAGAGGACCGGGTCCGGCGCCGTCTGGGGCGCCGGACCCGACCTCTGCACCAAGACGACCCAGAACACCACCCGCCGCAGGAGCGCGGCACCAAGCAGAAAGGGCATGGGCAGCCATGACCGACTCCACACTCTCCGGCGGGGCGCAGACGTCCGGTCGTGGGAGCAAACTCTTCGGCAAGCTGGGGAACCTCCGGGTGGGGACGAAGATCCTCTCCGCGGTGATCGTCGCCAGCATCGGCATGGCCGTCATCACCTTCGTGTCGATCCTCAACCTGTCCGACCTGCGCGACGGCCAGCAGTCGATCAACGACAAGGCCCTCGAGCCGGCCCTCGCGCACAGCGAGGTGGAGTCCGCCTACCTGAACGCCCGGATCCTGTCCCTGGTCGACGAGTGGATCGCCACCTCCGACGGCCCGGAGCACGAGGCGTTCCTCGCCGCCACCGACGCGATGGACGCCGCGCTCGACCGCATCGACTCGGTCGCCTACAACCAGGCGCTGCGTGACGCGGCCGCCCAGCTCCGGGACGCCTGGGGCAACTACGAGCAGATCCTGAACGACCCCGCGTACATCGGCGCCGCCCGCGCCGGTGACCGCGCCGCCTTCAACGAGATCCGCGCCACCCAGGTCACGCCCCAGGTCAAGCTGATCCAGGGCGCGCTGGACGACATCGACCGCGTGATCGATTCGGCCGCCGTGTCCCAGCTCGCCGAGGCGGAGAGCGCCTTCAGCTCCAGCCGCACGGTCCTGCTGGTCTCGGCCGGCATCGCGCTGCTGTGCTCGATCGCCCTGGCGCTGGTCGCCTCCCGGGCGGTGACCCGGCCGCTGAACGACGTGTCCAAGGTGCTCGACGCGCTCGCCGAGGGCGACCTGACCAAGCGGGTGCAGGTGTCCTCCAAGGACGAGGTCGGCGCCATGGCCGCCTCGCTGAACAAGGCGACCGACAGCATGAAGCAGACCGTGACGGCCATCTCCACCGGCGTGGTGTCGCTGGAGAGCTCCGCCCAGGAGCTGTCGATGGTGGCGAACCAGGTTGCCGCCAGCGCCGAGGAGACCAGCGCCCAGGCCGGTGT
>NZ_MSIE01000092.1 GCF_001921205.1 Actinophytocola xanthii | reverse complement strand
GCGGGTGGACCGGGAGACCGGCGACGCCACGGTCCGCGCCCTCGATCAGATTCGGGACGAGATCTCAACGCACCGCCGCCTCGTAGACAGCACGCAGCTCACCGGGGGGACGCGCCTCGGAGGCGGCTACGCGGAGCGCATCGACAAGTTCATCGCCGACTGGACGGTGGGGGAGTCCGGTTCGGTCGCGCAGGTCCTGACGACCTTCGAGGAGGAGCTCGCGAAGCTGCGGGAGGCGGTGCAGCGGAGCATGGCGACCTACGAGGCGTCGGACCGTGGCGGTGTCGAGCACCTCCGGCGTGCCGAGCGAGCTCTGTGAGGCGATCTCGCTCGCTGCTTGTCCTCGCGTGCAGCACAGCGTTGTTGAGTGGTTGCTCGGCGGTCGAGGCCGGTACCCCCGTTCCCGTCGAGGGCAGTTCCTCGCCGGGCACGACAGGCAGCGCCGGACAGGACGAGGCCAATCCGCTGGAGGGGGTCGCTCCATGCGATGTGCTGACGCCCGAAGCCGAGGTCGATCTCGGCCTGGAGAAAGGTGAACAGGTCGGCGATCTGTCCTGCGACTGGAAAAAGGCGGGAGGTGTCGGCGTCCTCGTGACCTTGTTCCCCGAGGACGGGTCCGGCGACCTGCCCGAGCAGGGTTCGCCCGTCGATGTCGGCACGTTCGACGCGTACCTGATCGAACGGCCTGGCGGGGACGAGGGCGCGTGTTCCCTCGTCATGAGCACCTCAAGCTCCTCGTACCTGCTGATGACGGCGGTCAACGGGAGGCAGACCGAGGGTGCGTGCGAGCTGGTCGTCTCCGTCGGCGAGCAGGTGGACGACCAGCTGTCCTGAGGAGCGGCGAAGCGACTCCGAAACGTGACAATTCGTTGGCTCTACCAGGTGAACCTCCCCCGAACTGATGTCCCTGATTTCGTGGTCTCGGTATGCTGCTGTGCGTCATCCGGTGATCACGGAGGGGAATTTCTTATGCTCGGGGGGACACTCGTGAGGATGAGCCGATGACTGGTCGAGGTGGGCGGGACGTGCCGCCGGCAGAGGTGAACCCCGCCGCGTTTTCCCATGAGCAGCTCAAGCAGTGGACCGACGATGCCGACACGCCCTCCGCGCACGCCTTCGCGGACGAGTGGACGCAGACGGGGTCGGCGCTGGTCGACGCGGCCGAGGCGCTGAAGCGTGCCTCCCTCACCTCCGAGTCGGGGTGGACGGGGGAGGCGGCGGAGGCCATGCGGTCCCGTCTCGGCCAGATCTCGGCGTGGAGCGGGGGCACCGGGTCACTGATCGCCGCGGCCAGTCAGACCGTGTCCCGGCAGAGCGAGGCCGCGGACGTCGCGCGTCGGGCGATGCCGGATCCCGTGCCGTACGACCCCGCGCAGATGATCCGGGACGCCGGTGGCGGCGGGCTGATCGCGATGGCCTCGTTACCGCAGCGGTTGTACGCCCAGAAGCAGAAGCACGACGCCGCCTTCGAGGAGGCCGTGCGGATCGTGTCCGACCGCGACCTCGTGATGAGCGCGGCGGCGCGGGAGGTCGCGCTGTTCGAACCGCCGCCGTCGTTGGACGGGAGCGGTGGGAACGACGGCACGTTCGTCGACTCCGGTGATTTCAATGGGCCGACCGGCCGTTCCGAACCACCGGGGACCGCGGGTGGGCCGGACAGTGCCGGCGGGCCGGGCGGACCTGGCGAACCCGGTGGGACTGGCGGCGCGGGCGGCAACGGGCTGGGCGGCAGTGCGCCGGGCGGGAACGGATCCGGCGGGAACGGGGGCGGTGCGACGCCTTCCGGTGGTGCGCCCGGCGGAGTGCCCGGCGGAGTGCCCGGCGAAGACGGGGCTTCTTCCGGCCCCGGCCTCGGGACGACCGATCCCGGCTCGTTCTCGCCGGGAGACGCCGTTCCCGGGGGCGCCACGCCGAGCACGTCTGGTCTCGGCCCGCCGGGACAGCAGGGCGGTGGCGCGAGCCTCGGTCCCGGGTTCGTCCCCGGTGGCGGCGGGTTCGGTAACGGCGGGTCTGGCAGCGGCGGGGCCGGACTTCGCGGCGGAGCCGGCTTTGGCGGCGGAGCGGGAGCAGGCGGCGGAGTCGGCGGCGGAGCGGCCGGGAGCGGTGGCCAGGGCGGCCCGGGCGCTGGCCGAGGGGCGGGCGCGCTGCCCCCGGTCTCTCCGGGGCCGCTCGGCGCGGAAGCCGCCGCGCGGGCCGCGGGTGCCCGCGCCCCCGCCGGCATGGGCGGGATGCCGGTCGGCTCGGGGCAGCGGGAAGAGGACACCGAGCACAAGCGCCCCGAGTTCCTCCAGGAACCCGACCCCGACAGCATCTTCGACAGCGACGTCCTCACCGCGCCGTCCGTCATCGGCGGGCCGGACGACGAATGAACGTCGAGCTCTCGCTCGCCGCTCTCGACACGCTCTGGGAAGACCTGCGGCTCGGCCGGGTGCCGTTCCCGCTGGAGATCCGTAGCCACGGCGACACCTTCGAGGTGCGCAAGCGCATCAAGGCCGCGGTCTACGGCGACCTCGCCCGCCGGGGGCTCGCCGAGGAGAGGCACGTCGACGACGACCTCGCGAACGCGCTGCGGTTGCTCGCCGCCCCCGCGGTGAGCGTCGACCTGGTCGCTCTGCTCGACATGGGTGCCGACGAACCCGTCCGGGCGGTGGCCGCCGCCCGCGGTCGGCACGGGGTGCTCGCCGTCCAACGGACGCTCGCCGTCTCCGTGCGCACCATGCGCGACAACGCCCTCGCCGCCGCGATCGTCGAGTTGCTGCCACACGTCCGGGCCGGTGCGGGCAACTCGGTCACCTACCCAGCGGCCGCCCTCCGCGAGGGCCGCCCCCGGACGGTCCGCGCCGCGCCGGGCGGCCTGCTGCGCACCGCCACCCCCCGCTCCGCCGTCGACAGCAGGCTGCGCGCGATCGCCGCCATCACCGAACGGCCCGTCCTGCGAGCCGGCCAGCTCGGGGTCAACCGCGCCGACGACAGCGGCCGCCCGCTCCGCCTGCCCGGCATCGCCTGGTTCGACACCGACGAGGGCCGGTACGCCACCACCGTCTCCCCCGGCCCGGACGGTGAGGACTGGATCACGCTCTGGCCCGCCGACAACGCCCGCCTCGCGCACCGCCTCGCCCAGATCATTGCCGAGCGAGTAAGGACTACCTAACCAACTCCGAATGAGGCAGGCTGACAGGCGTGACCGATCAGTCGACCGAGAAGCCGACGGACCAGCTGGGTCTGGCCGAGCTGCTCGGCGGCCGGCGCGGCGCGCTGGACGCGAGCATCCCACCGGCCGTGTTCGTCCTCGGCTGGCTGGTCTCGGGCCGGTCCATCGGCTGGGCCGCGCTCGCCGCGGTCCTCGCCGGTGCCGCGGTCGGCGTGTTCCGCCTGACCAGGGGCGGCCGCGTGACAGCCGTACTGGCCAGCGTCGCCGCGGTGAGCGCTGCCGCGCTGGTCGCGCTCTACACCGGGCGCGCGCAGGACTTCTTCCTCATCCAGGTGCTCGTCAACGTCGCCAGCGCGCTGGCCTGGGCGGTCAGCATCCTCGTCCGCTGGCCGCTGCTGGGCGTGGTCGTCGGCACGCTCCTCGGCCAGCGCGCCCGCTGGCGCCGTGACCCGGACCTGCTCCGTGCCTACGGCCGGGCCAGCTGGGTCTGGGTGCTCGGCCAGTACACGCTCCGGGTCCTCGTGTTCGGTGTCCTGTGGTGGTCGGGCTGGGTCGTCGCCCTCGGCGTCGCCAGGGTCGCGTTGAGCTGGCCCCTGATCGGCGCGACGGTGGCCGCCAGCGCTGTCGTGCTGCGCAGGGCGCTGCCGCAGGACCATCCGGGCCTGCGCCACCCCCGACTGCCGGCGGACTGACGCTCAGACCTTCGGCCGCGGGGCGTCGGGGCCGGCCACCGACAGCGCGGCGAGCCACGCCGCTCCGACCGCGCAGTCCGGGGCGAACAGGATCGGCGCCGAGATCTTCGCGGACAGCGTCGCCCGCAGCGCCCTCCCCACCGGGCTGTCCGGGCCGATCACACTCCCGGCCAGGACGACCGGTGTCTGCTCACCCGGATCCCGCGCGGTCAGCGCGTGCGCGGCCAGGTGCTCGGCGGCTCGCGCGACGATCTCCCCCGCCAGCGGGTCGGTCTCGGCCAGCGTGCTGACCATCGACGCGAAACGGGCGAGCCGGATCGGGGGCTCGGCGTTGACCGCGGTGATCAACCGGTTGATCGTGCGTTTGTCCAAACCGGACGAAGTAGGCAAAGCCTCGGTGAGCACGGCCTGGGCGAGCGGGCCCGGCGCCTCCCCGGCCTGCAGGGTCCGCAGCGCGCACCGCACGGCCTCGCGGCCGATCCAGTACCCGGAACCCTCGTCGCCAAGGAGCCAGCCCCACCCGTCGACCCACCTCTCCTGCCGGTGGTCGACGATCCGGGCCGCCGCCGCACCGGTGCCGCCGAGCACGATCGTGCCGTTCGGCTCGGCCGTCGCCGAGGCGAAGGCCACCTCCGTGTCGCTGACCACGTCGATCCGGCAGGTCACGCCCACCTGCCGCAGGGTGGCCTCGAACAGGCCGACGATCTCGGGGTCGGTGAACTTGCTCTCCCCGGCCATTCCGAGCAGGCACGCCCGCGCCGAACCGCCGTCGCCCAGGGCCTCCCGGACCGACTCGGCGACCCGCTTCGCGGCCAGCTCCGGGGGGTGCGAGTTGGGGTTGCCGCCGCCCGACCTGCCCCGGCCGACCAGCGTCCCGTCCAGCTCGACCGCCAGCGCCCGCGTCGACGTCCCGCCGACGTCGACCCCGACCACCCTTCCCTCGCTCACCCGGTTCCCTTCGCCGTGGCCAGGCCGGGGCCTGGCTCGAAACGGACGCGCTCGGAGGTGAGCGCCGACCCGCAGTGCGCACAGTTCACGTCGGCCTCGGTGGCCCGGTCGCAGTCGAGGTGGTGCAGCAGCGCCGGCGGGCCCGCACCGTCGTCGAGCCAGCGGTCGCCCCAGCGGATGATCGCGGCCAGCGCCGGGAAGAAGTCGCGCCCCATCTCGGTCAGCGGGTACTCGTAGCGCGCCGGTCGCTCCTGGTAGCGCACCCGGTCGAGCAGCCCCGCGCCGGTCAGCCGGTCCAGGCGCTCGGTCAGCGTGTTGCGCGCGATGCCGAGCGCCGCCTGGAACTGGTCGAACCGGCGGACCCCGTGGAACGCCTCACGCAGCACCAGCAGCGTCCACTGGTCGCCGAGCAGGTCCATCGTCCTCGCGATGGAACACGGCCAGCGGGCGAACGACGTCCTTCGCACCCGGGGAAGTGTAGGGCCGTCGAACGCACAGCGTAATGCGCCGAATGCGTGCATCACCGCGTTCGCGTCACCTTGCTCAGCCCACGCGGCTGGTCCGGGTCGCCGCCGCGAGCCAGCGCCAGCTCGAGCGCCAGCCGCTGCAGCGGCAGGATCTCCAGGATCGGCGCGACCTCCTCGGCGGTGTCGGGCAGCACGATCCGTCGGCTGGCCGGCATGTCCTCGGCCGCCGAGCCGACCGCCAGCACGTCGGCGCCGCGCTCGTGCACCGCGGCGAGCACGTCCCGCATGGCCTCACCGCCCCGGCCCCTGCTGGTCACCGCGACCACACCGGTGCTCTCGTCGACCGCGGCCACCGGCCCGTGCAACAGGTCGGCCCCGCTGTAGGACCGGGCACCGAGGTAGCTGGTCTCGGCCAGCTTGAGCGCGGCCTCGGCCGCGGAGGCCGAGGAGTAGCCGCGGCCCGTGGTCACCACCCGGTCGATCTCCCGGTACCGCTCGACGGCCGCCGCCACCCCCGCCGCGGTGTCCGCGAGCGTGCTGGCCGCGAGCTCGCCGAGGCCGGCGGCGTGCTCGCCGCTGCCGCCGCGGGCGGCGTCGACCAGCAGATAGAGCGTGAGCAGGGTCGCCGTGTAGGTCTTGGTGGCCGCGACGGCGAGCTCCTCGCCGGCGCCGATGGCCACCGTGTGCTCGGCGACCGCCGACAGCGCCGAGCCAGGCGTGTTGGTGACGGCGACGGTCAGCGCTCCCCGCCCGCGCGCGGCCTTGGTCGCCTCCACCAGGTCGGGCGAGCCGCCGCTCTGGCTCACCGTCACGTACAGCGCTCCGGTCAGATCGGGCTGGGCGCCGTAGAGGGTCGTCGTGGACGGCGAGACCAGCCCCGTCGGCAGCTCGAGGAGTACCTCGATCAGGTACTTCGCGTAGAGCGCGGCGTGGTCGCTCGAGCCACGCGCGGCCAGCAGCGCGAACCTCGGCCGGTGCGCCGCGGCCAGCTCCGCCACCTCGGCGAGCTCGGCCCGGCGCGCCAGCACGGCGTCGAACACGGCCGGCTGCTCGGCGATCTCCGCGGACATCCGCGTACCGGCCTCGGACATTCATCCTCCTGATACCGAGTAGGTCTAGACCAATCATGCTATCGCTGTAGGGTGTCCGACGCGAGGGGAGTAACGGATTTCCCAAATCCAGTGGGTGTGCCTGCGCCGGCGGGGCGGGGAGGGGCATCCTGTAACAGGAACCGTCGTCTGGAGGAGCCATGCTGGAAACGTCGGCCGCGCAGGAGCAGCCCGACACCGCCGCTCGTGCGATGCGTGAGCCGAAGTACTGGGGGCTCAAGCGCCACCTGCTCGAGCTGCTCAGCTCCCTGCCGCCCGGCTCGCCCATCCCCACCGAGCGCTCGCTGGCCGCCGAGTTCGACGTCTCCCGCACCACCGTCCGCCAGGCGCTCGCCGACCTGACCGTGGAGGGCCGGCTGCTCCGCGTGCAGGGCAAGGGCACCTTCGCCGCGGAACCCAAGGTGGCCCAGCGGCTCCAGCTCTCCTCGTACACAGAGGACATGCGGGCCCAGGGCCGGGAACCGTCCTCGCGGCTGCTGGACATCGCCGAGATCCCGGCCGAGGGCGAGCTGTCCAGCCTGCTCGGCATCCGCTCCGGCGCCAAGATCCTCCGTATGCAGCGGCTTCGGCTGGCCGACGACGAGCCGATGGCGATCGAGACGACCCACCTCCCCCTTGGCCGCTTCCGCGGTCTGCGCAAGTACGTCTCGGCCGGCGGTTCGCTGTACCAGGTGCTGCGCGAGCGCTACGACGTCGAGATGGGACACGCCGAGGAGACGATCGAAACCGCGCTGGCCGGTCCCCGGGAGGCGGAGCTGCTCGGGGCGGACGTCGGCATGCCGATGCTGCTGCTCTCCCGTCACTCCTACGACACGACCGAACGGCCGGTGGAGTGGGTCCGTTCGGTGTACCGCGGCGACCGGTACAAGTTCGTCGCGGAACTGAACCGGCCCTCGTGACGCGCGCGCTCGGCCGGGAGGAGGTGCGCTGGGGCAGCCCGGCGGCGCGGGGCGTGCTGACCGCGACCATCCTCGGGTCGGGCATGGCGTTCCTCGACGGCACGGTGGTCAACATCGCGCTGCCGCGGATCGGCGAGGAGTTCGGCGCCTCGGTGTCGGGTCTGCAGTGGATCCTCGACGGCTACCTCCTGACGCTCGCCGCGCTGATCCTGGTCGCCGGCTCGCTCGGCGACCGGTACGGCCGTCGGCGTGTCTACCTGCTCGGCGTGGCGTGGTTCGGCGTCTCCTCGGTGCTGTGCGGGCTCGCGGTGAACACCGAGATGCTGGTGGCCTCCCGGGTGCTGCAGGGCGTCGGCGGTGCCCTGCTGACCCCGGGTGCGCTCGCGATCATCCAGTCCGCGTTCGTCCGCGCCGACCGGGCCAGGGCCATCGGCGCCTGGTCGGGGCTGGGCGGGATCGCCGGGGCGCTGGGTCCGCTGGTGGGCGGCCTGCTCGTGCAGCTGTGGTCGTGGCGGCTGGCGTTCCTGGTCAACGTCCCGCTCGCGCTGCTCTGTGTCTGGTTCACCCGTCGGTACGTCCCGGAGTCCTGCGACCAGCGGCTCGGCGGCCACCCGGACCTCGTCGGCGCGGCGCTTGGCGCGCTCGGCCTGGCCGGCGTGACCGCGGCGCTGGTCGAGGGGCCGGTCCGCGGGGCGACGGACCTGTTCGTGCTCGGGGCGCTGGTGGTCGGCCTGGCCGGCCTGGTCTCGTTCCTCGTGGTGCAGCGACGCGCCCGGGACCCGCTCGTGCCGGCGGACCTGTTCGCCGACCGGACGTTCCTGCTCGCCAACGGGCTGACCTTCGTGGTGTACGCGGCGCTGGGTGGCCAGATGATGCTGTTCGTGCTCCAGCTGCAGACCTCGCTGGGGTACTCGCCCACCGCCGCCGGGCTGTCCGGGCTGCCGATCTCGGTGCTGATGCTGCTGCTCTCGGCCCGCTCGGGCAAGGCCGCCCAGCGCTTCGGGCCCCGGTGGTTCCTCGTGCTCGGACCGGTCGTGGTCGCCGCGGGGATGGCCCTGCTCTCCCGGGTCGGGCCCGGCTCGTCCTACTGGTTGGACGTGCTCCCCGGGGTGGTGGTCTTCGGCCTCGGCCTGGTGGTCGTCGTCGCACCGGTGACGGCGACCGTGCTGGCCGCGGCCCCGGACGAGCACGCCGGCGTCGCCTCCGGGGTGAACAACGCGGTCGCGCGGTCCGGCGGCCTGCTGGCGGTGGCGGTCCTGCCGGCCGCGGTGGGCCTGGGCGGGGGTGCCTACGCCGACCCGGCGGCGCTGACCTCGGGCTGGCAGGCGGCCATGTGGCTGTGCGCCGGGCTCTGCCTGGTCGGTGCCGTGCTGGCACTCGGCATCCGGGGCGACGTGCTCGCCGTGCCCACCACGGTCGCCGCGTCCGAACCGCTGCCGGCGGAGGCGCCACGCCCGGGGGAGTGCCTGCACTGCGGCATCATCGACCCGCCGACCCACGTGGTCCCGGCCGGCCGCGAGCGCCACGCCGCGCCATGAAGCCGGTCAGCTCAGCAGTGTGACCAGCAGGTCCCGGTCCAGGTTGCCGCCGGACACGACGGCGACCGTGCGTCCCCGCGGCAGGTCCGCCGCCCGGTGCAGGTAGGCCGCCGTCGTCACGGCGCCGCTCGGCTCGGCGACCAGGCGGGCACGGGTGGCCAGGGTCGCGACCGTGGACCTGATCTCCTCCTCGGTCACCGTGACCACGGCGTCCACCCGTTCCCGCAGGTGGGCGAAGGTCAGCTCGGAGGGTGCCGCACGCAGCCCGTCGGCGATCGTGCGGGCACGGTCATGGGTGCTCCACTCCACCCGCCGTCCCGCGGCGAGGCTCGCCGCGGTGTCCGCGGCCAGCTCGGGCTCCACGCCCACGACCGCGGCGTCCGGGCAGAGGGCCTTGATCGCCGTCGCGACGCCCGAGAGCAGGCCACCGCCGCTCACCGGGACCAGCACCAGCTCCACGTCGGGGAGGTCGGCC
This sequence comes from Actinophytocola xanthii, assembly GCF_001921205.1. GTDB lineage: Bacteria > Actinomycetota > Actinomycetes > Mycobacteriales > Pseudonocardiaceae > Actinophytocola > Actinophytocola xanthii. The sequence goes on along the minus strand of NZ_MSIE01000092.1, from coordinate 26,857 downwards.
GCGATCTCCAGGCCGATCGTGCCCTGCCCGGCGATCACGTCCGGGTGGTCGAACGGCGGGATGAGCGTCGCGCCGCGCTCGGCGACCAGCCGTTCCGCCACGATTTCCCGGTCGGTGATCGGGACGACGACGACCTCGGCGCCGTGCGCCCGGGTGGCCTCGATCTTCGTCACCGGGGTGTTCTCCGGCACGACGATGGCCGCCGGAAGCCCGAACTGACGCGCGACGTAGGCGACGGCCTGCGCGTGGTTGCCGCTGGAGTAGGCGACGACGCCCCTGGCCCGGTCGGCAGCGGGGATCCGGGCCATCGCGTTGGCGGCGCCGCGGATCTTGAACGCGCCGATCGGCTGCAGGTTCTCCGGCTTTAGCCACAGTGGACGATCAGTTTCCGTCCAGGTGCAGGGCAGCAAGGGGGTTCGCACCGCCGTGCCCTTGATCCGCTCGGCCGCGGCGTGAATGTCCTCAACAGTGATCAGGTCCACGAACCAATTATGCACTGTCCACAATAGACTGTGGTCCTGCTCACGATCGGTCAACCCCGGGAGCACCGTACCCGTCGCCCTCGTTGGAACATGGAAAGGAGTAGCCCCGACGAGAAAAGGATCATGAGTAGCAAGGACACCGAGAGCATCCGAATCAGTCAGATCGTGGCCGGCGCGCTGGCCGCGGTGACCGCGGCGCTGCTCGGTTCGACCATGGGTGTCGCCGGCACCGTGGTCGGCGCGGGGCTCGCCAGCGTGGTGAGCACCGTGGGGGGCGCGTTGTACCTGCGCTCCCTCGAGCGAACCGGCGAGAGCGTGCGCACCGTTCGTGACCGCGTCATCGCCAGGGCGGGGACGACGGTGGTCACCGTGCGCGAGGAGCCGCCGGACGACGAGCCGGCCGGCGGCGGCGAGGAGCCGGAGCGGTCGACGGACCCGGTCGCCGAACAGGCGTCCCACGTGCGGCGACGCACTCCCTGGCCCGCGCTGGTCGCGGGCGGCGTGCTGGCGTTCCTGGTCGGCATGGTCATGGTCACCGGGCTCGAGTGGGTACGAGGTGAGCCGCTGTCGGGCGGTCAGGGCACGACGCTCAGCCAGATCGTCCGGAACGCACCGGCCCCCGCCGACGACCGGGAGGACCGCGCACCGGCCACCCAGGAGTCCACGCCGCCCTCGGAGCAGGACGCGCCGACCGAGGAGCCGACCGGCGCCACGACCGGCACGGCCACCCCGACCGTGGAGCCGAGCGATCAGCCCGAGGAACCCGAGTCCTCCGGCGGTGCGAGCACCCCGGAGCAGACCCCGCCGACCAGCACTCCGGCGGAGGAACCGACCGAGTCGGCGGCGGTGCCGCCGAGCGGCACCGTCGGTTAACGCTTCGTAACCAGGGCGTGGTTCACAATGGCAACTGTTGTCACCCAATGGGTGCTATGCCTGCACAATCCTGAGAAATAGTTTCATCACGTCATCTATGGATGGCGAACCTGGATCCCTCTTGTTGCCCTGGAACGGAAATCACCCCGACGCCGTTCCGGGTTCCCTGCTACCCAAGACGAGGGAGAACACCCTGATGAAGCGCAGTAGTTTCGCGAGACTTGTGGGCGGCGCCCTGTTGGCAGCCGGTGTGGCGCTCACGATGGCCTCGCCGGCCAATGCGGCCGACACCGCGGCGGCCCCGACCGCCGCACAGCTCAGCGCCGCCCAGGCCACACTGGACAAGGCAGCGTCCAGTCGCCCGAGCACGGTCACGGGCTGGTACGTCGACCACAAGTCGAAGGCGCTCGTGGTGTCGGTGCACGGCAGCGACGCCGGCGTCGCCGCGTGGGCCGAGGACCTCGGTGCCGGCGCCGTGAAGATCGAGCACGTCGCGGAGGCCCCGCGGCCGTTCTGGAACATCATCGGCGGCCAGGCGATCCGGACCTCGAGCGGTTCCCGCTGCTCGGCGGGCTTCAACGCCACCTCCGGGAGCAACCGCTACGTGATCACCGCCGGCCACTGCACCGCCATCGGCGGCACCTGGTCCGGCAGCGGCGGCACCATCGGCACCGTCGCCGGCTCGTCGTTCCCGACGAACGACTACGGCATCATCCGCGTCACCTCGTCGTCCGCGGTCCTCACGCCGTTGGTCGACCGCTACTCCTCGGGTAGCGACGTCACCGTGTCCGGTGCCGGCAACGCGTCGAACGGCCAGGGCGTGTGCCGGTCCGGCTCGACCACCGGCTGGCGCTGCGGCAGCGTCACGGGTACCAACCAGACCGTCTGCTACTCGCAGGGCTGCGTGTACCAGATGATCCGCACCAACGTCTGTGCCGAGCCCGGCGACTCCGGCGGCGCGCTGGTGAGCAACCCCGGTTCGGGCACGCGCGTGACCGCGCTCGGCCTGACCTCCGGCGGCTCCGGCAACTGCAGCAGCGGCGGAACGACCTACTTCCAGCCGGTCACCGAACCGCTGAGCGCGTACGGCCTGTCCCTGGTCACGGGCTGACGCCTCTGGTCGAGGGCATCACGCCCCGCGGCGGACGGGCCGACCCTGCCGGCCCGTCCGCCGTTCTCTGCGCGCACTGTCATCGGTGGCGAGCGGGTAGCGCTCGCCTGTCACAGCGTGCGGCGTGGATGTGTCCAACGGAGGAGACCGTTCCCCGACGAAGGACACGACATGACCGACAAGGCCCCCACGCACGTCGTCGAGGTGCTCGACTCCCACCTCGCCTACACCGAGCAGGGCAGCGGCACCCCCGTGGTGTTCCTGCACGGCAACCCCACGTCCTCGCACCTGTGGCGCGACGTCGTCCCCTGGGTGGCCGACGGGTACCGCGGCCTCGCTCCCGACCTGATCGGCATGGGCCGCTCCGGCAAGCCCGACATCGACTACCGCTTCGGCGACCACGCCCGGTACCTCGATGCCTGGTTCGACGCGCTGGACCTGGCCGAGGTGGTGCTCGTCGGCCACGACTGGGGTGGCTCGCTCGCACTCGACCACGCTGCCCGCCATCCCGACCGGGTCCGCGGCGTGGCACTCGTCGAGACCTTCGTCCGCCCGATGCGCTGGGCGGAGTACCCGCCCCAGGCCGTCCCGCTGTTCCGCGCGCTGCGCACCCCGGGCACCGGAGAGCGGATGGCGCTGGAGGAGAACTGGTTCATCGAGACCGCGCTGCGGGCCACCAATCCGGGCATCAGCGACGCCGACCTCGCCGTCTACCGCGAGCCCTACCCCGACCCCACCTCGCGCCGTCCGCTGCTGCGCTGGCCGAGGGAGATCCCGCTCGACGGCGAGCCGGCCGACGTGCGCGACCGCTTCGAGGCCTTTGGCAGCTGGCTGGCCGGCACCCCCGACGTGCCGAAACTCCTGCTCACGGTCGAGCCGGGTAGCCTCGTGTCCCCAGCGATCGTGCGGTGGTGCCGGGACAACGTGGCCGGGCTCGAGGTCGAGGGGGTCGGCCCCGCCGGACACCACGCCCCCGAGGACCAGCCGGAGGCGATCGGCCGCGCCGTGGCGGGGTGGCTGGCCAGGCACGAGATCGAGGTCCCCCGATGAGGCACGCACCCGAGCACGAGGTTGAGCTTGCCAACCGCGCTGTCGACGGTGACCCGAGCGCCCTCGAGGAGGTCGTGCGCCTGGTCCGGGACCCGGTGTACCGGCTCGCGGTGCGCATGGCGGGGCGGCCCGCCGACGCCGACGACGCCACCCAGGAGATCCTGATCCGCGTCGTCACCAGGCTGGCGTCCTGGCGGGCCGAGGCATCCCTGGTGACCTGGGCGTACCGGATCGCGGTCAACTACCTGCTGAACCTGCGGCGGACGCCCTACGAGCGCAACGAGATCACCTTCGACACCCTCGGCGAGGAGCTGGCCGCCGGCCTGGCCGACGCCGACCACCAGGGTCCCGACGCCGAACTGCTCGCCACCGAGGTGCGGCTCAGCTGCACCCAGGCCATGTTGCAGTGCCTGGACCGGCCGGAGCGGGTGGCCTTCGTCCTCGGCGAGGTCTTCGCCCTGCCCAGCGCGCAGGCCGGCTGGATCCTCGACATCAGCGCCGCCGCCTACCGCAAGCGCCTGGAACGGGCCAGGCAGCGCATCCGCACGTTCATGTCGGCACGGTGCGGCCTGGTCCACCCGGCCGCGCCCTGCCGGTGCGCCCGACGTGTCGGCACCGCCCTGGAACGCGGCCGCATCGACCAGAACAACCCGGTGTTCGCCAGCCACCCGGCCACGCGTCCCGCCCCCACCCCGACCGAGGTCGGCGCCGGCGCCAGCCAGATGCGCCAACTCCACGCGGCGGCGACAGTACTGCGCAGCCACCCCGACTACACCGCCCCCCGCAGCCGCTCCACGGCAGTACTCACCCTGCTCCGCTCCGGCCACTACCCAATCCTGAGCGAGGCACGAGGCGGGCTACCAGGTGGGCGGCGGCCGCGGTGGGGTCCTCGGCCTCCGTGATCGCTCTCACCACCACCACACGGCTCGCGCCGGCGGCGAGCACCTCCGGGAGGCGTGCGCCGTCGATGCCGCCGATCGCGAACCAGGGGCGCGCCGGCTCGGCGGCGGCGGTCGCCCGGACCAGGTCCAGGCCAGGGGCGGTCCGGCCGGGCTTGGTCGGGGTGGGCCAGCACGGGCCGGTGCAGAAGTAGTCGACGCCGGGCTCCTCGGCCGCGGCGCGGGCCTGGTCCACGTCGTGGGTCGAGCGGCCGATGACGACCTCCTCGCCCAGGATTCGCCTGGCCACCGGCACCGGCAGGTCGTCCTGGCCGAGGTGCAGGATGTCCGCGCCGGCGGCGAGCGCCACGTCGGCGCGGTCGTTGACCGACAGCAGCGCGCCGTGGCTGGCGCACACCTCGGCCAGCACCTCGAGCGCGGCCAGCTCCTCGGCGGCCTCCAGGGGGACGCCGTCGCGCTTGTCGCGCAGCTGGATCACGTCCACACCGCCGCGGAGTGCCGCGTCCGCGAACTCCGCCAGGTCCGGTCGGTTACCGGTGCACAGGTAGAGCCGCGCGTCCGCCAACCGGCGGCGGATTCCTTCTCCGTCAAGTCCGGGCACCCTCTCACGCTATCCCGTGCGCTACGGTGGAGGTGGTCCGCACGGGAGTCCGGAGGTACCGGGCTGAGAGGGGATCCGCCGATCCCGACCGTCGAACCTGATCCGGATCATGCCGGCGCAGGGAGCGTGATGTGCGTTGAGCTCTAGGCAGAGGATCGTCGTCGTCGGTGGCGGGGTCATCGGCTTGTCGGTGGCCTGGCGGCTGGCCGCGTCCCACGAGGTCACCCTCCTCGACCCCACCCCGGCTGTCGGAGCGTCCTGGGTGGCGGGTGGCATGCTCGCGCCGGTCACCGAGTCCTGGCCCGGCGAGGAGGACCTGCTCGACCTGGGCAGCGCCTCGCTCGAGAGCTGGCCGGCGTTCGCCGAGGCCGTCGGCGTCCCGCTCCAGACCGAGGGCACCATCGCGGCCGCCCTGGACAGCGCGGACGCCGCGGTTCTCGACATGCTCGCCGACCATCTGGCCTCCCGCGGCCGCGAGGTGCGCCGGCTCACCGGACCCGAGCTGCGGGCCGCCGACCCGGCACTCGGTCCCAGCATCCGAAGTGGACTCATCGTGCCCGGCGACCTCGCCGTGGACACGCGGGAGCTGTTACGGCGCCTGGTGGACCTGGCTCGGGAGGCGGGGGTCGCGTTCGACCCGCGCTCGGCGGCGGCGGTCCGGCCCGGCGCGGTCGTGCTCACCGACGGAGCCACCCTCGGCTGCGACACCGCGGTGATCGCCGCCGGCGCCTGGTCCAGCGCGCTGCACTCCGCGCTGGAAGGACTCGTCCGGCCGGTGAAGGGGGAGATCCTGCGGCTGCGGGTCCGGCCCGGCGTGGTGCCCCTGCGGCACACGGTGCGTGCCCTGGTCGAGTCCCGGCACGTGTACCTCGTGCCGCGACCGGGCGGCGAGCTGGTGCTCGGCGCCACCCAGTACGAGGCGGGGTTCGACGACGAGGTGATCGTGGGCGGCGTGCGCGACCTGCTGGTCGACGCCGAGCGGGTGCTGCCCGGCCTCGCCGAGTACGGGCTCACCGAGTGTGCGGCCGGGCTGCGCGCCGGGAGCCTGGACAACCTGCCGCTGCTCGGCCGGCTCGAACCCGGCGTGCTCGTCGCCGCCGGGCACCACCGCAACGGCCTGCTGCTCGCGCCGATCACCGCCGAGGTGGTGAACGCCCTGGTGGCCGGGGAGGATCCGCCCGCTTCGGCCGCCGCCGCCGATCCCGCCCGCCACGCCAGGACGAAGAGGTGATCGTGATGAACGTTGTCGTGAACGGGGAGGAACGCGTGCTCCCAGCCGGGGCGACGGTCGCCGACCTGCTGACCGAGCTGGGGTTGCCGTCCGCCGGCATCGCGGTGGCGGTCAACGGCGAGGTCGTCGGCCGGGCCAGGCACGCCAGCACGGTGCTTCCGGACGAGGCGCTGGTCGAGGTGCTCACCGCGGTTCAGGGAGGCTGACATGGACGACCCACTGGTCATCGCGGACCGGGAGTACTCCTCCCGGCTGATCACCGGCACCGGCGGTGCCTCGAACCTGGCGGTCCTGGAGCGCGCACTGGTGGCCTCCGGCACGGAGCTGACCACCGTGTCGATCCGCCGGGTGGATGTCGAGGGCGGCACCGGCGTGCTGGACCTGTTGAAGCGCCTTGGCATCGACCCGCTGCCGAACACGGCCGGCTGCCGCACGGCTGCCGAGGCGGTGCTGACCGCTCGGCTCGCGCGGGAGGCGCTGGGCACCGACTGGGTCAAGCTCGAGGTCGTCGCCGACGACCGGACGCTGCTGCCCGACCCGGTCGAGCTGCTCGAGGCGGCGAGGACGCTGGTCGCCGACGGGTTCACCGTCCTGCCCTACACCAACGACGACCCCGTGCTCGCGCTGCGGCTGGAGGAGGCCGGCTGCGCGGCGGTGATGCCGCTCGGCTCGCCGATCGGCACCGGGCTCGGCATCCGCAACCCGCACAACATCGAGCTGATCGTGGCCAGGGCGGGGGTGCCGGTCGTCCTCGACGCGGGCATCGGCACGGCCTCCGACGCCGCGCTGGCGATGGAGCTGGGCTGCGCCGCAGTGCTGCTGGCCACCTCGGTGACCAGGGCCGCGGATCCCGAGAAGATGGCGGCGGCGATGCGCCACGCCGTGGCCGGGGGCCGGTTGGCCAGAGCGGCGGGCCGCGTCCCGCAGCGCTTCTGGGCGCAGGCCTCCAGCCCGCCGCGCTGAGGCGGGGTCATCCCCGGTCGGCGGCGGTTCGCTCCGCGCGCAGCTCGGCGACCTCGGCGCGCAGTGCCCGCAGCTCCTCGAGGATCAGCTTGTCCGAGGCCGCCTGGTCCGCGGCGTGCTGGTCCTCGGCCCGAACCAGGTCGTCGGTGACCTGCTTCTCCATGCCGCTCACGATCACCGCGATGAACAGGTTGAGCACCGCGAAGCTCGACACGAGGATGTAGACGACGAAGAAGATCCAGGCCAGCGGCGCCTCGGCCATGACCTGCCTGGCGACGTCGGGCCAGCCCTCGCCGGTCATCGTCTGGAACAGGGTGAACAGCGTGGTGTCGAGGCTGCCGAAGAACTCCGGTGCGATCGGGGCGAACAGCTTCGTCGCCATCACCGCGGCCACGTAGATGATCAGGCCGAGCAGCGCTCCGATCGACGCCATCCCCGGCACCGCCGCCAGCAGACCCGACACCACCCGCCGCATGGCCGGCACGGCCGAGATCAGGCGCAGCACCCGGAGCACCCGCAGGGCACGCAGCACCGAGAACGGACCGGTCGTGGGCAGCAGCGAGATCCCGACGATGACGAAGTCGAAGACGTTCCACGGGTCGCGGAAGAACCGCCACCGGTAGGCGTACAGGCGACAGGCCAGCTCGAGCACGAAGATCGCCAGCATCACGCGGTCGGCCACGTGCAGCAGCCCACCGGCGGCGGCCATCACCCTGGTCGAGGTCTCCAGCCCGAGCGTCACGGCGTTGACCACGATCACCCAGATGATGAACTGCTGGAACCGGCCGTTCTCCACGAGCGCGCGCGCCCGATCCCGGGTCCTCACCGCCGGCCCTCCCGAGTGCTCGCGTGGACGTCCACGCGAGCCTAGACGCCCGGCAGGCGATCCTCGGTCCGTGTTCGGGCCATCTCCTCGGGCAGCGGTGCCAGGCGCCAGAACGACGAGACCGGGCCGACGCCGCCGCCCAGTGGGTAGGCGTGCTGGACGGCCCGGGTGACGAAGGCCTTGCCGAACCGGACCGCTGTGGGCACGTCGGCGCCCCTGGCCAGGGCCGACGTGATCGCCGATGCCATCGTGTCGCCGCCGCCGTGGGTGTGCCGGGTGTCGATCCGTCCGGCGGGCAGCTCGAGGAACGTCTCGCCGTCGTAGAGCAGGTCCACGCACTCCGGGTCCTCGTGCATGTGCCCGCCCTTGACCAGCGCCCACCGCGGGCCCAGCGCGTGCAGTGCCCGGGCCGCCTCGCGGGCCTCGGCGCGGTCACGCACGTCGATCCCGGTGAGCAGCCGGACCTCGTCGAGGTTCGGCGTGACCAGGGTGGCGCGGGGGAACAGCTCGGTCCGCAACGCGTCCAGTGCGTCGTCGCGCAGCAGCTGGTCGCCGTGCATCGACGCGGCGACCGGGTCCACCACGAACGGGGTGGTCCCCTCGCGTCCGATCTGGACCTTGTCGCATGCGCCGGCCACCGCGGAGATGATCTCCGCGGTGGCCAGCATGCCGGTCTTCGCCGCGAGTACGCCGATGTCGTCGGCCACCGCGACGATCTGGGCGGCGACGACGTCGGCCGGGATCACCGACACGTCGCTCACCCCCAGCGAGTTCTGCACGGTGACCGCGGTGACCGCGGTCATCCCGTGCACCCCGCAGGAGAAGAACGTGCGCAGGTCGGCCTGCAGGCCCGCGCCGCCGCCGGAGTCGGAGCCGGCGATGGTGAGCACGCGAGGTGGTGTCGTCGTCATCGACCGTTCGGCTTCTCGGTGATCGGGAGGTAGACCTTGTCGCCGTGGTCGTGGAACCGCTCGGACATCTCCTCGAGTCCCGCCTCGATGGCGGCCACTGTGGACAGTCCGTGTTCCTCGGCGTACTTGCGGACGTCCTGGGTGATCCGCATCGAGCAGAACTTCGGCCCGCACATCGAGCAGAAGTGCGCCGTCTTCGCCGGCTCGGCCGGCAGTGTCTCGTCGTGGTAGGAGCGTGCGGTGTCCGGGTCGAGCGAGAGGTTGAACTGGTCGGTCCAGCGGAACTCGAAGCGAGCCCTGGACAGGGCGTCGTCCCACTCCTGCGCGCGGGGATGGCCCTTGGCGAGGTCGGCCGAGTGCGCGGCGATCTTGTAGGTGATCACACCGGTCTTCACGTCGTCCCGGTTGGGCAGCCCGAGGTGTTCCTTGGGCGTGACGTAGCACAGCATCGCCGTGCCGGCCCAGCCGATCTGTGCCGCGCCGATGGCCGACGTGATGTGGTCGTAGGCGGGGGCAATGTCAGTCGCAAGTGGACCGAGGGTGTAGAACGGGGCCTCGCCGCAGAGCTCCTCCTCGAGGCGCACGTTCTCGGCGATCTTGTGCATCGGCACGTGACCGGGTCCTTCGATCATCACCTGCACGTCGTGCTCGCGGGCGATGTGCGTGAGTTCGCCAAGCGTGCGCAGCTCGGCGAACTGCGCCTCGTCGTTCGCGTCGGCGATGCTGCCCGGGCGCAGTCCGTCACCGAGCGAGAACGTGACGTCGTAGCGCCGGAGGATCTCGCACAGCTCGACGAAGTTGGTGTACAGGAACGACTCCCGGTGGTGCGCGAGGCACCAGGCCGCCATGATCGAGCCGCCGCGCGAGACGATCCCGGTGACCCGCTTCGCGGTCAGCGGGACGTAGCGCAGCAGCACGCCCGCGTGCACGGTCATGTAGTCGACGCCCTGCTCGCACTGCTCGATGACCGTGTCGCGGTAGATCTCCCAGGTCAGCAGGGTCGGGTCGCCACCGACCTTCTCGAGCGCCTGGTAGATCGGCACCGTGCCGATCGGCACCGGGGAGTTGCGCAGGATCCACTCGCGGGTCTCGTGGATGCGCTTGCCGGTGGACAGGTCCATGACCGTGTCCGCGCCCCAGCGGGTCGCCCAGACCAACTTCTCGACCTCGTCCTCGATGGACGACGAGACGGCCGAGTTCCCGATGTTGGCGTTGACCTTGACGAGGAACTTCTTGCCGATGATGGCCGGCTCGACCTCGGGATGGTTGCGGTTGACCGGGATCACCGCCCGGCCGATGGCGACCTCGTTCCGCACGAACTCCGGGTCGACGCCCTCCCGGGCGGCCACGAACGCCATCTCCTTGGTGACGATGCCGGCCTTGGCGTACGCGAGCTGGGTCACCGCGCCGTTCACGGGTTCCAGTGCCCAGCTCTCCCGCAGCCGAGGTAGTCCTCTGTGAACGTCGATCGTCGCGTTCGGGTCGGTGTACGGACCCGAGGTGTCGTAGAGGTCGAGGTGCTCGCCGTTGGTCAGGTTCACCCGTCGAAAGGGCACCGGCAACCCGTCGACGTCGTGGTGGACCTTCGTGGATCCGGTGATCGGTCCGATCGTCACGCTCGGCTGGACGGAACGGTCCTCGAGAGCGGTCATGAACAGCCTCCCTACGCCGGCATTACCCGGTCAGGTTCAGGCGGTCGGCAAAGCCGGGTCCATGTGGACGCCATTTGCCCTCTCAGCCCGCTGTGGCGCGAGCTCCCGCGCGATGTTGAGTTCTCGTTCTTCGACCATAGCCAGCGGGTCGGGGACTGCCAAGGGCGGAATCGCGGGGCCCAGTACGGTTCTCGCGTGGACGCGCGCCTGCCGTACCCGCCGGGCGCCCGGTCGGGTGATCGACCGACCACCGTGAAACCGTGCCCGACCTGCGGGGAGCTGCTGGGTCGTGGCTACCCGGCGTGCCTGGGTTGCGCGTCCGCTGTCGATCACCTCTGGCTCGCGGACTGGCTCGAGCTGCGTACCGCCGAACGGGTGAGCGCGGGCGAGGAACAGGACCGCGCGCTGGCCGTCCGGGTGCTCTCGGCGCCGGTCGGGACCTACCCCTGGACCTGTACCGACTGGGCACTGCGCCTGACGCTGTGTGCGGAGTGCGGCGGTGAGCTCGGGGCTGGCCCTCCGGTCTGCCCGCGCTGCGCCGCCGCGGACAGCGCCCGCTGGGAGTGGGACCACACCGCCACCCCCGCGGCGATGTCCTCCGCCGAGCACGCGCTGCGGGTGGCCGTGGCCGTGCTGCGCGCCCCCCACCGACGGCGGGAGGCCGTCGGGTCCACCTGGCGCCTCGCGTTGCCGTTCCTGCTGGCCGGTGAGACCGTCACCCCTGCGCAGGTGCGGGAGCTCCGCACCAGGGTCCTGGCCGGCCGCTACGGCGACCTGGCCAGGTTGGACACCGTCGCGGAGCTGGTGACCCTCCCACTGGCGCCGTGGCGGCGCTGGTCCTGACGGATGGGACCCGGTGGACCCGCCGGGTTGACCGGGCGGGCCCACCAGGCTGCTAGGGCACGGTCAGTTGGTGTCGAGGGCGATGGCGATCTCGGTGACCGCCAGCGGGAACTCACCGATCAGGGTCGCCCACCCGGTGAGCAGCTCGACGCTGTAGAGCGAGGCCACGCCGTGCTCCGGGGTGATCGTCGCGAAGGCCGACACCGTTGTCGTCCTGCCGTTGCTCAGGTCGCTGAAGATGTCCATCCCGGCGTCGAGCGAGGCGTTCACCCCGAGCGTGCCGGTGGGGTTGAGCGTGCCGTTGTTGGGCGGGGCCTGGAGCGCGATGAGGTCGGCCGTCGTGTCGAGGTCGAACAGGGTCGTCCCGGTGGCGGCGCTCAGGTCGTTGTTCGTGTAGGCGACCGCGGTGACGCCGGTCGTCGTGGCGGTCGACGGCGGGGTGTTGAGCGGGCTGTCGACGGTCGTGCTGCCGGCACCGACACCGTCGTCGATGTTGTGCCGCAGGTTCTGGCCGACGTCGCTGACGACGCGCAGGCGGTTGGCCGGCGGGTTGAAGTCGACCCCGAACCTCGTCCCCTGCAGGGCGACGCTGAGCTGGGAGACCTTCCGGACGGACATGTCCGCGATGCCGATCGTGTAGATCCCGCCCTGGTTGCCGACGCCGTACAGCTTGCCGTCCTGTACGCGGAAGTCGAGGCCGATCAGCAGGGTGTCGCCGGTGAGGCCGGGGATGTTCTTGACCCAGTCCAGCGTCCCCGGGTTGTCGGTGGTGAACGAGCACAGCTGCTTGCCGTTGTTGAGCAGGCCGTAGGCCCGGAGCCCGGTGCCGTCGGCCGAGCTGGTGCCGGCCGTGCTGAGGGTCAGTGCCGCCGCCACCGCGGCGACCGCGGCAACGAGTTTCCCAAGTCCCGCCTTCAATGTCTTCTCCCTTGTGTCGAGTCCCCGACTCGGGACCGAACGCTAGGAAGCGGGACTGGACAACGATTGGACGCGCTCGGAGCTACACCGGCGGGTGTGGTGGCGCCCGCGGACTCCTCCGGTGGTTGCGGGTGCGGCAGTAGCCCTCGGGAGGACGCGCGCGCCGCCCGCGCCGACGACGCTCCTCGGGCATGAGGAGACATCTGATCGCGGGCTTCGCCGCGGGGCTGCTGGTGGTGGCCGCGTCACCGGCGTCCGCCGGCCAGGGCCAGGACCCCGTCGTCGCCGCGCTCGAGGCGGCGGCACGGCCGCTTCAGGCCTTCGCGGAGATCGTGGGCGACGCCTCGCTGGTTGGCGTCGGCGAGGCCACCCACGGCTCACACGAGTTCTTCGACCTGCAACGGCGAGTGTTCATCCAGTTGGTGCGGCAGAAGGGTTTCCGGGCCTTCGCCCGCGAGGTGAGCTGGAGCGCGGGGCTCCGGCTCGACGAGTACGTCATGCACGGAACCGGCGACCTCAGGCAGATCATGCGCGAGGAGTTCCAGGGCAGCTACCTCTGGAACACCGAGGAGCACCTCGACCTCCTCGAGTGGATGCGGGAGTACAACATCCGCCACCGGGAGCCGCTGCGGTTCGTCGGCAGCGACATCGGCTACCCGGGTCCGGAGCTGTTCGACCGGGTGCGTGCCGGGGTGGCCAGGAGCCGCCCCGCGCTCCTGGCCGACGTGGACCGGCTGTACCGGGACATGGCGCCGCGAACGGGCGCAGGGGAGTGGATGTCGACCTATCCGATGCGCCCGCTGGCGGAGCGGAAGTCCTTTCGCGACCGTGCCTGGCAGGCGTTGAACCTGTTGCGGGACAACGGTCTGGATGCCTGGACCGAACAGCATGCCCGGGTGATCGCTCAGTCGATGAGGATGTGGGCCAGCGACTTCACCGACCCCGCCGAGGCGGCGGCCGGCTTCCGCTACCGCGACGAGGCGATGGCGGACAACGTTCTGTGGTGGGCGGAGCACACCGGCGACCGGATGGTGCTGGCCGCCCACGACGGCCACGTCGCGACCACCAGTTACTGGGCGAACTACCCGAGCGTGCAGGGAACCTTCCTGCGTGAGCGCTGGGGACAGCGGTACCTCAGCGTCGGCACCACGTTCCACCACGGCACCTTCGCACTGCTCGACCGGACCAACGGCGGGGTGCGCCAGGTCTCGGTCGGCCCACCGCCCCCCAACAGCAACGAGTCCACACTAGACAAAGTGCGGCGGTCGGACTTCGTGCTGGACGCCAGGGCCGCGCCGGCCGTGACGCGGGACTGGCTGGCCGTGGCCAGGCCGACCCGCCAGTACGCCGAGTCGTTCCCCGACGAGGACAAGTCCGTCGCACTCGGACGGTCCTTCGACGTGGTGGTGCACGTCCACCGGAGTACGCCGTCGCGGCTACTGCCGTGAGGCGCGCGGGCTGACCAGGCCGGACTCGTAGGCGTAGACCACCAGCTGTGCCCGGTCCCTGGCCGCCAGTTTGGTCATCGCCCGGCTGACGTGGGTCTTGGCGGTGGTGGGGCTGATCACCATGTGGGCGGCGATCTCGTCGTTGGACAGTCCACGGGCGACCAGCCGCACCACCTCCCGCTCCCGTCTGGTGAGCACGTCCGGGCCCGCCTTCGGGTACGCCTCGGGCGGCCGCGCGACGAACTCGTCGATCAGCGCCCGGGTGGCGACCGGCGAGAGCAGCGCCTCACCCCGCGCGGCGAGGCGGATGCCGCGCAGCAGGTCCTCGGGCTCGATGTCCTTCACCAGGAACCCGCTCGCCCCGGCACGCAGGGCGGCGAAGACGTGCTCGTCGAGGCCGTAGTTGGTCAGGATCACCACCCGCACGCGGGACAGCGACTCGTCCGCGGCGATCAGCCGCGTGGCCTCGATCCCGTCCATGCCCGGCATCTGGATGTCGACCAGCGCGATGTCCGGGCGGTGCCGCCGGGCGAGGGCGACGGCCTCCCGGCCGTCCGCCGCCTCGGCGACCACCCGGAGGTCGTCCTCGGCCTCGAGCAGGGCGCGGAACCCGGCCCGGATGAGCGGCTGGTCGTCGACCAGCAGAACCCGCGTGGGTAATTGTGGCTGGGTTGCGTCATGTTCCCCTGGGGTGGCGGTTGGGGAGGTTGGCGGCAGATGTCTCATCGCATGTCCTTCGGGACGGGAATTTCCGCGCTTACGGTGAAGCCGCCGGTGTCGCCTGGGTGGGCGAGTAGTCGGCCGCCGAGCGCGGTCACCCGTTCCCGCATACCGACGAGGCCGAGCCCTGGCTCGGCGTCCTCGCGCGGTACGGGGGAGCCCTCGTCCTCGACCCGCACGGTGAGATCGCTGCTGCCGTAGTCGATGGTGATCGCGGCGGACGTGGTGTCGGCGTGGCGGAGCACGTTGGTCAGTGCCTCCTGCACGACGCGGTAGGCCGCCCGGTCGACCTCCGCCGGTAGCCGGCGGGGTCGGCCGCCGGTGGTCACGGTGACCTCGAGCCCGGCGCCGCGGGCGCGGTCGAGCAGACCGGGCAGCCGGTCCAGGCCGTCCTCGTCGACCCGCAGCGCGCTGAGCGCCGTACGCAGCTCCCGGGCCGCCGCGCCACCTGCCTCCTCGATCGCCAGCAGCACCTCTGGTACCTCCTCGCCGCGCTTGCGGGCCAGGTGGACGGCCACCCTGGCCCGCAGGGTGATCACCGAGATGCTGTGGGTCAGCGAGTCATGCAGGTCCCGGGCGATCCGCAGCCGCTCCTCCGCGGCCCGGCGCGCGGCGGCCTCCTCCCGGGTCCGCTCCGCCTCCTCCGCCCGCAGCCGCGCGGCCCGCAGCTGGGCGGCGCGTTCCCGGGCCACCTCGCCGAGCAGCAGCGCGGCGACCAGCCACCCGGCCGGCAGCAGGGCCTCCTGGAGGGCGCCGCCCTCCCTGATCGCGGTGCCGACCGAACCGGCGACCAGCGGCGCGGCAACCGCGAGGACGAACAGCCGGTGTCCGGCAACAACGACGGTGTACAGCGCGACCAGCGCCGGTACGGCGGTGAACAGCCCGAGCCCGACGCGGGTGCCGTAGGTGAGCAGGAGCCCGAGGCAGACGACCAGCACCACCCGGGGTGCCCGGCGCCGCGCCACCAGCACGAGCGCGGCGGCGAGCAGGAGCCCGACCTCGAGCGGCCCGGCGTCCACGTCGAGCGCGTCGACGAGCGCGACCGCCGCGACCCCGACGGCCAGCAGCGCGTCCGCCGCCAACCCCCGAACACCAGCCACGGGCGCACCCTAACCGCGTTGCGCTACTCCCCGGGGACCCAGTTCTCGCTACTCCCCGAGTACGACGGCGCGCCGCCCGTCACCCCGCGGCGGTCACCCCGCGGCCACGACCTCCACCTCGACGAGCCAGCCGTCCTCGAGCGTGCCGACGACGACGGCGGTCGTGGGGACGGGGCGTCCGCCGAGAGCCGCGGTGCGGGCGGACGCGTTGGCCTCGGCGTCCGCGCGGTCGGTCAGGTAGCTGGTCAGCCGGACGATGTTGTCCACGGTCATCCCGGCCGAGGCGAGGATGGCGCGGATGTTCTTCCAGATCAGGTCCAGTTGCTCGGCCAGGTCCGCGCCGGGCTTCCCGGCCGGGTCGAGCCCCATCGTTCCGGCGACGAACAGCAGCCGGCCGGCGCCGCGGATCTCCATCGCGTGCACGTAGTCCGGGCTGGCCGGGTAGACCCCGTCGGTCGGGTTGTGGGGCACGAGCTCCATGGGCTACCTCGCTTCGCTTGGCGTGGGGGCGCACCAGGATCGCCCATGTCGAGGACAGAGGACACCGGTTTTCGCGCGATCCCCGCGCCGGCCGGCGTCCGGCCGCTCAGCCCGCGGTCAGCTCGGTCGGCGTGGCGTAGACGTCCACCATGGCACCGTTGCGCAGCACGGTGACGGCCAGGTTCGTGCCGATCACCTCGGCGAACAGCTTTCGCTGGATGCCCTGGGCGTCGTGCACCTGGTCGCGGTCCACGGTGAGCACGAGGTCGCCCCGGCGCAGGCCGGCCCGTTCGGCCGGGCCCCCGGTCACCACCTCGAGCACGCGTAGCCCCGCGCGCTGGCCGGTCCGCTCGGCGACGTCGTCGGGCAGCGGCGCCGGGACGCCCACGACGCCGAGGTAGGCGCGGCGCACCCGCCCCTCCACGACGAGCGTGTCGATGATCCGCATGGTCGTGCTGTTGATCGGGATCGCGAGCCCGAGGCCGTAGCCGGCGACGGCGGTGTTGATGCCGACGACCCTGGCCGAGGAGTCGGCCAGCGCTCCGCCGGAGTTGCCCGGGTTGAGCGCGGCGTCGGTCTGGATCACGTCCTCGACCACCCGCGCCGCCTGGCCGTGCCGCACCGGCAGGGACCGGCCGAGACCGCTCACCACGCCGGCGGTGACCGAGCCGGACAGGCCCAGCGGGCTGCCGACCGCGACCACCAGCTGACCGACCACGAGACCGTCCGCGTCGCCCAGGACGGCGGGGTCGGGCGCGTTCGCCGCCACGCGGACCACGGCCAGGTCGGAGAGCGGGTCCACGCCGACCACCTCGAACTCGCTCTCGGCGCCGTCGGCGAAGGTGGCGGTGCCGCGCTTGGTCGAGCCCACCACGTGGGCGTTGGTCAGCAGGTGCCCCTCGTCCGTGAACACCACCGCGGAGCCGCTGCCCCTGCCCGGTACCACGCTGGCCACGTGCGGGGTCAGCGCGCGGGCGACGGTGGTCACCGTGCGCGAGTAGGCGTCGAGGGCTTCGCTGTCCGACACGACCTCACCGCCTGCCTGAATTACACCGTTGCACCTATAACAAGTGTGCGCCAGCAGGCGTTTGTTCCCCGTTCGCCCTGAGCGAGCGCGGGCTCAGCGGCTCTCGGGCTCCTCCTCGGCACCCGGGTCCCAGGACAGACCGGGCCGGCCCCAGTCGTTGCGTCGTAGCATCCGCTTGGACTCCTTGGCGTACCGACCCACCAGCCGGGACAGGTACAGCAGCCCGTCGAGGTGGTCGGTCTCGTGCTGCAGGCAGCGCGCGAAGTACCCGGTGCCCTCCACCTCGACCGTGGCCCCGTCGAGGTCCTGGCCGGTGACCTTGGCCCAGCTCGCGCGGCCGGTCGGGAACGACTCGCCGGGGACCGAGAGGCAGCCCTCCAGATCGTCCTCCGGGTCGGGCATGGTTTCCGGCCGCCCGCTGGTCTCCAACTCCGGGTTGACCACCACGCCCCGGTGCATCACGCCCTCGTCGTCCGGGCAGTCGTAGACGAACAGCCGCAGGTCGACGCCGACCTGGTTCGCGGCCAGGCCGACACCCCGCGCGGCTGCCATCGTCTCGAACATGTCGTCGACTAGAGTTCGGAGGTCGTCGTCGAACTTCTCGACCCGGCGCACCGGGTTGTGCAGTACGGGGTCACCGGCGATCCGGATCGGAAGAACGGCCATGGGCCGACCCTAGCCAAACACCGGTCCGGGCGAGTCCGGCGCACATGGACGGCCGGCACCCCGGGTGGCGTGATGTAATAACCCCGGCGAATCACAAACGTGTGATTCGCCGGCAGCAGAGGACCTCGTGCCGAGGAGCCAGGTTGAACGCCGCAGAGTTGCCGGACCCCACCGAGCCAACGGTGCGCGCGCTGCCGTCCGCCGACGACTCCGGTGAGGAGTCGGTCGAGGACCTGACCGCGCGCGAGCGCGAGATCCTGGCCTTCGAGCGCCAGTGGTGGAAGTACGCCGGAGCCAAGGAGCAGGCGATCCGCGAGCTGTTCGAGATGTCGCCGACCCGCTACTACCAGCTGGTGAACCGCCTCATCGACAAGCGTGAGGCGATGCGGGTGGACCCGATGCTCGTCAAGCGGCTGCGCCGGCTGCGCAGCGGCCGGCAGCGGGCTCGTTCGGCCAGGCGAACCGGCCGATGACCGCTCCCGACCCGTCCCCGACACGGCCGCTGCGGGTCGCCGGCCTGGCGCTGCTCGGACTGGCCGCCATCGCGCTGGTCATCGGGCTGTTCTCGCTGGTCGGCGGGAACGGCGACGACCAGGCCGACGACAACGAGCAGCCGCCCGCCTCGACCTCCGCGCCGAACGGGTCCGGCACGTCCTCGCCGCCGGGCTCGGCCACCTCCTCCCCGGGCACGTCCTCGCGGCCGCCGTCCTCGGAGCGCCCCAGCACGGACCGTCCGCCGGAGAGCGCCGGCTCCTCGGCGCCCGCGCCGCCACCGGGCGACGGCAACGGTGAGCCGGGCAAGAGCCAACAGGTCCGGGTCTACAACAACAGCACCGTGGGCGGGCTGGCCAACCGCGCGGCCGACGAGCTGCGTGAGTCCGGCTGGCCGGTGACCGAGGTCGGCAACTACCCGAGCGGCGTCATCCCCACCACCACCGTGTACTTCCGGCCCGGCACCGCCGAGGAGAGCGCCGCGGAGGTGCTCGGCGACGAGTTCGGCATGCGGGTGGAACCCCGGTTCACCGGCCTCGGCGGCGCCGAGCCCGGCCTGATCGTCATCGTCACCAGCGACTACCAGGGCCCAGGCGGCGTGCGGGAACCCGAGGAGAAGGACGACAAGTAGTCGCGCTCCTCGTCAGCGGGACTGAGCGTAGCTCTCCAGCGAGGCGAGCTGGTCCGGGTCCAGCGAGGGGCGGACCGCGCCCCGGGCAGTGGCCAGGTGCGCCGCGGTCACCTCGGTGGCCTCCAGCGACTCCCGCATGGCGGTCAGCGCCGCCTCGCGGATCAGCGCGGCACAGTCGGCAGCCGAATAGCCGTCGAGGTCGGCCGCCAGCGCGGGGATCTCCACGTCCTGCGCCAACGGGGTGTTCCTGGCGACGGCCCGCAGGATCTCGGCCCTGGCCTCGGCATCCGGCGGCGGCACGTAGACCAGCCGCTCCAGCCGTCCGGGGCGCAGCAGCGCCGGGTCGATCAGCTCGGGTCGGTTGGTGGCGCCGAGGACGACCACGTCACGCATCGGCTCGACGCCGTCCAGCTCGGTCAGCAGGGCCGCGACCACGCGGTCCGCCACCCCCGAGTCCGACGACTGGCCACGGCGCGGGGCCAGCGCGTCCACCTCGTCCAGGAACACCAGGGCGGGGGCGGCTTCGGCCGCGCGGCGGAACAGCTCGCGGACCGCGCGCTCGGACTCGCCGACCCACTTGTCCATCAGCTCGGCGCCCTTGACCGACAGCACGTTCAGCTTGCCGGTTCCGGCCAGGGCGCGGACCAGGAACGTCTTGCCGCAGCCGGGTGGGCCGAACAGGAGCATGCCGCGCGGGGGCGCGACGCCGAGCCGGGCGAAGGAGTCCGGGTAGCGCAGCGGCCACAGCACGGCCTCGGTCAGTGCCTGCTTGACCTCGACCATGTCGCCGACGCCGTCGAGGGTCAACCCGCCGGTCTGCAGGGTGTCCGATGTGGACATCGAGGTGGGCCGGACCGACTCCAGCGCGCCCAGCAGGTCGGCCGAGGTGACGGTGGGGGACTCGGCATCCTTGTCACGCAGGGCCGCTCGTACCGCCGCCTCCCGGCGCAGCGCCACCAGGTCGGCCGCCACGAAGCCGGGCGTCCGCTCGGCCACCTCGCCGAAGTCCACGTTGGACTCGATCGGGACGTCGCGGAGCAGCACGCGCAGCAGCTCGGTACGGGTCGTCGCGTCCGGCAGGGGCAGGCTCAGCGAGCGGTCGAGCAGGTCGACGCCACGGACCCGGGGGTCGACCGCCTCGGGGTGGGCGGTGGTGGCGACGATGGCCAGCTTGGGGATGCGGATCGCGGCACGCAACGTGTCCAGGACGACGGTCGCCACCGGCGGCGGGCTGCTGGCGGGCAGCAGCGCGTCCAGGTCGTTGAGCAGCAGGACCGACGGTGTGCCGGCGCCCGCCCGGGCCACGGCGGCGGTCAGCCTCGCTGCCGCGGTGTTCGGTTCGAGGGCCGCCAGCGTGGGTGCCGCGAGCTCGACGACCGATGCGCCGGCCGCCGCGGCCACCGAGCGCACGACTGTGGACTTGCCGACACCTTCGGGCCCGGTCAGCAGCGCGCCCAGCTGGGCGGCCGCGCCGAGCCTGGTCAGCAGCTCGGGCCGGCGGAACGCCAGCTCGAACCACTCGGCGAGCCGGTCGGCCACCTCCCGTGCACCGACCAGGTCGGTCACCGGTGGGGGTGGCTCGACCTCCGGCTCGGCCAGCGCGGCGACCGCGTCCGTGGTGACCGCGGTGGTGGAGGCGGCCGAGGTGGCCACCAGGGTGGTGGCCGAGCCGTCGGCCGGCTGGGCGACCACGGCGGCCTCCCCGGTGCGCGCACCGTCCCGCCAGCCCACCACTGTGGACGGATGGACGGCGACCGCACCCGGCGGGTCGGACGCGGTCACGGTCAGCAGCTCGTTGGTCCACGTGGTGCCGATCGCGCGGGACAGCTTGCCGCGTACGGCGGACAGGTCCGAGCCCGGCGGCGGGGCCAGGTCCTGCGGCAGCAGCGAGACCGCGTCGCCGACGGTCAGGATCTTCCCGATCAGCGCTTGGCGGACGGTCTCCGGGGCCAGCGAGGTCGACGCCAGCCGCGAGCCGGCCACGGTCACCGAGCGCGCCGGCGCCACGTCCGCCGGTGCGACCACGACCTCGGCGCCCTCGGTCACCCCGATGTTGGACATCGTCAGGTCGTCCAGCAACACCACACCGGGCGGGCCGTCGGCGGCCGCGGCCAGCGCGGCGCTCGCCCGTGCCCCGGTCAGGCGCACCCCGTCCCACTGCTCGAGGCCGAGCGCGTCGAGCACCTCGGGGTGCAGCCGAACCACCCCGCGGCGCGTGTCCAGCGCGGACGGCGTCAGCCGGGCGGTGAGCGTGATCTGTGGCATGGGGGGTGAGACTACTGGTCGCCGGCCCGTGGCCGGGACTGGTTGCGGCGTAGGCCGGTGCGCCGCCAACCCCGTGGCCGGCGTACCGACCGACGCATCCGGGTGGAGTCGGTCGGCAGCACCAGCGCGCCGGCCCGGTACCCGTCACCGTTGCGCCGCCCCGGCCACACAGCGCGCCTGGCGGCGCCGGCGACCTTGCGGATCGGCGGGCGCAGGCCGAGCCGGCGCCCGGCGCCGTGCGCCCGGCGGATCGCCCTGCGCTCGCGCGGCGGAACGTCCCACGCCTCGGGGTGGTGGGCCAGCCAGCGGTGTCGGCGAACGGCGTAGGGCACGTGCAGCAGGTAGACCACGAGGAACGCGGCCAGCGCCATCATCGGGTAGGTGATCACGGCCGCGGCCAGCAGACCGACCAGCACCAGCAGCGGGGCCACCATGCTCGCCGGGACCCGGAACGTCTTCACCGAGAGCGTGGGGATCCGGCTGATCAGCAGCCCGCCCACCGCGACCGTCCACACCATCACCACAGGTTCGGAGGACCACCAGCCCTCGTGTCCGATCTGGATGGTCAGGATGAGCGGCAGCAGTGCGAGCAAGCCACCGGCCGGCGACGGCACGCCGACGAAGAACTCCTTGGTGTACGGCGGTTGCTCGGTGTCGTCGAGCAACGTGTTGAACCGGGCCAGCCGCAGGATGATGCACACCGCGAACACGAGGGCGACCACCCAGCCGACCCGGTTGCCGTCGAACCGCCAGATGTAGAGCACCAGCGCGGGTGCGACCCCGAAGGAGATCGCGTCGGCGAGCGAGTCGAGCTCGGCGCCCATCTTGCTGGTGGCGTCGAGCAGCCTGGCGATCCGGCCGTCGAGGCTGTCCAGCACCGCGGCGACCGCGATCGAGGCGATCGCGGCCGGCAGGTTGCCGGCGAGGGTGAACTGGACCGCGGACAGACCGGCACACATGGCCAGCACCGTGAGGGCGTTCGGCAGCAGTCGAACACCCGGCGCGCGGGTGACCAACTCAGCGCTCCGGCAGCTCGGCGAGCACCGTCTCGCCGCCGATCGTGCGCTGGCCGGGCTCGACCATCAGCCGCGCGGTGGACGGCACGTACACGTCCACCCGGGAGCCGAACCGGATGAGCCCGTAGGTGTCACCGGCCTGCGCCTTCTCGCCCGCGCCGACCTGACACACGATCCGCCGCGCGATCAGGCCGGCGATCTGCGTCACGACGATCTGGTGACCGTCCGGAGTGGACAGCAACAGCGAGTTGCGCTCGTTGTCCTCGCTCGCCTTGTCCAGGTCGGCGGACAGGAACTTGCCCGCCTTGTACTCGACGCGCTCGATCACGCCGGACACCGGCAGGCGCTGTGCGTGCACGTCGAACACCGACAGGAACACGCTGATGCGCAGCATCTCGCGGTCGCCGAGCTCGAGCTCGGCCGGCGGAGCCGCCAGGTCCACCTGGGCCACCGCGCCGTCCGCCGCCGCCACGACCAGCCCGGAGCGGGAGGGCGTGACGCGCTTGGGCTCACGGAAGAACCAGGCGACCACACCGGTGAGGACGAAGCCGAGCAGCCCGAGCCGGCGGGAGAGCTTGCGGGCCAGCAGGGACGCTGCGCCGAGACCGGCCACGAACGGCCGGCCGGCCGGGTGCATGGGGGGTACGACGCTCCTGGTCAACGCGACGATGTGGGCCAGTCGGCCCGAGTCGTTGCTTTCGGTCGGTTCGCTCATCAGGGGCGGACATCCTCGCGGCGGGGGATCGGTTGGTGGATCAACGGATACGCACCACGCTACGCCCATCGCGGAAAGTGACGTCCGGGGGAGCCGGAACCCCGGCCGGCCGTGCATCCCCCGACGACATGCACGAGCCGGCCGGTCGACCTGGTACAGCGCACCGGCAGTGTATGGCCGCGCACGGGAGGTAAGCAATAGCGATCCGTGGAGATTCAGCCACTCTCAGTAATGAGAGCCGGTGGTGGCGCCTCAGCGCAGCAGGACGACCTCGACCTCCTCACCCTCGGCGATGACCGTCACCCCCTCGGGTACTTCGATCAGGCAGTCGGCTGCGGCGAAGGAGGCGAGCAGATGCGATCCGGGGCCGCCGACCGGGGTGACCGTGCCGCCGGCGTGTTGGCTGCGCCGGTACTGGCGCTTGCCGGCAGGCGATCGCAGCTCGGTCGTCGTCCTGGCCCGCGTCCTGGCCCGGGCGGTGTCCTGGTGCCCCATGGCGGCCAGCAGTGCCGGGCGCAGGAACAGCTCGAACGACAGGGCAGTGGACACGGGGTTCCCCGGCAGCGTCACCACCGGCAGCGAGCCGAGGTGCCCGCAGCCCTGGGGCCCGCCCGGCTGCATGGCCACCCGCACGAACTCCACGCCGCGGCCGTTGAGCGCGTCCTTGACCACCTCGTAGGCGCCGGCGCTCACCCCGCCGGAGGTGACCATCAGGTCTACCCGCGCGGTCTGCTCGGCGATCGCCGCGTGGAAGGCGTCCACGTCGTCCGGCACCGAGCGCAGGACTGTCGGAACGGCGCCGACCTCACGCAGTGCGGCGGCGAGCAGCACGCTGTTCGACTCGTAGATCTGGCCGTGCAGCAACGGTTTCCCCGGCGCCACGAGCTCGGTACCGGTGGACAGGACCAACACGCGCGCGGGGCGGTGCACCGGGAGCTCGGCGCGGCCGATGGCCGCGGCGAGGCCGAGCTGGGCCGGACCGAGCACCGTTCCCGCCTTGAGCACGGTCGCGCCCTCGGCGACGTCCTCGCCAGCGTGGCGGATGTGGGTACCGGGGGCGACCGGGGCGTACACCGACACCTGCCGCTGGTCCCCGTCGGTGTCCTCCACCTTGGCGACCGCGTCGGCGCCCGGCGGCAGGGCGGCGCCGGTCATGATCCGGTGCGCCGTCCCGGGCAGGAGCGGCACGACGTCGGTGCGCCCGGCCGGGATGTCCTCCTCGACGGGTAGCACCACCGCGGCCTGCCGCCCCGCCCCCGTCACGTCCGCCGAGCGCACGGCGTAGCCGTCCATGGCGGAGTTGTCGAAGGGCGGCAAGGCGACCGGGGAGACCAGGTCCTCGCCGAGCACCCTGCCGAGGCAGTCGGCGACCGGGAGCGAGACGACGGGGGTGGCCGGGACGAGCGCGGCGATCCGCGCGCCGTACTCGTCCACCGACAGCGGGGTCTGTGACACGCTCCGCATCCTCCCCCGTGAGCCGTGGCGCGCGACAGCGGCGCCGGTTGGCGTGCGTGCCACACTTCCACCGAAGTGCTCGACGATCACGGAGGGATGTGCGGTGCAGGTCCGGACCCGGCACACCCCGGCTTTCGGTGTGGCCCGCCTGTTGCTGGCACCCGGCGAGGCGGTGCAGGCCGACTACTCGTCGATGCTTGCCAGCAGCTACGGCGTTCTGGTGACACCGGGCCGCGGCGGCGGCCGGGGGAGCAGATCCCGGCGGGCGCTGTTCACCGCCCCGGCGGAGGGCGGCTGGGTGGACCTCGCGCCCGCGATGCCCGGCGACGTGTTCACCCTGCAGCTCGACGGGGCCATCGGCTGGTGCGTGCGGCGCGGGAGCTGCCTCGCCGCGTCCGCCACCGTGCGCGCCGAGCCGCAGTGGCCGGGCTTCCGCGGCCTGTTCGGCGCGGAGGTCGGCTTCCTCGAGCACCTCGGCGGCGAGGGGGCAGCGGTGCTCGCCTCGTGCGGAACGCTGGACGTGGTCCAGCTGGACGCCGGCGAGCTGATCACCGTCGACCCCGGCTACCTGCTGGGCTACGGGCACAAGGTCCAGTGCCGGCTTCGTGCGGTCAACCCGGCGCTGCCGCAGTCGCTGCGCACCGGCGAGGGCCTGCTGCTGGACTTCGTCGGGCCCGGACAGTTGCTCATCCAGACCCGCACCGCCCACGCGATGGCCTCCTGGCTGCAGGCCGTGCGCTGAGGCGTTCGCCACGTGGCGCGCCCTGCGTGCGGGGGTTTGCACGCAACCCCACGCGCGACCCACCGGGCGAACGTTAGGCTTTGCCGTGACGAGGGTCGGCGCGTTGCCGGCGACCGGGCTGCGGGTGCTCGGTCACGGTGCCCGGCCCCGAACGATGAATGGATGTGCAGTGGCGGAGGACCTCACCGGGCGTCGCCTGGGGCACTACCGGATCGACGGAGTGCTCGGCAAGGGCGGTATGTCCGTGATGTACCGCGCGACGGACATCCGGCTCGGCCGCAAGGTCGCGCTCAAGGTCATCGCCGAGCACCTCACCGAGGACCCGGAGTTCCGCGAGCGCTTCGTGGACGAGGCGCGCAACACCTCGGCCATCGACCACGCGAACGTCGTGCCGCTGTACGACTTCGGTGAGGTCGACGGGCTGCTCTACATCGCCATGCGGCTGGTCGACGGGTCGGACCTGGCCTCGCTGATCAAGGACGGACCGCTCAAGCCCGAGCGCGCGCTGGCACTGCTCGGCCAGGTCGCCGAGGCGCTGGACAACCTGCACGAACGTGGTCTGGTCCACTTGGATGTCAAGCCGGCCAACGTCCTGGTCACCAGTCGGGAGTCGACGGCCGAGCACATCTACCTCGCCGACTTCGGCCTCACCCGACGCGGGGCGACCGGGCACCGCACGCGGGGCGGGGACTTCCTCGGCTCGCCCACCTACGCCGCGCCCGAGCACCTGCGCGGTGAGCCCGTCGACGGGCGCACCGACGCCTACTCGTTGGCCTGTGTGCTGTTCGCCTGCCTGTCCGGCCGGCCGCCGTTCCAGGGGCCGGTCCCCGAGGTCATCCAGGGGCATCTCAACCGGGACGTGCCGGCGCTGACCGAGCACGTCAACCTCCCGCCGGCGATCGACGAGGTCATCCGGCGCGGCATGGCAAAGAGCCCCAAGACCCGGTACTCGAGCTGCCGCGAGCTGGTCGCCGCCGCCCGGCAGGCCCTCGCCGGCGCCGGCCAGCAGGCTCGTCGCCTGCCGGCCGTCCCGGTCGGGCCCCGCAACGGAGGCGGCCCGCTGCCGGCACACGGCCGTCCGAACGGTCCCGGTCCGGGTGGGCCCGGCGGCTACCCGCCGCGCCCGCCCGTCGCGACCCCGCCGGGCGGGTACCAGCGACCGGTCCCGGCCGGTACCCACTCCTCCTCGGCCGACCCGGTGCGGCTGCGTCCGCCGGTGCCGGCCGGCCCGAGCACGGCGTTCACCTCGGCCGACCCGGGGGGACCGGCCAGGTGGATCGCGCCGCTGCTGGTCGGCCTGGTGGCGATCGGCCTGATCATCGGGGCGATCTTCCTGTTCTCCTCCGAGGACGGCGAGGGCGGTGGAGGCGACCAGCCCCAGCAGGAGCAGACCTCGAGCAGGACGTCTGTGCCGTCGATCAGGGTCGGCGACGGTTCCGAGGGCAACTCCGAGGACACCTCCGAGGACAACTCCGGCGGCGACTCGGGGGAGGGCTCCGAGCAGTCCGAACCGACCGGCCGCTGACCTGCTCTTCTTGCACTCTCGGGCCTCGAGTGCTAAACACGTTCTGGCAGTCGGTACTCCCGAGTGCCAACTTGAGGTCGGGACGGTGAGGCTGGGTTCTCCGGCCGTCCGTCGCGGGCACCGAGCCTGGCCACGCATCGTGACGTCCAAAACGGAGGACTTACACCGCAATGGCCAAGTTGATCGCGTTCGATGAGGACGCGCGCCGCGGTCTC
>NZ_MSIE01000091.1 GCF_001921205.1 Actinophytocola xanthii | reverse complement strand
CATCACCAGCCAACGCCTCACCAAATAAGTTCAGGAACAGGCTCTTAGAGGTAACCGATCACCTCCGGCCCGCAGCGTCCTGCCGGTCAAGGTGGACCGCGGGCAAGGTTGCGATGACCGGATTTGCTCGACCGCTGAGCTACGACGTAGCTACGCCACGGCGCGGGACTCGAACCCGCGGCACACCAGTTGTTAACCGACCATCATCGGCCCACGGTGTCGAGATAGGACGGCCACCTTCGGCCTGTCCACCTCGTACTGTGAAGTTGTCGTCGAGGACTGTAATCCGTTACAGCGGCTGGAGGCAAAGCGATTAACGCCAGGCGGGTCGGTAGGATCCGGCCGGTGACGGACCTGCGGCATCACGGCGACGTGGACGCCCGACCCGGTCTCGAGGACTTCGCGGTCAACGTGCGTGGTGACGCGCCGCCGGCGTGGCTGCGGTCCCGGCTGGTCGAGGCGCTCGACGAGATCGGCCGCTACCCGTCCGCCGAGCACGATGCCGCCGCCCGCCGGGCCGTCGCCGTTCGGCACGGCCGGTCACCCGACGAGGTGCTCGTGCTCGCGGGCGCCGCCGAGGGGTTCGCCTTGCTGCCGGCGCTGCGGCCCCGGCTCGCGGCACTGGTGCACCCCTCGTTCACCGAACCCGAGGTGGCGCTGCGCACGGCCGGGGTCCCCGTGCACCACGTGCTGCTGGCCGCCGCCGACGGGTTCCAGCTGGACGCCGCGGCCGTGCCGGAGGAGGCCGACCTCGTCGTGCTGGGCAACCCCACCAACCCGACCTCGGTCCTGCATCCCGCCGACACCCTCCGCGCGCTGGCCCGTCCCGGGCGGGTGCTGGTCGTGGACGAGGCGTTCATGGACGCGGTTCCCGGGGAGGTCGAGTCGCTCGCGGGTGAGGCTCTCGACGGGGTCCTCGTCCTCCGCAGCCTGACCAAGACCTGGGCCCTGCCCGGCCTCCGGGCCGGCTACGCGCTCGGCCCGCCACCCCTGCTGGCCCGGCTGGCCGCCGCGCGCCCGCACTGGCCGGTCGGCACGTTGCAGCTGGCCGCCGTCGCGGCCTGCGCCGAGCCGCTGGCGGTGGCCGAGGCGGAGGCCGCTGCCCGGGAGACCGCCGAGCACCGGGCGGTGCTGGCCGCGGCACTCGCCGAGCTGCCGGGTGTTCGCGTGCACCTGCCGGCCGCCGGGCCCTACCTGCTGCTGCGCGTGCGCGACGGGGAGCGGGTGCGGGAAGCCTTGCGCGCCAGGGGGATCGCCGTCCGCCGGGGGGACACGTTCCCCGGGCTGACCACCGACCACCTGCGGGTGGCGGTGCGCGACCCCCGGCGGTGCGAACCGCTGCTGGTTGCGCTGCGGGCCGAGCTCGAACCGGGGAGGGTGCGATGAGTGCCACGCTCGCGGACGTGGTCGCGGTGCTGGAGCGGGCCTACCCGCCGGAGCTGGCCGAGTCGTGGGACGCGGTCGGGCTGGTCTGCGGGGATCCGGAAGAGACGGTGCGGCGGGTCCTGGTCTGCGTCGACCCTGTTGAGTCCACTGTAGACGAAGCACTGGCGATCGACGCACAACTCGTTGTGGCACACCATCCTCTGCTGTTGCGTGGCGTGCACGGCGTGCCGGCCAACACTCCCAAGGGGAGCCTGGTGCACCGGCTGGTGCGCGCCGGCACCGGACTATTCTGCGCCCACACCAACGCCGACGCCGCCGCGCCAGGGGTCTCCGACGCGCTCGCCGCGGCGCTCGGCGTGACCGTCCTGTCCCCGCTGCGGGCCAATCCGGACGGACGCACGGGGATCGGGCGCATCGGCGAGCTGCCCGCGGCCGAGCCTCTCGCCGACTTCGTGCGGCGGGTGGCGAACGCCCTGCCCGCCACCGCCGGCGGGGTGCGCGCGGCGGGCGACCCCGCCCGGCCGGTGCGCAGGGTGGCCGTCTCCGGCGGCGCGGGGGACGGGTACCTCGACCTCGCGTCGGAGGCGGGTGTCGACGTGTTCGTGACGGCCGACCTGCGCCACCACCCGGCCGGCGAGCACCTCGCGCACCCCGGGCGTCCCGCGCTCGTCGACGTCGCGCACTGGGCCAGCGAGTGGCCGTGGTGCGAGCAGGCGGCGGGCATCCTGCGCGAGGCGCTCGGCGGTACGGTCGACATCGTCGTTTCCGTTCGCCGCACCGACCCCTGGACCGTCGCATCGGTGCCAGGTTCTACCGGGAGGATGCCAGGGTGAAAGCCGATCCCGCCGTGCAGCGCCGTCTGCTGGAGCTCGCCGACGCCGACGCGGAGCTGGCGCGGGTCACGCACCAGCGCCGCACGCTGCCCGAGCTCGACGAGATCGCCGAGGCCGAGCGGACCGTGCGGGCCAAGCGGGACGCCCTGGTCGCCACCGAGACCACCCTGGCGGACCTCGACCGCGAGGTGAAGCGGCAGGAGAAGGAGATCGACGCCGTCCGCGCCAGGGAGGACCGCGACCGGGCGATGCTCGCCGAGGGGTCCGTGTCGGCAAAGCAGCTCACCGACCTCGAGCACGAGCTGGCCACGTTGCAGCGCCGCCAGACGACGCTCGAGGACGACCTGCTCGAGCTGATGGAGCGCCGCGAGGCCGTCGAGCTCGACAACCAGCACGCCGCTGTCGAGCTGGCCAAGGCCGAGGAGGCGCTGGCCGACGCCGCCCGCCGGCGGGACGAGGCGCTCGCCGACCTCGACACCACCCAGGCCCGCCGCGACGCCGAACGCAGGACCCTGCTGCCCCAGGTCCCCGAGCCGCTGCTCGGGCTCTACGAGCGGGTGCGAAGCAACAAGGGCATCGGCGCCGCGCTGCTGCGCGCCCGACGCTGCGGCGCCTGCCGGCTGGAGCTGGACCGCAGCGCGATCTCGCGCATCTCCGCCGCGGCCGCCGACGAGGTCCTCACCTGCGAGGAGTGCGGCGCCATCCTCGTCCGCACCGGGGAGTCCGGTCTGTGAAACACCTCGTGCCGATCTCCCGGTCCACCTCCTCGACCGCCGCCTCAGGGGAACGTGACGCAACCTGGCCACAAGTACGCGCCGCAACCGCACCGTCTCAGCCCAAGGCGACCAACAGTCAAAATTCCGGGGAGGCGGACCGGTGAGAGTGGTCGTCGAGGCGGACGGCGGGTCGCGCGGCAACCCCGGCCCCGCCGGCTACGGCGCGGTCGTGTTCGACGCGGACACCCGGCAGGTGCTGGCCGAGCGGGCCGAAGGCATCGGCGTGAACACGAACAACGTCGCCGAGTACCAGGGCCTGATCGCCGGCCTGCGGGCCGCGGAGGAGCTCGGCGCTGACGTGGTCGCGGTGCGGATGGACTCCAAGCTCGTCGTCGAGCAGATGGCCGGGCGGTGGCGGATCAGGCATCCCGCGCTGCAACCGCTCGCGCTCGAGGCGAAGCGGATCGCTCGCGGGTTCGAGCGGATCACCTACGAGTGGATCCCGCGTGCGGCCAACACCCACGCCGACCGGCTCGCCAACGAGGCCATGGACGCCCAGGCGGGCAAGCCGGGAAAAGCTGACCGCCGCGCTCCCGCCGAGCGGGTTGCCGCGGCCGCCGCCCCGGGGTGGACCGGCGCGGCGGGGAAGCCCACCCGGTTCCTGCTGCTGCGCCACGGCCAGACCGAGCTCTCGGTGGACCGCCGTTACTCGGGCCGGGGCGAGGTCCCGCTGACCGACCTCGGCCAACGCCAGGCGAAGGCGGCCGCACAGCGGCTGGCCGGGACCGCCGGCGTCGACGCGAGCACCCCGATCGTGTCGTCGCCGCTCGGCCGCGCCCGCCAGACCGCGGCGGCGGTGGCCGAGGCCACCGGCGGGTCGGTCCGGGTGTACGAGGGCCTGGTGGAGACCGACTTCGGCGCCTGGGAGCGGCTCACCTTCGCCGAGGCCGCCGACCGCGACCCGGACCTGCACGCCCGCTGGCTGGCCGACCACACCCTGGCCGCGCCGGACGGGGAGTCCTTCCAGCAGGTGCACCGCCGGGTGCGCCGGACCCGCGACGAGCTGATCGCCCGGTACGGCGCGAGCACGGTGATCGTGGTCAGCCACGTGACGCCGATCAAGTCGCTGCTCCAGCTGGCCCTGGACGCCGGGCCGTCGCTGCTGTTCCGCCTGCACCTCGACCTCGCCTCGCTCTCGATAGCGGAGTTCTACGCCGACGGCCAGGCCTCGGTTCGGCTGGTGAACGACACCTCCCACCTGTGATCGAATACCCTTGGTGGGCGGACGAGTCGGTCGGGCGGTCGCGGCGGGGTGACCCGTCGAGGAAAGTCCGGACTCCGAAGGGCAGGGTGGTTGCTAACGGCAACCCGGGGCGACCCGCGGGACAGTGCCACAGAAAACAGACCGCCTGGTGTGATCCACCAGGTAAGGGTGAAACGGTGGTGTAAGAGACCACCAGCACCCCGGGTGACCGGGGTGGCTCGGTAAACCCCACCCGGAGCAAGGTCAAGAGGGAGCACCTCGGTGCTCCTGCGCAGGCGTTCGAGGGTTGCCCGCCCGAGCCTGCGGGTAGACCGCTAGAGCCTGTCGGTGACGGCAGGCCCAGATGGATGGCCGCCCCCCGGCACTGCCGGGGACAGGATCCGGCTTACACGCCGACTCGTCCGCCCAACACTGTGCGTATTGGGCCGAACGGCCGCATCATGGCTGCGTCCGGAGCAGTGGAGCGTCGAATCGTTGTACTCGAGGCGACGGGATCCGCTTCCACCGAAAGGGTTATCGGACATGAGTTCGAACGCGGGTTGACCTTCTTCTGTCGGTACCTACCGTGAGAAGAAGCGCGCATTCGAGTGAAAGTGGTGAGTGGTATGCCCGAGTCGGGTGGTCTCGGCAGCCGGAGAGACCTGTTCCACGGATGATGGTTGTGGTCCCATTGCAACCGGTCGAGCGTGAAGGAGATTGTCCAGTTGATCTACAGAGCGCGAGACCCCGGATACACACCGTGATATCCGTCATGGTTCACTCGTCTCCGGCAACTGAGATGTGACCACAACGT
The DNA here is from genome assembly GCF_001921205.1 of Actinophytocola xanthii. Classification (GTDB taxonomy): domain Bacteria; phylum Actinomycetota; class Actinomycetes; order Mycobacteriales; family Pseudonocardiaceae; genus Actinophytocola; species Actinophytocola xanthii. The sequence continues at coordinate 31,634 of NZ_MSIE01000091.1, read as the reverse complement.
TGAAACGAACAACAGCAGACTCGGCAAGCCCGGGACGTCTCCCCCCACCACGCCGCCTCGGGCACTTGGGAGTAACTACATGATCGCGCAGACCACCCTCGAGCTCGCCCAGGACGGCCTGGGCACCGGCGGGGTCCAGAAGTGGATCCTCGACAACCTCATCCCCCTGCTGCTGCTCGTGGTCGCCCTGCTCCTGCTGTGGCTCGGCGGAGGCAAGGGCGACAACGCCGGCGTGATGCGCCGGCTCGGCGGTGTGATCGTGGCCCTGGCCATCGTCGGGCTCGCGGTCACCACCAACGCCGGGCAGAACATCGGGCAGTGGATAGCCGGCTTGTTCACTGGCTGAACAGCTACAAAGGAACATCGCGTGCGCATTCGTACTGACGACGAGGTGTACCGCGTCGATGCGGTCTGGCTCGGTCCGCCACGGGCGACCATGCCCTGGCGAGCGCGCTACGTGGCGTGGGGCGTCGGCGTCGTCGTATTCCTGCTCGTGCTCACCGTCGAGCGGCGGATCGGGATCTCCCTGTTCTGGGCCATCGCCTGGGGCCTGGTCGTCACGATCATCATCACCCGGCTCATCACCTCACGGATCAGCCACGAGCGGCCGCTCAGCGCGGTCGCCGCGATGTGGGTGCGAGAGCTGACCGCTCCCCGCGAGGTGTGCACGGGCACCGGCGGCGCGGTCAGCGCGACCCGGGTCCGGGTCCACTCCGAGCGCCCCCGCCCGCAGGCGCGGCGGCGGGACCGCGGGCCCGACGACGGCGGGCGCGCCGGTCGACGCGGGAGCAAGCGGGAGCAAGGTCGACAACCGGACAGGCAGGACGCACGTCAGAACGGTAAGAGGCAGCACGGTCGACGGCACAGCGGTTCGCGCGGCAGGTCCACCCCGCGCCAGGCCGGGAACAGGAGGGGGTGACGGTGTTCGGACGCCGAACCAAGCCCGCGCCTGAGCAGCGGCCCGCGCCGTACCAGGCCGGCCGGCCCTACCCCGGCGCGTTACCGCAGGAGCGGCCCCGCCCGCACGGGCGCCACGCGGCCCCCGAGCCCGTCGCCGAGCGCGAGCCCGACCTGCCCGTTCCACAGCCACCCCGGCCCTCGCCCCGGCCCGTCCGGCGCGAGCAGACCTACCCAGCGCAGTACCGGCCCGCAGCCGCACCGAGCCGCGACGGGAAGCGCAACCGACGTTTGCCAGGAGAGCAGTCGATTCCCACCTACACCCCGACCATCGCCGCGCGGAGCATCGACGGTCACCTGCTGCGCAACGGGCACGACGTGTTCGCCTGGTACCGGCTGGCCCCGCAGCGCTGGTCGTTCCGTTCGGACTCCCAGCGCCAGGACCTGATCGCGGCGATCGCCGGCCAGTACGCCGAGCTCGCGGGCCGTTGGCTGCATCTGCGGGTCACCACCCGTCCCTACCCCATCCGCATGTGGGCCGAGGCCCACGTGCACAACGCGGTGAACCGGCTGCCCGACGCCCCCGGCGCGCTCTCCTTCGACGACTACCTCATCGGCGAGCAGCAGCAGCTGCTGGGCCGGTCGATGGCGGAGAAGGAGGTCTACCTCGGTGTCCAGGTGCAGACCAGGAACATGGTCGACCGGGCCGTCGAGCGGGCCGCGCCGCTGCTGCGCAAGATCTTTCCGACCGCCGTCGACGCCGAGCTGCTCGCGATCGACTCCGAGGTCGAGCACCTCGACCAGGTGATCGGCTCGGCCGGGATGGAGGGTCGGCCGGTGACGGCCGAGGAGATGTCCTGGCTGATGCACCGCTCCTGCTCGCTGGGCCTGCCCGCGCCGCGCAACCTGCCGGCCGTGCCGGGCGCGGCCTGGGAGCCGGAGGACCTCGCGAGCTTCACCGACGCGGCCGACTTCCACCAGGAGCCCTACTCCCCGACGGTCACCGTGCGCGGCCGCACCGGCTCCAACGCCGGCATGACCCGCCACGTCGCGGTGCTCACCGTCGGCCAGATGCACGGCCTGCAGATCCCCGAGATCGACGACCCCTGGGTGCAGCACTCCGACCGGCTCGCGGCCTCCGTCGAGTGGTCGGCGCGGATCTACGTGCGCCGCCCCGAGGAGGTCCAGGGCGAGCTGTCCCGCCAGATGAGCAAGGTCCGCTCGCAGGTCCGCCACTACACCGACGAGCACGAGCTGGAGCCGCCGCAGTCGCTGGCCCGGCAGGCCTCGCGGGTGCTGGAGATCGACGACGAGATGACCTCCGGGTTCACCGCGCTGGCCACCCGGGTCCGCTCGTGGTGGCGGCTGGCGGTGTCCGGGCCGACCGAGCGCGACGCGTTGCGCCTGGCCCAGCAGCTGCTCGAGCTGTACAAGCCGAAGGTCGCGATCGAGCATCCCGAGGCCCAGTACGCCCTGGCCAGGGAGTTCATCCCCGGTGAGCCGCTCGCGTCCAGCGCCTACCTGCGCCGCGGTTCGGTGGTCTGGGCGGCCGCGGCCGTGCCGACGGCCACCGCCGAGGTCGGTGACCGGCGGGGCATCCTGCTCGGCGAGACCTGCACAGCCACCCGCCGGCCGGTCGCCTGGGACCCGTGGATGGCCCAGGAGATCCGCGACGGCTCCGGCCTGACCGCGATGGTCGCCGGGCTTGGTGGCGGCAAGTCGTTCCTCGGCGGCGACATCGTCTACAAGACGTTGCGTTCGGGTGCGCACTGGACGCTGCTCGACCCGTCCGGACCGCTCTCCCGGCTGTGCGACCTGCCGGAGCTGCGGCCCTATGCCCGGCCGATCAACCTGCTCAACGCCGAACCGGGGATCCTCAACCCCTACCGGGTGGTTGCCGAGCCGCAGTTCGCGCACTTCGTCGACGAGGAGGACCCGGAGCGGGCCTGGCGCCGCGAGAAGGCGCTCGCCGCGGCCACCCGCCGCCGGCTGGTGCTCGACGTGCTGACCGGCCTGCTGCCCTACGACGTGGCACGCATGCCGCAGACCAGGATCGTCCTGCTGCGCGCGGTCCGCCTGGTCGGCGGCCGCCAGGACGCGGACCCGAGCCTGGTGTTCGAGGCGCTGCGGCGCGACGCCTCCGAGCACCACGAGCACGCGGTCGTCGTCGCCGACTTCCTCGACGAGATGCGCGAGCGCATGCAGCTGCTCATCCCGGAGAACGACGCCGACCCGTACAGCGAGACCCGCGACGACCGGCTGACCGTGCTCACCATGGCGGGGCTGACCCTGCCCAAGGACGGCGTCGGCCGCGAGCACTGGACCGACGCCGAGGCGCTCGGCGTGGAGATGCTCAACCTGGCCGCCTGGCTGACCCAGCGCTCGATCTACGAGCGGCCCAAGGACCTGCGCAAGGGCGTCTGGATCGACGAGGCGTTCTTCCTCTCGGAGGTCCCGACCGGTCGGGTGCTGATGAACCGGTTCGCGCGCGACTCCCGGAAGTGGAACGTCCGGGTGCTGCTGAGCTCGCAGATTCCCGCGGACTTCCTGCGCATCCAGGGGTTCGTGACGCTGCTCGACTCGGTGTTCGTCGGCCGGCTCGACGACGAGGCCGCGCAGACCGACGCGCTGCGGCTGCTGAAGGTGCCGATGGCCGCCGGCTACGAGCAGGTCATCGCGAGCCTGGGCCGCCGGCCTGGCGCCCACCGCGAGCTGGAGCGGGACACCTCGCCGCGCCAGTTCATCTTCGCCGACGGCGCGGGCGGTGTGGAGCGGATCCGGATCGACATGTCCGGCCCGCACCTGGACCACGTGCGCGCGATCCTGGACACAACGCCGGACGCGCTGCGCGACACCACCGCCGGTGCGGTGCTCCCGGCCGACCAGCGGGTGCCCGCCCTCCCCGACCCGGACGAGCTCAGCGGTCCGCCGCTGGACGGCACCATCGACGACGAGACCAGGGCCGGCATCGAGCCTGCCGTCGGTGAGCACGACGAGTTCGACATCGCGGCGGACTTCGAGCTCGGCCTCACCGAGGACGACGTGCCCGCCGACCACGTCGAGCCCGGCCAGAACGGCGACCCGCGACCGCACCCGCGGCCGCCGGTCGACCAGCGGGGCAACGGCTCCGGCGGCGGGATCAGCCCGGACGGCGGGAAGGCTCAGGCAGGCAAACGGGGGCGGGTCGACGTAGCATGATCATTCTCTTGGTCGTGGTCGCCACCGCGCTGGTCGTCATCGCGCGGCGGAAAGCAGGTCGTTCCAGCGCCCGGTCGGCCAGGTCCGGCCGGCTGGCGTCGCTGACCGTCGTGGCCGCGCTCGTGGGTCTCCAGGCCGTGCTCGGGTCGCCGGCGATGGCCCAGCCGGCGACGGACACGAGCTGCGCGCCGTTCCCGGAGCGGCCCGGCACCGGCATGGCGGGAGCGATCGACCCGCCGCAGGGCAACGGTCTGCGTGGGGAGCCGGAGAACCCGGTGCCCTACACCGACGAGAAGTTCCCCAACAGCCCCTACCGCGACCACGGCTACGCCGGCATGGTCTGGCACGTCTACGACCCGAACTGCCAGCAGCCGCTGTCGATCTCCAACCCGAACACCACGATCGACACCTGGGCCGGGAACCAGCTGTTCAACATCGGCAAGAACATCGTCGCCGCGACGAACTCGCTGCACTACACCCTCTTCGAGGGCGGTGTGCTCGGCGGGCTCAACCAGCAGATCAGCGATGCCGCCAACGCGGTGTTCGACAACGTCTACATGCAGCTGTTCAGCCTGTTCATGATCATTCTCGCCGTGGTGATGTTCCGCCACATCTGGCGGGGAGACCTGGCCACGGTCAGCAGGCGTGCGCTGTTCGCGCTCGGCGGCATGTGGCTGGCGGCCTCCACGCTGGTCCTGGTCAACAACTACGACGCGGTGGACCGGGTGATCGTGGAGACCACGACCGGCATCGCGGGCGGGTTCGAGGACCCGAACCGGGACGACGTGCGCCAGCACGTGCTGCCCAACGAGCTGCACACCAGGGTCGTCTACGAGAACTGGCTGCGCGGCGAGTTCGGCAAGCCGGACGACCCGAAGGCGCTGGAGTTCGGCCGGTCGCTGCTGGCCGCGCAGGCCTGGACCCGGGACGACCTGGTGTCCGGCGCCGACGCGAGCGACGAGACCGAGGCCGCCAAGCGCGCGGAGTACCAGCGGATCTACAACGAGCTGGGCGCGGCGCAGGGCTACTTCAGCGGTACCGAGGGCAGCCGCACCGGGTCGGGGTTCCTCGCGTTCTTCCAGTCACTGGTCTACTCGTTCTTCCAGTTCATGGCGAAGCTCGCGGTGCTGCTGGCGCAGCTGCTGCTGCGCATCTTCACCCTGGCCGCGCCGGTGATCGGCCTGGTCGCGCTGGTCCACCACGACATCCTGCGCAAGGTGGGCAAGGCGGTCGGCGCGGTCGTGCTGAACGTGCTGATCCTGGCCGTGCTGGCCGGCATCCACTTCCGGTTCCTGCAGATGATCTTCAGCCCGGACGTCAATCTCTCGATGCTGACCCAGATGTTGCTCGCCGGCATCGTGACGCTGGTGTTCCTGCTCGTCGGCCGCCCGATCAAGCGGATGTGGCAGATGGTCGAGCTGTCGGTCGGCGCCGTCGGCGCCTCGATCCCCACCCCGGGCGGGGTCTTCTCCCGCTTCCGCCGGGGCAAGGGTCAGCAGGCCGAGCGCGGCCCGCAGGACGAGTTCTGGGACCAGCTGCGCGACGAGGAGCTCGCCGGCGACACGGTCGCGACGACGGGCGGGCGCACCCGGCGGCCGCGCCCGGAGGCGACGGGGCCGGTCATGGCGACCGCCGAACGGCTCGACACCCGTCGCGGGCTCCCCACCCAGCGGCGGAGGGGCGACCTCGCCCTGCCACCCGCCCGCGGCGGGGACGTCGACCCGGCGCTGGTCGGCTCGTCGCCGCCCGGCCGGGACGGCCCGGCCGGCGTGCCGGTGGGCCGCGTGGTCGACATCGCCCCGGTGGCCGACCGCGGTTGGGACCGTGGCTGGGAGCACGGCGAGGACGCGGTCGTCGTGCCATCGCGGGTGGGTGCCTTCCGGGGTGAGGGCTCCGGGCGCTTCGAGGACGCCACCCCGGTCGCCGCGCGTCCCGTCCCGCGTCCGGCGGACGTCGAGATGGTCGCCGGCCGCCCGGTGCACGTCGTCTACCGGCCCTCCCGCGGGCTGGAGGTGCGTGAACCGGCACCGCGCCGGGCGCCCCGCCGGATGCCGCTCCAGGACGGGCCCCGGGAGACCGATGGTGTGGTGAGGTGACATGCCGATCCGCACCAACCGCGGCCGTGCCGCGGTGTACCGCCGACTCTGGGGTTGGCCGATGCGCTCGCCGACCCACTTCGCCATGGTGCTGGTCGCGGTGGCCGTGCTGGTCATCGCGACCAGCGTGATCGTTCCCCAGCTCACCGGCTCGGCCCGGGGTGGTTCCGGCGCGGGGGCGGAGACCACCGAGGAGAACGCCGGGTCCGGCGACGGCACGGCGGCGCCCGGGACCACCGAGGGCCCCTCGGTGCCCGGCGGCCAGGGCGGCGGCACGACGTCGCTGCCCACCCGGATCGAGTCCCCGCCGCGGCCGAGCTCGGCGGAGCCGGAGCCGGAGGCGCTGGACGTCGTCGCCCAGTGGGGTGAGGCCTGGGTGAACCACCCGGAGGGGACGAGCCAGGAGGAGTGGCTGGACGGGCTGCGCCCGTTCACGACCGCGGAGTACATGGTCAAGATGGAGACCGTGGACCCGGAGAACGTGCCGGCGACCGAGGTGACCGGCGAGCCGGAGGCCAAGGAGTCCTACACGAGCTCGCTCACCGCCCACCTGCCCACCGACGGCGGCACGATCGCGGTCACGGTCATCTCGACCCCCGAGGGCTGGCGCGTGGTCTTCTACGAGCAGGTGAGCCCGCGATGAAGTCGGCGCTGGTGGTGGGGGCCCTGGTGGTCGCGGTGGTGACCGCGGTCGGGGTGACGGCGGTGACGACTGTCGTGCGCGAGGACCAGGAGCAGTCGCAGGCACGCCGGTCGAACCTGTCCTGCAACGCCGCGCTCGGCCCGATCACGAGCGGCCCGGCGGGCAGCGGCGCGGGTGACGCGGCGAGGCTCACCGAGGAGCAGCGCCAGACCGTCGCCCGGATCATCCAGATCGGCAAGGAGCGCAACCTCCCGCCCCGGGCCTGGCAGGTGGCGATCCAGGCCGGCATGACCGAGTCCGGCCTGCGCAGCCTGAACTACGGCGACCGGGACTCCCTCGGCATCTTCCAGATGCGCCCGTCGATGGGCTGGGGCACGCCGGCGCAGGTGATGGACCCCACCTACGCGATCAACAAGTTCTACGACGTGCTGGAGGAGGTGCCGCGCTGGGAGCAGCAGCGGCCCGGTGAGTCCGCGCAGGACGTCGAGCGGTCCGCGTTCCCCGAGCGGTACCACCGGTGGGAGCCGATGGCCGCCCACCTGATCGGCAAGGTGGGGCTGGTCGCCGACCCGACCGGCTGCGGCGAGGGGACCGGCCGGCTGCTGCCGGCGCCGACCAAGCAGGCCGGCGAGGCGATCAGGTTCGCGCTGTCCCAGCAGGGCAAGCCCTACCAGTGGGGTGCGCTCACCACCCACCAGAACTCCTTCGACTGCTCGAGCCTGATGCTGCAGGCCTACCGCGAGGCCGGCATCACGCTGCCGAGGGTGTCCCGCCAGCAGTTCCGGGCCGGGGCGTTGCTCCCGGTCGAGCAGGCCCAGCCGGGTGACCTGCTGTTCTGGGCCTACGACGAGAACGACCCGACCACCATTCACCACGTGGCGATGTACATCGGCGACGGCAAGATCGTCGAGGCGCAGCAGACCGGCGTGCCGGTGCACATCCGGCCGGTGCGCTGGGGAGAAGCAGAGTTGGTCGCCCAGGCCGTGCGGCCGGGCGTGTAGCGACTACTGAGGGGGCCCTCGTGACCATGTACACACCAGAGCCGATCCAGCCCCACCTCGGGCCGCCCGCGTCGAGCACCCCGCTGCGCGACTACCTGGCCAGGCCGCACCCCGGCGTGCCCGACGGGTACGTCGTGTTGCCGAAGTCGCTGGCGGAGGCCATGCCGCTGCCGTGGCAGCAGGCGCTGACCCAGATCCTGGCCGAGTTCCACCAGACCTACGGCCACCTGAACTGGCCGGAGTACCGGGTCGTCCCGTCGCGGCGGGAGCGGCTGGTGAACCTGGACGAGGACCAGTTGGCCGAGGTCGGGTACCTGGTGGAGATCGACGCGGACGGCGAGCTGGTCTACCGGGAGCGCTCCGGTCGGCGCATCGAGGACCCTGAGCACACCGAGGTGCTGGTCTCCTGCCTCGACCCGATCCCGTCCCAGCACCGCAACGCCAACCAGGACACGCCCCCGCGCGGCTTCCCCACCCAGCAGTCCTGGCGCTGACGGCCCCCATCGACGCGCAGCGGTATCCCCCGGCCGGGCACTACGCTTGATCCATGGCCGACAGCAACCCGGACCCCGGTTGGTACTACTGCACCAAGCACGGCACGGTCGAGCACGGTGACACCTGCCGCGCGGGCGACCGGCTCGGTCCCTACCCGGACCGGGAGACCGCGTCGCGGGCGCTGGAGATCGCCCGTGAGCGCTCCGCGGCCTGGGACAAGGCCGAGCGCGACTGGGACGAAGACTGACCACCGGGACCGGCCGGCTGCCCGGACAGGGCGCGCGGCTGGACTTCGAGCGGATCCGCGCCGAGCTGGAGCTGCCCGCGGGCTTCCCGGCGCAGGTGCTCGCCGAGGCCGAGCAGGCGGCCGCGGCCGGCCCGGACGGTGACCGGGCCGACGCCACCGACCTGCCGCTGGTGACCATCGACCCGCCCGGCGCCGAGGACCTCGACCAGGCGTTGGCGGTGTCGCGTCGGGACGACGGCTTCGTCGTGCACTACGCGATAGCCGACCTCGGCCCGTTCGTGGCGCCGGGTGGCGCCCTGGACGCCGAGGCCCGCCGGCGCGGCCAGACGCTGTACGTGCCGGACGGGAAGGTCCCGCTGCACCCCCGGGTGCTGTCCGAGGGCGCGGCGAGCCTGTTGCCCGACCAGGTTCGACCGGCCGCGCTGTGGACGCTGACCTGCGACGCGGACGGCGAGCTCACCTCGGCGCGGGTGCATCGGGCGCTGGTCCGCTCGCGGGCTCGCCTCGACTACGGGTCGGTGAGCGCCGACCTCGCCGCCGGCACCCCGCACCCCTCGCTCGAGGCCCTGCCCGCGATCGGCCGGCTGCGCCGGGAGCGGGCGCTGGTCCGCGGCGCGCTCGAGCTGGCGCTGCCCGATCAGGAGATCGAGCCGGACGGGCGGGGCGGCTGGCGGCTCGTGCTGCGCCCCAGGCTCGACGTCGACGCCTGGAACGCGGAGATGTCGCTGCTGACCGGGATGGCGGCGGCCCGGATGATGCTCGACGCCGGAGTCGGCGTGCTGCGCACGCTGCCCGAGGCCGGTGACGGTGCGCTGCGGCAGCTGCGGGACAGCGCCAGGTCGCTGGGCGTGGACTGGCCGCGGGAGGTGGGGCCGGCGGAGCTGCTGGCCGGCCTCGACCCGGCGCGCCCGGAGGCCATGGCGTTGTTCATGGACGCCACCCGGCTGCTGCGCGGAGCGGCCTACACGGTGTTCGACGGCGCACCGCCCGAGCTGTCCACCCATGCCGGCCTCGCGGCGCGGTACGCACACGTGACGGCGCCGCTGCGGCGGCTGGTCGACCGGTTCGGCACCGAGATCTGCCTCGCGCTCTGCGCGGAGCGGCCGGTGCCGGACTGGGTCCGGGCCGCGCTGCCCGAGCTGCCGGCGCTGATGACGGGCTCGGACGCGCTGGCCGCCCGGGTGGGCAAGGCCTGCCTGGACCAGGTGGAGGCGTGGCTGCTGGCCGGGCGGGTTGGCGAGGAGTTCGACGCGATCGTGCTGCGTGCCGACACGGGCTCGGCCGAGGTGCTGCTCGGCGACCCGCCGGTGATCGGGAAGTGCGCGGGGGAGGGCCTGCCGGAAGGCGAGCGGGTCCGGGTGCGTTTGGTTGAGGCGGACACGGAGGCCAGGACGGTGGCCTTCGAGCGCGTGAATGGAGGATCTCGGTGACCGACGTGACAGGGCTGACCGTGGGCGTTCTCGGCGGCACGGGCCCGCAGGGCAGGGGGTTGGCTCTGCGGTGGGCCCAAGCCGGGATCGCGGTCGTGGTCGGCTCGCGCAGCGCGGACCGGGCGGAGGCCGCCGCGGCCGAGTTGCGCGCCGCGGCCGGCCTGGCGGACGCGGAGGACCGGGTCCGCGGCCTGGACAACGCCGGGTGTGCGGCGGCGGCGGACGTCGTGCTGGTGGCCGTCCCCTGGGAGGGCCACGGCGAGCTGCTGACGGCGCTGCGGGAACAGCTGGCCGGCAAGATCGTGATCGACTGCGTGAACCCGCTTGGCTTCGACGAGCGGGGCCCGTTCGCGTTGTCGGTGGAGGAGGGGAGCGCTGCCCAGCAGGCCGAGCGGCTGCTGCCGGAGTCGCGGGTGACCGCCGCGTTCCACCACGTCTCGGCGGTCCACCTGGTCGATCCGGCGGTCACCGAGCTGGACACCGACGTCATGGTCCTCGGCGACGACCGCGCGGCGACCGACCAGGTGCGGGCGCTGGCCGACGTGATCCCCGGCATGCGCGGGGTCTACGCGGGCCGGCTGCGCAACGCGGGGCAGGTGGAGGCGCTGACCGCGAACCTGATCGCGATCAACCGCCGCTACAAGGCCCACGCCGGCCTACGCGTCACCGACGTGTTCGACAGGTGAGAGACCTTCTGCCGGGCGGGGTGAGTTCCGGGGAGGCGGACCGGTGACCCCCGGGAGCTCCGCCGACCCGGTCGCCCTCCCGCCGGGTGCCCACCGCTGGACCGAGGCGGAACGACAGCTGGCGGCGGCGGTGCTCGCCGGCCGGACGGTCGTGGTCAACGTGCGCCGGGGCGGACCGCACCGCCACCTGGTCCCCTGGCTGGTCGAGGAGGGGCTGCTCACCTACGTCGGCCACGCCGGCCCCCGGCACACCTGGCCCGAGTCCGACTTCGCCAACCCGTTCCTCGCCCTGCGCGCCGACCGCGACGCCATGGTCACCCGCTACCGGGACTGGATCCTCACCAACGAACCCCTCCGTGCGCGCCTCCGCGACGGCGAGCTGACCGGCCGCGCCCTCGGCTGCTGGTGCGCCCCCCAGCGCTGCCACGCCGACGTTCTCGCCGACCTGGCGGACCACCCCCCTACTCTCGACAACCGGGGGCCCACCACCCGATGATCACCGACGATCTGGGAGAACCCGTTCCACTCGCCGGCCTGCCCGCGCGGGTGGTCAGCCTCGTCCCGTCGCTCACCGACGCCATCGAGACCAGCCGCCCCGGCCTGGTCGCCGGCGCCACCGACTACTGCACCCATCCGCCCGCGCTCGACGTCCCCCGGGTCGGCGGCTCGAAGTACCCCCGGGTCGACGACGTCCTGGAGCTGCGCCCCGACCTGGTCGTGGCCAACGCCGAGGAGAACCGCCCCGAGGACGTCCAGCGCATCCGCGCCGACGGGATCCCGGTCTGGGTGACCGCCGCCGCGGCCACCGTGCCCGAGGGGCTCGGCTCGGTCCGCCGCCTGCTCACCCAGGGCCTGTCGATCCCCGAGCCGCGGTGGCTGGTCGATGCCGAGCGGAGTTGGCGCGAGCTGCCCCCGATCCACGCCACGGCGATCGTCCCGGTCTGGCGGCGCCCCTGGGTCGTCGTCGGCCGCGACACCTTCGCCGGCGACGTGCTGCGCCGCCTCGGCGTCGCCAACGCGTACGCCACCGACCCCGACCGCTACCCGCGCCCGTCGCTGGAGGCACTGCGCGCCAGGCTTGACAGCGGCGAGGCTGACCTGGTCGTCCTCCCCGACGAGCCCTACGCCTTCACGCCCGACGACGGCCCCGAGGCCTTCCCCGGTGCCCGCTGCGCGCTGGTCTCCGGCCGCCTCCTCACGTGGTGCGGCCCCTCCCTGGCGCATGCCCGCGCCGAGCTGGCGGACACACTGGCCCGGTGAACCCACCGACTGCCGCCGCCACAGCCGACGCCTACGACGCGATCGCCGTCGTGTACGCCCAACTGGCCCGCCCCGACCTCGACACCGTCGCGCTGGACCGCGCCGTGCTGGCCGCGTTCGCCGAGGTGGCCCGGACCACCGGACCCGTCGCCGAGCTGGGCTGCGGCCCCGGCCCGGTCACCGCGCACCTGCGTGACCTGGGCCTGGACGTGTTCGGCGTCGACCTGTCGCCGGCGATGATCGCCCTTGCCCGGGAGGCGTACCCGGACCTGCGGTTCGAGGTCGGCTCGATGGACGCCCTGGACCTGGCGGACGCCTCGCTGGGCGGCATCGTGTCCTGGTACTCGGTCATCCACGCCGCGCCGCCGGACCTCCCCGCCTACCTCGCCGAGTTCCGGCGGGTGCTCGCGCCGGGCGGCCACCTCCTGCTCGCCTTCTTCGAGTCCGAGGGCGAGCCGGTGACCCCGTTCGACCACAAGGTCATCACCGCCTATCGGTGGCCGGTCGACCACCTCGCCGAGCTGGCTCGCGCCGCCGGGTTCGTCGAGGTCGGCCGGATGCTGCGGGAACCGGGCGACGGGGAACGGTTCCGCCGCGGCCACCTCCTGATGCGCGGGTAGGGCGCGCCGATTCCTTTCCGGCTCGGTGGCGGTCTACCTGGTGACGGAACGACAAGCCGAGAAAGAGAGCCGATCGCCGTGAGCACTCCCGCCACCATGCGCGCCCTCGAGCAGACTTCCTGGAACGGCCCCCAGGACCTGCGGTTGATCACCGACGCACCGGTACCGAACCCCGGCCGCGGTGAGGTGCTGATCCGGGTGGCCGCCGCCGGGGTCAACTTCGCCGACATCTCGAGGGCCAACGGCACGTTCCTCGGCGGCCCCCGACCCCCGTACGTGGCGGGTTTCGAGGCGGCCGGCGAGGTCGTGGCGGTCGGCGAGGCGGTCACCGGTCCGCGACCGGGGAACCTCGTCGTCGGTGTCGGAGACGGGGCCTTCGCCGAGTACCTGGTCCTGCCCGCGGCCGCCGCCGTGCCGGTGCCGGCCGGCTGGACGGCCGAGCAGGCGCTGGGCCTGGTCGTGAACTGGCCGACCGCGCTGGCCGCTCTGCGGCCCCTGGGACGCGTCGCCGCCGGGGAGACCGTGCTGGTGCACGCGGCGGCGGGGGCGACCGGCCAGGCCGCGGTGCGGATGGCCAAGCACTACGGCGCGACGGTCATCGCCGCCGCGGCGCCGAGCAAGCACGAGACGGTGGTGGCGCTGGGCGCTGACCACGTCCTTGACTCCCGCGACGGTGACCTCGCCGCCCGGGTGCTGGCCCTGACCGGCGGCGCCGGTGCCGACCTGGTGCTGGAGTCGGCCGGCGGTGCCACCTTCGGCGCGAGCCTGGCCGCGGCCAGGCCGGTCACCGGCCGGGTCGTCGTCTACGGCGTGGCAGGCGGCGACGCCGCCGTCACCAACTGGGAACTGGTCTACAAGCACCAGGTCCAGATCATCGGACTCAACATCGGCGCGCTGATCCAGGCCGCACCGCGGATCTTCGGCGAGGTCATGGCCGAGCTGTCCGGCCTGGTCGCCACCGGCGTCCTCACCCCAGCCCGCCCGACCGTCCACGACCTGACCGACGGCGCGAAGGTCCTCGCGGAACTGGCGTCCAGGGCGACCGTCGGCAAACTGGCCCTGCGACCCTAGGAGCACGGCATGGGACGTGGTCGGACCACGGTGCCCGAAGCGGTGGACCGGGACCGGTTCACCGCCGCGACCGAGCGGTTCCGCCGGGAGTTGCTGGCGCACTGCTACCGCATGGTGGGCTCGGCGCACGACGCCGAGGACCTGGTTCAGGAGACGTACCTTCGGGCGTGGCGGTCCTACGCCGGCTTCGAGGGCCGTGCGTCGATCCGGTCCTGGCTCTACACGATCGCCACGAACGTCTGCCTGAGCGCGTTGGAGCCGCGCCGGATCCGGATGCTGCCCTCGGGCCTGACCGGGCCGCACGAGGGCCCCGACCGCCCGCCCGGTCAGGTCCCGCCGGGCGAGGTCTCGTGGTTGGAACCGCTGCCGGAGCGGTGGATCACCCCACCCGCGGACGATCCGGCAGCGGCGGCGGTGGCACGCGAGTCGCTGCGGCTCGCACTCATCGCGGCCCTGCAGCACCTGCCCGCCCGCCAGCGAGCGATCCTCATCCTGCGCGACGTGCTGGCGTTCTCCGCGGCCGAGACCGCACAGATCCTCGGCACCACCACGGTGGCGGTGAAGAGCGGGCTACAGCGTGCCCGGGCCCGGCTGACCGAACTGGACCCGGCGCCGGAAGGGCTGCTCGAACCGACCGACCAGCGGGCGCGTGCGTTGCTCGACGGCTACATCGCGGCCTTCGAGCGCTCCGACGCCGGCCTGCTGGAACACGTCCTGCGCGCCGACGCCACGCTCGAGGCGACGCTGTTCCGCCAGTGGTACGCGGGCCGGGTGCGGTGCGTCCACCTGCTCGCCACCTACGTCCTGGGCACGCCGGGCGACTGGCGGATGACCGCCACCACGGCCAACGGCCAGCCCGCCGCCGCCGTCCACCGCCGGGACGCGAACGGAACCCTCCGGGCGCACGGCATCGTGGTGCTGGCCCCGACCGCGGCCGGTGTCTCCCGTGTCATCGAGTTCCACGATCCGGCGCTGGTCGTCCTGTTCGGCTTCTCGGACACGCTCGAGAACTGACCGCACCGGTCAACCGTTGTCCCGGAAGTCGTCGGTGGCCTCGAGGAGGGCATCGAGCACGCCCCGGTCGGCCACGGCGTGACCTGCCTGCGGCAGCAGCCGCAGTTCCGAGCCCGGCCAGGCGCGGTGCAGCTCCCAGGCAGTGAACGGCGGGCTCACCACGTCGTAGCGCCCCTGCACGATCCGCCCGGGGATGTCGGCCAGCTTCCCGGCGTCACGCACCAGCTGGTTCTCCGACAGCCAGCCGTCGGCGACGAAGTAGTGCAGCGCGACCCTGGCGAACGCGACGGCGAACGCCGGCTCGGCGTAGGTCGCCACGAGCGCCGGGTTGGGCAGCAGCGACACGGTCGCGCCCTCCCAGGCGCTCCAGGCCGCCGCCGCGCGCGTCGCCACCTCCGCCGACGGGTCGTTGACCTGGTGGTGGTAGCTCGCCAGCGGGTCCTCGCCGTCGGGAACCAGGGCGGTGAACTCGGCCCAGGCCTCGGGGAACAGGTGCCCGGCACCGCCGCGGTAGAGCCAGTCCAGCTCGCGCCGGCGCAGCAGGAAGACCCCGCGCAGGATGATGTCGCGCACCCGGTCCGGGTGGGTCTGGGCGTAGGCCATGGCCAGCGTCGCGCCCCAGGACCCGCCGAACAGCTGCCACCGCTCGATCTCCAGCAGCTCCCGCAGCAGCTCCAGGTCCGACACGAGGTCCCAGGTCGTGTTGGCCCGCAGGCCGGCCCGGCTGGACACCACCGACGGCGTACTCCGCCCGCAGCCGCGCTGGTCGAACAGCACGATCCGGTAGGCCTCGGGGTCGAACAACCGGCGCTGCATCGGCGTCGTACCTCCGCCGGGACCCCCGTGCAGGAACACGACCGGTTTTCCGTTCGGGTTCCCCGAGACCTCCCAGTACAGCCGGTGCCCGTCGCCGACGTCGAGCATGCCCTGGTCGTGTGGCTCGACCGGCGGGTACAGGAAGCGCATGCGCACAGTCTGTACGGCGCCTAGCCTCGAGGTATGACGACTGCGCAGTTCGAGAAGGAAACCTCGAAGCGAGGCGAGTGGGTGCGGCAGGCCAACCGGTTCACCGAGCGGATCACGGCGGACGGGTCCTCGGGCTGGCGCGCCGAACCGGGCCGGTACCGGCTCGTGGTGTGCCTCGCCTGCCCGTGGGCGCACCGCTCGATCATCGTGCGCGGTCTGCTCGGGCTGACCGACGCGATCTCGCTCGCCGTGGTCGACCCCATCCGGGACGAGAAGGGCTGGCGGTTCACCCTCGACGAGGGCGGCCGCGACCCGGTGCTCGGCATCGAGTACCTGTCGCAGGCCTACCTGCGCACCGACCCGGACTTCAGCGGCCGGGTCACCGTGCCCTGCATCGTGGACGTCGAGTCGGGAAAGGTCGTCACCAACGACTACCCGCGGATCACCCTGGACCTCTCCACCGAGTGGCGCGAGTTCCACAAGCCGGGAGCACCCGACCTGTACCCGGAAGCCCGCCGTGCGGAGATCGACGAGGTCGTCGAACCGATCTTCCGCAACGTCAACAACGGCGTCTACCGCTGCGGCTTCGCCTCCTCGCAGGAGGCCTACGACGAGGCGTTCACCGCGCTGTTCGGCGAGCTCGACCGGCTCTCCGAGCGGTTGTCGGGGCAGCGGTACCTGGTCGGCGACACCATCACCGAGGCCGACATCCGCCTGTTCACCACGCTGGTCCGGTTCGACGCGGTCTACCACGGCCACTTCAAGTGCAACCGGCACAAGCTCACCGAGCTGCCGGTGCTCTGGGCCTACGCGCGCGACCTGTACCAGACCCCCGGCTTCGGCGAGACCGTCGACTTCGACCACATCAAGCGCCACTACTACGCCACCCACGACGCGATCAACCCGACCAGGATCGTCCCGCAGGGTCCCGACCTCTCCGGGTGGGACGAGCCGCACGGCCGCGAGCGGGTCGGTCAGTAACAGAAGATGGTGGCGGGGAGGACCTCGTCGTTCGGCTTCTGGTGCACGTGGAGCTCGTCCACCCCGTCGAGGTCGCGGATCGGGTCCAGCAGCGAGCAGGTGAACGCCGTGTCCGCGGTGGTGAGCCTGAAGGACTCCGGCATGGCCTCGCGGCGCCCCGTCGCGAGGAGCTCGGGCTGGTCCTTGAAGTACTCCTGGAACTTCCGCCACGCCTCGTCGCGGTTCTCGAACTCGATCTCGCCCGCCGGCTTCAGGCCGGTCATCGCGGCCTGGACCTCCGCCTTCTGCTCCTCGGTCGCGTCGACGCGCAGGTAGGCGGTGACCACGTACTCGCGTTGGTCCCGGGTGAGGTAGAGGGCCACCCCGGTCGCGACGAGCGCTCCGACGAGCATCGACACCACCGCGACGACCGCGAGCTGGACCCGGGACGAGCGCCGTGCAGACACAGGTTCACCCGAAGGAGGGAAGTCCGACGGCTCCGACATGACGCACAGTAAATCAGGAGGTGCGCGGTGAAAACGGCCAACCCAAGGAACAAACTGACCTGGACCGAGCCGCTGGCCACCGGCGCGGTGTCGGTGGACGCGGCCCCGGAGGTCGTGTTCGACGTCGTGAGCGATCCCGTGGCGATGGTGGCCTTCGCCGAGGAGCTGCGCCGGGTGCGCTGGCTGCGCGGGGCGACCGGGCCGGCGGTCGGGGCCTGGTTCGCCGGCAGCAACCGCAACGGCTGGCGCCGCTGGGTCACCCACGCCCAGGTCACCGACCTCGAACCCGGCCGCCGGTTCGCCTACCGGGTGCGCACCCCGTTCCTCGTGCCGATCTCCCGCTGGGAGTACGAGGTGACGCCGGAGGGGAGCGGGTGCCGGGTCAGCGTCCGCAACTGGCTGCGCGTACCCCGCTGGTTCGTCCCGATGGCCATCGCGATCACCGGTGAACCGGACCGGGCCGGCACCAACGCCGCCAACATCGCCACCACCCTCCGACGCCTGAAGGCCCACCTCGAGCACCGACCCGGCTCGGCCTAGCTCGGCCTAGTTCTCCAGGGCGAACGAGCCGTAGCCGACCTCGCCCGAGCGGCGGTAGACGCAGACGAGCACGCCGGCCGGGGTGGTCGACGACTCGACGAGCTTCAGCCCGGTGGGCACGGCGCCCTCGGCGAACAGTCGCCGGCCGCTGCCCAGCACCACCGGGGCGATCGTCAGGCGGTACTCGTCGACCAGGTCGTGCCGGATCAGCGTCTGGGCGAGGTCGCCGCTGCCGATGACGTGGATCTCGCCCCCGGGCTGCTCCCGCAGCTTCGCGACGGCGGCCGGCACGTCGTCGCCGAGCAGCGTGGAGTTCTGCCACTCCAGCGAGGTGCGGGTGCGCGAGGCGACGTACTTGGGCAGCGAGTTCAGGATCCGGGCCACCTCCACGTCCGGGTGGTCCTGCGGCACACGCGGCCAGTGCGCGGCGAAGATGTCGTAGGTACGCCGGCCCAGCAGCAGTCCCTCGGCGCCCGCCGTCCAGCCGCCGACGGCCTCGCCCAGCGCCTCGTCGAAGTGCGGGGCGTGCCAGCCGCCGTGGGTGAAGTTCCCGCTCGTGTCCTCCTCCGGCCCGCCGGGTGCCTGCATCACGCCGTCGAGCGTCAGGAACGTCTGGATCACGATCGTGCTCATGGTGTTGTCTCCTCCGTGTTGGATCTCGACGACGCGTCGAGCGAGCCCCGCGGCGATCGACAACCCCGCGAAAAAAAGTTCGGCGGCCGCCGGGGCGACCGCCGAACGCCGAACGCCTCAGTGGAAGACGTGCTCCGGGGCGGGGAACTGCCGGCCGCGGACCTCCGCCGCGAACTGCTCCACCGCGCCAGTCATGACCCCTGCGAGGTCGGCGTAGCGCTTCACGAACCGGGGCGCCTTGCCGCGACGCAGCCCGAGCATGTCCTGCCAGACCAGCACCTGGGCGTCGCAGTCCGGCCCGGCGCCGATGCCGATCGTCGGGATCCGCAGCTCGTGGGTCACCCGCTTGGCCGCCTCCGCCGGCACCATCTCCATCACCACCGAGAACGCACCGGCCTCCTCGAGCGCCAGCGCGTCCTCGAGCAGCTCCGCACCCGCGTCGCCCCGGCCCTGGACGCGGTAGCCGCCCAGGTTGTGCTCGCTCTGCGGGGTGAACCCGATGTGGCCCATCACCGGCACGCCGGCCTGGGTGATCGCCTTGACGTGCGGGGCGAACGCCCGGCCGCCCTCGAGCTTGACCGCGTGCGCGCGGCCCTCCTTCATCATCCGCACGGCCGTGGCCAGCGCCTGCTCCGGGGAGAGCTGGTAGGAGCCGAACGGCAGGTCGGCCACCACCAGCGCGCGCTGGACCGACCGGGTGACCGCGCGGACCAGCGGCACCATCTCCTCGACCGTGACCGGCAGCGAGGACTCGTAGCCGTAGACGTTGTTCGACGCGGAGTCGCCGACCAGCAGGACCGGGATCCCGGCCTCGTCGAACAGCTGGGCGGTGTACATGTCGTAGGCGGTGAGCATGGGCCACGCCTCGCCGCGTTCCTTGAGCTCCCGCAGGTGGTGGATGCGGACCCGCTTGCCCGGCCTCGCCGGCGGGTTACCCGCTCCGGTGCCGTACGGGGCGGCCACCTCGCCGGGCTGACCGGCGGGCGTTGCTGCTGACGTCATTGTCGACCGTCCTTCCCTCGAAGCCCGCGCCGCGGGTCCCCGGGTGTTGTGGATGGCTTACCGATCCAGCGTCGCACCACGCCCCGGTACGCACACCGACCTGCGACGAGCTTCACATGTCGGGTCGAGTGTCCCGGCAGCGCTACTTGCCCTCCCGCCAACCGCTGGTGATCGGCAGGCGTCGGTCGCGGCCGAACGCGCGGAAAGTGATCTTGGTGCCGGGCGGGTACTGCCGGCGCTTGTACTCGGCTGCGTCGACCATCCGCAGCACCTTGTCGATCAGCTCCGGTGCGAACCCGGCCGCGACGAGGTCTGCGTAACCCCGGTCGCCCTCCACGTAGTCCTCGAGCACGCTGTCGAGCAGGTGGTAGTCGGGCAGCGAGTCGGTGTCGAGCTGGCCGGGCCGCAGCTCGGCCGAGGGCGGCTTGGTGATCGAGTTCGGCGGGATCGGCGCGTCAGCCTGGCTGTTGCGCCACTCGGCCAGCTTCCAGACCAGCGTCTTGGGCACGTCCTTGATCGGGGCGAAGCCGCCGACGGCATCGCCGTAGATGGTGGAGTAGCCGACCGCCAGCTCGGTCTTGTTGCCGGTGGCCAGCACTAGGTGGCCGTGCTGGTTGGACAGGCCCATCAGCGTCACGCCGCGGCAGCGGGCCTGTACGTTCTCCTCGGCCAGCCCGGTGAGGCCGAGCTGGCCGGTGAAGACGGCGACCATGTCGGCGATCGGCTGGACCTCGTAGTGCAGCCCGGTCCGCTCGGCCAGCTCGCTGGCGTCGGAGCGGGAGTGATCCGAGGAGTAGACCGACGGCATGGACACCCCGTACACGTTCTCGGCACCCAGCGCGTCCACGGCGAGCGCCGCGCAGACCGCGGAGTCGATCCCGCCGGACAGGCCGAGCACGACCGAGCGGAAGCCGTTCTTGCGCACGTAGTCCCGCAGGCCCACGACCAGCGCCGACCAGACCTCGGCCAGCTCGTCGAGCGGCTGGGAGACGACGGGCTCACCGGTCGGCTCGTAGCGCGCCAGCGGCTCCTCGTGCAGCGTTCGGCGGGTGACGGTGAACCCGCCGACCTCCCCGTCGGTGCGGGCCGCGCCGCCCGGCAGGTCCAGGTCGAGCACCGACAGGTGCTCGACGAACTGGGGAGAGCGGGCCAACAGGGTCCCGTCCGCGCCGACGGCGATCGAGTCGCCGTCGAACACGAGATCGTCCTGGCCCCCGACGAGGTTCACGTAGACCAGGGGGGCGCCGGCCTCGGCCGCCCGCCGGCGCACCAGCGGCAGCCGCTGGTCGTCCTTGTCCCGCTCGTAGGGCGAGGCGTTGGGGGAGACGACGAGGTCCACGCCGGCCTGGCCGAGCGCCGCGATCGGCCCGCCCTCCTGCCAGATGTCCTCGCAGATCACCATGCCCATCTCGAGACCGTGGACGCGCACCACGTCCAGCGTCTGGCCGGACTCGAAGTAGCGGCGCTCGTCGAACACGCCGTAGTTGGGCAGGTGGTGCTTGAACTGGGTCGCGACGACCTGCCCGTCGTGCAGCACGGCCACCGCGTTGCGCGGGCCGACCTCGTCGCGGTCGAGGTAGCCGACCACGGCCGCGACCTCACCGCAGCCGGCCTCGGCCAGCTGCCGGGCGAGCGTCGTCAGGCTGGTCGTGGCGGCCGTCGCGAAGGACCTGCGCAGCGCGAGGTCCTCGACGGGGTAGCCGGTCAGCGCCATCTCGGGGAAGACCACGACGTGCGCGCCCGCCCCGTGTGCCCGGCGGGTCCACTCCAGGACCAGGGCGGCGTTCCCGTCCAGGTCGCCGACCGTCGTGTTCACCTGTGCCAGCGCGATGCGGAGTTGGGGCATGACCCCACTCTCCCATGTTTTCGCTCCTGAGGCGAAAAGTGCTACCGCCGGGCGCCGCCCCGAACCTTCTTGATCATCGCGCGGACCCGTTGCAGCGCCTGCTCGGCGTCGGTGTCGAACGGGTTGTCGTGGACCATGTAGGTCCAGGTCGAGGACGGGCGGCGCAGGCCGGCCTGCTCCAGCGCGGCACCCTCGGTGGTGATCTCCACGGTTGTGAAGGTCTCCGCCGCGCGCTCGCCGATCTCGTCCGGGATCTGCTTGAACACCGGGATCGCGGTCCGGTGGAACTCGTCGATCGGGGTCTCCTTGGCCAGCGCCCTCAGGTGGATCGTCTCGCGCACGTCGGCCAGGAACGCCAGGTGCTCTGTCCACCGCTCGTCCAGGTGGTAGAGCATCACCTGCCGCGCCGCGCGCTCCAGCACGTCGGCGTCCCACTCCTCGGCCAGCTCGCTCCAGCGGTCCGGGCACAGCGCGGCGAGCTCGGTCGCCGCGAGGTCGGTGGTGAGCAGCTCGTCGCGGTGCTCGAGCAGGGCCCTGCGCTGGTGCTCGATGAGGCGGGTGTAGCGCCAGGTGTTGCGGTGGATCTCCAGCTGCACACCCTCGGACACCTTCTGCGCGTGGTCGACGAAGCGCTGGGTCGTCGGGTCGGTCAGCCGGCCCTCGTCGTCCGGCGGCGCGCCGGCCGTCGCGTCCGGCGCGTACTGGAGGACCTGGTCGTCGCCGAGTGAGGCGAACATCACCGAGCCGCCCGGGTCACCCTGGCGCCCGGAGCGGCCGCGCAGCTGGTCGTCCAGCCTGGAGGACTGGTAGCGGCCCGTGCCGATCACCAGCAGACCGCCGAGCTCGGCGACCTTGGCGTGGTCGGCGCCGTCCTTGCCGCCGAGACGGATGTCGGTACCGCGGCCGGCCATCTGGGTGGACACGGTGACCGCGTTGAACGCGCCCGCCTCGGCCACGATCGCGGCCTCCTCGGCGTCGTTCTTCGCGTTCAGCACCACGCACGGGACCTCGGCCTCGTCCAGCATCTTCGCCAGGCGCTCGGACTCGGCGACGTCCCGGGTACCGATCAGGATCGGCCGCCCGGTCGCGTGCGTCTCGGCGATCTGGGCCACGATCGCGGCCTCCTTGGCCTCGACCGTGTCGTAGAGCCGGTCCGGCTCGTCCTCCCGGACGCACTCGGTGTTGGGCGGGATCACCGCGACCCGCAGCTGGTAGAACTCGCGCAGCTGCTCGGCGACGGCCACCGCCGTGCCGGTCATTCCGCAGACCACCGGGTAGCGGCCGATCAGGCCCTGCACGCTGATCGAGTCGAGCACCTCGCCGCTCTCGGTCGGCCGCAGCCGCTCCTTGGCCTCGACGGCCGCCTGGAGCCCGTCCGGCCAGCGCTGCATCAGCGCGATCCGGCCGCGGGAGCTGTTGATCAGGTGCACCTTGCCGTCGCGGACGATGTAGTCGACGTCCCGCTCGAGCAGCGCGTGGGCGTGCAGGGCGGCGTTCACCGCCGCCAACCGGTCGCTGTGCTCGCCGGAGTACAGGTCGACCCCGCCGAGCGCCTTCTCCACCATCTTGGCGCCGCGGCTGGTCAGCCAAGCGTTGCGACCGTCCTCGTCCCGCTCGTAGTGCGCCCCCGGGCGCAGCGTGCGGACGATCTTGGCGACCTCCGGGTCGGTCTCCGCCTCCGCCGACGAGCCGGCCAGCACCAGCGGCACCTTCGCCTCGTCGATCAGCACCGAGTCGGCCTCGTCGACCAGCACGACGCCCGGCTCGCGGCCGACCATCTCCTCGACGTCGGTACACAGGCGGTCGCGCAGCAGGTCGAAGCCGATCTCGCTGACCGAGCCGTAGGTGACCTCCTTGGCGTAGGCCGCCCGCCGCTCCTCGGCCGTCGAGGTCTGCGAGACCCAGCCCACCGAGACCCCGAGCAGCTCGTAGACCGGGCCCATCCACTCCGCGTCGCGGCGGGCCAGGTAGTCGTTGACCGACATGACGTGCACCGGCTTGCCCTGCAGCGCGTACCCCGCCGCCGCGAGCGCCCCGGCCAGCGTCTTGCCCTCACCGGTCGCCATCTGGACCACGTGCCCGGCGAGCAGCTCCATCACCCCGAGCAGCTGCACGTCGTAGGGTCGCTCGCCGAGCGCCCGGCGGGCGGCCTCGCGGCCGACCGCGCACAGCTCGGCGAGGTGCTTCTCGTCGAAGCCCTTGTCGTCCTTGCCGTGGCCCTTGCCGTGGCCCGTGTCCTCGTCGGACTCCTCGGTGCGCAGTGCCGCCGCGGCGGCGGTCAGCTCCTCGTCGGTGAGCTTCTCGAGCTTGGCCTCGCGCCACTCGATGCTCTTGAGCAGCTCCTGGTACCGGGAGATGTCGACGGTGGCCGGACGGTCCAGGAGGCGGCCGAACCGGTCCTTGACGCGTCGCATGAACGCCGCCACCCGACGCTCACCTCCTTGTTCGCTCGGCTCACTGCCCTGCACGGTAACGGTGCACCGCGCCCGCTGGTTCCTACCCGTTGCCAACACAGCCTATTCACGTCCCGGTGGCAGGATCGTGGCGTGACCCCGTCTGCTCGTCGTGCCACGCTCCCCATGGCCATGATGCTCGTTCTCCTCGCCGGCGGCTGCACGTCGACGATCGAGGGGTCCTCCGGCCCTGCGCTGCCGTTCGCGGAGAACCGGGGCCCGGCCGGCGCCGTACCCGACGGGCTGACGGACTTCTACGGCCAGCGGCTCGACTGGGAGGGCTGCGAGTCCTACTCCGCCAGCGAGTTCGACGCGGAGCCGCTGTCGAGTCCCGACCTCCAGTGCACTCGGCTGACCGTGCCGCTGGACTACGCCGACCCGACCGGTGACACCGTCCGGATCGGGGTGCTGCGCCACCCGGCGAGCTCGGAGCAGGACCGGATCGGCGCGCTGGTGATCAACCCGGGTGGACCGGGGGTGGCCGGCCTGTCCACCGCGGCCGCGCTGGCCGCCGAGAACTCCGAGCTCGCCGAGCGGTTCGACTTCGTGGGCTTCGACCCGCGGGGCGTCGGCTCCAGCGAGCCCACGATCAGCTGTCTGACCGGCCAGGAGCGCGACGCCGAGCGTGCCGACGACGACGAGCTGGACCCCTCCGCCGCCGGCGTCGCCGAAACCGAGCGGGAGGCCCGCGACTACGCCACGAAGTGCACGCAGCGGACCGAGTTCGGCGACGAGCTGCTGGCCAACATCGGCACCCGAGACGTGGTCAGGGACATGGACGTGCTGCGCTCGGCGCTGGGGGAGGAAAAGCTCACCTACCTCGGCTACTCCTACGGCACCCGGATCGGCAGCACCTACGCCGAAACCTTCCCCGGCAACGTCCGCGCGATGGTGCTCGACGGTGCGCTCGACCCCACCCAGGACGCGGCCGACCAGGCCGTGGCGCAGGCCAAGGGCTTCCAGGAGGCGTTCACCGACTTCGTCGCCTGGTGCCTGGACCGCGACGACTGCCCGTTCGACTCGGCCGAGACCGCGAACGCCGACTACCAGGCGATGATCCGGCCGCTGGCGGAGAATCCGATCGACCTGCCGGACGGTCGCGCGCTGTCCTACGACGACGCCACGACCGGCACCATCCAGGCCCTGTACTCCGAGCAGCTGTGGGAGCACCTCCAGACCGGGCTGAACGAACTGCGCCAGCACGAGGGGACCACGCTCATGTCGCTGGCCGACCTCTACCTCGAACGAGACTCCGACGGCCGCTACTCGACCACCCAGGACGCCTTCGTCGCGATCCACTGCGTGGACGACCCCCGGGTGACCGACCCGAACGTGATCCGGGAGACCAACGAGCGGTACAAGGAGGCCGCGCCGTTCCTCGACGACGGCAGCGAGCCGACCACCGCGCGCGACCCGTGCGCCTTCTGGCCCGTGCCCAACACCAGCCAGCCGCACCTGCCCAAGGTCGAGGGCCTGCCGCCGACCCTGGTGATCTCGACCACCGGCGACCCCGCCACCCCGTACCAGGCGGGCGTCGCCCTGGCCAAGGCCCTCGGCGGGCGCCTGCTCACCTTCGAGGCAAACCAGCACACGGTGTTCCTGCAGGGCAACGAGTGCGTCGACGGGGCGGGGAGCGCCTACCTGGTGGACGGCACCCTGCCCCAGGAGGGCACCCGCTGCACGGAGTGAGGGCTCAGCTCTCGGTGCCGCGGTCCCGGCCGGTCACGAACAGGGCCAGTACCGCACCCGCCACGCAGACGAACGAGGTGATCAGGAAGATCTCCGTGTACTGGGTGAGCAGGGCCTCGTTCACCGCCGCCCGGTAGGCCGCCACCTCCCGCTCCACCTGCTCGGGTGACTTGCCGAACGGCAGCGGCGTGTTCAGCTCCGCGGTCAGCGTGTGGAACCGGTGCAGGCCCCAGGCTGCCAGCGCCGCCACGCCGACGAGCATGCCGGTCATCCTGGCCACGACGACGCCGGCGGCGGCGACGCCGTGCTGGGACACCGGGACCACGCGCAGCGCGGCGGCCGACAGCGGCGCGATCACGAGCCCGAGCCCGAGACCGATCACCGCGAGGTCGGTGTCCAGCCGCGGCAGCGACACGAAGCCGAGATCGTGCCGGGCCGCCAGCACGTCCACCGGCCAGCCCGAGATCAGCAGGAACCCGGCCGCCGCGACCAGCATGCCCGCCACCGCCGGCCACCGGTCGCCGAACCGGCCGGCCAGCCATCCGCCGAGCAACGCCCCGACCGGCAGCGCGACCAGGAACCGCACCAGCAGCAGCACGCTGCCCGTGTCGTCGCGGCCGAGCAGCGTCTGGGCGAACAGGTCGACGTTGACCAGCGTGACCATCAGCGCCGCGCCGGCGGCGAGGCTCGCGCCCAGCGCGGCCAGGAACGGCCCGATCGAGACCCCGCGGGTGTCGATCAGCTTGGTCCGGGACCGCCGCTCCCACACGACGAAGCACACCAGCGCCACCAGGGCGCCGACCAGCAGCGGTGGCCCCCAGGGCGGGAGGACCCGGTCGCGCGGCTCGGGGTTGTAGAGGCCGACCACCGCGAGCCCGAGCACCACCGTCAGCAGCGCCGCACCGACCACGTCCACCGCGGAGCGGGTCGCCGAGCGGACGGCCGGAACGGTGAGGTGCACGGCGACCATCGCCAGCACGGCCAGTGGCACGTTCACCCAGAACACCCCGCGCCAGCCGGCGACCGCGGCGATCGCGATGCCGTAGAGCGGACCCAGCACCGACCCCAGCTCCTGGGCCGCGCCGACCGCGCCCAGCACGGCCGAACGTCGGTGCGCCGCCCACAGGTCCGCGGCCAGGGCCATCGTCACCGGCAGCAGCGCGCCGCTGGCCACGCCCTGCACCACCCGCCCGGTCACCAGCATGAACAGGTCCCCGGCGGTCGCGGTGAGCACCGACCCGACGATGAAGCCGGCCAGGCACACCTGGAGCAGCAGCTTGCGGCCGAACCGGTCCGACGCCTGCCCGAGCAGCGGCATCGCGGCGACGTAGCCGAGCAGGTAGCCGGTCACGATCGGGGTCACCCGTTCGAGCCGGTTCACCGGGATCTGGAGGTCGTCGATGATCTGCCGGAGCACGCTGACCACGACGTAGGTGTCCAGCGCCCCCAGCAGCACGGCGAGCCCGCCGGCGCCGATCGCGACGGCCCGCCCGCGCCCGGCGGCCGGCGCCGGCTCGGTGCCCGTCTCCGAGGTCGGGGCCGCCATCACTGCGGCGGGGTGATGTCGACCTGCTTGCCCACCTCGGACAGCGTCACGTCCACGGTCGGCGAGCCCTCCGCCGGCACCGCGACGCTCGCCTTCACCGGCTGGTGGCCGTCGTCCTGGCTGACCCAGAACGTGATGTCGACGTCGGAGTCGACGCCGGGCACCAGCGGGGCGATCACGTCCCGGGTGGCCTTGCCCTTCACCCGGTAGGTGGACACGCCGTCGATGTCCTCGGCGCCCTCGGTCCTGGGCTCGCGGACGTTGGACAGCACGTTGGCCACGCCGCGCTCGGGATCCAGGATCGCCGCCGGGTCGTAGAGGTTCGCGATGATCGAGGCCGGCAGCTCCTGGTAGTCGCCGGTCGGCCCCTTGATCCACACCTTGTCGTCGACCAGCACGAACTCGCCCTCGAAGAGCTGACCGAGCAGCGTCATCGAGACCGTGCCCCGGGCGGCGCCGCTCCCGCCGCCCTCACGGGTCAGGTCACCCTCCGCCTTGTCCACGTCCAGCCCGGGCACATCGCCGTTCACCGCGAGCGTGAAGTGCGCCGAGGTGATCTCGGCGGTGGTGGCCGCGGCGTCCTTGAGCAGCCCGGCCCCGTCCGGCAGCGAGTCGCCTCCCGAGTCGTCGGAGGTGCAGGCGGTGGTCGCGGCCACCGCGAGGGCGAGCAAAGCGGACAGAATCCGGCGCGTCATGCGGGAATCGTAGAACCGCCCTCCTGAGAGCGACGCTCAGTCGGGTAAACCGGGTCATCCCGCCCGGAACGTCCTGCGGTACGCGAGCGGGGAGACCCCGACCGTGGCCCGCATGTGCTGGCGCAGCGACGCTCCGGTGCCCAGCCCGGAGCGCTCGGCGACCACGTCGACGGTGAGGTCGGTCGACTCCAGCAGGTGCATCGCGTGCCGCACCCGCTGCTGGGTGAGCCAGGTGCCGGGGGACAGGCCGGTCTCCGCGCGGAACCGCCTGGAGAACGTCCGCACGCTCATCCGCGCGTGCCCGGCCAGCGTCGCCAGGTCGAGCGGCTGGCCCAGCCGGTGCAGGGCCCACGCCCTGGTGGGGGCGGTGCCGTCGGTGCCGCCGTCCGGGACGTGCCGGTCGATGTACTGGGACTGGCCGCCCTCCCGCCACGGCGGCACGACGCAGTAGCGCGCGGCCCGGTTCGCCACCTCGGCCCCGTGGTCGCGGCGCACGACGTGCAGGCAGAGATCGACACCAGCGCCGAGCCCGGCGGAGGTCAGCACGTCCCCGTCGTCGACGAACAGCACGTCCTCGTCCAGCAGGACCCGGGGGTAGAGCCGGCGGAAGGTGTCCGCGTGCGCCCAGTGGGTGGTCGCCGGCCGTCCGTCGAGCAGGCCGGCCGCGGCGAGCACGAACGCGCCGGTGCAGATCGACATGACCCTGGTCCCCGGGCGGAGCCCGGCGAGGGCCGAGGCGATCTCGGCCGGCAGCTCACCCGTGCTCCGCGGGCCCTTCACCTGGGTGCCGGGCACGATCACGGTGTCCGCCTCGGCGAGGATCTCCACCCCGTGGTCGGGCACCAGCGTGTAGCCGGCCCGCACCCGGACGGGTGAGGTGTTCAGCCCACAGACCCGGACGCGGTACAGCGGGTCACCGTTCTCGTCGCTCGCCTCGCCCAGGATCTGGGGCGGGATGGCGAGGTCGTAGCCGATCACAGGGTCCAGGGCCAGGACGGCGACCTCATGCATGGCCGGATTCTTTCACATTGTGGCGATCTGGCCACTCGTCGAGCGCCGTCGCGGCGGCGAGGATCGCTGACGTGACTCAACTTGCGCCGCGGGCGCGGCAGCTGCCCAGGGTGCACTGGGCCTGGTGGGTGGCATTGGCCGCGTTCGTCACGCTGATCGGCGCGGCGGGCTTCCGGGCGGTGCCCAGCGTGCTGATCGACCCGCTGCACGACGAGTTCGGCTGGCCCAGGGCGACGATCTCGGCCGCGGTGTCGATCAACCTCGTGCTGTTCGGCCTGATCTCGCCGTTCGCCGCCGCGCTGATGGACCGGCTCGGGATGCGTCGGGTCGTGGCCGGCGCGCTGGTTCTGGTGGCCGCGGGCAGCGGCCTCACCGTCTTCATGACCGCGAGCTGGCAGCTGTTGCTGTGCTGGGGTGTCCTGGTCGGCGTCGGCACCGGCTCGATGTCGATGGCCTTCGTGGCCACGGTCACCGGGCGCTGGTTCGTCCGCAGCCGCGGGCTGGTCAGCGGCCTGCTCACCGCGGCGGGAGCGACCGGTCAGCTCGTGTTCCTGCCGCTGGTCGCGGCGCTCGCGACCGACCACGGCTGGCGGACCCCGTCGGTGGTCGTCGCGGTCGCCGCGCTCGCCGTCGTCCCGCTGGTGCTGACCCTGCTCCGGGACCACCCGAGCGACGTCGGCACCACCGCCTACGGCGCGCCGCCGGGGCCGGTCACCGCGCCGGTGGCCGCCACCGGCAGCAGCGCCGCGCGGGCGGTACGGGTACTGCGAGAGGCCGCGCGCACGAAGACGTTCTGGCTGCTCGCCGGTGGTTTCGCGATCTGCGGGGCGTCCACCAACGGGCTGGTCGGCACCCACTTCGTCACCGCGGCGCACGACCACGGAATGCCGCACACGACGGCGGCCTCGCTGCTCGCGCTGATCGGCCTGTTCGACGTCGCCGGCACGATCCTGTCCGGCTGGCTGACCGACCGGGTCGACCCGCGGCTGCTGCTGGGTGCCTACTACACGCTGCGCGGGCTGTCCCTGATGGTCCTGCCCTCGCTGTTCGCCGAGAACACCGAGCCGAGCATGTGGGTGTTCATCGTGTTCTACGGCCTGGACTGGATCGCGACCGTGCCGCCGACGGTGGCGCTGTGCCGGGAGCGGTTCGGGGACCGGGGACCGGTGGTGTTCGGCTGGGTGTTCGCCTCCCACCAGCTCGGCGCGGCAATCGCGGCGGTCGGTGCCGGCGCGGTGCGTGACCTGCGGGGGAGCTACGACCTGGCCTGGCTGGTCGCCGGCGGGCTGTGCGTCGGGGCGGCCGCGCTCTCGCTGGCGATCCGGCCGACCCGTGATCCTGCCGGGGACGAAACACGCCGTTAACACGATCTACCTAGGCTGCCGGCATGGATCGTCAGCAGGAGTTCGTCCTCCGCACGCTCGAGGAGCGGGACATCCGCTTCGTCCGGCTCTGGTTCACCGACGTGCTCGGGATGCTGAAGTCGGTGGCGGTGGCGCCGGCCGAGCTCGAGGGCGCGTTCGCGGAGGGGATCGGGTTCGACGGTTCGGCGATCGAGGGCTTCGCCCGGGTGTCGGAGTCGGACATGGTGGCCCGGCCCGATCCGGCGACGTTCCAGGTGCTGCCGTGGGAAACCCCCGGGGGACACCACTACGCGGCCAGGATGTTCTGCGACATCGCGATGCCGGACGGCTCGCCGTCCTGGGCCGACCCCCGCCACGTGCTGCGCCGAACGCTGGCGCGGGCGAGCGAGGCCGGGTTCACCTGCTACGTGCACCCGGAGATCGAGTTCTTCCTGCTCAGCGAGCTGCACGAGGACGGGCGCGAGCCGGTCCCCGCGGACAACGGCGGGTACTTCGACCAGGCGAGCCACGCGACCGCCACCCACTTCCGCCGCCACGCCATCGAGACGCTCGAGGCGATGGGGATCTCGGTGGAGTTCAGCCACCACGAGAACGCGCCGGGCCAGCAGGAGATCGACCTGCGCTACGCCGACGCCCTGACCATGGCCGACAACGTCATGACGTTCCGGTACGTGGTCAAGGAGGTCGCGATGACGGAGGGGGTGCGGGCCACCTTCATGCCCAAGCCCTTCTCCGACCAGCCCGGCTCGGGCATGCACACCCACGTGAGCCTGTTCGAGGGCGACCGCAACGCGTTCTACGACAGCGAGGACCCCTACGAGCTGTCCAAGACCGGGAAGGCGTTCGTCGCCGGGCTGCTGCGCCACGCCAGGGAGATCTCGGCCATCACCAACCAGTGGGTGAACTCCTACAAGCGCCTGATCGTCGGGGGCGAGGCCCCGTCGGCGGTGTGCTGGGGGCATGCGAACCGGTCGGCGCTGGTCCGGGTGCCCATGTACTCACCCGGTAAGGCGTCCTCCCGCCGGGTGGAGATTCGCAGCCTCGACTCCGCGTGCAACCCGTACCTGGCCTACGCGGTGATCCTGGCGGCCGGGCTGCGCGGGGTCGAGGAGGGGTACGAGCTGCCGGCGGCGGCCGAGGACGACGTGTGGTCGCTCACCGACGCCGAGCGCCGGGCGGCGGGGTACGCGCTGCTCCCGCAGAACCTCGGCGAGGCGTTGGCCGAGATGGAGAGCTCGGAGCTGCTCGCCGAGACCCTCGGTGAGCACGTCTACGACTTCTTCCTGCGGAACAAGCGCGCCGAGTGGGACGCCTACCGCCGCGCGGTGACGCCCTACGAGCTCCGCACGCTCCTCCCGCTGCTCTGAGGGGACCCTCGACGATCATGGATACCGCGTCTGACCAGCCGATTTGACTTGTCCGGACGAAGTCGCTAACTTTTCTCTCGTCGCACAGCGCGGCGGACGGGCCCGGAAGTAACGAGCCAGACCCGGACGGCGCGACCCGCAGGCCAGTGATACACTTCAGTGGCTGGCAGCGAGCTGGGCCAAGCGATTGACATCGCGGATCGGACCAGATAGAGTGTTGCGGCGCAGGGATCCGGTTCTCCTCCCAAGCGAGGCCCTGGGGGCCTCCCAAGTAGGGAGTGACGGATCCACAACAACGCAGGAAACCAACGAGCGTCTCTGGATTGGTCCGCTTGATCGCGGGGCATGATGGATGTGCGCGTGTTGTTTGAGAACTCAACAGTGTGCCGATAAATGCT
>NZ_MSIE01000090.1 GCF_001921205.1 Actinophytocola xanthii | reverse complement strand
CGGCGGCCGCGGTGGCCGCCACCGCCGGCTGGCCGGCCGTGGCCGAGCCGACCGCCCACGCCGCGGCCCTCGCCGGCGGCGTGAACGTGCTGCGCCGCGGGACCCTGCTGCTCTCGGCGGGGGAGTTACCCGCCGAGCTGCGGCCCGACGCGGTGGTCGTGGTCGGGCGCCCGACCCTGTCCCGCGGGGTGCGGCGACTGCTCGGCACCGCACCGGTGTACGCGGTGGACGACGAGGCCCGGTGGACCGATCCGCAGCACCTGGTCACCCAGGTACGAGACTGGCTCGGCCTCGAGGACATGTCCTGGGTGGAGGGTGTGGACACCGAGTGGCTGTCGGCCTGGCGCCAGGCCGACACGAACGCGCAGACCGCCGTGGACAAGCTGCTCGGCGAGCAGGGGTGGCCGACCGGTCTCCAGCTGGCGGCCGACCTGGTCGAGGCCCTCCCGAGCGGTGCGAACCTCATGGTGGGTTCGTCCAACCCCATCCGCGACGTCGACCTGGTAGCCGACCCGCGCTCCGACCTCGGGGTGTACGCGAACCGGGGCGTGGCCGGGATCGACGGCAACACCTCGACAGCGGCCGGGATCGCCCTGGCGACGGGCCGCCCGACCTACGCCCTGGTCGGCGACGTGACGTTCCTGCACGACCTCAACGGCCTGCTGGTCGGCCCCCCCGAGCGCCGCCCGGACCTGACGGTGGTCGTCCACAACGACGACGGCGGTGGCATCTTCACCCTGCTCGAACAGGGAGCGGCCGAACACCAGCGCGCCTTCGAGCGGGTCTTCGGCACCCCGCACGACGCCGACCTGGCCGCGCTCTGCGCGGGCTACCGGGTCGAGCACGTCCTCGCCGCCGACCGGGAGGCGTTCCGCTCCGCCCTGCGCCCCGCCCCCGGCCTGCGGGTGGTCGAGGTCCGCGGCAGCCGCTCCCTGCTGCGCGACCTCCACGCCCGCCTCCGCGCCGCGGTCGGCGAAGCGCTGAGCTGAACGAGAAACGGGCTGCCCGGCCGGGCAGCCCGTTTCTCGTTCGACCTGCTGAATCGACCTGCCAGATCGACTACGTCACTTCGTGCCGATCCTGATCTTCATGGAGGTGCCGCTCTGCGACTGGACCCGGATGGTGGTCCCGGTCGCGGGTAGCTTCACCCCGGCGTTGGGCTGCTCGGCGTACCAGTACTTCTTCGTGTCGTCGAAGGTCGGCACGGCGGGCTGGCCGCGGACGTAGCTCGGCTTGCCGTTCACGTGCAGGGTGAACGAGCTGGCCTTGTTCAGGGAGAACGGCGCGTCGTAGCCCGCGATCCGCTCCCGCCACATCTGCCCCTCCAGGTTGTAGATCGGCGCCGGGTGGGCGTCGACCGGCAGGATGAGGCCCTGCCCCTGGTGGCGGCTGGTGTTGTTGTCGGTCTGGGAGGTGTCCCAGTACCAGACGAGCAGGCCCGTCTCGTACGGGAAGTGCTCGGCCCAGTCCGGCTTGCTCGGGAACCCGAAGTTGTACGGCCCGGTCCGCAGGTACTGGTCGTAGGACTCGTAGGTCCGGTTCGACGCGATGTAGAAGTTGTCGAACGAGTCGGTCTCCACGGCCAGTGTCGAGCGGAAGCCGTCCAGTGCCCAGCCGTTCGCGCCGTTCTCGGCCCCGTCGGCGAACACCTGCTGGCCGTCGGCGGTCACGCTGA
This sequence comes from Actinophytocola xanthii, assembly GCF_001921205.1. Taxonomy (GTDB): domain Bacteria; phylum Actinomycetota; class Actinomycetes; order Mycobacteriales; family Pseudonocardiaceae; genus Actinophytocola; species Actinophytocola xanthii. The sequence continues at coordinate 37,099 of NZ_MSIE01000090.1, read as the reverse complement.
TCTCGTCGGCGAAGAAGCCGTTCTCGACCCACCCGCCGTCGGTCACGTAGCGGAACCGCAGCTGCACGGGTGCGCCGGCGAACTGGTCGAGCGAGACGTGCGTGTCGACCCACTCGCCGCCGGTGCTGCCGGTCAGTGCCGGATTGCCGTCGGCGTCGCGGGCGAACGGCTGGCCGTCCACGGTGCCGTCCAACGTGGTCCAGGTCGAGCCGTCGGTGGAGGCCTGCACGTACAGGTAGTCGAAGTCGGTCTCGATCTCGTAGCGCGACTGCCAGTCCAGGGACGCCGTGGACGCGCCGGTCAGATCGACGGTCCTGGTCATCGTGGTGTCCAGGTCGTCGCCCTTGCTGCTCCACCACTGCCGCTGACCGGCCGCGGGAGCCCCGTAGTCGGTGGTGACCCGCTTGTCCGGAAGCACGACGACGACGCCCTGGGGCTTGGCGGAGTTGTACTCGTGCGGGCCGAGCTGCAGGGTCCTGGTCTGCCCGGCGACCACGACCTCGTAGTCCAGCCAGCCCAGCTGCAGCTTGGACCAGGGGTCCATGTCGTTGACCCGGTAGCCCACCGGCTCACCGGGGCCCGAGACACGCTGCTGGGCCATCAGCGACCACCAGTTGACGTGGTTCGAGCCGCCGCTGCCGGAGTAGTCGTAGAGGTCGGGCAGGCCCAGGTCGTGGCCGTACTCATGGGCGAACACGCCGATGCCGCCGTTCTCGGGCTGCATGGTGTAGTCGCCGACCCACAGACCGGTGTCGCCGATCTCGGTGCCGCCCTCGAGGTTGCCGTCGGGGCCGCTCTGGTCGCCCTTGAACGCGAACGCGCGGTGGCTCCACAGCGCGTCCTCGCCGTAGATCGGGTCGCCGTCGGCCTGGTCGCCGCCGGCGTGCACGATCTGGAAGTGGTCGATGTACCCGTCGGCCTCGTCGAAGTTGCCGTCACCGTCGTGGTCGGTGCGGTCCCAGACGTCGTAGCGGGCCAGCTCGGTACGGATCTGCTCCGGGGTCTTGCCGGCCGCGACCTGGTCGTCGTACCACTGGTTCACGCCGTCCTCGACCAGGTTGTACGCGTTGTTGCAGGTGTTGCCCGGGCAGGGGTAGCCGTTGGAGCGGCCGTAGCGGGCCTGGTTGTAGCGGACCTTGACCCAGTCCGAGACCGTGCCCTGCACCGAGTAGCGGCCCGAGGACTGGCGCTCGTAGTAGTTCGCGACCGAGTCCACGTTCGGGTCGTCGGAGAAGTACAGGTCCATGAAGTGCTGGCGGTCGTAGTTCGGCTGCCAGATCGTGGAGTTGTCCACCGCGCGGTTCGGCTCGGGGATCTGGTTGTGCAGCGGCCCCTCGAAGCTCACCGGGCCCGGTGTGTTCGGCGCGGTGTCCTGGTCGGGGTAGTCGGGGTGGCGTTCGTCGCCGAACTCCACCAGGACGACGAAGATGTTGTCGGTCTTCTCGCGCGACAACTCGACGTACTGGTCGACGGAGCCGGCCTTCGCCTTGCGCTTGCTGTTCGGACCGGACTTCTTGCCCATTTTGACCACGGTGCTCGAACCGCGCTTCTCGGTCTTCCGCTCACCCGAGAGCACGTCGGCGAGCGCCGTCTGGCGCAGCACCCGGCGCTTCTGCTCCTCGAGGCTGGGCAGGTCGTCCACGCCGGTGGCGGTGAGCTGGTCGGGCGACGCACCGAGGGGTGGCGCGGCCTGCGCGGCCGGACCGACCGCCGTCAGCCCGGCCACCACCGCGGCGCTCGTCAGGCCGACGAGAATTCTTCGTTGCAACGCGTCCTCCAAGATCGCCGGGGAAAGCGCGGCGCCGGGAAACGGGCTCTGCGCGAACCGAAATAGTACGTTCTCCTGAATTCCAGGTAACCCCACGAAAGGCGTAATCCGAACGGGCTAAGGCGGTAGCGCCGCGTCGGCATTGCTCCGCCCGGGCGTGGGGAGCGGTCCGCTCGGCCGCTCCCGATAGGCTCGGCGCGTGGCGGTGGAGCGGGAGGGTGAGGGCCGGCGCCGGCTGGTCCGACGGATCGCCGCGCGTTCGCTGCTCGCGTTCGGCGGCGTCGTCACCTTCCTCGCCGTGGTGCTCGTGGTCGCCGCCTGGACCGAGGACATCTCGATCGACGGTGACCTCGCCGAGGCCGACGCCGAGGTCGTCGCGGACTCGTTCACCCGGACCCTGGTCCGCTTCTACACCCCCGACGGCGCCGAGCACATCCCGCAGGTCGGCGTGCTCTATCCGGCGGGGCTCGAGGTCGGCGACGTGGTGAAGGTCGAGTACCGGCAGGACAACCCGGAGCTGGTGCGGGTGATGGGTCGCGGCGCGTTCGTCACGCTGCTGCCGGTCGGGCTGACGATCCTCGGCGCGTGGGCGGTGCTGATCCCGTCGATCTGGGCGCTGCGGCGCGGGGCGCGCAGCCCGGATGTGACACCTATCTGAAATTCGCGTCTTCGCATGTAACATCGAGGTGTGGACGCTGAACGGGAGCGCGAGTTCGACCGGGTCGTCGCCGCGGAGCAACGCGTCGAGCCGCGGGACTGGATGCCCGACGGCTACCGGAAGACGCTCATCCGCCAGATCGCCCAGCACGCGCACTCCGAGATCATCGGCATGCAGCCGGAGGCGAACTGGATCAGCCGCGCCCCCTCGCTGCGGCGCAAGGCGATCCTGCTGGCCAAGGTGCAGGACGAGGCCGGGCACGGCCTGTACCTGTACGCGGCGACCGAGACCCTCGGCGCCGACCGCGAGGACCTGACCACCCGACTGGTGCAGGGCCGGCAGAAGTACTCCTCGATCTTCAACTACCCGACGCTCACCTTCGCCGACGTGGGCGTCATCGGCTGGTTGGTGGACGGCGCCGCGATCTGCAACCAGGTGCCGCTGTGCCGTACCTCCTACGGCCCCTACGCCCGCGCGATGATCCGGGTCTGCAAGGAGGAGTCGTTCCACCAGCGGCAGGGCTACGAGCTGCTGATGACGATGATGCGCGGCACCGAGGCACAGCGCCGGATGGTCCAGGACGCCGTCGACCGCTGGTGGTGGCCGTCGCTGATGATGTTCGGGCCGCCCGACGACGCCTCCTCGAACACCGAGCGGTCGATGGCCTGGCGGATCAAGCGGCACACCAACGACGAGCTGCGCCAGAAGTTCGTCGACATGACGGTGCCGCAGGCCGAGGCGCTCGGCGTGACGCTGCCCGACCCCGAGCTGCGCTGGAACCCCGAGCGCGGCCACCACGACTTCGGCCAGATCGACTGGGACGAGTTCTGGCGGGTCGTCGGCGGCGACGGCCCGTGCAACCGGCAGCGCGTCGACCACCGCCGCGCCGCCCACGAGAACGGCGCCTGGGTACGCGAGGCCGCTGCCGCCTATGCCGCGAAGCAGGCCCGCCAGGAGGGCGCCGCATGAGCGAGTCGCCGCGGTCGTCGTGGCCGCTGTACGAGGTGTTCGTGCGGGGCAAGCGCGGGCTGAACCACGTGCACGTCGGCTCGCTGCACGCGCCGGACGACGAGATGGCGCTGCGCAACGCGCGCGACCTCTACACCCGGCGCAACGAGGGCGTCAGCATCTGGGTGGTCCCGGCGGCCGCGATCACCGCCTCCTCGCCCGACGAGAAGGACCCCTTCTTCGCACCCGCGGCCGACAAGGTCTACCGGCACCCGACGTTCTACTCGATCCCCGAGGACGTCCCGCACCTGTGAGCGGGGGCAGATGAGCTTCGACAACGCCTACGAGGCGATCAACGACGGCGCCGGGGAGGACGCCCACTGGGCGTTCGGCACCGGGTTCGACGATCCGCTCGCGGGCGTCGACCGGGCGCTTCCGGCCGGCGTGCCGGTCGCCGAGCTGACCGCGTACTGCCTGATGCTCGGCGACGACGCGCTGGTCCTGTCCCAGCGGCTCGCCGAGTGGTGCTCGCGCGCCCCCGAGCTCGAGGAGGACGTCGCGTTGGCGAACATCGCGCTGGACCTGCTCGGCCAGGCGCGGCTGCTGCTGTCGCGGGCGGGTGAGGTCGAGGGCGCCGGCCGGGACGAGGACACCCTCGCCTACCTGCGCGACGAGCACGAGTTCCGCAACGTCCGGCTGGTCGAGATCGACTGCGGCCCCGGCCCCGGCGGCGACTTCGCCAGCACGATCGCCCGGCTGCTGGTGTTCTCCTCCTGGCGCCTTGCGGTGTTCAGCCGCCTCGTCGAGTCGGCCGACCCGGTGCTCTCCGCGGTCGCGGCGAAGGGCGTCAAGGAGCTGGCCTACCACCGCGACCACGCCGCCCAGTGGACGCTGCGGCTCGCTGGCGGCACCGAGTACTCCCGGGAGCGCATGGTCGCGGGCCTCGCCCGGGTCTGGCCCCTGGTCGGGGAGCTGTTCGACCCGCACCCGGTCGAGCTGGCCCTGCCCGGGGTCGCGGTGGACCCCTCGCTGCTCCGCCCCGAGGTCGACCAGGTCCTCGACACCGTGTTCGGCGCCGCCGGCCTGCACCGCCCGGAGATCGCCCCGCTGTCCCCGGTGGCCGGCCGGACCGGCCGCGACGGGGCACACACCGAGGCCCTGGGCTACCTGTTGGCCGAGATGCAGTACCTCGCCCGCTCGCTCCCCGGAGCGTCCTGGTGACCGCCAGGGCTGTGGCCGAGGGCGTGCTCGATCCCGAGCTGCCGGTGCTCACGCTTGCCGAGCTCGGCGTGCTGCGCGAGGTCATCGAGAGCGACGACCGGGTGGTCGTCACGATCACGCCCACCTACTCCGGGTGCCCCGCCATCGAGGAGATGCGTCGGGACCTGCGTACGGCGCTGACCGAGGCCGGCTACCGCGACGTCGAGGTGCGGACGGTGCTCGCTCCGGCCTGGACGACCGACTGGATCAGCGAGTCCGGCCGGCGCAAGCTCCTCGAGCACGGCATCGCTCCGCCCGCCCGGGTCGGCCCGCGCCCGGCCGGGCCGGTGCCGCTGAACCTCGTGCCCCCGCCGGCCAGGGTCCCCTGCCCGCGCTGCGGCAGTGCCGAGACCACCGAGCTCTCCCGGTTCTCCGCGACCGCCTGCAAGGCCCTGCGCCGCTGCGAGTCCTGCCGCGAACCGTTCGAGCACGTCAAGGAGCTGTAGATGACCAGCGGCAGAGCGGTGTTCCACCCGCTGCGGGTGGCGGCGGTGGACCGGCTGTGCCCGGACGCCGTGGCCGTCACGTTCGCCGTACCCCCCGAGCTCGCCGCGACGTTCGCCTTCCGCCCCGGCCAGTACCTCACGCTGCGCCAGGAGGTCGACGGCGTCGAGGAGCGGCGCTCGTACTCGATCTGCTCGGCGCCGCCGGGGCCGCCCAGGATCGGGGTGCGGCGGGTCGCGGACGGGCTGTTCTCCAGCAGGCTGGTCGACTCGCTGCGGCCGGGCGAGGTGCTCGAGGTGCTGCCGCCCCAGGGCAGGTTCACCCCCGACCCCGACCAGCGCGGGGGCCACCACGGGTTCGTCGCCGCGGGCTCCGGGATCACCCCGGTCCTGTCGATCATGACGACGCTGCTGGAGTCCGACCCGGACAGCCGGGCCACGCTGCTGTACGGCAACCGCCGGACCGACACCGTGATGTTCGGCGACGAGCTGGCCGACCTCAAGGACCGCCACCCGGCCCGGCTGCAGCTGGTCCACGTGCTGTCCCGGGAGCCGAGGGACGTGGCGCTGTTCTCCGGCCGCCTCGACGAGGAACGCCTGACCACGCTGCTCGGCACGGTCGTGCCGACCTCCGACGTCGACCACTGGTGGCTGTGCGGCCCGTTCGGCATGCTCGCCGACGCCGACCGCGCCCTCACCGCCCACGGCGTGCCCGCCGAGCGCGTGCACCGCGAGCTGTTCTACGTCGACGAGCCGCCGCCGGAGGTGAAGCGGCCGGAGGAGGCCCTGGTGACGGGCCCGGCGGCGGAGGTGACGGTGGTGCTCGACGGCCGCGAGACCACGCTCACGCTGCCCGCGGACACCCCCATCCTGGACGCCGCGCAGCGGGTCCGCGCCGACCTCCCGTTCGCCTGCAAGGGCGGCATCTGCGGCACTTGCCGGGCGAAGGTGACCTCCGGCGCTGTCGAGATGCGCCGCAACTACGCCCTCGAGCAGCACGAGGTCGACGCCGGCTTCGTCCTCACCTGCCAGGCCCTGCCCCGCTCGGCGACCGTCGCCGTCGACTACGACGCATAGCTGACGCATAGCTTGCGTCTCCCCCGGGGGGAGACGTCAGGGTGTGCGCATGAACGGCGACCCGCTCTACTCGATCGGCGAGTTGGCCCGGCTCACCGGCCTGACGGTCAAGACCATCCGGTTCTACTCCGACCGCGGCATCGTGCCGCCGGTCGACCGGGGCCCGGCCGGCCAGCGCCGCTACGACGAGGAGTCCCGGGCCCGCCTCGAGCTGGTCCGGACCCTGCGCGAGCTGGAGGTGGACCTGCCGACGATCCGCGCGGTGCTGGCTCGGGAGCTGACCCTGACCGAGGTCGCGGCGGCACACGCCGAGGCGCTGGCGGTCCGGATCCGCACCCTGGGCCTGCGGCGCGCGGTGCTGATCGCGGTGGCGGGGCGCGGATCCGACCCGGAGGAGATGGCTGTGCTGCACAGGCTTGCGACGTTGTCCGCGGACGAGCGCCGGCGTCTGGTCGAGGAGTTCCTCGACTCGGTGTTCGGCGACCTGGAGGATCCCGTGTTCGTCGGGATCCGCCGCTCGCTCACCCCGGAGCTGCCGGACGACGCCGAGACCGAGCAGGTCCGGGCGTGGGTGGAGCTGGCCGAGCTGTGCCAGCAGGCGGAGTTCCGCGACGGCCTGCGGCTGCTGGCCGAGCACCTGGCGGCCGAACGCACGGCGACCGGCCCCGGCGTGCGACCCGATCACGGCGCCCGCCTGAGCCAGCGGGTCGGCCCGGCCGTCGCCGCCGGCGTCGACCCGACCTCGGCCGAGGCCGCGACGATCGCCGCGTCCGCGGTGGCGGGCTACGTCGCGCACGGTGGACCCGGCGGCGCCGGCGGCCTGCCGGCCTACCTTCGCGCGGTCGGCGACCAGCGCTGGGAGCGCTACCGCCGGCTTCTGGCCGTGGTCAACGGCTGGCCCGCCCCGGAGACCCTCGCACCGGTGACGACCTGGCTCAGCCGCGCCCTCCCGGCCGCCGGCCGCACCTCGTAGCGGTACGCCTGCCACCGACCTCGATCCGGCTTGTCGGCAAACGTTCGCCCGCCGGACACGTCGGTGTCCGACCAGCGGCAGCGGGGCTTGCGACCGTGTGCATTGTGCGTGTGGCCATCGTCACCGAGAGCTTTCTGCCGCAGGTCAACGGCGTGACCAACTCGGTCCTCCGTGTCCTCGAGCACCTGCACGAGCGCGGCCACGAGGCGCTCGTGGTCGCGCCCGGGACCACGGGTCCCGACCACTACCTGCACGCGCCGGTGCGCCGGGTCCGGGCGGTCGACCTACCGGTGATCAGCACGCTGCCGATCGGCCTGCCCTCGCCGCGGGTGCACGCGGCGCTGGCCGAGTTCGAGCCGGACGTCGTGCACCTCGCGTCGCCGTTCGTCCTGGGTGCGGCGGGTCTGCGCTCGGCGCGACGGCTGGGCGTGCCCGTGGTCGCGGTCTACCAGACCGACGTCGCCGGCTTCGCCGCCGCCTACGGGCTGCGGCACGGCGCCAGGGCCGCCTGGCGCTGGATCCGCCGGCTGCACAGCGGCGCGGACCGCACCCTGGCCCCGTCGCTGACCTCGGTCCGGGAGCTCCGCGGGCACGGCGTGCCTCGGGTGCACCGGTGGGCCCGAGGTGTCGACACCGAGCAGTTCGCGCCCTGGCACCTCGACCTGCGGCTGCGTGAGCGGCTCGCTCCCGGTGGGGAGCTGCTCGTCGGCTACGTCGGCCGCCTCGCCCCGGAGAAGCAGGTGCACCGGCTGGCCTCGCTGAGCGGCATGCCGGGGGTGCGGGTCGTCGTGGTCGGTGCTGGTCCCGAGGAGCCGAGGCTGCGCGCGATGCTCCCGGACGCGGCGTTCCTCGGCTTCCGCACCGGTGCGGAGCTGGCGACGGCCTACGCGAGCCTGGACGTGTTCGTGCACACCGGCCCGCACGAGACCTTCTGCCAGGCCGCGCAGGAGGCCATGGCCTCCGGCCTGCCGGTGGTCGCCCCGGCGGCGGGTGGCCTGCGCGACCTCGTCGAGCCGGGCCGGACCGGGTTCCTGCTCGAGCCGCACGACGACCAGCGGTTCGCCGCCGAGCTCTGGCTCACCGTGGAGCGGCTGCGGCAGCGGGCGCTGCGCCGGCGGATCGGGCTCGCCGCCCGTGAGGCGGTCGAGTCCCGTACCTGGTCCGCGGTCTGCGACGAACTGCTCGGCCACTACGGCGAGGTGAGCGCCGCGTTGCTGGCGGCCTGAGCGGTTGCCGTAGGGTCTGGCGCATGTCTCGTGCTGGGTTGGACAAGGACCCCCGCGATGTGGCCGAGATGTTCGACGCGGTTGCCAGGGGCTACGACCGGACGAACTCGGTCATGACGCTCGGGTTCGACCGGCGCTGGCGCTGGCTCACCCGCCGGGTTCTGGACGCCACCGCCCGGGAGAAGATCCTCGACCTGGCCGCGGGCACGGCGGTGTCCACCGCCGAGTACGCCCGCTCCGGCGCCTGGTGCGTGGCGGCCGACTTCTCCCTGGGCATGCTGCGCGGCGGGGCGCACCGGGACGTGCCCAAGGTGGCCGCGGACGCGTTCCACCTGCCCTTCGCCGACGACGCGTTCGACGCGGTCACCGTCTCCTTCGGGCTGCGCAACATGAACGACACGGTCGCCGCGCTGCGCGAGATGTGCCGGGTGGTCCGCCCGGGCGGCCGGCTGGTCGTCTGCGAGGTCTCCCAGCCGCCGTGGCGGCCGGTCCGCTGGCTGCACCACAACGTGGTCCTGCGGCTGCTGCCCTGGATCATCCGCCCGTTCTCGTCCAACCGCGACGCCTACGGCTACCTGGCCGAGTCCATGCGCGACTGGCACGACCAGCGCACCCTCGCCGAGCTGGTGGCCCAGGCGGGCTGGCAGGACGTGGAGTGGCTGAACCTCACGTTCGGGGTGGTGGCGCTGCACCGCGCGACCAAGCCCTCGGCACCCGCCGCCGACCCAGCCTGAGCGGGCTCACCGCGGCGCCGGGACCACCACCGGTCGCCGGCGCAGCAGCACGATCACCGCGACCGCCGTCACGACCTGGACGACGGCGACCGCCGAGTCCAGCGTGGCCAACCGGGCCAGCTCGTCGAGCGTGGGCTCCGCGCCGAGCAGTGCCGCCGTCCCCAGCGTCACCACGACGGTGGCCAGGCTGACCGGGAACCAGCCGGCCACCGCGAGCACCCGGTACCCCGAGCCCTCGTACTGCCCGGCCAGCCGGGCGTTGGCCCGGGTCCGCGCGACCCAGACCAGCAGCGCCACGGCCGTCGCCACCAGCGAGATCAGGTACAGCGTCCCCGCCGTGCGGCTGGTCGACGCCGCGCTGGTGAGGTCGGAGACCCAGACGCCAGGGGTACCGGCGCCGTACTCGACGGCGACGCCGTGGTGGTACCAGGCGGTCCAGGCGTCCAGCAGCGCGGCCACCGCGGTCGCGCCGACCAGCACGGTCGAGGCCGTGGTCGGACCGAGCAGCGGCGCCGGCCGCGCCGCCGCCCCGGTCGGCAGCGTCCGGTCCGAACTCGCCATGTCACTCGTCATGTCGGCCCCCAGACGGCGCTCACGATGTGATGACTGAATGTCGGTCGAAACCGCCTGTCCGTTTCGTCACGCCCTCGTGCGGGTGACCTGCGGATAGAATGGACTCGTTCGTGAACGTTTTCACAAGCCGCGAGGAGTCGCCGGATGGGAAGCCCCAGCCGCCGCAAGGCAGCGGAGGACGCCGAGGTCATCGTGGTCGGCGCCGGTCCCGCCGGTTCGACGGCGGCCACCTACCTCGCCCGCGCGGGGCTGGACGTGCTGCTCCTGGAGAAAAGCACGTTCCCCCGGGAGAAGGTGTGCGGCGACGGCCTCACCCCACGTGGCGTCAAGCAGCTCATCGACCTCGGCGTGGACACCCGCGAGGAGGCGGGCTGGCTGCACAACCGGGGCCTGCGCGTCGTCGGCGGCGGGGTGACCATCGAGCTCGACTGGCCCGACCTGGCCACCTTCCCGCCCTACGGTGTGGTCCGCCCCCGCCAGGACTTCGACGAGATGCTCGCGAAGACCGCCCAGCGGGCCGGCGCCCGGCTGCTCGAACAGACCACCGTCACCGGCGCGGTCACCGACGAGCGGGACGGGCGGGTCGTGGGCGTCGCGGCGAAGGTCGGCCCGGACCGCACCCCGGTCACCTACCGCGCTCCCATCGTGCTGGCCTGCGACGGCGTGTCCGCCCGGCTCGCGCTGTCGGTCGGCCTGGAGAAGACCGAGAGCCGCCCGATGGGCGTCGCCGTGCGGCGGTACTACGCCTCGCCGCGCACCAAGGACGACTACCTCGAGTCCCACCTGGAGCTGTGGGACCGCTCCGACCCCGCCGACCCGCGCCTGCTGCCGGGCTACGGCTGGATCTTCGGGATGGGCGACGGCACCGTGAACGTCGGGCTGGGCATCCTGTCCACCTCCAAGGCGTTCGGGAAGACCGACTACCGGGCCCTGCTGCGTTCCTGGCTGGACGGCACGCCCGAGGAGTGGGGATTCCGCGAGGAGAACGCCCAGGGGAAGATCGGCGGCGCGGCGCTGCCAATGGGCTTCAACCGCACCCCGCACTACTCGCGCGGCCTGCTGCTGGTCGGGGACGCGGGGGGCATGGTCAACCCGTTCAACGGCGAGGGCATCGGCTACGCCATGGAGTCGGCCCGCCTCGCCGCCGAGTGCGTCGTCCAGGCGCTGGCCCGGCCCGAGGGGCCGTCCCGGGAGCGGGCGCTGGCCGGGTACCCGGTGGCGATGAAGCAGGCCCTGGGCAGCTACTACCGGCTGGGCAACATCTTCAGCCGGCTGATCGGCAACCCGCTGGTCATGCGCACGGCGACCAAGTACGGCCTGCCCCGCACGACGCTGATGAAGCTCGTGCTCAAGCTGCTCGCCGGCCTGTACGACCCCAGGGACGGCGACGCCTTCGACCGCGTGATCGCTGCCGCGACGCGGATGGCGCCCAGCGTCTGAAGCTCGGGCCTCCCCGGCGGGGGAGGCCCGAGGCCGCTCAGCTGAGCCGCTCGATCACCATCGCCATGCCCTGGCCGCCGCCGACGCACATCGTCTCGAGGCCGAACTGCTTGTCGTGCCACCGCAGCGAGTTGATCAGCGTGGTGGTGATCCGCGCCCCGGTCATGCCGAACGGGTGGCCGACCGCGATCGCGCCGCCGTTCACGTTCAGCTTGTCGGGGTCGATCCCCAGCTCCCGGTAGGACGGGATCACCTGCGCGGCGAACGCCTCGTTGATCTCCACGAGGTCGATGTCGTCGATGGTCATGCCGGCCAGCGCGAGCGCCCGCCTCGACGCCTCCACCGGGCCGAGGCCCATGATCTCCGGCGACAGTCCGGAGACCCCGGTCGACACGATCCTCGCCAGCGGGGTCAGGCCCAGCTCCGCCGCCTTGTCCGAGCTCATCACGACGAGCGCGGCCGCGCCGTCGTTGAGCGGGCAGCAGTTGCCGGCGGTCACCCGGCCGTCCGGACGGAACACCGGCTGCAGGGTGGAGGTCTTCTCGTAGGTGACGCCGGGGCGGGGGCCGTCGTCGGTGTCGACCACGCGGCCGTCGGGCAGGGTCACCGGGGTGATCTCCCTGGCCCAGAAGCCCGCCTTGATCGCCTCCTCCGCCAGGTTCTGCGAGCGGACACCGAAGTGGTCCATGTCCTCCCGGGTCACGCCCTTGGCCAGCGCCAGGTTCTCCGCCGTCTGGCCCATCGCGATGTAGACGTCGGGCACCGCGCCGTCCTCGCGGGGGTCGTGCCACTCGCCCGCGCCCTCGGCCGCGGCAGTCGCGGTGCGGGTCTCCGCCTCGGCGAACAGGGGGTTGTGCGTGTCGGGCCAGCTGTCCGAGCTCCCCTTGGCGAAGCGCGACACCGTCTCCACGCCGGCGCTGACGAACACCGAACCCTCGCCCGACCTGATCGCGTGGAAGGCCATCCGGGTGGTCTGCAGGCTGGACGCGCAGTAGCGGGTCACCGTGCAGCCGGGCAGGTGGTCGTAGCCGAGCTCGACCGCCACCACGCGGCCCATGTTGAAGCCCTGCTCCCCGCCGGGGAGGCCACAGCCGAGCATGAGGTCGTCGATGTCGGTCGGGTCGAGCTCCGGCACCTTGTCCAGCGCCGCTCGCACGATCTGGGTGGCCAGGTCGTCGGGCCGGATGTCGACCAGCGAGCCCTTTCCGGCTCGGCCGATGGGGGACCGGACGGCGGAAACGATGACCGCATCTGGCATGGCGCAACTCCCTCGTCGGTGAATGCCCTGGGACGAGGTTACCTGTGAGTAAGCTCCCCGCGACCCGACAGACCGGCAGCATCACACAGCGGACCGAGCATCACCTTCGCGGCCAGCTCGTACCCGGCGCCGTTGGGGTGGAAGCGGTCCTCGCTGAACAGCTCCCGCGGCCGGCGGCGGAACTCCGGCGAGATCAGCGCGGCGACCGAGACCGGGTGCGCCCCGACCCGTATCAGCTCGCGGCGCTGTGCCCGGGCGAGGGCGAGCCCCCAGCGAGACGCGACCGTGCGCAGGGGCTGCGGTATCGGCTGGATGATGTCCAGATCGGGGCAGGTGCCGACGACCACCGTGCTGCCTTCCCGCATCAACCGGCACACGTGCCGGCCGAGTGCCTCGGCCGAGGTCCGGACGCGCTTGCGGGTGGTCACGTCGTTGCCGCCGACGATGACGAACACCAGCTCCGGCGGGTCGATCAGCGCCAGGTCGACCTGCGCGGCCAGGTCGGTCGTCCGCGACCCGCTCATCGCGTGCGTGGTCAGCCGCACCGGCCGCCCGGACCTCGCGGCAAGACCCCGGGCGAGGATGACCCCGGGCAGCCGACAGGGCGTCTCCGCGCCGAGCCCCGCCGCGAGCGAGTCCCCGAGCACCATGAACGAGAGCACCTCGGCCGGCTCGTCGGCGACCGGGCCCCGGCCGTCGGGCAGGTACACGCCGTCAGCGTTGAGCGGCAGGCCCCTGGCCTTGCCGATGATCGTCCGCGCGCGCCTCGACTGACCGCTGAGCAGGCCGTACGCCGCCCCCGTCAGCCCACCGACCCAACCGGCGCCGAGCACCAGCGCCCGGACGAGCCGCAGTCCTGCCATGCCGCCTCCCTGGTTGAGCAGTAGACCACCGGATCTCTGTTACATCGCCCCGGAGATCGACGATGCGAGGTTTCGTAGCCTTTTCGCAGTGTGTCCGACGTCACTAGTGAGCTACTCAAGGTCATCTCGAGCGGGCTGGGCACGACTGATGGTCTCGTGCTAGAGCGACGGGGTTACGCTCGCGACGTGCGGAGGCACGTCCGGTGAATAAGGAGCACAGGTGGAGTACGTCGAGCATGTGATCGACCTGGTCGGCAACACGCCGCTGGTCAAGCTCAACTCGCTGGCCGAGGGGGTGTCCGCGACGGTCCTCGCGAAGGTCGAGTACTTCAACCCGGGGGGCAGCGTCAAGGACCGGATCGCGCTGCGGATGGTGGAGGCCGCCGAGGCCTCCGGCCAGCTCCGCCCCGGCGGGGTGATCGTGGAGCCCACCAGCGGCAACACCGGTGTCGGGCTCGCCATCGTCGCCCAGCGCAAGGGGTACCGCTGCGTGTTCGTGTGCCCGGACAAGGTCAGCGAGGACAAGCGCAACGCGCTCAAGGCCTACGGCGCTCAGGTGGTGGTGTGCCCGACCGCCGTCCCGCCGGAGCACCCCGACTCCTACTACAACGTCTCCGACCGGCTGGTCACCGAGATCGAGAACGCCTGGAAGCCCAACCAGTACGCCAACCCGAACAACCCGGAGAGCCACTACCACTCGACGGGCCCGGAGATCTGGCGGCAGACCGACGGGCGGATCACCCACTTCGTCACCGGCGTCGGCACCGGCGGCACGATCTCCGGCACCGGCCGCTACCTCAAGGAGGTGTCCGACGGTCGGGTGAAGATCATCGGCGCCGACCCCGAGGGCTCCGTGTACTCCGGCGGCAGTGGCCGCCCGTACCTGGTCGAGGGGGTCGGCGAGGACTTCTGGCCGCAGACCTACGACCGGGACGTCGCCGACGAGATCATCCCCGTGTCCGACCGCGAGTCGTTCGAGTACACCCGCCGGCTGGCTCGCGAGGAGGGCCTGCTGACCGGCGGATCCTGCGGGATGGCGGCGGCCGCCGCCATCCGGCTGGCGCGTCGGCTGGGCCCGGACGACCTGGTCGTCGTGCTCCTCCCGGACGGTGGCCGCGGCTACCTGACCAAGGTGTTCAACGACGACTGGATGGCCTCCTACGGGTTCCTCCCGCCCGAGCACTCGGGCGCGACGGTGGGGGACGTGCTGCGCCGCAAGGGCACCGGTGGGGCCATGCCCGCGCTCGTGCATGCGCACCCCACCGAGACCGTCGCCGACGCCGTCGCCTACCTGCGCGAGTTCGCCGTGAGCCAGATGCCGGTGGTCAACGCCGAGCCCCCGGTGATGGCGGCCGAGGTCGTCGGCGCGGTGAACGAGCGGGACCTGCTGGAGGCGTTGTTCACCGGCAAGGCCGCGCTGGCCGACCGGCTCGCCATGCACATGTCGCCGCCGCTGCCCACGATCGGTGCCGGTGAGCAGGTGACGGCGGCGATGGAGGCGCTGTCCACCGCCGACGGCGCGCTGGTGCTGATGGACGGCAAGCCCGCGGGCGTCGTCACCCGTCAGGACCTGCTCGGCTTCCTCGCCGGACGGTCCTGAGCAGGTTACGGCGGAGCCTTTCCGGCAGGTCGCCACCCAATGGACTAGCGTTGCCCCGAACGCACTTGACAAAGTCGAAGAGGGGTTGGAACCCGATGAGCTCTCCGCAGCCGCCGAACCAGCCATGGCAGGGCGGCCAGCCATCGCAGCACGGGGAAGGCGAGCACCAGTCCGGGCGGCCGTCCCACCAGGACTCGCCGCAGAACCAGGGCTCCCAGACCGGCGCCGACGGAGTGGAGCGCACGCAGGCGATCCACCCCGGCCAGCACTCCGGCGGCGCGGACTCGGGTGCGACGCAGGTCGTGGGCCCCGGCCAGTTCGGCCAGCAACACGGTCAGGACGCCGGCGCCACGCAGATGGTCCCGCCCGGCTCGCTGCCTCCCCAGCAGCCGCCCTACGCCCCGCCGCCCGGGGCTGACGCCGGTCCGCAGTCCGGGGGCTTCCCCGGTCAGCAGCCACCCGGCGGCTACGGGCAGCAGGGTGGGTTCGGCCAGCAGCCACCGCCCGGCTACGGCCCGCCCGCTCCCTACTCCGGCCACCAGCCCCCCGCGGGGTTCGGCCAGCAGCCTCCGGGCGGGTTCGGTCAGCAGCCGCCGTCCGGCGGTTTCGCCCAGCAGCAGGGCCTCGGTTCGGGTCCGAACTTCGGCGGGCAGGGTCAGAACACCCAGATGGCCGCCTGGGGTCTGGCCGGCCTGGCGGCCCTGTTCGGCCTGCTGGCGGTGATCTTCGCGCTGGTCGACTTCGGCGACATCAGCGACTACTCCGAGGTGTACAACAGCTATCCCGCGGAGGTCATAGACACCGCCGGGCTGCCGGCGCCCGGCCTGCTCTGGCTGTGCACGATCGGGGTCCTGCTCGGCGGGCTGGCCGCCATCGCCGGCGGGTTCCTCGTGTACCGCAAGCACAAGCTCGCCAGCACGGTGTTGGTGGCGGCTGGTGCGCTGATGATCGTGTTCGCGGTGTTCGAGCTCATCCTGTTCGGCAACATCGAAGGTGGCTTGACCGACACCCCGAACATCACCGTCTGGGGCCTCGTCGCCGGTGTCATCGCCGGCGCGATCGGAGCACTGGGCTTCCTCCCGCAGACCAAGAAGTTCCTCGGCGGAGACTCCTCCCTGGCCGGCTCGGGTGGTCCCGGTGGCTTCGGCGGCCCGCCCTCGGGCGGGTTCGGTCAGCCCCAGCAGGGCCACGGCGGCCCTCCGTCCGGCGGGTTCGGCCAGCAGCCGCCCCAGCAGGGGTTCGGCGGCCAGCAGCAGGGCGGCTTCGGCCAGCCCCCGCAGCAGGGTGGTCAGCCCCCGCAGCAGTGGTGACGCGAGAAAAACACCTGTGAGAACGCCGGTGGGCCAGGTGCCCACCGGCGTTCTCCTTTGTTCCCGCTCACCCGTCTGTTCCCAGATCATGGGATCTCGAGTGCTGAGCCGTACCCTGGTGCCATGGCGGACGACGTGAGCCGATGGGGCTTCGAGACTCGTGCTATTCATGCTGGTCAGCGGCCTGATCCGCAGACCGGTTCGGTCATCGTGCCGATCTACGCCACGTCCACCTTCGCCCAGGACGGCGTGGGTGGACTGCGGGCGGGCGGGTACGAGTACTCCCGCACCGCCAACCCGACTCGAACCGCTCTCGAGGAGGCGCTCGCCTCCCTGGAGGGCGGCCGGCACGGGCTCGCGTTCGCGTCCGGCATGGCCGCGGCCGACGTCGCCCTGCGGTCCCTGGCCCGTCCGGGCGACCACGTCATCCTCGGCGGCGACGCCTACGGCGGCACGTTCCGGCTGCTGGACAAGGTGCTCGCGCTCTGGGGCGTGGAGTACACGACGATCGACCTGGCCGACGTCGACGCCGCCCGCGCCGCCGTCCAGCCCAACACCAGGGTCATCTGGTGCGAGACCCCGACCAACCCGCTGCTCGGTATCGCCGACATCGCGGCGCTCGCGCAGGTCGCGGCGGTCTCCGGGGCGCGGCTCGTCGTCGACAACACCTTCGCCACGCCCTACCTCCAGTCGCCGCTGGGCCTGGGCGCCGACGTCGTGCTGCACTCGACGACGAAGTACCTAGGCGGCCACTCGGACGTGGTCGGCGGCGCGCTGATCACCTCGGACGACGAGCTGCACGAGCGGTTCGGCTTCCTGCGCAACGCGGTCGGCGCGGTACCCGGCCCGTTCGACGCCTGGCTGACCATGCGCGGGGCGAAGACCCTGGCGCTGCGGATGGAGCGGCACAGCGACAACGCCGAGCGCGTGGTCGAGGCGCTGGTCGGGCACTCCCGGGTGACCAAGGTCTACTACCCCGGGCTGCCGGACCACCCCGGCCACGAGATCGCCGCGAAGCAGATGCGCCGGTTCGGCGGGATGGTGTCGTTCGCCGTGGCCGGCGGCGAGGAGGCGGCCCTCGAGGTCGTCAGCCGCACGAAGCTGTTCATCCTGGGCGAGTCGCTGGGCGGCGTCGAGTCGCTGATCGAGCACCCGGGCCGGATGACCCACGCCAGCACGACGGGCTCGCCGCTGCAGGTGTCCGGGGACGTCGTACGGCTCTCGGTGGGCATCGAGGACGGCACCGACCTGGTCGGTGACCTGCTGGAGGCTCTGTCGTGACCGTCGGCGCCGCTCAGGGCGCCTGAACCACCCGGTCGTCGCCGGCCAGCTCGTTGATCGCGGGCTCGGCCGGCTCCGGCGTGTTCTGGTACTTGTCGGGGTTCGGCAGGCGGGCGGGGTCGATACAGCTGTCGACCAGCTCGACCTGCCCGTCGTCGTGCTGCACGTAACGGCCCGGGTCGCCGCACCCCGCCTGGTGCACGGTGAACACCGCGACCCCCGCCAACGCCACCGCTGCCACCGACGCGCCGGCCAGCGGAAGCACACCCGCAACTCGAGACCCCACGGCCATCGCTGCAACCCCATCCACGCTGTGTGAGGCCGAGAATACCCGTCCCCGGAAAAATGCGCGGCCACAGGCGTCGATCCGCTTCGACTACCGATGCCGCCGCCCGGCTACCGGGAGGTGAGCGAGCGTGCGGAGCGCCGGAGGTGAGCCGGCGCCCCGCACGGCGGTTTCGCGCTCCTGGCGGTGCGGAGCCCGCGTTGTCGAACGCCTAGAGCTCCGGCCCCTTGGCCCGCAGGTCGTCCACCTTCGACATGGCCGAGCGGAGCTCGGTCAGCCACTCCTCGGCGTGCTCGCCGACCAGGCGGACCGCCCAGGCGAGGGCCTCGGAACGGGAGCGGGCCACCCCCGCGTCCACCAGGGTGTCCAGGATCAGCCGCTCCTCCTGCCGCAGCCTCGTCATCACCGGCACCGACAGCGTCGTGAACAGCTCCTCGGTCTCACCGAGGCGTGCGCCCCACGCCACCTTGCGGCCGTAGCGGTGCTCGGCCTGCCGGGCGATCTCGATCCGCTCCTCCCGCGTCTCCTCGCGAAAGCGGCTGATCCGGCCGGACTCGGCGGCCGACCTGGCCGCCTCGTCGGCGAACTCGCCCTCCAGCGGCGGGAGCTGGCCCACCACCGTGATCTCCTCGCGGTCCACGACCACCATCGGCGGCTCGGTGAACCAGCCGTCGGGCAGCCGTCCGCTGAACCACGCCGACGCGTCGTCCGCCGACGGCAGGTCCGCCTGCTGCCACCCGCCGCGACCCCGGCCCCGGCCACCCGGCCCGCCCCAGCCGCGACCGGGACCCCACCGGTGTCCTCTCGGTCCCATCTGCTCATCCACCCCGCATTGTCCGAACATGGCAGCCTCCGTACGGCTGACTTACATGATTACATCGATACTCAGCTTACTGCGCGCAGGCGTCATCGCCAGGATGTTCACTGCGGGTGGACGAGCAGGGTGCGGCTCAGGCGAGGGCGGCCAGCAGGTCGGCGACCTCGGTGACCGGGCGGTCGCAGACGTAGCCGTGGCACACGTAGGCCGCCGGTCGGCCGTCCACCAGCGGGCGGTCGGCCAGCAGCGGCGTCGCCCCCGGCGCTCCGGCCTGGACCACCGCTCCGCCCGGCGCGTGCCGGATCGCGGCGTCGACCAGGGCCGTGAACCGGTCGTCGGTCTCCTCGCCGACGACGGCCACCTGCAGCGGGCCGGCGGCCAGCGCCTCGGCCACCGAGAGCCAGTGGCCGCCGAACCGCGGCGCCCGCTGGGCGAGCACGCCGGCCCGGGCGACGGCCGCCTCGCACCGTTCCCGGTAGGTCCCCGCGCGCTCCGGGCCGACCAGCGCCGACGCCGTGAGCAGGGCCGAGGCGGTCGCCGACGCGCCGGACGGACTCGCGTTGTCGCTCGGGTCGGAGGGACGCCACACCAGCGCCGCGGCGTCGTCGGCGGTGTCGTGGAAGGCCCCGTCGTTCTCCCGGTCGGCGAAGTGGTCCAGCGCGACGTCCAGCAGCGTCGTCGCGACCTCGAGCCAGCGCGCCTCCGCGGTGGCCTGGTGCAGCGCGAGCAGTCCCTCGGCGAGGCAGCCGTAGTCCTCGAGCACCCCGGCGGCCTCGCCGGCCACGCCGTCCCTGGACGCCCGGCGCAGGCGGCCGTCCACCAGGTGCAGCGAGGTCACCAGCTCCGCCGCCCCGGCGGCGGCCGCCACCCACCTCGGCTCGCCCAGGGCGGTCCCGGCATAGGCGAGCGCGCCGATCGCCAGGCCGTTCCACGCCGTCACGACCTTGTCGTCGCGCCCTGGCTGGGGACGGCGGTCGCGGGCCGCCAGCAGCGCCTCCCGCACCCGCGCCCAGCGGGCCGGGACCTCCGGCTCGCGCAGCATCCGCAGGGTCGACGTGCCGTGCTCGAACGTGCCGGCCTCGGTGACGCCGAGCAGCTCCGCGGCCCAGGCCCCGTCGTCGGCCCCCACCACCTCGCGGAGCTGGGCGGGGGTCCAGGCGTAGGTCAGGCCCTCGACACCCTCGGTGTCCGCGTCCAGCGAGGCGGCGAAACCGCCTTCGGGGGTGCGCAGGCGCCGGAGCAGGAACTCGGCGGTCTGAGCGGCGACCTCCCGGTGCCGCGGGGAGCGCGTGCGCACCGCGAGGTGGGCGTAGAGCCGCAGCAACAGGGCGTTGTCGTAGAGCATCTTCTCGAAGTGCGGCACCACCCAGCCCGCGTCGACGCTGTACCGCGCGAAACCGCCGTCGAGCTGGTCGTTGATGCCGCCGTCGGCCATCGCGTCGGCCGTTCCCCGCACCATCGACAACGCCTCGACCGAGCCGGTGCGCTCGTGGTGGCGCAGCAGGAACTCCAGCACCATCGAGGGTGGGAACTTCGGTTCGGTGCCGAACCCGCCGTGCTCGCGGTCGTACTCGGGCAGCATCGCCGCCGCCGCGCCGGCCAGCACCTCGGCGTCCACCACGGCCGGGGGGAGAGCGGCGGTCTGCTTGGCCAGCTCGTCGACGATGCGGCCGCCGGCCTCGCGGACGTCGGCGTCGCGGGAGGTCCAGGCGTCGTGCACGGCCCGCAGAACCTGACCGAACGAGGGCATCCCCGGTCGCGGCAGCGGCGGGTAGTAGGTACCGCAGTGGAACGGTGCGCCGTCCGGGGTCAGGAAACAGGTCATCGGCCAGCCGCCGTGGCCGGTCATCGCCTGGGTGGCGGTCATGTACACCGCGTCGACGTCGGGGCGCTCCTCGCGGTCCACCTTGATGTTGACGAACCAGGCGTTCATCATCTCGGCGGTGCCGTCGTCCTCGAAGGACTCGTGTGCCATGACGTGGCACCAGTGGCAGGCCGCGTAGCCGACCGAGAGCAGCACCGGCACGTCGCGCCGCCGGGCCTCGGCGAACGCCTCCTCCGACCACGGCCGCCAGTCCACCGGGTTGTCGGCGTGCTGCAGCAGGTACGGGCTCGTCGCGTCGGCCAGCTGGTTCGCCATGGCCCCACCCTCTCAAACCGCGGCGGGGACGGTCGAAGGCGCGTCGCTCAGCTCTTGGGGGTGTCCTCCGCCGAGTCCTTCCCCGAGGGCGTTGACGCCTGGTCCTCGCCGGCCTTCTCCTCGGGCGGGTCGAAACTCTCGGGGATGCGCTTGAGGTGCTTGGTCATCGACCGGACGAGCAAGGCGACGGCGACGAAGAACAGCAGCAGCACCAGCAACGCGACCGGGGACGACTTGCCGAAGTCCTCGCCCCGGCCGCCCGGGTCCTCCTCCGTGGTGGGCGGCTGGGCGACCAGGGACACCGTGACGGCGCCCTGGTCATGCCCGAGCAGTGTCATGCATGCACCTTCTCGCTGATCCCGGAGAACAGGTCGTCCTCCGGTAACGTCGTGTCCACCAGGGACCGCACGAGCTCGTACTCCTCGAACGGCCAGACGTCCCGCTGCACCTCGAGCGGCACGGCGAACCACCGGCTGTTCGGGTCGATCTGGGTGGCGTGGGCGAGCAGTGCGGCGTCCCTCTTCTCGAAGTATTCCGCACATTCCACCCGGGTGGTGACGCGGGCGGCGACATCGCCCCGCGAGGAGTCCCACTTCTCCAGCCACTCGGTGTACGGCGACTCCATGCCCCGGGCGAGCAGCGCGTCGTGCATCGCCTGCATGCGGGTGCGGGAGAAGCCGTGCGAGTAGTACAGCTTCAGCGGGGTCCACGGCTCGCCGGACTCGGGGTACAGGTCCGGGTCGCCCGCGGCGTCGAAGGCCGCTACCGAGACCTCGTGGCAGCGGATGTGGTCGGGGTGCGGGTACCCGCCGTTCTCGTCGTAGGTGATCACTACGTGCGGCTTGAACTCGCGCATGAGCTTGACCAGCGGGGGCACCGACTCCTCGAGCGGCACGAGGGCGAAGCAGCCCTCGGGCAGCGGCGGGAGCGGGTCGCCCTCGGGGAGACCGGAGTCGACGAAGCCGAGCCAGCGGTGCGAGACGCCCAGGATCTCGACGGCGCGGGCCATCTCCTTGCGGCGGTACTCGTTCATGTTCTCGAGCACCTCGGGGCGATCCATGGCGGGGTTGAGGATGTCGCCCCGTTCGCCGCCGGTGCAGGTCACGACCATCACCTCGTGACCCTCGGTCACGTACTTGACCATGGTGGCCGCACCCTTGCTGGACTCGTCGTCCGGGTGCGCGTGCACCGTCATCAGCCGCAGCTTCTCCGCCATGATCCCCTCGTCCTCCAGCGCTCACCCCGGACAGAACACCCCGTGCGTCTGCCGGATACTCGACCTGGTTGTACGAACCACGTCGTTCGGGTGCATTGTTCCCGGCAGGACCGACAATCGGGTGGAGGCCCAGCATGACCACCCCGACCAGAGCCAAGCTGGAGCAGCGCTACGGCACCCGGCCGCGGCCGACCTCGCGCAGAACCTACTTGCTTCTCTCGGTGCTCGCGATCCTGTTCGGTGGCGTCGTCGCCTGGGTCGGGTACGTCAACCTCGGCACCGCCCCCATCGAGACCCAGCAGACGCGCTTCGAGAACCTGCCGGACAACGCCATGCGCTTCACCTTCGAGATCAGCCGGGACGACCCGTCGCGGCCCGCGGTGTGCATCGTGCGGGTCCGGGTGCTCGACGGCAGCGAGGGCGGGCGCAAGGAGGTCCTCGTTCCGCCAGGTCCGACGTCGATGCTGGTCACGACCGTCGTCCGGAGCACGGAGGAGCCGGTCACCGCGAACGTCTTCGGCTGCTCTTATCAGGTCCCGGCATACCTGTCCACGACGCTGCGGCCATCAGGGTGAACTAGGTCAGGCGGCTGGAGAGAACCAGGCAAATCGGACAAGGCCAGCTCCGTATTCGTGATAGTCTGTCTTACCTGCACGGTCCCAGGGGGGCCGTGTTTTTCCGTTCGGGGTGTTCGCCGCCGCCCCGGAACTACCGGCCCGAATCCGCGGGTTCGGAAGTATGACGAGGAGTTGGTGACCGTGAGCGACACACAGGTGACCTGGCTGACCCAGGAGGCCTACAACCGGCTCAAGCAGGAGCTTGACGAGCTCGTTGACAATCGCCCGGTTATCGCCGCGAAGATCAACGCTAGCCGCGAGGAGGGGGACCTCAAGGAGAACGGCGGCTACCATGCGGCGCGCGAGGAGCAGGGCCAGGCCGAGGCGCGGATCCGCCACCTGCAGGAACTGCTGCGCAATGCGAAGGTCGGCGAGGCGCCGGCCAACGACGGGCTGGCCGAGCCCGGCAAGGTCCTGACCATCCGGTACGAGGGCGACAACGAGACCGAGAAGTTCCTGCTCGCCACCCGCGAGGAAGGAGCCGAGGGGGCCATCGAGGTCTACTCGCCGGAGTCACCGCTGGGCAAGGCGCTGTTGGGGGCCAAGGAGGGCGAAACCCGCTCGTACGAACTGCCCAACGGCAGCACGCAGAAGGTGACCCTGGTCAAGGCTGTGCCCTACGCGGGATAACGGCGGGAATTTCCCGCGTCAACGGCGTGCGAAACGGGCCTGTTTCCCATGAGGAATGGGCCCGTTTCGCATACTGGGCGCACTCTGTTTCGCCTGTCCTCAGGCGCGGGCGTCGGCGACCCGCTCCAGCAGTGGGCGAATTCTCGGTGGGACCGGAGTCGACAGCGCGATCGACGTGGCGGTTCTGCGGACCCAGTGCACGTCGACGACCTCGTCGATGACCCGCTGGAGGTCGGCGTTCGACCGCGCCACCATGCGCACCAGCAGATCACCCTCACCGGTTGTCGCGTGTACCTCGCACACCTCGTCGATCGCTGCCAGCCGCTCGGCGACCTCCGCCCGTCTCCCCTGGGAGATCTCCAGCACGGCGAACGCCGTCAGGCCGTAGCCGATCGCCGCCAGGTCGACCTCGGGCGGGAAGCCGCGTAGCACGCCCCGCTGCTCGAGGCGGTCCATCCGGGCCTGGACGGTGCCGCGGGCGACGCCGAGGCGCCGCGAGCACTCGAGCACCCCGATACGAGGTTCGTCGGACAGCAGGAGCAGCAGGCGCGCATCCAGCGCATCGAGTTCACTCACCTCGACAGAATGCCTCATCCTGCACCTCACTTCCCGGCGATTGCTGGTCAGTCTGACCAGTGAAGTCGGGGACAGTTGCGCAGACTGCCGAGCAGCCGGATCCTGCGGATACCGCAAGCAGGGAGGAACCCGATGACCGGCACCCTCGGCCAGAACAGGCAACTCGACGACGTGAGCTTCGACCAGCTGCGCCAGCTCGTCGGGCTCGTGGAACACGACGAGTCGAAGGACCCGTTCCCCGTCCGCGCGATGGACGCTGTCGTGTTCACCGTGGGGAACGCGACCCAGACCGCGTGGTTCTACCAGCTCGCGTTCGGCATGCGGCTCGTCGCGTACTCCGGCCCGGAGACGGGCAACCGCGACCACAAGTCGTTCGTGCTCAAGTCCGGTTCGGCCCGCTTCGTCGTCAACGGCGGCGTCGCGCCGACCAGCCCGCTGCACGACCACCACCGCAGGCACGGCGACGGCGTGGTCGACCTCGCCCTCGAGGTCGCCGACGTCGACCGCTGCATCGAGCACGCGCGGGCACAGGGCGCGACCGTGCTCGAGGAGCCCAACGACGTCTCCGACGAGCACGGCACCATCCGCCGCGCCGCCATCGCGACCTACGGCGAGACCCGCCACACGCTGGTCGACCGCTCCCGCTACACGGGTCCCTACCTGCCCGGCTATGTGGCCAAGGAGTCGTCGGTGCCCGCGCGCAAGCGTTTGTTCCAGGCGGTCGACCACTGCGTGGGCAACGTCGAGCTGGGCCGCATGGACTACTGGGTGGACTTCTACAACCGGGTGATGGGCTTCGTGAACATGGCGGAGTTCATCGGCGACGACATCGCCACGGACTACTCGGCCCTGATGAGCAAGGTCGTCTCGAACGGCAACCACCGGGTGAAGTTCCCGCTCAACGAGCCGGCCATCGCCAAGCGGAAGTCCCAGATCGACGAGTACCTCGAGTACTACGAGGGAGCGGGCTGCCAGCACATCGCGCTGGCGACCAACGACATCATCAGCACCGTCGCCGCCATGCGCGAGGCCGGCGTCGAGTTCCTGGACACCCCGGACTCCTACTACGACGACCCCGAGCTGCGAGCCCGCATCGGCGAGGTCCGGGTGCCGATCGAGGTGCTCAAGGAGCACCGCATCCTCGTGGACCGCGACGAGGACGGTTACCTGCTGCAGATCTTCACCCAGCCCGTCGGCGACCGCCCCACGGTGTTCTACGAGCTGATCGAGCGGCACGGGTCGTTGGGGTTCGGCAAGGGCAACTTCAAGGCGCTGTTCGAGGCCATCGAGCGGGAGCAGGAGCGCCGGGGCAACCTCTGACCCGGACCCCCGGCACCGCGCTAGCCTCGGCACATGCGCGGCGCCGGGGACCCGTTGACCATCGGCGAACGCGTCACCCTCACCGACCTGCTCGGCCAGCCGACGCTGCTCGAGGACGAGCACCGTGGTGACGACGTCCCCGCCGTCCGGGACGCGCTGATGGCTCCCCGGCGCTTGTCCAGGACGTTGTTCGCCGGGGTCGAGTCCGAGTACGTGGATCCGGCGCCGGTCGCCAGCTGGGCTGAGAACGCCTTCACGGACTACCAGGGCGGGCGGATCGGGCGGGTCGTGGCCGCGCTACCCCGCTTGATCGAGACGGCCCAGCGCATGGAGGCGGCCGGAGGCGACCGGCCCTACCGGCGCCGGTGCGCCGCGGTGTCCGCCCGCGTCCACCACCTGGCCGCGACGACGCTGGCGAAGATCGGCGAGGCTGACCTCGGCTGGATCGCCGCCGAGCGGGCGATGCAGGCCGCGGATATCGCTGACGATCCCCTGGTCCTGGCCTCCGCCGCACGCTCGGCCACCCACGCGCTTCTCGCCGTCGGTCGGTTCGAGGACGCCCTGCGGCTCGGCACCGCCGCCGCCGGTTGGCTGGCGCCGCGAATGAAGGACGGCGATCCCGCCGCCCTCAGCCTCTACGGCATGCTCCATCTCCGCTCGGCCATCGCCGCGGCCCGCCAACAGGATCGGAGCCTGACGAACGAGCTGCTCGCCAAGGCCGAAACGGCGGCTCACACGCTCGGCACCGACGCGAACCACTGGGCGACGGGCTTCGGTCCCACCAACGTCGCACTGCACCGGATCTCCGCCAGCCTCGACCTGGGCGACGTCCCACTGGTCGTGGAGCAGGCCGGTCGGGTCGACACCGGCTCGCTGCCGGTCGAGCGTCAGGTCGTGCACCTGATCGACTACGCCCGTGCCCTGAGCCTGCTGGCCAGGGACGACGACGCCCTACAGGTGCTGTGGTCCGCGGAGGAGAAGTCCCCCCAGCTCGTCCGGCACTCGGCACTCGCCCGGGAGGTCGTACGCACCCTCTACCGCCGCGCGCCCGTCACCGGCGGTCGCAGGTCCGCACTGCTGCTCGCGCTGGCGCAGCGGTGCCGCGCGGTGGACGAGAGCTGATGGCACCGGTCCTTGGCCTGGTCGGCTCGGCCGCCGGTGGCGTGGAGCGGCTCCTGCCGGAGCTGGTCGAGCCACTCCGACAACGCGGCTGGCGCGTGGCCGTGACACTCACTCCGACCGCCGCCACCTGGCTCGCGGCGACCGGTGACATCGAGCGGATCGAGCAGGCCACCGGCCTCCCGGTGCGGTGGAAGCCGCGGCTGCCCGGCGAGGAGAGGCCGCATCCACCGGTGGACTGCCACGCCGTGGTACCGGCGACCTCGAACACGGTCGCGAAGCTCGCGCTCGGTCTGGCCGACAACCAGGCCCTTACCCAGGTGTGCGAGGCGATTGGCCTGGGCACGGTGCCGGTCGTCGTGTTCCCCCGCATCAACGCGGCGCACGCCAGGCAGCCGGCCTGGGAGAGCCACCTGGCCGCGCTGCGGGGCGCCGGCGTCCACCTGCTCACCGGAGACGACGTCTGGCCCCTCCACGAGCCGCGCTCCGAACCCGGCAGAGACCTGCCGTGGCGCTCGATCATCAACGCCGTCCTCGCGGCCGTCGAGACCTGACACCATCCGGTGACCCGGACATTTTGTCCGGGTTGGTGGCGCCCGCCGCCGGTTCGCTGGTATGTGCCGGACCGGCCGACCGCACCGACGAGGGGGTGCTCTGGCTGGTCGTCGACTACCGGGACGACTGGCCGGGCTGGCCGGAGGGGATGGCCGTCACCGAGCCGCCGGTATGCCTGCCCTGCCTTCGGCTGTCGCTGGGGAGGTGCCCCGCGCTGTCCGGAGCCGCCGTCGCGTTCCGCGCGCGGGAGTTCCCGCTCGTCGGAGTGCGAGGGGGTCGCTATCTGGGCGGCGCGGTACCCCGCCACTGGGCGAGGCGATGGTGGCCTTCGACGACCCGGCCATCCGTTGGGTCTGCGCGACGAACCTGCTTCGCGAGCTGCGCGGCTGTACCGTCCTGCCCCTCGACCAGCTGGGTGGCTAGGCGAACATCGCCAGCCAGATGGCGATGTAGTGGGAGAGCGCCACGCCCGCCTACGACGACCCCGAGCTGCGAGCCCGCATCGGCGAGGTCCGGGTGCCGATCGAGGTGCTCAAGGAGCAGCGCATCCTGGTGGACCGCGACGAGGACGGTTACCTGCGAGGCCATCGAACGGGAGCAGGAGCGCCGGGGCAACCTCTGACCCGGGGCCCGTCGACAATCGGGTCCGCGTGGCGTTCCAGGCTCCTAGGCTGGGGCCATGAGCCGTACCTTCCGCGAGGCCATGTGGTTGATGCGGCGCCATGATCCGCAGCGTCGGGAGGACGGTTTCAACCTGCTGCGGCCAGTGGCGCACGAGCACGTCGACGAGTTGATCGAGGCGTTCCACGCGGAGCGTGATGACCACGGGCTGCGCTATTGGCTGCTGGAGCTGATCGGTGAGGCTCGGTCGGACACGGCACTGCCGGTGCTTGCCGCGCAGCTCGACGCCGACGACGAGTTGTTCCGCACCTGCGCTGAACGTAGCCTTCGGCTGCTCGACACCAAGGAGGCGCGGCGCCTCCTGTACGAGTGGAACCAGCGCGCGTCAGGTGACCACCGACGCGCGAACCGCGGCTAGGCGAACATCGCCAGCCAGATGGCGATGTAGTGGGAGAGCGCGGCCAGCACGGTCGCGGCGTGGAAGAACTCGTGGTGGCCGAAGACGTGCGGCCACGGGTCCGGCCAGCGGGTGGCGTAGAAGACCGCGCCGAGGGTGTAGAACAGTCCGCCGACCAGCAGGAGTACGAACGCCGCCACGCCCGCCTGTGCCAGCAGTTCCGGCAGCACGAACACCGCCACCCAGCCGAGCGCGATGTAGATCGGGGTTCCCAGCCACCTCGGCGCGTGCGGCCAGAGCAGCTTGAGCGCCACCCCGAGCACGGCCCCGCCCCACACCACCGACAGCACCACGTAGCCCGTCGGCTTGGGCATCGCGAGCAGGGAGAACGGGGTGTACGTTCCGGCGATGAAGAGGAAGATCATCGAGTGGTCGAGCCGCTTCATCCACGCGTGCACGCGGGTGGAGGACCACCAGCGCCGGTGGTAGAGCGCGCTCACGCCGAACAGGCCGAGCACGGTCGCGACGTAGATGGCCGTCGCCAGGGCGGCTGTCGCGGACACGGTCGACGCGGCCACCGTGACCAGGGTGGCGCCGGCGACCACCGACACCAGGAAGGACCAGTAGTGGATCACGCCGCGCATCCGCGGCTTGACCGGCCGGGGTTCGTTCACGATCGCGGAGGACACGCCACCAAGGTTACGGGACCGTAGGTTGTGCCCCCAGCGTGAAGAGGATCACGACCAGCCGACCACCTCCCGGTGCTCCACGGCGAGGCACCGGTCCATCACCACGTCCAGGCCGCCCTCGTCGGCGATCCGGGCGCCCTCCGCGGAGAGCACGCCGAGCTGCATCCACAGCGCGCCGGCGCCCAGCGCCACCGCCTCCCGGGCGATCGCCGGCACGTGTTCCGGCCGCCGGAACACGTCCACGATGTCCACCGGCTCCGGCAGCGCCGACACCGACGGGTACGCCGGCACGCCCTGCCACTCGCGCAGGCCCGGGTTCACCGGGAGGATCCGCAGCCCGCTCCGCGCCAGGTAACGCGCCACACCGAAGCTGGGCCGGCCCGGGTCCGCGGACAGCCCGACGACCGCGACGGTCCGCGCCTCGCGCACGAGCCGCTCGATGACCTCGAGGTCCTGCCACCGCGGGTCGATCTCGGTTCGCTGCATGAGCCCAGTCTGCTCCCCTGGCGTACTCTGCGGGAACGTGAGTCCTCGGTGGCGGCGCATCCGCAAGAAGGCATCCCGGCTCGTCTACGGCCTGTACGACCGGCGGCTGATGCAGCAGGCGGCCGGGCGCCACCCCCGCCACGTCGGCGTGGTGCTGGACGGCAACCGGAGATGGGCCCGCGAGGCCGGCTTCACCGACGTCGTCGACGGGCACCGGGCCGGCGCGCGGCGGATCCTCGACCTGCTGAGCTGGTGCCGCGAGTCCGACGTCGAGCTGGTCACGCTCTGGCTGCTGTCCACCGACAACGTCACCCGCCCGCAGGAGGAGCTGGCCCCGCTGCTCGAGGTCATCTCCGACGTGGTCGAGGAGCTGGCTGGGGAGGGCAACGCCTGGCGGCTGCGGATCATCGGCGCGCTCGACATTCTTCCCGAGGAGACCTCCGCGCGGCTGTCCTCCGCGGCCCAGCGCACCCTGGGCCGGACCGGCATGGAGGTCAACATCGCGGTCGGCTACGGCGGCCGGCGGGAGATCGCGGACGCCGTCCGCAAGCTGCTCCAGCAGCACGCCGAGAAGGGCAGCACGATCGAGGAGCTGGTCGAGGTGCTCGACGTCGACCACATCGCCGAACACCTCTACACCTCCGGTCAGCCCGACCCCGACCTCGTCATCCGCACCTCCGGCGAGCAGCGGCTGTCCGGGTTCCTGCTCTGGCAGTCGGCGCACTCCGAGTTCTGGTTCTGCGAGGCCTACTGGCCCGACTTCCGGCGCACCGACTTCCTCCGCGCCCTGCGCGACTACGCCATTCGGCACCGACGGTTCGGATCCTGAACGCCGCGTTAACGCCACGTTGAGTAATCATTTCGGGTGACGCAACCTCCATTGGCGTGCATCTGCACGTGCGTCACGAAATGAAAATCACCCGTGCCGTTCCCTGTCCGGTGGGACGGACCTTGGGTAGCGTCCGAAGTGAACGGGTCGTGCCCACGCGGCCCGTCCCGGGAGGCCCAGGTCGTGATAGCAACGATCGAGAGGGCCGGCACCCGGCCCTCGTGGGCGACGCGGTCGGCGTCGAGGAGGTCGAGACGCTGACCTGATCGCCCAGCCTGGGTGGGTGCCTGGCCCTACGAGGAGCGGACGTGGGTGTCGCGTTCGCGCAGGAGTAGCCGTGACCGCTTCGCGTTCCTCTGGAGGCCCGGGTGAGCTTCGCCGTACCTATGTTCTCGACACCTCCGTGCTTCTCTCCGATCCGTGGGCGGTGACCCGGTTCGCCGAGCACGCCGTCGTCCTGCCGCTGGTCGTCATCGGTGAGCTGGAGGGCAAGCGGCACCACCCCGAGCTTGGCTGGTTCGCCAGGGAGGCTCTCCGCCTGCTGGACGACCTGCGAGAACGTCACGGTCGGCTCGACCGGCCGATCCCCATCGGGCCGCACGGCGGCACCCTGCACGTGGAACTGAACCACTCCGACCAGACCGTGCTGCCGGCTGGTTTCCGGACCGACTCCAACGACGCCCGAATCCTCGCCTGCGCGCTGAACATGGCGTCGCACACCGAGGGCGTCGCGCTGGTCACCAAGGACATCCCGCTGCGGATCAAGGCGGCCTCGGTCGGCCTCGACGCCGACGAGTACCGGGCTCAGGAGGTCACCCCCTCAGGGTGGACCGGGATGGCCGACCTCGAGGTCTCCGCCGAGGCACTCGACGCGCTGTACCGGGACGGCGAGGTCGAGCCGGCGACGCACTCGATCGAGGTCGGCGACCTCCCGTGCAACACGGGGCTGCGGCTGCTCTCGGCCTCGGCGAGCGCGCTCGGACGCATCACCAAGGACAAGCAGATCGCCCTGGTCCGGGGCGACCGCGAGGCCTTCGGGCTGCACGGCCGGTCCGCCGAGCAGCGTGTCGCGCTCGACCTGCTGCTCGACCAGGAGGTCGGCATCGTCTCGCTCGGTGGGCGGGCCGGCACGGGCAAGTCGGCGCTCGCGTTGTGCGCGGGCCTCGAGGCGGTGATGGAGCGCAACCTGCACCGCAAGGTCGTCGTCTTCCGCCCGGTGTACGCGGTCGGCGGTCAGGAGCTCGGCTACCTGCCGGGTTCGGAGAGCGAGAAGATGCAGCCGTGGGCGCAGGCGGTGTTCGACACCCTCGGCGCCCTGGTGAGCAAGGCCGTGATCGACGAGGTGCTCGACCGCGGCATGCTCGAGGTGCTGCCGCTGACGCACATCCGCGGCCGTTCGCTGCACGACACGTTCGTGATCGTCGACGAGGCCCAGTCGCTCGAGCGCAACGTCCTGCTGACCGTCCTGTCCCGACTGGGCACCGGGTCGCGGGTGGTGCTCACCCACGACGTGGCGCAGCGCGACAACCTGCGGGTCGGCCGGCACGACGGCATCGCCGCGGTGATCGAGAAGCTGAAGGGGCACCCGCTGTTCGCGCACGTGACCCTGACCCGTTCCGAGCGCTCCCCGATCGCGGCGCTGGTGACCGAGATGCTGGAGGAGCACCTGTCCTGAGGGTGAGGTAGGGGTAGCCCCCGAGGCATTTCGGGAGTTTCCCGGATGGTTCGGGGGCTGCTCGCACGAGAGCGTCTAGTTGTGACCAACCTCGTGCTGTCCCCGCCTCGTGGAGCCGCCGTCGTCGGGCCGCGGCCGTCGGTTTTCGCCGTGCGGCTCGGCCTCGCCGGGATCGTCTGCTCCCTGCTGTTCATGACGAACCTGACGGTCACCGCCTGGGAGCGGATGAGCGTGCTCGACACGACGATGTCGGACTACGTGTTCGTGCCCGAGATCGGCTGGATGTTCGGCGCGGCGGTGTTGTGCATGTGCGTCGCGGGGATCGGCGCGATGGCCGGCCTGGCCCGGATCCACCTGCTGGGCCGCGGGGTGCTGCGGCTGGCGCTCGCGCTCGCGGTGCTCGGTTCGTTGCTGGCCGCGGTGTTCCCCACGGACCTGGGCGAGTCCCTGTCGACGTCGGCGCAGATCCACCGGTACTCCGCCGGCGTGGTGTTCTTCTGCCTGCCGATCGCCGTCGTGCTGGTGGCCCGGCAGCTGACCGGGGTGGCCTATCAGGTGCGGTACCGCCGGGCGCTGTACGCGAACGCGCTCGTCACGTCGGTGGTGCTCGCGTTGTTCATGACCAGCCACCTCGGCGTGATGCCGGAGGCGCTGCAGGAGCTCAACGGCCTGTTCCAGCGGCTGCTGTTCGTGCTCGAGCTCTCCCTGCTCGGCCAGTTGATCGTCCTGCCGCTGCGGTTCCGCGGCCCCGAGTCCCTACGGGATCAGACCGGCCTCGTAGGCGACGATCGCCGCCTGCACCCGGTTGCGCACATCGAGCCGCCGCAGGATCGTGCTGACGTAGACCTTCACCGTGCCCTCGACGACGTGGATCCTTTGCGCTATCTCGCCGTTGGACAGGCCGGCGCCGATGAGCCCCAGTACCTCACGCTCCCGGTCGGTGAGCTCCGCGACCCGGTTGCCAACCTCCAGCCGCGGCCCCGTACCCGAGAGGTGGTCGAGCACCCGCCGCGCCACCAGCGGTGAGAGGTAGGCGCCACCGCCGGCCACCGCCCGCACCCCCGCGATGATCTCCTGCGGGTCCCCGGTCTTGAGCACGAACCCGCCCGCCCCCTCGCCGAGCGCCCGGGAGATCGTCGCGTCGTCGGCGAACGTCGTCAGGACGAGCACCCCGGTTCCGGTGGGCCGGATCCGAGCCGCCGCGCCCAGCCCGTCGAGCTGCGGCATCCGCACGTCGAGCACCGCGACGTCCGGCCGGTGGGCGAGCACCAGGTCGACGGCCTCCCGCCCGGTCCCGCACTCACCCACGATCTCGATGTCCCCGGCGGTGGCGAGCACCGCCCGCACACCCACCCGGACGACGCCCTCGTCATCGGCGAGCACCACACGGATCACGGCGGCATCCTCTCAACGCTCCACCAGCGCCTTGCCGACGAGCCGCCCGTCGGCGAAGCAGACCCGGTAGAGGTCGTCCCCGCGCTCGGCAAACGGGTTGACCGCCACGCTGTAGTGCCGGCAGCCGCCGCTGTCGTCGGTGCGGGTCCGGCCGGGCAGGTGCGCGGTCTCCACCCGCTGCCCCACCCGCAACCGCTCGAACTCGGCGGGCGTGAGCCGCGAGGAGGCCGCGTCGAACACCACGTATCCGACCACCGCCCCCACCACCCCGATCGCGACCGCGGTCGCGACGACCACCGCCCGCCGCCCGCTCCGCCGCACCCCGCGCTCCGCCACCGCCCGGCTCGCCGCCGTCGACGCCGGTACCGCGGGCCGGCGCGGCAGGTGCGCGACCACCGCGAATCCGCCCCCGACCACCGGCCCCGCCTCGAACCGCCCCCCGACGAGCCCGACCCGCTCCGCCAACCCCACCAACCCGTGCCCACCAGCCGCGGTTGTCCACAACTGCTCCGGCCATCCACAGTTCGAGCCGCGACCCCCCACACCCCCACCCCCACCCGATACGCTGGCAAGGCGGGACGCCCCCGGGAACGGGTGGGGGATGGGTAACGCGCGGGAAAGCCCGTTTTCGCTGGTCACGTTCAGGTGGGTGCCGGTTTCGTCGTTCGTGAGGGCGATGGTGAGCGGGCTCGTGGGGGCGTGTTTGAGCGCGTTGGTCACGGCTTCACGTAGGACGCGACGGACGGTTCGGGTGATCACCGGGTCCTCGCTCTGTTCACCCGTCGTGCGCAGGGTCACGGCCAGGCCGGCCTGGCGGGCCGCGGCGACGGACTCCTCCACGGTCGGCTCCGGCAGCGCGCTCGACTCGGCGCGCAGTACGCGGACCGTGTCTGCCAGCCGCTCGGCGGCCGCGGTCACGCTCGTCCGCGCGGCTTTGGCCGTCTCCCGGTCCGGCCCGGCCAGGGTGAGCTCCAGCGCGCCCACCCGCAGCGCCGCGTTGGCCAGCTCATGGCCGATCAGGTCATGCATCTCGGCGGCCAGTCGGACCCGCTCGCGGCCGCGGGCCCGGTCCGCCGCCAGCTCCATCCGCTCGGCCTGGTCCCACCCGGCCGCTGCCAGCTGGGCGTACCGCGACCGGAACCGGCCCGTCGACCAGGGCACGAGCGCGAGCACGCCGACTCCCGCCAGCGCCGCGACCGCCGCGTCACCGCCCGCCGTCGGCAGGGCCGTAGCCGTCGTCGTGGCCGCGCCGAGCACCAGCACGACCGGGCCGGAGCCGCGATCGGCGGCGTGGCGGCCGGCGAGGTAGGCGACCAGGGCGACCCCGCCGGCCAGCCACACCCCGACCGAGCCGACCGAACCCGCCGCCCACGTCGCGACGGCCACCACCAGGGCGGCGTCCGGCCACCGCCGGGCGCCCACCACCGCGGCGCCGAGCACGGCGTACCCGACCACGAGCCAGGCGATCTGCATGCCGTCATCCTCCGGGACCAATCCCCGGGGTCGGGGGTGGGCGTCCAGGCGACGCGGCACGGGGGAGTCCTTCGATGCCCCGACCGGGCGGCGAGTTACTGGGGCCGCACGTCCTCGCGACCGCGATCAGCTGCGGCTGCCGACCCGCTGCGCCAGCGGGGTGACCGCCCTGGCCAGCAGGGGCAGCGGGAGTGCCACCGCCGCGCCGAGCAGCAGCCCGGCCAGGACGTCGTGCGGGTAGTGGGCCCCGACGAACACCCGGGACGCCGCGGCGAGCAGGGCCAGCGCCACCGCCGCCGCTCCCAGTCGCCGGGTCGACCAGAGGATCCCCACGGCCAACGCGCCCACGACAGTCGCGTGGTTGCTGGGGAACGACCAGTCGCCCACCGCCGGGCAGGACACGACGGTGGCCACCTCACCCAGCGCGCGGCACGGGCGCTCGACCTGCCAGCCTGCCTTCACCGCCTCGCTGACCAGGTAGGCCACCGCCGCGGCCGCCGGGGCCAGCGCGGCTCGGGCCAGCGCCGGACCGTCCCGGCGGGCGCGCCAGCAGAGCACGGCGACCATGGTGGCGAGCACCACCACCAGCCCTTCGGTCAGCACCGCCGCCGCGTGCCCAACCAGGCCGGGGAGCGGGCCGCGAACGCGACCACCTCCAGGTACAGCTCCGCGCTGACGTCCGGGACGTCCGGCACTTCCACGCTCTGTCGCATGGCGCCGAGGCTAGGAAGATCAACGGCCGCGCACCGCTGTCGATCGGCAACAGCTGACCCTGTCGATCGGTTACCAGCCGCGCGGGCGCGGGGCGCCCTCGGCGAAGCCGGACGCGGACTGGGTACCGACGACCGCTCTGGCGTGGAACTCCTCGAGCGTGGTCGCGCCGGCGTAGGTGCAGGCCGAGCGGAGACCCGAGCAGATCGAGTCGAGCAGGTCCTCCACGCTCGGCGCGGTCGGGTCCAGGCGCATCCTCGAGGTCGAGATGCCCTCCTCGAACAGCGCCTTGCGGGCGCGGTCGAACGCCCCGTCGGCCCGGGTGCGGGCCGAGACCGCGCGCTTGGACGCCATGCCGAACGACTCCTTGTACAGCTGGCCCTGCTCGTCGCGCTGGAGGTCGCCGGGGGACTCGTAGGTGCCGGCGAACCAGGACCCGACCATCACCGTCGACGCGCCGGCGGCCAGGGCGAGGGCCACGTCCCTCGGGTGCCGCACACCGCCGTCGGCCCAGACGTGTGCGCCCAGCTCGCGGGCCGCGGCGGCGCACTCGAGAACGGCGGAGAACTGCGGCCGGCCCACCCCGGTCATCATCCGGGTGGTGCACATCGCGCCCGGGCCGACGCCGACCTTGACCACGTCCGCGCCCGCCCCGACCAGGTCGCGCACGCCTTCCGCGGTGACCACGTTCCCGGCCACCACCGGCAGCGACGGGTCGGTCGCGCGCATCGCCTTCAGCGCGGCCAGCATCTTCTCCTGGTGGCCGTGCGCGGTGTCCACGACCAGGGTGTCGACCTCCGCGGCGAGCAGCGCCTCGGCCTTGCCGGCCACGTCGCCGTTCACGCCGAGCGCCGCGGCCACCCGCAGCCGGCCCGACGCGTCGACGGCCGGCCGGTACAGCTCGGCCCGCAGCGCGCCGACCTCGGTGAGCACCCCGGCGAGCCGGCCAGCCCCGTCCAGGCCAAGCGCGAGCCGGGCGGCGCGCCCGTGCAGCCGGTCGAACACCTCCCGCGGCGGCGTGTCCAGCGGGACGGTGACCAGCTCCTCGGTGGCCACGTCCGCCAGCCGGGTGAACCGGTCGACGTCCTGGCAGGCGGCCTCCTCGACGACCCCGACCGGCTGCCCGTCCCCGTCCACGACGACCACCGCGCCGTGTGCCCGCTTGGGCAGCAGGTTCAGCGCGTCGGCGACCGAGTCGCCCGGGGTCAGCACCAGCGGGGTGTCCCAGACCGTGTGCCGGGACTTCACCCAGCGCACGATGTCGCCCACCACGGCCGGGTCGACGTCCTGGGGCAGCACCACCAGCCCGCCCCGGCGGGCCACGGTCTCGGCCATCCGCCGGCCGGCGACCGCGGTCATGTTCGCCACCACCACGGGCACGGTCGCGCCGGTCCCGTCCACGGTGGCGAGGTCGACGTCGAACCGCGACGCCACCGCTGAGCGGTTCGGCACGAGGAAGACGTCGTCGTAGGTCAGGTCGTACCCGGGTGTCCGGTCGTCGAGGAAGCGCACGACTCGACCCTAGGGCCTTCCAGCGGGGGCGAGCTGGAGCTCGCACGCATCCCGGATCTCCTGTTCGAGCTCGTGCCGTGGCCGGCCCCAGTCCGAACCCCACTCGTCCGACAGGTCGAAGATCTGGCCGAGCGGAAGCTCGATGACGCCGACCTCCCAGCCCGACGCTCGGAGGATCTCGATGACGCTGTCCAGCACCCACCGCTCGCCGACGCGGTTCTCCGCGAGCAGCCCGGCGAGCCTGACGAAAACCACCTCCGCCGCGGCGGTCACCGAGTTCGGGATCGGCGCGCCGCAGTTGGCGAGGGCGGCGGGCAGCAGGTCGTGGACCTCGTGCGGGTCCATCCCGCTCACACCGGCCAGGGCCGCGAGACTGTCCCCGTCGTGACCCAGGACAAGCCAGTGGGCCGCCCACAGCGGGATCCGTTCGGTCGCGATGAGGCCAAGCGTCACCCAGGCGGCGACCACGCTCGGGCTGGGGACTTCGCCGGAGTCGGGGTTGGGCCAGGCGCGCATGGCGCCATGTTTCCCTCCAGCCCGGGGTACGGACACTGGTTTTCGCCGGCAGGGCGTGTGCGCTAGACGAGTAAGTCCTAAGTCGGGGTGGTGCCTGGAGACGGACG
>NZ_MSIE01000009.1 GCF_001921205.1 Actinophytocola xanthii | reverse complement strand
CCCGTGGTACGCCAGCGCCCAACCAGGACCGCCGGCGAGCCGGGCGTGGTCGGAGTCCACCGCCTCGCCCTCGTCGAGCACGGTGCCCCAGGCCAGGTACGGCACCCACGAGTACTCGCTCATGAACTCGGGCAGCTGCAACGTCACGTACAGCCCGTCACCGTGTTTCCTGGCGATCTCGTTGCCCTTGGGGCCCAGCGCACCGACGAGGATGGGGACCTCCACCGGACGTGCGGGGGCGTGGCCGTCGGGGTGCAGCATGCGCATTCGCCTGCCCTCCCACTCGACGGTCTCGCCGCGGAGCAGCCCGCGGTACGCCGTGATGTAGGCGTCCATGAACGACCAGCTGATCGCCGGGTACCCCATCGCGCGGCGGCCGGTGAAGCCGGTGCCGAACGCGACCGCGACGCGGCCGGGCGCGAGGGCGGCGAGCGTGGCGGTCGCGGCGGCGTTGACCATCGGGTGCCGCAGGCTGGGGACGAGGACGCCGGGGCCGAGCCCGATGCGGTCGGTGCGCTGGGCGGCCAGGGCGAGGGTCATCCACACGTCGGGGCTCTGCTGCGGGGTGTCGTAGACCCACGCGCGGGTGTAGCCGAGGCTCTCGGCCAGCGCGATGTTGTCGGGGGAGTCGAGGGCGGTGGGGAAGGCGCAGGCGATGTCCATCAGATCCTCCAACTGGGTGGTGCTCAGGGCAGGCCGGCGTGCGGGACCTCGACCTGGGTCGCAAGCAGCGCGGCCTCGCGGGCGGCGCGGCGCTCGTGCTCGGCGAAGGACGGCGCCGAGCAGGCGAACAGGGTGCGACCGTCCTCCCCGCCGAGCATGCAGGCGTAGACGCCCATCGGGGCGGCGACCTCCTCGAGGATCTCGCCGCCTTCGCGGACCCGGAGAAGCCGGGCGTGCAGTGCGTCGGCCACCCAGATGGCGCCCTCGGCGTCGGCGCAGATTCCGTCCGGGGCGACCTCGAGCTGCCCCAGCGCCGGCTCGACGTCGTCGGTGTCCGGTGGTTCGCCGAACCGGGCCCACACCCGCTGGTTGGTCAGGGTGCCGTCGTCCTGGACGTCGAAGGCGGAGAGCCGGGCGGCGAAGGTCTCCGCGACGACCAGAACGCCGCCGGGCAGGATCACGGCCCCGTTGGGGAAGCCGAGGCCGTCGGCGGCCTGGTGCACGCTGCCGTCGGGGTCGACCCGGGTGAGCGTGGTGTCGCGCAGGGGAGCGCCGCCCATCAGGTCGAAGCCGAAGTTGCCGACGTAGGCCCGTCCCCGCTCGTCCACGACCATGTCGTTGAGCGCCGCGGGGACGGCGTCGGAGAGGTCCGCGTACTCGCTCAACCGCCCGGTGTCGTCCCGGACCAGGATCCGGCGGTCCCGCATCGAGACGATCAGCGCACGTCCGTCGGGCAGGAAGCCGAGTCCGGACGGCTGGCCGGGCACCTCCGCCACCACCTCGGTGCTGCCGCGGCCGTCGGTCGCGAGGACCTGGTTGGTGTAGAAGTCCGACAGCCACAGCCGCCCCTGGTGCCACCTCGGGCACTCCAGGAACGAGAAGCCCTCCAGCACGACCGTCAGGTCCCGGACGAACGCCATTGTTCTCACCTCGCCACAGCCGCGGGTATAACTAAGCGCATAGTTATCCGCCGGGGGACCGGTGTCAAGAGTGAGGTGGGGAGCGATGGTGGCCAGGCGGAGCCGGAGTGGTGGCCCGAGCAAGGCGGTGGCCGTGCCCGCCGACGACGGCGCGGCCGACCTGTGGCGCGACGGCACCTCGGAGGCCGTGCGCGCTCTGCTCGTCTCGGCGGTGCAGTGCTTCAGCAGCAAGGGTTTCCACGCGACGACGACGCGGGACATCACCGCCGCTGTCGCCCTGAGCCCCGGCGCGCTGTACGTGCACTTCTCCTCGAAGGAGGACGTCCTGTTCGAGATCGTGCGCACCGGCCACGAGCGCGCCCTCGACGCCCTGCTCGCCCAACCCGACGAGGGCGACCCGGTCGACTACGTGCGCAGGCTGGTGGCAGGCCACGTCGCCTGGCACGCGCGGTACCACACGGTGGCGCGGGTCTGCCAGTACGAGCTGGCCGCCCTCGAGCCCGAGCACCACGCGGTGGTGCTGGAGCTGCGGCAGCGGTTCAGTGCCCTGCTGCGCTCGGCGGTCGGCCAGGGGGCGCGGGTGGGCGCATTCGATGTCGCCGACGTCAACCGAGCGGTGCGTGCCCTGCTGTCGCTGGGCATCGACCTGGTCCGCTGGTACCGACTGGACGGCACCGACGACCCGGACGAGCTGGGCGACTTCTACGCCGACCTCGCCCTCCGCATGCTCGGCGCGGCGCGGTGACCGCGACG
This sequence comes from Actinophytocola xanthii, assembly GCF_001921205.1. GTDB lineage: Bacteria > Actinomycetota > Actinomycetes > Mycobacteriales > Pseudonocardiaceae > Actinophytocola > Actinophytocola xanthii. The sequence continues at coordinate 26,317 of NZ_MSIE01000009.1, read as the reverse complement.
AGCATGCGGCCGGCGGGTTACCTCTGGTCCGCGGGGCGTCGGACTCCGCGCCGCCTGGCGGCGTAGGGGAGCACGTACAGGTTCACCCCGCTGAGGAAAAGCAGGGTGAGCGGGAGCAGCGGCAGGTAGGACACCCAGGCCGCGGCGTTCTCCTGCGCGAGGGCGACGGCGGTGACGACGACGGTCACCGTGAAGAGGACGGCCAGCCAGCGGTGGGTCTGTCGGACGGTCTTGTTCCAGTTGAGGCTCATGGCCGGTGACGGTAGGGGCGTGCTCGGCGGCGGTGCTTCTTCATTCCTGACCGGTCTCGGGTGACAGCCGAGGAGACAGGTCAGTAGTCGTCGCGGCCGGTGAAGCGGCGTTCCAGTTGTTCGGCTCCGGAGGCGACGAGGTCCAGGGGGTCGGTGAACTCGTTGATGTCGAGGTTGATCAGCGGGAGGGAGTGGCGCAGCACGAGGTGGTCGCCCATCAGGACGATGCCGCCGACGACGATCGTGTTGCCGGCCTCGGTGAGCACCTCACGCAGGTCGACCTGGTCGACCCGGGCGAACGGGGTCGCGATCTGGACCCAGTCCTCCTTCTGGTCGAGGACCTCGTGCGCCACCACCATGATCTGCTGCCGCCCCAGGACGTCCTCCTCGTCCTTGGCGAACGACACGCGGATGCGGACCTCGTCCGGCTGGTACAGGATCACGTCGTAGCTGTACCTGATGTACGCGACCAGATCGCCCCAGTCCGCCAAACGACTCTCCGCCCTTCGTGCCGGCCCGGCCAGGAGTCTACTGGGCGGGCAGCCGTACGCGGGGCACGTCGGTGCGCACCGCGTACCACTTGTCGAACTCCGCTTGGACTGCCGGGTCGGAGATGCCGTGGCGGTGCAGTGCCGCCATGTCGATGAGGTTCTTGTCCGCCCTGGACATCGACCCGGTCACATGTGACAGGCATTCGGCGACCAGCGCGTCATGGGAGGACGGCCCCAGTGACAGGTCGCGGTTCTCCGCCTCGGCGTAGTCCTCGGCGACGTTCATGACCGCGGTGGCAGGGGACACGTGGCCTCGGGCCACCGCCAGGTCCCAGGCCCACCGGGCATAGGACAACCACCGCATCCGCTCCTCGAGGTCGTCGATCGACCAGGTCTGGGCGCTGATCATGTAGCAGACGTGGAGCCACCACTCGGCGCGCTCCGCGCCGGCCGGCTCGTTGGCCGCGAACCAACTTTCCCGCAGGTCCGGCGTCGGCGTCTCCACGTCGGCATAGCGGAGGATCAGGTGCCACTGTCGCTGGAACGCCGAGCGGATCGAGGTCACCGCGCCGGTGGACGGGTCGACGTCGACGGCCATCTCCGACTCGGGCGCCAGGTAACCATCTCGGGACTCGGCGAACCGCATTCCGGTCGCGGCCCGCAGGTCCTCGAACGGCAGACCGGGTGCGAGCTCGGCCACCGGCACGGCGAACCAGAACCCCTGCACCGGCAGGGGAGCCTCGCGCACGACCCAGTGGAAGCGCACCGACCCGTAGTCCCAGATCAGGTCGTCGCCCCAGGGCTCGGCCACCAGCGGTGGTCCGGCGGCCCGCCGGATGACGTCCGGGTCCAGTCCCTCGTCCAGCCCGAGCACCGTTCCCGTCCGCACCACCTCAGCGAAGAAGTCCACCGCGGGACGGTAACCAACCCCGTCGCGCCGGGGCTCACCAACCGCCTAAGGTCGTAACCCACAACCAGGTCGAGGGGAACGGGTCGATGGGCGCACTGGAACAGCGGTGCGGGACCCTGCTGTCCTGGCTGCGGAACGGCTCGCCGCGGGGAAGTACCTACCTGGCACTGGACCCGGCACGGGTGCACCCGCGCCCCTCCGAACAGGCCTTCGCCTCGCGGGCGCACTACTTCAAGGTCCGTGTCCACGAGATGCGCCTGTCCCACCGGCGCCGCTGGTTCGCCACCTACGACCCGCTCGTCGTGACCACCACGGGGTTCCGCTACGACGGCGAGCCGAGGACCGTGCCGTTCACCATCGGACCCGCGCTGCTCCACGAGCACGTGTCCGACGTGCCGGGCGGGTTCCGGTTCGGCGACATCACGGTCGCGGGCCCGCACCCCTACCAGGGCGGCGTCCTCGAGGTGACGCTGGTGCTCTACCGGCTCCGCGCCGACCACGCCGTCCGCCGCCTCCTGTCGATGGTCGACTCCTGCTCCCGGCTCGCCGACGTCACCGCGTCGATCGGCACGCACCTGAAGGTCGCGAGCCTGGTGCTGGACGGGTTGGACCACGTCCTGGGGCTGGAGGAGTCGGTGCCGCTGCTGGGCCACCGGATCGAGCTCGACCCGGTGGACGGCTTCACCGCCGGCCACCACGTCCTCGCGCTGGAGGGCGAGCTCGACCCGGAGACGTTGTGGGTGCGCGACAACCGGCTGCTGCGCGGGCGCACCGAGGACGACGCCCGCCCGGTGGACGACGCGGACTACGTCCTCTACAGCGTCGCCCAGGACGTCGAGCGCAACGACGTCGAGCAGCTGCCCTGGTTCCGGCCGCTCTGGGCCCGGGTCGTGCGCGAGGCGGGCGTGCCAAGCGAGGACGCCTGGCGCGGCGCCAAGGCGCACATGGCCGTGCTCGCCGAGATGCTCGAGCTCAGCCCCGACCTCACCCGCGACCAGGCCCGGCGGCTGCGCGAGGAGCTGGTCGTGGACCTGCGCCACCTGCACGACCGGGCACTGGAGCTGGCCGAGCTCGGTCCGGCCGACGAGAACGGGGAGTTCGGCGCGCTGCGTCGGCACACCGTCGAGATCCTCGACCTGTGAGATGACCTGACGATGCGTGAGATGTCCTGCCGGCTGGAGTTCCTCAGCGACGACGAGGTGCGCTACCGGGACTGGACCCGGCGGGAGGCCGTCGGGCGGATCGACCGCACGGGTCTGCTCTGGCGCACCACCGAGTGGCTGTGCGCGTACCTCGCCGAGGGCGGCGACTGCACCCGCACCGAGATCGAGCTGCTCGGCCGGCATCTCTACGAGCTCGCGTTCGACCGCACCCCGCGTGACGGCAGGGACTCCGTGCGCCGCGGCTTCGAGGCCTCCTTCGACGCCTTCGGCCCGCTGCGCGAGGACCGGGCCAACCGGATGCGCATCGACCTGGTGTTCCACCAGAGCGCCGAGCGGGTCTGCCGCCTGCCGTGGGAGTTCCTGTTCAAACCGGACGACACCGGCGGTGGTCTGTTCCTCGCCGGCTGGAGCCGGCTCGTGCTCACCCGGCACGTGCCCGAGCACGTTCCCGCCGCCGGGGTGCCCGGTGACCGGCTCGCCATCCTCGCCGCCTACTGCCACCCCGAGGACCACGCCACGATCTCCTCCGGAAAGGTCGTGCTCGACGCGCTGGGCGACCTCGCGACCGCCGGCACGGTCGTCGTGGAGAGCGCGGACAACCCGACCTACGAGGAGCTGCGCGAGCGGTATGCCCGGGTGCGCCCGCAGGTGCTGCACGTCATCGCGCACGGCGAGGAGGACGGTGTGATCGTGCGACGTCCCCAGGCGGAGATCGACCGCGACGAGTCGCTGCGGCGGGCCGCGGTCCGGGCCGGTGACGAGGATCCCGGCCCGGTCCGCCGCAGCCGGACGGTGTCGGCGGACGACCTCATCGCGATGTTCGGCGACGACCCGCCCGAGCTGGTCTTCCTGCAGGCGTGCAAGGGCGACGCCGGGGCCAGGCAGGGGATGTTCTCCACCGCCCAACGGTTGGTGCGCGGACGCGTCGCCGCCGTCGTCGCGATGCAGTACGCGATCGTCGACCAGGACGCCCAGCAGTTCGCCGACCACTTCTACCGCAGGATCAGGGAGGGGCGGTCGATCGGCGACGCGGTGACCGCCGGACGGCGGGCGCTGGGGCAGCGCACGGGCGGCCGGGTGCACTGGGACGACCGGGCCTTCGGCACACCGGTGCTGTACCTGCAGCGGGACAGCGACGGCCCGCTGCTGCGCCGCCCGGACGGCGAGCGCGTCCACGCCGCGGCGCTCTCCCGGCCCGAGACGCGCCGCGCGGTGCCCGGCGGGTCGGTCGAGTGCCCGTCCTGCCAGGCCGTGACGACCGGCTTCTACTGCACGGCCTGCGGTGCGCCGGTCCAGTGCCGGGAGTGCGCCAACCCGGTCCCGGCCGCGGCGAACTTCTGCGGGCAGTGCGGGCACCCGGTGCACCGACCGGGCGAGCGGGCCGAGCGCCGGCCGGCGGTCACCACCAGCAGACCGCCCGTGCGCCCCGGGAAGGACGCCCCGCTGTGAGGCCGGCCGCGGAGTCGTGCGCCACCTGCGGCGTGCCCCTGAGCGACGGCCAGCGGTTCTGCGAACGCTGCGGGACCCCGGTCGGCGGCGGACCGGCTCCCTCCCGCGCACCCGACGTGGTGTCCCGGTTGCTCGCGAGCCACCGGGCCGACCCGCGTGCCGCCTGGTTCCACCTCGGCGCGGTCCTGCTCGGCCAGGACCGGTGGGAGGAGGCCAGGAGCGCGTTGGAGCGGGCGCGGGACGAGCCGGGCAGCGAGCCCTCGGACGCCGAGATCCGGGTGCTGCTCGCCTGGGCCCTGACCGGGCGGACCGAGCCCGGGGTCGCGCTGCAGGCCTACCTGGAGGCCGTGCTGCTCGACCCGTCGCTGGCGCCCGACGTCCTGCCGGCCGCGGAGGAGCTGCTGTCCGCCGAGGAGGCGCGGGTGCTCGGGCCGTGGATCCGCTCGACCTGGCTGCCCGGGATGCGTGCCGCCGTGCCCCACACCGGTGACGGGTCCGGTGCCGACCTCGACATCGCCGCGCTCGACCTGTTCCGCACCAGGCTCGCCGTGCTGGCCGGCGACGCGGAGGAGGCGTCCGCCGCGCTCGCCGACGCGTTGCGCGCCGGCACCCCGGCGGACTCGCTCGGCGCCCGGTCGATGCCCCCGCTGCGGGAGGCGGAGTGGGCGCTGCTGGTCGCCATGGCACTCCAGCTCACCGGCGACGTCGAGGGTGCGCTGCGTGCGGTCCGCCGCTCCCGGGAGGGGGCGCTGCCCGAGGCGGGGCCGTTCGGCGCGGCCGAGGCGCTGGTGGTCGAGGCCGACCTCACCGCCGACCCGCGGGAGGCCGACCTGCGGCGGTACGAGGCGGCCCGGTTGTTCGCCACCCGGGGCGAGCACGAACGGGCCATCGCGTTGTTCGGCCGCGCGGCACGCAGCTGGGGCGATGTCGCGGAGCTGCACTGGGCCTGGGCCGACTCGATCCGCGTCGCGACCTACCGGGCCAGCGGTCCCGCGGTCCTCGAGAGCTACCAGCGGATCGTGGACCGGTGGTGGGCGGGTACCGAGCTCGAGCTGCCGGACGGCCCGTCGGCGTGGGCGTACCTCGTACCGGGTTTCGCCTGCGAGACCCTGGCCTGGAACAGCCCCGGTCGCCCCCGCGACGAGCTGTGGCGGGCCTGCCTCTGGGCCGAGCGCGCGCTGGTCCTGGACGAGCGGAACCTGCCGGCGCTGCTGCTGCTCGCCAGGACTCACCGACAGCTGGAGAACTACGCGGTGGCCATGGTCTCGGTGCTGACCGCCCAGGCCACCGCGCCCGAGGGCTTCGCCGACGCCGAGGACGAGTACGCGAGCCTGCTCGACTACGTCATGCCGGACTCGGCACTGGAACCGCTGGCGGCGGCCGCGGAGCGGGCTGGGCCGGAGGACGTGCGGGGGCGGTGGGCCCTCGCCCTCGCGCTGGCTCGCGCTGGGCGGGAGACAGAGGCGACGGCGGAGCTGGACCTGCTGGAGCCCGACCCGGACGACCCCTGGCAGCTGTGGGCGCACGGCTGGGTGCCGCGCGTCTTCGGACACGACGCCGTCGCGGCGGAGCGGTTCGCCCGGCTGCGCGCGGTGAGCACCGAGGACACCGCGTGGACCTGGTTCCGCGCCTACGCCGCCTACGGGCTGGGTGAGCACGAGGCCGCGGCGGCGGAGATGCTGGCCGCGCTGCCGTGGGTCGATACGTCCAGCCACCGCCGGCACGACTACCTCGTCCTCGCCGGCCTCGCCCGGCTGGCCCAGGGCCGGCTCGAGGAGGGCGAGGAGCTGCTGCGCGAGGGGGCCGAGATCATCGGCGCGATCCGGGACGCCCGCGACGGCGCGACCGACCTGCGGGCCCTCGCGGCTCGCATGGGTGACGGGCCGGCTGCCGACGCGGCCGGTCGGCTGGTGGAGGTGTTCGAGCGGCGGGCCGTCGCGCTGACCGGGCGGCCGCTCGACGTCGACGGGGCCAGGGCGGAGATGGTCGAGGTCGCGGCCAGGGGCGAGGACCCGGCGGCGCTCACCGCGCGGGCGACGCTCGCTCGCCTGTCCTCGACAGCGCACCTCACCCACGCCATCAGCACCTACACCGGCCTGCTCGCCGAGCGCGAGGCGTTCCCCGAGGCCGTTCTCGGGCTGTGCCAGGTGGCGTTCGCCCACATCGACCACGCCTTCGGCAGGGGGGAGCCGGCCGTCGTACTGGAGCGGATCGACCAGCTCCGGGAACCGCTGACCGGGCTCGCCGACCCGAGGCTGGACGGCGTCGAGCTGAACCTCCAGGCGCGGGAGGCGCTCGCGCGGTTCTGGGCTGGGGAGCCGGACGCCGGCCGGGACCGGCTGACCGAGGTGCTCGAGGCCGGCGCCGGCCTCGAGTCCCCGGACGCGGAGCTCGCCGACTTCTGGGCGACCCTCCTGCCCGACGCCGAGGTGTACTGGCGGATCGTGGACATCCTCGACGGGGTGGCCGACGACCGGGTGCACGCGCTCGCCGGGCTCCTCGCCGGCCACGCGGACCGGTTCCTCGGCTGCGCCGACGACGATCCGGCGCCGGACTACGCCCCCTGCGAGGTCCGGCTGGGCAGCGGGCTGGTGCCGGTCACCGGTCTGCCGGGGAGCCCGCTCGTCACCTCGTCGCTGCTGGCTGTCTGCGACGAGGTCCAGGCGGCCCACGGGGTGCTCGTTCCGCTGGTGACCGTCTCCGAGGACCCGTCGCTGTCGGCGCACGAGTACGAGATCGACCTGTGGGGCGAGGTGTGCGGGGTACGCCACGTCGATCCGTCCACTTCGGACGTGGAGGGCGAGGTGGCCGCCGGTTTCCGCGCCGTTCTCGGCGAGAACCTGCCGGCGCTGGTGGTCCTCGACTCGGCGGACCTGTTGCGTGCGTCCTGGGTCGCGGAGTGGCCCGAGCTCACCGCTCCGGTCGACGGCGACGCGACCCTGCTCGTGCTGGCCGAGGTGTGCCGGGCGCTGCTGGCCCGCGGGCTGCCGCTGCGCGGCCGGGTCGTCCTGGAGGCGTTCGCGGCGAGCCCGCCGGGCGCCGAGGTGGAGGAGATCGTGGAGCGCTGCACCCACCTGCTCGAACCGGCCGTACCGGAGCCCGCGCCGTGAGCCCGGGGGTCCCGGTCCGGCTCGCGGTCCGCGAGGACCTGCTGCCCAACCGCGGCGGCGAGGCCCTCGCCCGGCACGCGGAGGCCGCGTTGACCGCGCTGCTCGACGGGCTGGGCGTGCCGCGGCCGGTCACGGTCACGGTGGGGTCGGCACCGCTCGGTGGTCCGGCCGTCGCGCTGTTCCGCGCCGAGGAGCAGCTGGGCTCCTTCCACGACAACGACCTCGCGGCGCTGTCGGTGCTCGGCGTCCGCCCCGCCCTCGGCGCCGAGCTGATCGCCGGGATCGCCCGGCAGCTCGCCGCCGCCGACGTTCCCCGGCTGCTCGCCGAACCGCTCGACGAGGTCAGCCGGCACCTGCTCGACCTGTGGATCCGGGTGCCGGACCCGGCGCCGGAAGGGCCGCCGGAGGCGGTCGTGGCCGTGGTGCGGCCGGTCGACGTGCGGCTGCGGTTGGCGCCGGACTACCTGCGCGCGCTGACGCTGGTGCCGCACGAGGACGCGTTCCGCACGGTCCGGTGGCGGCTGGGCCGCCAGCTCGGGGTGACACCGCCCCGCCTGCGGCTGGAGGCGGCGCCCGAGCTCACCGGAACGCTGGTGCAACCGGTGGTCAACGACGTGGTGCTGTGCCCGGTCGAAGGGATGTCGGCGGACACGGTCCTGGTCGAGGCCACCACGGAACGGCTGCGCGAGGCCGGGCTCGAGGCCGAGCCGGTGGGACCGGACTCCCGGCTCGCGCTCGCTCCGGCGAGGCGGCGGGCCGAGCTGGCCGGCCACACCCACTGGACGGCCACCGAGCTCGTGGCCTACTGGTGGGAGTCGTTCGCGCCCACCGTCGCCTGGCGCGCCTTCGACGAGCGGGACGTGGCGTCGCTGCTGGACCGGCTGCGCCCGGTGCTGCCCACCACGGTCAGGCTGGCCGCAGGTCTCCCCTCGCCGTGGCTGACCGAGCGCCTTCGCGCCGCGTACCGCGAGAGCTCGCACCTGGTGTGCCTGCCGACCGTGCTGGAAGGCCTGGTCCGCAGCTGAGAGGTGACTCAGGCCGCGGCGACGCCGAGGAGCTCGCGCAGCTCGCGCACGGCGGTACGGCCGGCGCGGTTGGCGCCGACGGTGCTCGCCGACGGGCCGTAGCCCACCAGGTGCACGCGCGGGTCGGCGACGACGCGGGTGCCGTCCATGGTGATCCCGCCGCCCGGTCCGCGCAGGCCCAGCGGGGTCAGGTGGTCCAGGGCCGCCCGCCAGCCAGTGCACCAGAGGATCACGTCCGCTGCCCGCCGCTCGCCGTCCGCCCACGCGACGCCCCCGGCGGTGAGCCGCTCGAACATCGGCAGCCGGTCCAGCACGCCGGCCGCTCGGGCCGCCGCCAACGCCGGCGTCAGGGCCAGCTCGGTCACCCGCACCACCGGCTCCGGGGGCAGGCCCGCCCGCACCCGCTCGTCCACGCGCGCCACGATCTGCCGCCCGTAGTCCTGCGTGAACGGGCCCTCCCGGAACACCGGCTCGCGCCGGGTGACCCAGGTAGTCGCCGCGGCCACCTCGGCGATCTCCATGAGCAGCTGGACCGCCGAGGTGCCGCCGCCGACCACCACCACCCGGCGGCCGGCGAACTCCGCCGGGCCGCGGTAGTCGGCGGTGTGCAGCTGCCGGCCCCGGAACTCCGAGCGGCCAGGGTAGTGCGGCCAGAACGGCTTGGTCCACGTCCCCGTGGCGTTGATCAGGGCCCGGGTCGTCCAGGCGAGGTCGCCGGCCCGCACGGTCAGCCGCCCGCCCGGGCCGTCCTCGACGGTCTCGACCGACACCGGGCGCCGCACGTCCAGCTCGTACTCGCGTTCGAAGGCCGCGAAGTAGGCCGGCAGCGCCTCGGCCGCCCGTTCCTCCGGCGCCGGGGGCGGGAACCGCATCCCCGGCAGGTCGAAGATCCCGTGCACGGTCTCCATCCGCAGCGTCGGCCAGCGGTGCTGCCAGGCCCCGCCCGGCGCCGGGTTCGCGTCGACGACGACGAAGTCGAAGCCGGACCGGCGCAGGAAGTACGCGCTGGACAGCCCGGCCTGACCGGCGCCGACCACGACGACGTCGGTGTGCTCCATGTCCGGCACAACACCGCGAGCCGCCGCCGTGATCCCGGCCCGGGCCGAGATCACACACGCACCCGCCGGCTGGTGCCGACGGGTGCGTGCGGGTCCCGCCCGGGTCAGAAGACCCAGACGCCGTAGAGGTTCAGCCCCGGGACGAGCGGCTGGAAGTAGCTGTAGCCGCCACCCATGCCGGAGGTGATGCCGACCCCGATGTCACCGGCGAACCAGGCGCCGCCGCTGTCACCGGGCTGGACGTAGGCGGTGCTCTCCGCCATGTTGTAGACGCAGCCCTGGGCGTAGCAGATGGTCAGGCCCGTGGCGGTGACGGTGCCACAGGTCAGGCCGGTCGTGCTGCCGCTCTTGCACACCGACAGGCCGGCGTACGGGTCGGCCGCGTTGGTGATGTCCTGGTAGCCGCCGTTGTAGAGGTTGACGTCACCGGGCTGCGGCAGGCCGCCGTCGTTGCGGATCAGGCCGTAGTCCTCGCCGGGGAAGTTCTCCGCGATCGAGGGGCCGTAGTAGGCACCGTTCGCGTCGTACCACTGCGAGATCGCCTCGGTGCAGTGGCCGGCGGTGATCCCGGTGTTGCCGGTGGTGTTGAAGCCGAGCGAGCAGCGGCCGGCGCTGCCGGTGATCGCGTCGCCGCCGGAGATCGTGGTGGTGAACGAGCCGTCCACCCGCTCGGTCCGCACCATGTCGCCGAACCGCGTCGCCGTGGCGGTGAGCGTGTCGACCTTCGCCGCCGCGGCGGTCTCGCCGATCCGGACCACGACCTGGTTGGCCGCGACGTCGATCCCCACCGCCGTGTCGGCCGGCTGCACCTTGCCGAGCGCGTCCCTGGCGGCCTCGAGCTCGGTCATGCTGTGGTCCACGACCTTGGCCGTCGCGCCGGCCGCGCGGACCGTCGCCACGTCGTCCCGGTCGACGACGTTGACCACGACCGTCGCGGAGGCGCGGTCGAGGTACATGCCCGCCGAGTCCTCGCCGACCTGTGCGACGGCCTTCTCGCCGGTCTCGACCAGCCCGGGCTGGGCCGAGAGCAGCTCGGTCGCGTGGTCGGCGCCCAACCCGTCGGCGGCCAGCGAGTCGATCGCCGCGGCGGCGACGGGCTCGCCGTAGCCGGCGGGCAGTGCCTGGGCGGTGGTGGTGGCCAGCGGCACCAGGGCCGCCGCCGCGGCGAGGACGCCGAGGGCTTTACTCCAAGGGAGTTTCATGAGTAGGGATTCCCTTCCCCGAGAGAGAATGTGAGGAAAATTCAAACCAGCACCGACGACGTTAGGAATCCGCCGCTCGCCGCACCAGCGACCAGAAGGGTTCCGCTGCGACGGAGTTGGCCGCGCGGAGCGTCATTTTCCTGGCCTCCCGTCCTACTACCGGAGGAGTCGCCCGCCGAACGGCCCCGACCTCCGGACGACGGTCCGCGAACCCCCGCCGAAGGTCGTGAGCCGAACGGCGCAGCTCCCGCTCAGCAGGTCTCGGCGTACCGGCAGGCGACGACCGACGGCCGCTCCACCGGTTCGCCGCTCTGGATCGACCAGGCGAGCCGGACGTACTGGGCGTGCGTCCAGGCGAGCGGGGTGGCCGAACCGGTCCCGGTGCCCGGGCGGGCGTTCGCCGGCGCCGGCGGGCGGTTGTCCCACACCTGCTCGGGCAGCATCAGGCCGCTGTTCGCCGTCGCGGCGATCGTGGTGAGGCGGGAACGGGCGGCGGCGGGCCGCCCGGCCAGCAGCTCGTACTCGCCGCGCTCGCCCGCGAAGATCGGCCAGAGCCGGCCGTAGGTCCGGGTCGGCGTCGGCCAGTTGACGTTCCACGGCCGACCGTCGGCCGTCTCGCCGAAGCCGTCGCTGGTGAAGCGGTGCCACAGCCGGCCGACCGGGGTCAGCTCGGACAGCTCCCGGTCCACCACCGACACCGTGTTCGCCACGGTCGGGTCGTCGGCGGGACGCACGCCCAGGCGGACCAGCTCCAGGAAGCTGGGGTCGACGACCGTGCGCTGGTCGACCTCGCCGACGTTGTTGTCGCCGAGGTTGTAGGTCGTGCCCTGGTTGGGCCGGCCGTCCTTGGTCAGGCGGAGGTAGTACGGGTCGGGGGAGAGCGGGCCGTTGCTCGTCGCCGTCCAGGCCTCCACAGTGGACGCCCACTGGTCCGCGACCGCCAGGTACCGCCGTGCGCCGGCCTCGTCGCCGGCGCGGGACAGCAGGTCCGCCAGGCACACCAGACCGGCGACCGCGGAGGCGATGGTCGCGGGGGAGTAACCGCTCTGGTTCTCCCAGCGCTCCTGCTCGGTCCACGGCGCCCGGTTGCCGTCCTGCTCGTAGTTCACCAGGAACTCGGCCGCGCGCCGCAGGCTATCCAGTGTGGACTCGTCGGTGCGGTCGAGCAGCCAGGCCAGCAGCATCGGCGCGGCGGTCTCGTCGAGCTGGACGCTGGTCCAGTACGGCTCACCGGTGACCCGCGTGTTCTGTGCCAGGTGACCGTCGGGCTGCTGCTGCACCTCCAGCATGAAGTCCAGCGCCCGCTCGGCGCCGCCTCGGTCGCCCGCGGCGATCAGCGCGGTCGCGACCTGGTACAGGTCCCGCGGCCACACCAGGGCGTAGGAGCCGAACTCGGGGGCGAGCTGACGGTCGAAGCCGAAGGCCCACGGAAACCCGGGCGCCGCGATGTAGCCACCGGGGTTGCGCTTGTCCTCGGTGGCCGCCAGCACCATCAGCGAGCTGCGGTAGACCTCTCGCTCGTGCCGCGTGCCGACACTGGCCGGCGGCCGGCGCAGGCGGTTGAGGTAGGACTCCCAGCCGTGTGCGTAGGAGCGCGCCGCGGCGGCGAAACTCCCGGCGAGCGAGCGGGCCGCGGTCCGCTCGGCCTCCCGCGCCGAGGCGCCGAAGCCGAGGACGAGGGTGTCGCTGCGGTGCCGGACGCCGTCGAGGCGGAGCTTGCCGGTCTGCACGACGTTGCCCGGCCCGGCCGCCCGGTACCGCCAGTCCATCCGGTGGTCGCGGGCCAGGTCGGTCCAGCCGTCGCTGGTGCCCAGGTAGCCCGACGACGTCGCCGCGAAGCCGCGGCGGGACGCCACCACGCTGCTCGCGGCTGCGTCCGAGGCGACAAGGCCCGCGCCGCTGCGCGCGGTGTCGTCGCCGCCCTCGCGGGACAGCGCCGGGTCGTAGAGGACGTAGGCCTGCAGCGGGCGGCGGGAGCGGAGCGACACGTCCACCAGGACGCTCGCCCGGCGCGGATCGGTGACGTAGGTGGTCTCCGCGGTCCAGCCGGTACCCCGGGCGACCTGCCGGAACGTGAGGCCGCGCCCGCGCACCGGCTCGGTGCGGACCGAGACGTCCTGGGCGCGTTCGGTGAACGTCCGGCCGTCGGTCACCACCAGCTGGAGCTCGCGCACCGCGGGCGTGCTCAGGTCGGGATAGAAGACCTCGGTCATCCGGCCGCCGCCGAGGGTGAACCACACCGGGCTCGCCGCGCCGCCGCGGGCCGTTCCGAAGCCTTCCTTGTCCGCCGGCTGGTACACCGCCGGTGCGCCCGGACCCCCCGGCGCGTCGGGTCCGGCCGCGGTCGCGGGCATGGCCGTGCCCGCCAGCACGGTCGCCGCCAACGTCCCCACCAGCATGGTTCTGCGATGACGCATGTCAGCTCCCTTTCTGGCCGGGCGGCACGACACACCCACGGTGCCGCAAGTCGGTCGCGTCCGCACGACGACCACCGAGTCCTTTATGGACCCGTTTGAAATCCGACCCGCCGGGGAAGCCCGCTCTCGCACCGGAGGAGGTTTCATGCCCAGAGTGGGTTGGCACGCCTCGCACGAGCAGATCGCGCCGAGCAAGCTGTTGGACGACGTCGTACACGCGGAGCGGGCCGGGTTCGCCGCCGCCTGGTCCTCGGACCACTTCTCGCCCTGGAGCGAGCGGCAGGGCGAGTCGGGCTTCGCGTTCTCGTGGCTCGGCGCCGCGTTGGCGAGGACCGGCTTCCCGATCGGCATGGTGAACGCGCCGGGGCAGCGCTACCACCCGGCGGTCGTGGCGCAGGCGGTCGGCACGCTGGCCGAGATGTTCCCCGGCCGGCTCTCGGTTGCCCTGGGCACCGGCGAGTTCTCCAACGAGCACATCACCGGCGAGCCGTGGCCGGACAAGCCGACCCGCAACGCCCGGTTGCGCGAGTGCGTCGACATCATCCGCGCGCTGCTGGCCGGCGAGGAGGTCACCCACCGCGGCCTGGTCCGGGTGGACCGGGCGCGGCTCTGGACGCGGCCGGAACAGCCGCCCCGGCTGCTGGCGACCGCGGTGAGCGCGGAGACCGCCGGCTGGGCGGGGGAGTGGGCCGAGGGCCTGATCACCATCTGGCAGCCGGCGGAGACCCTGCGCCGGGTGGTGGACGCCTTCCGCGACCGCGGCGGGGACAAGCCGCTCGCGTTGCAGGTCCACGTGAGCTGGGCGCCCGACGAGGACGAGGCGCTGCGGATCGCCCACGAGCAGTGGCGCACCAACGTCTTCGAGGCCCCACTGTGCTGGGACATCGCCACCCCGGCCGAGTTCGACGCGGCGGCCAAGCACGTCCGACCCGAGGACATGCACGCCGGTGTGCTCATCGCGAGCGACCCCAAGCGTTTCGTGGAGTGGCTGCGTGAGGCGGCCGACCTGGGATTCGAGGAGATCTACGTGCACCACGTCGGCCAGGAGCAACGGGCCTTCATCGACTGCTTTGCCGAGCACGTCCTGCCGGAGCTGCACGGATGACCGGCAAGCGCACCGCGACGAGCGACCTGTGGTGGAAGAACGCGGTCATCTACTGCCTGGACGTGCAGACGTTCTTCGACACCAACGGTGACGGCTGCGGCGACCTGGTCGGCCTGACCGAGCGGATCGACTACCTCGCCGGCCTCGGCGTCACGTGCCTGTGGCTGATGCCCTGCTACCCCTCGCCCGAGCGCGACGACGGCTACGACATCAGCGACTTCTTCACCGTCGACGAGAAGCTCGGCACCCTGGGCGACTTCGCCGAGATGCTGCGCACCGCCCAGGACCGGGGCATGCGCGTGATCATCGACCTGGTGGTGAACCACACCTCCCACCAACACCGCTGGTTCCGCTCCGCCCGCAAGGGTCGCGACGCGCCCTTCCACGACTACTACGTCTGGCAGGACGAGAAGCCGGAGGCCTCCGAACAGCTGGTGTTCCCGGGCGAGGAGGTGTCCAACTGGGCCTGGGACGAGGACGCGGGCCAGTGGTACTTCCACCGGTTCTACTCCGAGCAGCCCGACCTCAACACCGCGAACCCGGCCGTGCGCGACGAGATCGCCAAGATCGGCGGCTTCTGGCTGGCGCTGGGCGTGACCGGCTACCGGATCGACGCCGTGCCGTTCCTGCTGGAGGAGGCCGCCGGTCCGGAGAGCGAGCACAAGGACCCGCACAACCTGCTGCGCGAGCTGAGCCGGTACCTGAGCCGGCGACGCGGTGACGCGGTACTGCTCGGCGAGGTCAACCTGCCCTACGAACAGGCCACGGAGTTCTTCGGCACCAACGGCGACGAGCTCAACATGATGTTCAACTTCCCGTTGAACCAGGCCATGTACCTCGCGCTGGCGCGCAAGGACGTCGCACCGATCGTGAAGGCGCTGAAGTCGATGCCGGAGATCCCGGCGGAGTGCCAGTGGGCCAACTTCGTGCGCAACCACGACGAGCTGAGCCTGGACAAGCTCTCGGACTCCGAACGGGCCGAGGTGTTCGAGGCGTTCGGCCCCGAGGAGGACATGCAGCTCTACGGCCGCGGCCTACGCCGCCGGCTACCGTCCATGATGGACGGCGACCAGGCGAGGATCCGGCTGGTCTACTCGCTGATGTTCTCCCTGCCCGGCACGCCGACCCTGTTCTACGGCGAGGAGATCGGCATGGTCGAGAACCTCGAGATCGAGGGCCGCCTCGCCTGCCGCACGCCCATGCAGTGGACGGCCGGGACCCACGCCGGCTTCTCCTCCGCCCCCGACGGCGCCCGGCTGTGCCGGCCACTGCCCGAGGACCAGAGCGTCAACGTCACCGACCAGCGCCGCGACCCGGACTCGCTGCTCAACTGGATGGAACGGGTGATCCGCCGCCGCAAGGAGTGCCCCGAGCTGGGCTGGGGCACGGTCACGGTACTCACCGACAAGGGCGCCGCGCTGGTCCACCGCTGCGACTGGGACGGCGCCACGGTCGTCGCCGCCCACAACCTCGGCGACAAGCCAGCCAAGATCACGTTGCCGAAGGACGACGGCTGGACGGTGCTGGAGGACCTGCTGGGAACCCAGGACGCCAAGCCGGGCGAGCAGATCACCCTCGAACCGTACGGCTACCGCTGGCTCCGCCCCCGCTCCTGACGGCAACGACGGAACATCGCCGCAAGAACGTGGCAGCCCGGGCACGGTCCCCTGCGCGGGAGCGTGCCCGCTGCTACGTTCGCCGCCAGTCCGGTAGCGGGAGGTACCTGAGTGGTGGCACGACGCAATCGCCGCGCGCTGGCGGGGAGGCGCAAGTCAGCCGGTTTCACCCAGGAGAGCCTGGCCGAGGCGCTGGGCGTCGACCGGTCCACGGTGATCCGGTGGGAGGCCGGCCAACACGAGCCGGTGCCCTACCTGTGGCCGAAGTTCGCGGAGCTGCTCGGCATCAGCCGGGACGAACTCGCCGAGCGAGCTGCTCACGATCGAGGAACACACGGTCCCGTCCGCGGATCTGGCGGTAACGTGGGACGACATGAGGCGCCGCACGCTGATGAAGTGGGGGGTGGCCACGACGGCGGTGGCCGGGCTCGGTGTGGGGGCCGGCACCACCGTCGGTCTCGCCGATGTCCGGCGGCTGCGCGACTCGGCCGCCCGGTTGCACGGCCTGGACCAACGCCACGGCGGTGAGACGATCTGGCGGGCCGCGCTCGACCACGCCCGGGAGGGCACGGGCCTGCTCGAGTACGGCAGCTACAACAGCATCGTCGAGCGTCAGCTGCTGGCCGCGACCGGCCGACTTCAGGTCTGCGCCGGCTGGCTCGCGCTCGACGCCGGGGAACACCGGCTCGCGCGCATCTGCCTGGGGGAGGCACTCGTGCTTGGGCGCCAGGCGAGGGACCCGATCGTGGAGACGAGAGCCCTGTCCAACCTCGCCTTCCAGGCCAACGTGCTCGACCGGCCGCGGGAGGCACAGCGGTTCGCTCTCGGTGCCGAGCAGGCAGCGACGGGCAGTGGCGCGCCGGCCTGGCTCGCCGCCATCCCCCAGCTGCGCCTCGCCGAGAGCAGTTCCGGCACCGGTGACGCGCGCGACGCGGATCGAGCCATCGGCCGGGCCTACAGCGCGCTCGAACGCGACAGCGACACCGCCGGGGAGGAGTGGGCCGTCTTCCTCACCCCGGCGGAGGTCGACTGCGTCGCGGCCACCTGCGCCCTGAAGTTGGGACGCGGCGCCGAGGCCGAGCGGCTGCTCGAACGCACCATCGCCGGCTACGAGCGACGAATGCCGCGCAACCTCGCGACCTGGCGCGTCCGCCTGGCCGGCGCCCGTCTCGATCGCGGCGCCGTGGACGGTGCCGCCGAGACCGCGCACCAGGTGCTCGACGACCTGGCCGGGCACGTCGCCAGCTGGCGCGTCACGTCGAAACTGGACGACATCGCCACCCGGCTGGCCGCCTTCCCCGACGTCCCCGAGGCGAGCGCGTTCGTCGACCGCTACCGTGCCGCATGAGTTCTGACGCTGACCTGGTCCGGTACGACGGGCCAGGCCTGCGCGCCCGGAAGGACGACCTGCTCGAGGTCTACCGGGAGGCCTACGCCGAACGGCTCGACGACCCGTTCTTCTCCCCGGACCGCTTCTGGGAGCGCGTCGAACGCGGCAGCCACCGCGAGGCTGTCCGGCTGGTCACCGCGGACGTGGCGGGCCGGCTGGTGGGTTTCACCCTGGGCGCGGTCCTGCCCACCGACAGCGCGTGGTGGCGCGGGCTGACCACCCCGGCCGACCCCGACCTGGTCCGCGAGACCGGCAGCCGGACCTTCTGCATCAACGAGCTGATGGTCCGCCCGGACTGCCGCCGGCGGGGTTACGCGGCGGCCCTGTCCGCGGCCCTGCTCGACGGGCTCTCGGTGGAGCGGGTGGCGCTGCTCGTCCGACCCGAGAACACGCCGGCCCGCTCCGCCTACCTCTCCTGGGGCTTCCGCGTCGTCGGCCGGATGCGGCCGTTCCCCGACTCGCCCCTGTACGAGGCGATGGTGAAACAGCTGTAGTCAGCGCTCCTCGCAGCGGATCTCGGGAACGGGGCGGGCCTGCGCGACCGTGTCGATGTTCATGCCGACCTTCACCTCGGCGCCCGGCTCGATGGACACGTTGTAGGGGGCGTTGTCGACGGTGACCGCGTTGCCCTCCTGAACCCGCTGGCCGTTCCACAGGTTCTTGATCTGCTGCCCGTCGGGCAGGGTCCAGGTCAGCCGCCAGCCGGTCAGGGTGGTGTCGCCCTGGTTGGTCACGGTGACCTCCGCCCCGTAGCCCTCCTGCCAGGAGTTGGTCACCCGGAAGGTGGCCAGGCAGGTCGCGCGCGGCGGGGCGGTGGACGAGGAGGCCGGTGGGGGCGCGCCGGACGAGCCGCCGCCGGCGTCGCCGCCGCTGGGCTCGTCGTCGCCGGCGATGAGGATGCCCACGACGACCCCGGCCGCCACCAGCGCCGCGGCGAGGACGGCCGCGACCACCGCCCGCCGGGACATCCGCCGCCGGGGCATGGTCAGCGTCGGGTTCGGGCCGGCGGGGATGTTCGTCGGGCGGCCCCTGGCCGCGGCGGCGAGCACCTCGTGGGCCGCGTGCATGGTCGGGCGCTGGGCCGGGTCGGGGTTGAGCAGCCAGAGCAGCGGGCCGGTCAGCACCCCGGCGTTGCGCGGCGGGTTGAGCTTGCCGGCCGCCACCCGGTGCAGCATCGCGATCGCGTTCTCGTGGATCCCGAACGGCGGCATGCCCTCCAGGACGGCGTAGAGCGTCGCGCCGAGGGAGAACACGTCCGAGCGGAAGTCCGCGTCGTCGCCGCGGGCGACCTCGGGCGCCAGGTAGGCCGGGGTGCCGGCGAGGATCCCGGTGGCGGTCACCGACACGTCACCCGCGGCCCGGGAGATGCCGAAGTCGGTGATCTTGGCTGTGCCGTCGGCGGTGATCAGCACGTTGTCCGGCTTGACGTCGCGGTGGACGATGCCCGCCTCGTGCGCGGCGGCCAGCGCCGCGGCGAGCTGCGCGCCGATCGCGGCCGCCTCCCGCGGCGAGCCGACGCCCCGGTCGGCCAGGCTCTCCCCGTTGAGGAACTCCATCACCAGGCACGGGCTGGACTCGTGCTCGACCACGTCGTACACGGCGACGGCGTTCTGGTGGCGCAGCCGTCCGGCGTTGCGCCCCTCGCGCATCGCCCGCTGCGTCGCCTCCTCGGCCTCCGCCGGCTTGGTCCGGTCCAGCCGCAGCTGCTTGACCGCCACCTGCCGGTCGAGCCGCGTGTCGTGGGCCTTCCAGACCACGCCCATGGCCCCACGGCCGACGAGCGACACGATCCGGTAGCGCTCCCCGATCAGGTCACCCGGTTCCACGCGCGCAACGCTAGCGCGCCGCCGCCGGTCCGGGTCCAGCCACACCGTCCCGGGAGGCCGCGACCGCCTCGATCTCCGCGCTGATCGCCGGCCACAGCTCCCGGGGGACGTCGTGGCCCATGCCGGGGTAGCCCACGAACCGGGCGCCCGGTATCGCCGCCGCGGTCGCCCGCCCGGCCCGCGGCGGCTGCGCCGGGTCGGCCTCGCCGTGCAGGACCAGCGTCGGCACCCGGACGCCGGCCAGCTCGGCGCGGCGGTCACCGGCGGCGCGGACCGCGGCGACCTGCCGCCGGCTCGCCGCGAGGTCGGTGCGGTGGGCGAAGGACTCCGCACCCAGCCGGCGCAGCCACGCCTCGTCCGGCGGGTAGCCGGGGGAGCCGATCAACCGCATCAGCCGCACCAGCTGCTCGCCCGCGGCGGCCGGACCCGCCGGCGTTCGGGCGGACAGGACCAGGTACCGCAGCACGAGCCCGAGCCGGCGCGGGTCCACCCGCACGCGGTGGTCGGGCGCGGAGGACATCGACGTCAGGCTGAGCACCCGCTCGCCGTGCCGGGCGGCCAGCACCTGGCCGACCATCCCGCCCATGGACTGGCCGACGACGTGTGCCGCCGGCCAGCCCAGCGCGTCGAGCACGGCCAGCGCGTCGCCCGCCATCTCCGCCAGCGTGTAGCGGCGGGTGGCCCGGGAGGACCGGCCCGCGTCCCGGTTGTCGAACCGGGCCACGTGGAAGCCACGATCCACCAGCGCGGCGCAGAACCCGTCCGGCCAGGCCGCCATCGGCGCGGTGAAGCCGGTGATCAGCAGCAGCGGCCGGCCCCCGGCCGGGCCGACGGTCTGGTAGGCGATCTCGATGTCGCCGTTGGAGGTGGTCGCGACGCTCACCCGGCGAGCGTATGGCCGCCGGGCTCGCTCCGGGTCGCGGTCGCCTCGCGGTCCGGCGGAGCTGCGGAGGCCGACCGCGCCGGACCCCGGTAAGGTCCCCTGCGTCCGCACGAACGGGAGAGGTCCATGGTCAGCGCGGCCGACGTCGCGGCGGCGGCGAAGCGGTTCGCCGGGGTGATCCCGCCGAGCCCGCTGCAACGCAACCAGCGGCTCTCCACCCGGTACGACCTCGACGTCTGGCTCAAGCGCGAGGACCTCAACGCCGTCCGCTCCTACAAGGGCCGTGGGGCGTTCACCTTCGTCAGCGAGCTCACCCCGGCCCAGCGCGAGCGCGGCGTCGTGTGCGCGAGCGCGGGCAACCACGGCCAGGGCGTCGCGTTCGCCTGCGCCGCGCTCGGCGTTCCCGCCTGGGTGTACCTGCCGCGCACCACGCCCCGGCAGAAGCGGGACCGGGTGGCCTTCCTCGGAGGCCGGCACGTCCAGGTCGTGGTGAAGGGCGACACCTACGACGACGCCGCCGCGGCGGCACGCGACCACGCCGACGAGAGCGGCATGACGCTGATCCCCGCGTTCGACGACCCGCGCACGATCGCCGGCCAGGGCACGGTCGCCAAGGAGGTCGTCGAGCAGCTGGGCCACGCCCCGAGCGTCATGGTGGTGCCGGTGGGCGGCGGCGGCCTGCTGGCCGGGACGCTGGCCTGGTTGGGCTCCTCCGGAGTCGAGGTGGTCGGCGCCGAACCGCTCGGCGCGGCGAGCATGGCCGCGGCCCTGGCCGCTGGCCGGCCGGTGCCGCTGGAACACCTCGACCCGTTCGTCGACGGCGCCGCCGTCCGCACGGTCGGTACCCACACCCACGCGCTCGCCGCGCGGTACCGACCCCGCCTGATGGCGGTGCCCGAGGGGCAGATCTGCGTGGAGATGCTGGACCTCTACCAGTCCGACGGCATCATCAGCGAGCCGGCCGGCGCGCTGGCGCCCGCGGCACTCGACCTGCTCGACCTGCCCCGGGGGGCGACCGTCGTGTGCGTGCTGTCCGGCGGCAACAACGACGTGAGCCGCTACGCCGAGATCGTGGAGCGGGCCCTCGTGTTCGAGGGCCGTAAGCACTACTTCCTCGTCGAGTTCCCGCAGGAGCCGGGGGCGCTGCGCCGCTTCCTCGACGACGTGCTCGGCCCCGACGACGACATCACGCTGTTCGAGTACGTCAAGCGCAACAACCGGGAGACCGGGCCGGCGCTGGTCGGGCTCGAGCTGGGCAGCCCGGAGAACCTCGAGCCGATCCTCAAGCGGATGGAGAACGTGCCGCACCGGATCGAGCGGGTCCCGCCGGACAGCCCGCTGTTCACCTTCCTGGTCTGAGCCGCTGGGTATCGGAGCCCGCTCGGCGCCCTCCTGTAGGGAAAGTACGCAGGGGGGTGAGGGCCGTGGAGCTGACCGTGTGCCCGGAATGTGGAAGGCCGGCGGAAATCCTGTGGCGGGCGGTGATGCCGAGCACCGACGGCCTGGTCGAGCACGCGAAGATCCTGTGCATCGACCGCCACTGGTTCCTGCTGCCGACCGCGACGCTCGGCCTCGACCCGGGGGGACGCGAGATCGGGTCGTGGTGGTGACGCCGAGAGCTGATCCGCTCACAGCAGCGAGACCGGCCGACGGCGCTCCGGTCCCGGCATCGTCGGGGCATGACGAACGACGACAGGCGACCGCTGTTCGACCACCGGCTCCGGGAACGGTTCTACAGCCAGCGCGTGCTGGTGCTCGACGGCGTGCTCGACGACGACAACGGGACGGTGCTCGCCACCCAGCTGCTCTCGCTGGCGAGTGAGGACCCGCGCAAGGACATCGCCCTGTGGATCCACTCGCCGGGCGGCTCGGTGCCGGCCATGCTCGCCATCCGCGACGTGATGCGGCTCGTGCCCTGCGACGTGGCCACGCTCGCGCTGGGCCTGGCGTGCAGTGCCGGGCAGTTCCTGCTCTCCGCGGGCACCCGCGGAAAGCGCTTCGCCCTCCCGCACGCCAGGATCCTCATGCACCAGGGCTCGGCCGGGATCAGCGGCTCGGCCGTCGAGGTGGAGGTGCAGGCCGACGACCTGCGGCACACCAGGGACACCGTGCTGGCGCTCATCGCCGAGGACACCGGCCAGCCGGTCGAGCAGGTCTTCGCCGACTCGCTGCACGACCGCTGGTTCACCACCGAGCAGGCACGCGAGTACGGCTTCATCGACCGCGTCGTGGACAGCCTCGACCAGGTCGTGCCCGTCCGCACCCACGAACTGGGCCTGGGGGTGCCCGCGTGAGTACGTACACCATTCCCAACGTGATCACGCGCGGCCTGGGTGGCGAGCGGATCATGGACGTCTACTCGCACCTGCTGTCCTCGCGGATCGTCTACCTGGGCACGGCGATCGACCCGGGCGTGGCGAACGCGCTGATCGCCCAGCTGCTGCACCTGGAGGCGGAGAACCCCGACCAGGAGATCAACCTGTACATCAACTCCGAGGGCGGCGACCCGTCCGCCATGCTCGCGCTGTACGACACGATGCGCTACATCAAGGCGCCGGTGGCGACGACGTGCGTCGGACAGGCGGTCGCGGCCGGCGCGGTCCTGCTGGCCGCCGGGGAGGCCGGTCGGCGGGCCGTGCTGCCGCACACCAGGGTGGTGCTGCACCAGCCGGCCGCGCAGGGCCGCGGCACGATCCCGGACCTCATCCTCCAGGCCGACGAGGTCATCCGGGTGCGCACCCAGCTGGAGGAGATCCTCTCCGCCCACACCGGACGCGACGTGGCGGACCTGCGCCACGACACCGACCGGGACCGCGTGTTCGACGCGGCGGGCGCGGTGGCCTACGGGCTCGCCGACCACGTCCTGGACCGGCGGAGCTGACTCAGGCGGCCAGGAGCACGGGACCCGACGTCCGGCGCCCGGCCGCGGTCCGGCGCCGGACGTCGCCCGCGACCTGGGCGAGCAGGTCGGCCAGCCGGACGCCGAGAGCCCCGGTGACCGCGGCGATCATCTCGCTCGACGGCTCCTTGCGACCGCGTTCGACCTCCGACAGGTACTGCGGCGACATCCCCGCCCGCTCCGCCACGTCGACCAGGCGGTCGCCCTGCTCCTCCCGGACGGCGCGCAGGGCGCGGCCGAGAGCCTCCCGCCACAGCGGCTCCGGCTCCCGAGCCTTGACCGCCGCGCGGTTCTGGTCGAAGGGGAGGATGTCGGCCATGCGGTCATCGTCGCACCGGGTCGCCCGCCGGTGCGACGGTTACGCTCCGGGCGGAACACCCGGTCGCGGGCGGCAGCTCACCTCGACGGAACGCGGCCGGCGATACGCCCATGAACCGGCGGAACTCTCCGCTCAGGTGCGACTGGTCGGAGAAGCCGAGGGTCGCCGCGAGCTCGGCCAGCGGGCGGCGGGGGGAGTCGGCGAGCACGGTGCGCAGCCGCTCGATCCGGGCGAAGTGCTTCGGTGACAACCCGACGTCGTCGGCGAACACGGTGCGCAGGTGGCGTTCGCTCACCCCGAGGCGCCGCGCGACGCCCGCAACGCCCTCGGTACCGGTGGACAGCAACGTGACCGCGTCGCGCAGCAGGGTCTCCCGCGGCGTGGTGGCGGTCGGCAGCGCGTGGGTGAGCAGGTGTGCGAACGACTCGGCGGGGGACACCGGCGGCCGGAACACGCCGAGCGGCAGGATCCGGTCGACGAGCTGGCCGGCGGGGCATCCGAGCAGACGCGCGGCCCGACCCGGGCGGAGGGTGGCCCGCGCACACCACAGTCCCGGCTGGCTCACGTGGTACGAGGCGCGCGTGCGGGGACCGACGACCACCAACTCGCCGCCCCGGCCGGGCGCGACGCGGAGCACCAGCCGCGTGGCGTGGTCGGGCTCGTCGACCACCGGGTGCCCCGGTGCGCGGTCCTCGACCGTGGCGACGTCGAGATCGCTGATCCACTCACCGAGCTCCGCCGGCACCTCGAGTGCCTGCTCCCGCACAGCCATGCCGCCACCGTAGACGCCTCCGCCGTGGCCGAACGTGCCGAAATCTCCAAGCTCTCGCCGACGACCGGGTGGCAGCGTCGCGGACATGATCCTGGTAACCGGTGCCACCGGCACCGTCGGAACCCACCTCGTACCCGCGTTGACCGCTCGGGGAGCAGCCGTGCGCGCGATGACCCGTGACCCCGCGGCCGCCCCGGTCGCGTCCGGCGTGGAGGTCGTCCGCGGCGACTTCGACGACCCGGCGTCGCTGGCGGCGGCCGTGGCCGGGGTACGGGCGGTGTTCCTGCTCACCGCGCCGCCGACGCCCACGCCGGACCACGACCTGGCGATGCTGGCCGCCGCCCGGGCCGCGGGGGTGGCCACCGTCGTGAAGCTGTCCGCGATCGGCACCGGCGAGACCGTCGACGGCCGGACGGTCGGAGCCTGGCACCTGCGGGCCGAGCAGGGCCTGCGGTCCAGCGGCCTGGCCTGGACGGTGCTGCGACCCTCCAGCTTCGCCTCGAACCTCCTCGCGTTCGCGGACACCGTCGCCGCTGGCGGGCCGGTGCCGAACCTGACCGGGACGGCGAGGCAGGGGGTGGTCGACCCCCGGGACGTGGCAGCCGCCGCGGCCGAGGTGCTGACCGGTCGGGGCCACGAGGGCCGGACCTACACCCTGACCGGTCCGGAGCCGATCGGCGTTCCCGACCAGGCGCGGGTCCTGTCCTCGGTCCTGGGCAGGACGGTCACCACCGTCGACGTTCCCCTCGAGGTCGCCCGCGAGCAGCTGCTGGGATCCGGCACCGACAGGGCCGCTGTCGACGCGATCCTCACCGGGGTGGCCTGGGCGAGGGCCGGGCACAACGCGGTCGTGACCCAGGACGTGCCACGGCTCCTGGGACGCCCGGCCACCACCTTCGCCGCCTGGGCCAACGACCACCGGGACGCGTTCGGCGCGCGGAACCCGTCGGGCAGCGCGCACGTTGTCTCCTAGTGCGGATGATCGTGATCGGTGGCGGCGTCGGCGGGCTTGTGCTCGGCCGGGCGTTGCGTGACGCCGGGGCCGAGGTGCTCGTGGCGGACCGGGACAGCCGTGCCGAGGACACCGGTGGGTACCGGCTGCACCTCGACGCCACCGCCTGCGAGATCCTCGCCAGGCGGCTGCCCCCGGCGGTGTACCAGGCGTTGCTCGCGAGCTCCGCCGGCCCCGGCTCGTTCCAGCGGTTCACCTTCCTCGACCACCGCCTGCGGCCGCTGCTCCGGATACCGCGACCGGGTGACGGTGACAACCTGCTGATCAGCCGGATCGCGCTGCGCACGCTGCTGTGCCACGGCCTGGACGACGTCGTCGCGTTCGGCCGCGAGTTCACCCACCACACGGTGCACGACGGCGTGGTGACAGCCCACTTCGCCGACGGCACGACGGAGACCGGCGACGTCCTGGTCGGGGCGGACGGCGCGCGCTCGCGGACCGCCTCCGTGCTCGCCGGCCGGCCCACCGCCCGCCGGCTGCGGGCGAACGGGTTGGCCGGCCGCACGCCCATCGGCGGGGACACCGTGGTCCCGCCGGAGCTGCGGGTGGGCCCGGCGTTCGTGTTCGGCCCGGGCGGAACGATCGTGTTCCTGTCCGCACACGACCCCGCCACCGCGAGCGTGGACGCCGCGGCCTGCCGCGAGGTGCCCCCCGTCGTCGACCGGCCGTTCCTGCTGTGGGGCATCACCACCGTCCGCGACCTGCCCTTGGACGCGCGGCCGGACGTGCACCACGAGCTCGCCCGGTATCTGCTGCGCGACTGGTCGCCGGTGCTGCGCGACCTGGTGGCCGCGGCCGACCCGGCCTCGGTGACCGCCTTCCCGTACTACGCGGCCGACCCGGAGACCGACCTCGTTCCCTGGCCGGCTGGCCCGGTCACCGCCCTCGGCGACGCGGTCCACGCGATGCCGCCGACCGGCGGCCGCGGTGCCATCACGGCGCTGCGCGACGCCGACCTCCTGGCCGAGGAGCTGACCCGGGCGCTGCGCGGCGAGACCACCGTCCCGCTGGCCGTGCACGCGTACCAGCAGCGGATGCCCGAGTACGCCGTCGACGCCGTGCGGGAGTCGCTCCAGCCGCTGCGCTGGCAGCTCAGGCTCCGCAACCCCGCGGTGTTCCAGCTCGGCCGGCTGGCGCTGTCCGCCGGCAGCGCCGTCCGCCGCGCCTGAGGTTTTCGGCACGCTCCGCCGGGGTACGCGACAGGGGCGATGGGAAGGAAGCAGAACCCCTCGGTCGACGCGGTCTGGCTCGAGGAGACGACCGGCCAGGGAGCGGTGAAGGGAGGGGATCCACGACAGGGGGACCCCCCGTGAAACCCCGATCTTGGGTGGGGTAGAGTTCCTTCTCGTACCAAAGAGCGGCGGATACAACCTCCGCGTGTTGTTTGAGAACTCAACAGTGTGCCGATAAATGCTAGTG
>NZ_MSIE01000089.1 GCF_001921205.1 Actinophytocola xanthii | reverse complement strand
CCGGAGCTGGCCGCCTGGATGAGATCGCCCAGCGACGAACCGATGGCACCGGGGCCGGTCGAGGAGCTCGGGGTGGTCGACTGCGTGCCCAGGTCGGGCGGCGGGGCGTTCGGGTCGATGTACACCAGTCCCCCTCTGTGACGAGTCGGGTGCGCAGGAGCATCGTACTGGCAGTTTCTCCCCACAACGGCCGAAAACCGAAAACTCGGACCGCTCCGTGACCGCTCGGTGACGCTTCGGCGGAACAGGAGGTGATCTTTTCGATCATCCACCCCCCAGGCAACGAGACAGTCAATTGACGGTGGCGTAAGTGGGCGACAACACGGCATCCTGACGGTTTGAGGGCGCACGGGGCTTGCAGGAGGGGAGGGTCGCCATGGCGCGGCTGTCAAGTTGGGTGGCCATTGGGGACAGTTTCACCGAGGGGTTGAGCGACGAGGCACCGGGCGGAGGCTTCATCGGCTGGGCCGACCGGCTGGCGCAGACGCTCGCCGCCCGGGATCCGGACTTCCAGTACGCGAACCTCGCGGTGCGCGGGAAGTTACTCCGGGAGATCGTCGAGGAGCAGGTGACCGTCGTGCGGCAGGTGAAGCCGGACCTGGTCACGATGTGCGGGGGCGGCAACGACCTGATCGTCCCGGGCAGCGACGTCGACCAGATCGCCGAGGAGTTCGAGACGGCGGTCATCGCGCTGCGGCAGGCCGGGTGCGAGGTCGTCCTGTTCACCGGGCCCGATCCGCGGGAGCAGCCGGTGGTGCGTCGGGTGCGGGGAAAGGTGGCCATCTACAACGGACATCTGCGCGCGATCGCGGACCGGCACGGGGCGAAGCTCGTCGACCTCTGGGCGATGCCGGTTCTGGTCGACCCGCGCGCCTGGAGCGACGACCGGCTGCACTTCTCCGCGGAGGGACATCGGCGGATCGCCTTACGCACGGCGGAAGTTCTGGGCATTTCGGTCGCCGAGGACTGGCGCGACCCGTGGCCGCCCACGGTGCCGAGGCCGTGGATCAGCTCCCGGCGCGCGGACCTCGCCTGGACACGCACCCACCTGTTGCCGTGGGTACGCAGGCAGCTACGGGGTGAGTCCATGGGCGACGGCGTGCTCCCCAAGAGGCCCGAGCTCGAACCGATCTCCAGCCAGAGCGACAAAGCAGCCGTCTGAAAAGGGCGAAAACCGGCCGACACACGTCCCCCACGGTGCCGGCCGGTTCGCTCGGGCAGCACACCCCCACGTTGGTAGTGCCGCCCCCGCGTCCTCGACGATGGCTCCATGACGTCGAGTGCCGCGGGCGCAGCCTGCCACCTGCTTCCCCCGTCCGGCTAACTGTTCGCTAAACGACCAAGCGCACGGCCCGGCTCAGCACCACCGGCCCCAGGGCACGTGTCCCCTCGGCGAACTCGCTCGCCATCCGTGCCAACTGCACGATCTCCTCGCTCTGTCCCACCTCGAGCCCGACCTCGACGACCGCGAGCAGGTTCGTCCACTCCTGCTCGATCCACGCCATCGCCTCGTCCGGCGTGTTCACCGGAACACGTGGAGTGTCCGAGAACTTCTCCGCCATCGCCAGCTCGTCCCCGGCGCCCGTTCCGAGCTGACGCCGCGCGAGGTCGGCACCGACCAGGTAGTAGCGCAGCAACCGCTGGCGCGCCTCCGATTTATCCACTTCGGACAATTCGTCGGCGAGTTCCTGGGTGTGCAGCCGCACCAGGTCGTGCATCAGGAACACGTCGCGGCTCGCCTCGGTCACGACGAACGACGCGGCGAGCGCCCGCAGCCGGTGGCGTGCGTGGTCCACATCGACACCGCAGAGCGCGGCGACCGCGTACGGGGCGATCCGCGTCCCCGGGAACAGCCCCAGCAGCCGCACCGTGGTCGCGAGCTCCGCCCGCAGGCTCCGGTAGGTCACGTCCAACGCCGCCCGCACGCTCGTGTCGCGGTCGTCCAGGTCCAGCGCGGAGAGCCGCCCACGCTCGTCGGTCAGCTCCTCGACCAGGTTCGCCACCGACCAGCGCTGCCCGCCGGCTAACCGCGCGCCGGCGATCCGCAGTGCGAGCGGCAGGTGCCCGCAGAGCCGGACCAGCTTCCGGCGCAGCTCCTGGTCGCGGCCGCCCGCCGGCGCCCCCGCCATCAACTCGATCACCTGCTCCGCGTCGCCGGTGCCGAGCGTGTCGAGCACCTGCAACCGCGCCCCGGTCCGGGCGACGAGCGCGTCGAGCCGCACCCGGGTCGTCACCACCACGAGCGAGGAGGACCCCGCCGGCAGCAGCGGTTCGACCTGCTCGGCGTCCCGTGCGTCGTCCAGGACGACCAGGACCTGCCGGTCGGCGAGGATCGAGCGGTACAGCGCCGCCCGGTCGTCCCGCTCCACCGGCACGTCCTCGCCGTCCACGCCGAGCGCCAGCAGGAACCGGGTGAGGACGTCGGCCGCCGCGGCGGGGCCGTGGCGCGGGTCGAACCCACGCAGGTGCGCGAACAGCTGGCCGTCCGGGAACCGCGCGGCGACGCGGTGGCCCCAGAGCACGGCCAACGCCGTCTTACCCACGCCCGCCGCGCCGGCGAGCACACCGATGCCGGGGCCGCGCACGCCCGCCCCCCGCTGCGCGCCGGGCAGCAGCCGGTCCAGCCAGGCCAGCTCGTCGGCCCGACCGGCGAAGCCGGAGGGTGCCCTCGGCAACTGCGCCGGTACGAGCACCCCCACCCGCGGGGTGACCACCGGCTCCGGTGAGGGCTCGAGCAACGTGGTGTCGTCCCGGAGCACGCGGACGTGCAGGCCGCGCAGCTGGGGGCCGGGGTCCATGCCCAGCTCGCTCGACGCGCGGTGGGCGAAGCGCTGGTAGGCCGCGAGCGCGGTGGCGCGGCGTCCGGCCCGGTACAGCGCGAGCATGAGCTGGGCGACCAGCCGCTCGCGGAACGGGTGCTCGTCGACCAGCTGGGTCAGCTCGCCGATGAGCTCGTTGTGCCGCCCGAGCTCGAGATCGGCCTCGAACCGGGCCTCCAGCACGGCCAGGCGCAGCTCGGTCAGCTCGGGCGCGATCACCCGGTTGCCCACATCGGCCAGCTCCGGGCCCCGCCAGAGCGCCTGGGCGGCGCGCAGCAAACCCGACCGCCGCGCCGCCGGCTTGCCGCGGGCCTGGGTGAGCAGGTCCCGTGCCACCGTCACGTCGATCCGCGCCTCGTCCACCACCAGCCGGTAGCCCGGCGGCATGGTGGAGATGTGCACCTCACCCGGCTCGGCCACCGCCGCGAGGCGTTGACGCAGCCGGGAGACATAGCCCTGCACCATGGTCCGCGCGCTGGCCGGCGGCTCGTGTGCCCACAGCACGTCGACGATCCGGTCCAGCGGCACGACCTGGTTCGGTTCGAGCAGCAGCATCGCGAGCACGCCCCGCATCCCCGGGCCGCCCATCGGCACGGGCCGCTCGTGCACGAGCACCTGTACCGGACCCAGCAGGCAGAACCGCAGGTCTGTCCCCGACACGGCGGCTCGCGGTCCCTCCGGTTCGACCACGGCTCACCACCCCCAGTTACGCCGGGTCGCCAGGAACTACCCGGCTGATATCACAACAAGGTACGGCCTCACTCGATAGGGCGCGATCTCCACACGCCGCCGTTCGCCCGATCGGGTTAACAGCCGTGATGGAATGTGACCAAAAGTTGGCTTGGTTAGCCAGATCCGGTGGCATCGGCGGCGAACCAGGCACGGGCCGCCGCGACGCCACCGCCCTCACTGAGCGCCACCATCAGCGCCATCCGCGCCTTTCCCGCGGCGAGGCCGTTCGCGCCGATCGCTCCCATCCGCCCGACCAGCCCGATGCCCGAACTCCTGGCCCCGGAGGCGACGACGACCGGGATGTCCATCCCCACCAGCTCGGCGACCGCGCCGAACAGCTCCACCGGGACGTTGCCCGCCCCGGTCCCCTCCAGCACGACGCCGCGCGCGCCCGCGTCGGTGACCGCCGTCAGCACCGACGTCGGCATGTCCGGGTAGGCCCTGACCAGCGCGATGTCGGACTCGGGTGGGCCGGCCGCCGCGGGCGGCCGCGACGGTGGGGCGGAGACCAGCCGGAGCCGTCCGTCCCGCACCCGGCCGAGCGGCGCCTCCGGCGCCGAGGTGAAGGCCGAGCCGAGGAGGGTCGCCCGGCGGGCGGCGTGGAGCTCACCGGCGGCACAGACCACCGCGCCGACCCCGCGCAGCGCCGGGTCGGCCGCCGCGGCGAGGGAGTCGGCGAGGTTGCGGGGACAGTCGGGCTCCGGGTCGGCCAGCGAGCGAGCCCCACCGGTGAACACGATCGCGCCGCGGGCCGCCGCCGCGCCGGCGACCAGGTCGGCGAGGAAGGCGGTCTCCTCCAGCGTGTCGAGTCCGTGCACGACCACCACGCCGGCGAACTCGTCCTCGGCCAGGGCCGCCCGTACCCGCCTCGCCAGGGCGAACTGGGTGGCGGTCGAGACGTCCCAGGATGGCTCGGCCAGCACGTCCTCGACGACCACCCGCGCCGGCAACGGTCCGACCTCCGCGAGCAGCTCCGCGCCCGAGGCCACGGCGGCCACCCGGTGGGCCGGCACGTCCCCGGTGGCCACCAGCAGCAACGGACGGCTCATACCGCCCCCAGGGCGACCACGACGAGCACCGCGAACAGCAGCGGCACCACCAGCCTCCGCAATGACATAACCCTACTTATAACCCTTTTAGGGGTTACAAACAACCCGCACGGCCTCTGCCAGCACCGCGAGCCCCTGGACCAGCTCGTCCTCGCCGATCGTCAGCGGAGGCATGATCTTCACGACCTCACCGGCGGGTCCGGCCGTCTCGACGAGCAGGCCGCGCGCGAAGGCCGCCCGGCAGACCTGCCCGGCCAGCTCGCCCGAGGGCAGGGCCAACCCCCGCGCGAGACCCCGCCCCCTGGGCACCATCGGCGTCCCGGGAAAGGCCGTGGCGAGCTCGGTCAACGCCCGGCCCACCTGCTCCCCCTTGGCGAGGGTGCCCTTCTCCAGCCGGTCGTCGCGCCAGTAGGTGCGCAGCGCCTCGGTGGCGGCGACGAACGACGGGTTGACGCCCCGGAACGTCCCGTCGTGCTCCCCCGGCTTCCAGACGTCCAGGGCGGGCCGGAACATCGTGAGGGCGAGCGGCAGGCCGTAGCCGCCGATCGCCTTGGACAGGCAGACGATGTCGGGGGTGATGCCCGCGGGTTCGAAGCTGAAGAAGGGCCCGGTGCGCCCGCACCCCATCTGCACGTCGTCGACGATCAGCAGCATGCCTTCGCGGCGACACAGGTCGGCGAGCATGCGCAGCCAGCCGTCACGGGCCACGTTGACGCCGCCCTCCCCCTGCACGGTTTCCACGATCACGGCCGCGGGCCGGGTCAGCCCGGAGCCGGCGTCCTCGAGCAGTCGCTCGAACCAGCGGAAGCTCTCGCCGTCCAGGTAGCCGTCGTAGGGCATCGGAACGGCGTGCACCAGCGGCACGCCGGCACCGCCGCGCTTCAGCGCGTTCCCGGTCACCGCCAGCGCCCCGAGCGTCATGCCGTGGAAGGCGTTGGTGAAGTGGACCACCGACTGACGGCCGGTGACCTTGCGGGCGAGCTTGAGGGCGGCCTCCACCGCGTTCGCCCCGGCCGGACCGGGAAACATGATCTTGTAGTCCAGGTCGCGTGGGCCGAGAACGACCTCGGCGAAGGTCTCCAGGAACGCGCGCTTGGCGACGGTGTGCATGTCGAGCCCTTGCGTCACGCCGTCCCGTTCGAGGTAGTCGAGCAACGCCCGTTTGAGCACCGGGTTGTTGTGCCCGTAGTTCAGCGCGCCCGCTCCGGCGAAGAAGTCGAGGTAGCCACGTCCGTCCTCGTCGTACAACCAGGAACCGGTAGCCCGGTCGAACACGACGGGCCAACCGCGGCAGTAACTGCGCACTTCTGATTCGACGGACTGGAAAACGTTCACGTTTCTCCTCGAACGGACGCACACGCGCCGTTCCTGGTTGACACCGGGCGTGAATATGCCGCTACGATGCGGATTTCTGGACCTCCCGCACACCCGGCGAGCGCCACCTTTCGCAGATAGACACCCGGTTCCGGTGACACCTTTTCCGGTGTACCGAAAGACGCACGAGATAATTTCCTCCAGCTACGCACACCGGGTGGGCGTTACCCGACAATGGCGCAACTCCCCCATTCCGGGGAGTCCTCACTGCAAATCGTTGCGATCAACGATGATAATATGGTATCTAACCCGGTGCCCTATAGGATCTTCCTGGTTGACGACCACGAGATCGTCCGGCGTGGTATCGCCGACCTCTTCGAGGACGAGCCCGACCTGGAGATCGTCGGCGAGGCCGCCTCGGTCGCCGAGGCCCTCGCGCGGGTACCCGGCAGCGGCGCCGACATCGCCATCCTCGACGTGCGCCTCGGCGACGGCAACGGTGTCGAGCTCTGCCGGGACCTGCGCTCCCAGCTGCCCGAGCTGCGCTGCCTGATCCTCACCTCCTACTCCGACGACGAGGCACTGCTCAACGCGATCATCGCGGGCGCGGCCGGGTTCGTGCTGAAGGAGGTGCTGGGCAGCGACCTGATCACCGCGGTACGCACGGTCGCCGAGGGAACGTCGCTGATGGACGGACGCACAACCGAGATGCTGATGAGGCGGCTACGCCAGGGCCGCGCCGGCGACAGTCCCCTGGACCAACTGACCGACCAGGAGCGGGCCGTGTTCGAGCTGATCGGTGAGGGACTGACCAACCGTCAGATCGCCGAGCGGCTCTATCTTGCCGAGAAGACCGTCAAGAACTACGTCTCGCACCTGCTGGCCAAGCTCGGCATGCAGCGCCGGACCCAGGCCGCGGTGCTGGCGGCCGAGCTCAAGTCCCGCCGGCCGGAGGGCTGACGCTCAGTCCCGGATCGGCACCCGCCACGCCAGCCTGGTGCCGCCCTCGGGTCCCGGGGTGACGTTCAGCGCCCCGCCGCAGCGGGCGGCCCGCCGCTCGATGCCCAGCAGACCACTGCGCGCGACGCCGGGTGGGAAACCGACGCCGTCGTCGGTGACGTCGATGACCAGGTCGGCACCCGCCTCCACGGTGACCACGATCGTCGACGCGTGCGAGTGGCGGACCGCGTTGCTGAACGCCTCCCGCAGGACCGCCGTCGCGTGCGCGGCGAGCTCGTCGGGCACGAGGGTGTCCACCGCCCCGGAGATGCGCACCGAGGAGGTGACCGCCGGGTGGCTGAGCTCGTCGACGATGTCGAGCATCCTGCGGCGCAGGCTCGTCGAGTCGGTACCCGTCGTGTGCAGGTCGAAGATGGACGTGCGGATTTCGCGGACGGTCTCGTCCAGCTGCTCGACGGCCCGGGTCACCCGCCGGCGGACCTCGGTGTCGGTGATCCGCCGCACGGTGCCCTGCAGGCTCATCGCCGTGGCGAACAACCGCTGGATGACGTGGTCGTGCAGGTCGCCGGCGATCCGGTCGCGGTCGGCGAGCACGTCGAGCTGGCGCTGGGCCCGGTGCTTCTCGGCCAGCTCGAGCGCCACCGCGGCCTGGCCGGCGAACGACGCGAGCAGCGGCACACCGTCCCGGACGTACTGGGGCGAGCCCTTCTCACGCAGGGCGACCAGCATGCCGCCGGCCGCGTTACCGGCGCCCAGCGGCACCACGACCGCCGGGCCGAAGTCGCCGCCGGCCACGCTCCAGCCCTCCGGCACGAGCTCGGCGAGGTCCGGGATGATCTGGGGACCGCCACCGCGGACCAGGCCCGCGATCATCGCCTCGTCCGCGTGCACCCGGACGCCGAGCAGCCGCTCGGCCCGCTCCCCGGCACCCGCCCGGACAACGACGTGGTGGGGCGGGTCGGCCAGCAGGATCAACGCGCAGTCCGATCGGGACAGCTCGCGAGCACGGTCGGCGATCAGCGTGAGCCCGTCCTCGCTGGACGCCCCGCCGAGCAGGGCCGCGTTGACCTCGCCGGCGGCCTCCATCCAGCGCTCCCGCATCCGGGACTGCTCGAAGAGCCTCGCGTTCTCCACGGCGACACCGGCCGCGGCGGCCAGCCCCCGCAGCACCACCTCGTCGTCGGCGGTGAACGCGGCGGCGCCGCGCTTCTCGGTGAGGTAGAGGTTGCCGAAGATCTCGTCCCGGACCCGGATCGGCGCGCCGAGGAAGCTGCGCATGGGCGGGTGGTTGGGCGGGAAGCCGACCGAGGCGGGATGCTCGGTGAGGTCCGGGACGCGAATCGGGTGGGGGTTCTCGATCAGCACGCCGAGCAGGCCGCGCCCCTCCGGCAGGTGCCCCATGCTCGCCTTGGTCCGGTCGTCCACACCGACCGTGACGAACTCGGAGAGCCGCTCCTGCTTGTCCGGGCTGAGCACCCCGAGGGCGCCGTAACGGGCGTCGACCAGCTCGACCGCCGTGTGGACGATCCGGTGCAGGGTCCCTTCCAGCTCCAGGCCGGCGCCGACCGCGACAACCGCGTCGAGGAGGCCCTGGAGCCGGTCACGGGTGCGCACGATCTCGGTCAACCGGCTCTGCAGGTCGCCGAGAAGACCGTCCAGCACCAGACCCTCGGACGGCGCGCCAGCCGACTCGCGAGCGTCTTGCCGCGCCTGCTCCTCTGGCATGGGCACCCCGACCGTCCAGGGAGATGACGTGTTTCTCACGCCATCTGCGAAGGAAGCCCTTCAGCACCCGGCCTATCGGCCGCCTCAGCGGCCGTGTTACCCCTTTCGTGAACCGTGTTCGGGGCGATATTACCCGATCACGTTCCGCAGTCGGATCCGACCGTGCGCCACCCCACAGAGTTTTCGTCGGACGAACGCCGGCAGCCTCTTGCGCCCAGGGCCGGGCTCCCCGATGCTGCACGCTCTACGGACGGCTGGGGCGACGGAGGTGGACGGGTGCGCGGCGGGCCACGTCGGTTGGCGGAGCTGACCCGCCCGGAGTCCCTGCGCCTGCTCGACCAGGTCCTCATCGGACGCATCGTCTACACCGTCCGGGCCCTGCCGGTGATCACCCCGGTCTGCCACCTGGTGGACGACGGGACGGTCGTGGTGCGAACCCATGTGGGCTCCGACTGCGCCGGAGCGGTGGTGGCCTACCACGCCGACCGGATCGAGGACGACCGCCGCACGGGCTGGAGCGTGACCGTCACCGGGGTGGCGCGGCGGGTGCTGGACCCGGCCGAGCTCGTCGGCTACGAGCAGCGGCTCACCCCGCTGGTCGGCGCACCCTCGGTGGACACAATCCGCATCTACCCGGAGATCGTCACCGGCTACCGGCTGGTCGACGGCTCGGACCGGCGTTAGGGCACGTTGGACGGAGTTCCGGCGGCGCTGTCGCGCCGGGGGCCCTCCGGCGTCAGGGGCGCATCCCGGCGAACACCACGGCGAGCGCGCGTCGGCGCAGGTCCTCGCTCCAGCCGCCGTGCAGGGCCCCCTGCGCCGTCGCGGTGAGCAGGGCGAGGACCTCGTCCAGCCGTATCTCGGCCCGCACGGCGCCGGCCTGCTGCGCCCTGGACAGCAACACCCCCAGCGCGTCGGCGAGCCCGCGCAGGGGGTCGGCCACGCCAACGCGCACGCCGTCCGCGGCCAGCAGCTCGACCACCGCCCGCTTCTCGGCGGCCTGCTCGACGACGCGCTCGACGAAGTCGAACAGCGCGGTCGCCGGGTCGGCCGAGGCGAGCTCGGCGACCTCGGCGGTCAGCCGGGCGAGCAGTTCCTTGACGATCGCCGCCAGCAGGTCCTGCTTGGTGGGGAAGTGCCGGAAGACGGTGCCGATGGCGACGCCGGCGATGGCGGCCACCTCCTCGGTGGAGGCGGATGCGCCGTGCCGGGCGAACACCTCCTCGGCCGCGGCGAGGATGCGGTCGCGGTTGCGCCGTGCGTCGGCGCGCAAGGGCTTGCTTGACAAGATGAGTCTCCACTCATAATAGTGAAGTCGAGCGTTCACTCATCTTAAGGAGCTGCCCATGAGCACGGCCACCGACCTCGTCACCCACATGCGGGACTACTTCCTCGGCCACAACTCCCCGGAGGAGACCTGGGCCGAGGACCTCGTGATCGAGACCCCCTTCGCCCCGCCCGGCCACCCGCGTCGGTTCGAGGGCAGGCAGGCCTTCTTGGACGCGACCCGCCAGGAGCGCGAGTCCTTCCCCGTCCGGTTCGACGAGATGCGCGACGTGACCGTGCACGACGCCGGCGACACGCTGGTGATCGAGTACGAGCTGGCGGCGACGCTCCCGGGCACCGGCCAGCAGGAGTCCGCCCGGTTCATCGCCGTCGCCCGGATGCGCGAGGGCAAGGTCGCCTACTGGCGGGAGTACCAGGACACCCGCGCCGTCGCCGAGGCCCTCGCGCGCATCACCGGCTGAGCGACGCCGCCGGTCACTCCCCCTCGAGCAGACCCTTCTCGGTGGCCAGCGCGCGCAGCCGGTCGAGCATGGCCGACCTCGCCAGGTCGTAGGCCGAGTCGTCGTCGTGCAGCACCGAACGCGCGTTGGCCGCCGAGGCCAGGGCCTCCAGCTCGAAGGCCAGCTGCCGGGCGGAGACCCCGGCCTCGAGCTGCCCGAGCTGGCAGGCGTCCCCGACGGCCCGTTCCAGCAACCCGGCCCAGTCGGCGAGCGCCGCGGCGACGGCGTCGCGCACCCGCCCCGGTCGGGCGTCGAACTCCGCGGCCACCGAAGCGAAGAAACACCCACCGGGGAACACCCGCCCCCGCGAGTACACGACCCACCCGTCGCAGAGCCGCCACAGCCGCCGGACGCCCGGTGGCACCTCGAACGCCGGCCGCACCACCGCGTCGAGGAACACCTCCCGCGCGGCGGCCACGGTGGCGAGCTGGAGCTCCTCCTTCGAGCCGAACCGCGCGAACACCCCGCTCTTGCTCACCTCGAGCTCGGCGGCGAGCCGGCCGATCGAGAGCCCTTCGAGCCCCTCCACCGATGCGATACCCATCGCACGGCCCAGTACCGCCGCCCTGGTCTGCTCTCCGCGAAGCACCCGCCCATCCACAGCAACAATGTAGACAACCGTGCCTGTTTTTTCCACACCTGTGGACACCTCTTGGGGATAACCGCTATCTTCGCCCTCAACAAATAGCACGACCGTTCACAATGGGAGGTGTAGGCATGGATGTCATCGCACTTGTCCGCAGGGCCGACGCGGCCACCGGCGCGGTCATCGAGCGCGTGTCGGAGGACCTGCTGGACGAGCGGACGCCCTGCGACCAGTGGGCCGTCCGCGAGATCATCGACCACATGGTCACCAACAACCAGGACCTGCTCCGCAAGGTCCGAGATGAGTCCTACGTGGACTCACTGGCAGCGGACTTCGCGACCACCAGCCGGGCGGTGGCCGACGCCTACGATGACCCCACCGTCCTGGACAGGACGTTCGACCTGGCCGGGTTCCAGCTCAACGGTCAGGCACTGATGGTCGTGCACTTCGCGGACGTGCTCGTCCACGGCTGGGACATCGGCCGCGCGGTCGGGCTCGAGGTGCGGTTCGATGACGACCTGGCCGCCGCGGCGCTGCGCGTGGTCCAGGGGTTCCCCGAGCACCTGCGCGGCCCGGGCAAGGCGTTCGCACACCCCCAGCCGGTGCCCGAGGACGCCCCGATCCAGGCTCAGCTGCTCGCCTTCAGCGGGCGGGACGTGAACTGGGCTCCCGCTCAGCGACAGGCGAGCTGAACACTGCCGAGGCGGCCGACCGACAGCACGACCACGTCGCCGGCCGCCACCGGCAGCGGCTCGGTCAGCGCACCGGCGAGCACGACCTGGCCGGCGCGCAGCGCGTCCTCGCCGAAGGAACGGGCGAACCTGGCGACCGCCACCGCGGGGTGGCCGCCACAGGCGGCGCCGGCGGCGGTGGCGACCACGTCGCCGTTGCACTCCAGCACGACCCCGACCAACCGCAGGTCGATGCCGGCTACCGGGACCGGGTTGCCGAGCAGGTACCGGCCACCGACCGACAACGCGGGGCACACCGCCGCCGTCGCACCGAGCACCTCGATCACTGTCGCGTATGGACTGTCTACATCAGAGCCGAGGACGAAGGCGAGCGACGGTTCGACCGTCGCGCCGTCCTCGACCACCATCGGCTCGCCGAGATCGAGAGCGTGCGCCGGGTGGAGCACGGTCATGGCTTCCCCCTTCACTCCACGACCCGGACGGTGACCGGGCCCAGCTCGTCGAACTCGGCCAGGAACACGTCACCGGCCGCCATCGGGGCCGCCGCGTGCAGGGCGCCGGTCATGATCAGATGGCCGGCCTCGAGCACGACGCCACGCTCGCCCAGGGTGTTGGCCAGCCAGGCGATCACGCCAACCGGGTCGCCGAGCGCTGCCGCACCGGCGCCGGTGTCGACGAGCTCACCGTTGCGGGTCATCACCATCCCGATCAATCGAGTATCCATATTGGACAGTCGGTCGAGCGGTACCAGTCGGCCGGAGGTGGCGACGGCGCCGTTGGAGGCGAGATCGGCCACGGTGTCGGCCAGACCGATCCGCCAGTCGACGATCCGCGAGTCGACGATCTCGACAGCCGCCGCCACCCCGGCCACCGCCCGGCTCGCGTCGGTGATGCTCACCCCCGGGCCGCGTAGCTCGTCGCCGAGTACGAACACGATCTCGGCCTCGATCTTGGGCGCGATGAAGCCGCTCATCGAGAGCTCCGCAGGGCTGCCGTGAAGCGTCGAGGCCAGCACAGGGGCGTAGTCCGGGGAGTCCATGCCGAACATCCGCTGCATCGGCCTGGAGGTCAGCCCGACCTTGTGCCCGACGACCCGGTCGCCGTCGGCGACCAGCAGCCGGACCAGCTCCTGTTGGACGAGGTACCCCTCCTCGGCACCGAGGGTGGGGTCGGCCTCGGTGAAGGGCGGGATCGGCACCCGCCGGCGACGGGCCTCGTAGAGCTGCCTGGCCTTGTCCTGAGCGTCGAACGCCATCCGACCCTCCTCCTCGCCACGGGAGTACAAAGAGCATCGTGGCGCCCCACACGGATGGGGGCAAGATCGAGGACCGGCGGGTATAACGAACACGTGCGACACGTTCGACTCGGCGGCACGGGGCTGAAGGTCTCGTCGATCTGCCTCGGCATGATGAGCTACGGCGACCCGCGGCGCCGGGCCTGGTACCTGGACGAGGAGGCCGCCGAGCCGATCGTGCGGCGCGCGGTCGAGGCCGGCATCACGTTCTTCGACACCGCCGACATGTACTCGAGCGGCCTCACCGAGGAGATCACCGGCCGGCTGCTCGGCACGCTCTTCGCCTCCCGCGACGACTACGTGCTCGCCACCAAGCTGTACTTCCCCACCGGCCCCGGGCCCAACGACCGCGGCCTGTCCCGCAAGCACGTGATGGCCGCCATCGACGGGTCGCTGCGGCGGCTGGGCACCGACCACGTCGACCTCTACCAGATCCACCGGTGGGACGAGGAGACGCCGATCGAGGAGACGCTCGAGGCGCTGCACGACGTGGTCAAGGCGGGGAAGGCCAGGTACCTCGGTGCCTCGACCATGCCGGCCTGGCGCTTCGCCAAGGCGCAGTACCTGGCCAGGGCCAACGGCTGGACGCGGTTCGTGTCCATGCAGCCCTACTACAACCTGCTCTACCGCGAGGAGGAGCGGGAGATGCTGCCGCTGTGCCTGGACGAGGGCGTGG
Source organism: Actinophytocola xanthii (assembly GCF_001921205.1). Lineage (GTDB taxonomy): Bacteria > Actinomycetota > Actinomycetes > Mycobacteriales > Pseudonocardiaceae > Actinophytocola > Actinophytocola xanthii. The sequence goes on along the minus strand of NZ_MSIE01000089.1, from coordinate 2,812 downwards.
GGGTGATCCCGTGGAGCCCACTCGCGCGCGGCATGCTGGCGGGCAGCCGGGAGCGTGGCGGCACCCGGAACACGACCCGCGCGGACAACGACGCCTTCGCCGACACCCTCTACAGCGAGGACGACTTCGACGTGGTGGACGTCGTACGCGAGGTGGCCGCCGAACGCGGGGTCCCGGCCGCGCAGGTGGCACTGGCCTGGCTGCACGGCAACCCGGCGGTCACCGCGCCGATCATCGGCGCGACCAAGCCGCACCACATCGACGACGCGGTCGCCTCCGTGGACCTGACCCTGACCGAGGAGGAGCGGGCCAGGCTGGAGGCGCCGTACCGCCCCCATACGGTCCTCGCCGACCTCTGAACCCGGCCGGCTCCGGCCAGATCTGGCCAGACCGACTAGATCTCGTCCAGGTGGCGGATGTTGGCCTGGTCCGACTCGTCGTCGCTGGCGTTGCCGGCGAACCAGCCGTCGAGGATCTCGGTGAGCTGAGGAGCGCTGGTCAGGCGCAGGGAGAGGGCGAGGACGTTGGCGTCGTTCCAGCGCCGTGCGCCGCGGGCTGTCTCGGCGTCCACACACAGCGCCGCCCGGACACCGGTGACCTTGTTGGCCGCGATCGAGGCGCCGGTCCCGGTCCAGCAGGCCACGATCGCCTGCTCGGCCCGGCCCTCCACGACGTCCCGGGCGGCCGCCTCGCTGGCCCACGCCCAGTCGTCGCGCTCCTCCTCGTTCAGGGCACCGTGCGGCAGGGGCTCGTGCCCGCGGTTGCGGAGCTCCTCGACGATGGCCTCGGCCACCCCCACCCGCTCGTCGGCGGCGACTGCGATCCTCATACCTCCGAGGTTCTCACAGCTTCCGGTACATGATGTGCAGGCCGACGAACCCCCTGGTCGCGTGCTCGAACCCCTCGGGCAGCGTCGCGATCACCTCGAAGCCGAGCGAACGCCAGAGCGCGACTGCGGCGGTGTTGGTCGCCACGACCGCGTTGAACTGCATCGCCCGGTAGCCGTCCGCGCGGGCCAGCTCCAGGACGTGGGTACCCAGCGCCCGGCCGACGCCCCGTCCGCCGTGGTCGGGGTGCACCATGAAGCTCGCGTTGGCGATGTGCGAGGCGGGCCCGAGGTGGTTGGGCCCCAGCTTCGCGGTGCCGACCACCGTGTCACGGTCCACCGCGACGACGGTCCGCGCCGGCGGGGTGGGCATCCACATGCCGCGGGCCTGTTCCTCGGTGACGTCCCGCGGCCAGGTGTAGGTCTCCCCCGCGGCCACGATCTCGCGCAGGAAAGGCCAGATCTGCGCCCAGTCCTCGTCCGTGGCTGCCCGGATCTCCATGGGGGCAGCATCGTCGGTGCGGTGCCCACCCGCCACCGTTTTTCGTCCCGCCCGGACGGCCTGACACGATCGGGGCGTTACCCACGAGTCGCTCTGCCGCCGCCCCGTAGCCGGGTCCACTGTGGAGGTATGACTTCCCATCGGCTCGGAGGCACACTGCTCGCTCTCGCGGCGTCGCTCTCGGTCGTCCTCGCGCCGACCGCGGACGCGGAGCCGCGGACCTCGACGCTGACCCTGGCGGTGCTGGGTCCGGAGGGGGCACTGCACGTCGTGCGCCTGCTCTGCGACCCCCCGGGCGGGACGCATCCCGCCCCGGTCCGCGCGTGCCGGGAGCTCGCCGCGGCGGGCGGCGACTTCGACGAGCTCGGCCGCGAGGACGGAATGTGCACGATGGAGTACCGCCCCGTGGTCGCGGTGGCGCGGGGCGACTGGGATGGCGAACCCGTTCGCTGGCGCGAGCGGTTCGCGAACCCGTGCCTGATGTCCATGGGCACCGGAACGGTGTTCGACTTCTAGACGGTGCTCAGGCGGCCATCCCGGCGACGTGCAGTCCGCCGTCGTGGACGAAGCCGAGGTCTCCGGTCCGCAGGTAGTTGTCGGTCGAGCCGCGGAGGCGGGCGCAGAAGGTGTGCTCGCTGGCTTCCGGCCGGCCGAGGTAGCCCACGGCGACACTGGGACCGGAGACCCAGATCTCACCCGCTGTCCCGTCCGGACACCGGGTGGCGGTCAGCGGGTCGACGATGGCGACGTCGAGCTCGTCGGCCGGCCGCCCGCGGTCGAGTACCGGCGTGCCCGCTTCGGTGGGTCGGGTCGACCGGCCGGGAGCCAGGCTGTCGGCGTCGAAGGAGGTCACCGCCGGTGCCCGCCGGCCAGCGACCAACGACGTCGCCTCGGTCAGCCAGTAGCACGGGAAGAACGCCTCGCGTCGGAAGCCGTTGCCGCCGAACCGTGCCACGAACCGGTCCATGGTCTCCGGCGTACCGTCGGTGAACGCGATCTCCCAGGTGGACAGGTCCAGGCCGGCGAGCTCGTTCTCGCCGACGGTGCCGGCCAGTTCGAAGGCCGCACCCGGGCCGCCGCTGATCCGGGCACCGCGCTCGGCGACCAACCTCGGCCACCGGGCCGGATCGGTCCGGAACAGCCCGGGATCGAGCAGGGTGGACCGGCTCCCGGCGAAGATCGGGAACAGCACGCCGGACACGAGGCCCATGTCCCGGTACGGGGGCAACCAGCTCACCACCCCGGCGTCCGGTCCGCTGCCGAACAGGCTCGCGAGCTGTCGGCAGCTCGCGAGCAGGTTGGCGTGCGACACCATGACGCCGCGGGGGTCGGCGCCAGCGGGGTACTGCAACAGGGCCAGGGTGTCCGGGCCGATCTCCGGTGGCCGCCAGCCCTCCGGCGCCCCCGCCAGGAGCTCCGCGTCGGACACCACGGGAACGCCGGCCAGCTCGGCGGGCGCCCCCGCCGGCAGGACCACCGCCGCG
>NZ_MSIE01000088.1 GCF_001921205.1 Actinophytocola xanthii | reverse complement strand
CAGCCAACACAGCCGCAGGAGCGGCATCAGCCAACACAGCCGCAGGAGCGGCATCAGCCAACACAGCCGCAGGAGCGGCATCGGGGACCACCGCGAGCCGGCGCGGCCGGTCGGGGTGCTCGGCCGGGGGCAGCGGCGGCAGCGGAACGGCCACCGCGCCCGCGTACAGACAACCCAGCAGCACGGTCACGTACGCCGCACCCGGTGGCAGCAGGACCGCCACCCGCCGCCCGGTCAGCCCGCGGCCGGCGAGCGAGGCGGCGACGGCGCGGGCCCGGCTGTCCACCTCGGCCCAGCCGAGGAAGGTCGACCCCGCGCGGTCGACCACGTCGAAGGCGGCGGCGGACGGCTCGGCGGCCCGCTGTACCAGCACGTCGACGAACGTCGAGGCCATGCCACATCCTCCGGATCGGTCGGGTTTCACTCGACCATCAGATCGCGACAGTCTCGAACAGGGCTCGAGGCGTGCTCAGGTGACCTCGACAATCCGGGCGGAGACCAACTCACCGGAGGAGATCTCCAGGACCCCGACCGTTCCGTGCGGCTGCCGCCGCTTGTCGGTCGGTGAGCCGGGGTTGAAGATGCGTAGGCCGTCGCCGGTCTCGTCGAGCGGGATGTGGGAGTGGCCGAACACCACGAGGTCGGCGTCCGGGAACCGGCGGCGCATGCGTGCGGTCCGGCCGGTCTTCTGCCCGCTGTCGTGGATCATCGCGACCCGCAGGCCGTCGAGCGTGAGCTCCAGGGTCTCCGGCGCGCCCCACTCGGCGACCTCCGGACCGTCGTTGTTGCCCAGCACCACGTGCACCGGAGCGAACGCCGTCAGCTCGTCCAGCACGGACGGCACGCACACGTCGCCCGCGTGCAGGATCAGGTCCGCGCCCTCCGCGACGCTGGCCACCCGGGGCGGACAGGACTTCCAGCGCCGTGGCGCGTGGGTGTCGGACACAGCCACCACTCGCAATGTTTCACCTTTGACTTATAAAGTTACCGACCGTTACCGTGGCTGTCGTGCACGCGTTCGACGTCCTCGGTGACCCGGTCCGCCGGCGCATCCTCGAGCTCCTCGCGGACGGGGAGCTGCCTGCCGGCGAGGTCGCCTCGGTGGTGCGGGAGGAGTTCGGGATCACCCAGCCCGCCGTCTCGCAACACCTGAAGGTACTCCGCGAGCACGGGTTCGCCCGGGTTCGCGCCGAAGGCACGCGCCGGCTCTACACGGTCGACCCCACGCCGCTGCGTGAGGCGGACCAGTGGCTGTCGAACTTCCGCCGGTTCTGGACACCGCACCTCGACGCGTTGGCCACCGAGATCGCCCGGGGCAAGCGGGAACGCCGCGAGCAGCGCTGAGGACCGCCGGTCACTCGGAGAGGAGCTGGGCGCACCGGATCAGGCCGAGGTGCGAGTACGCCTGCGGGTGGTTGCCCAGCGAGCGCTCGGCGACCGGGTCGTACTCCTCCGGCAGCAACCCCGTCGGCCCGGCAGCGTCGACGATCTGGGCGAACAGGTCCTCCGCCTCGGTCCGGCGACCGGTGAGCAGGTACGCCTCGATCATCCACGCGGCACACAGGTGGAAGCCGCCCTCGTTGCCCGGCAGGCCGTCGTCGCGGTGGTAGCGGTAGACGGTCGACCCGCTGCGCAGCTCGGCCTCGATCGCGGTGACCGTGGAGTGGAAGCGCTCGTCGCCCGGGTCGAGCAGGCCTACCATGCCGACGAGCAACGTCGCGGCGTCCAGGTCGGTGCCGTCGTAGGCGGTGGTGAACGAGCGGACCTGCTCGTTCCAGCCCTTGGTCAGCACGTCCTCGGCGATCTGGTCGCGCAGCGGCGGCCAGGCCGGGTCGACCTCGCGACCGTAGGTGTTGGCCAGGACGATCGCGCGGTCGATCGTCAGCCAACACATGACCTTCGAGTACACGTGGTGGCGAGGCCGGTGCCGCTCCTCCCAGATGCCGTGGTCGGGCTCGTGCCAGCGTCGCGCGACTGCCTCGGCCATCGCGCAGACCATCCGCCAGTCGCCGTCGGTCAGCGTGCCTCGGGCCTCGGACAGGGCGGCGACCAGGTCGACGACCGGGCCGAACACGTCCAGCTGGACCTGCTGGTTGGCCAGGTTGCCCACGCGCACCGGTCGGGACCCGGCGTAGCCGGGCAGCGTGTCGATCACGGCCTCGGCGGGCAGGGTGGTGCCGGCGATGGTGTACAGGGGGTGCAGCAGCTCCGGACCCGGCAGCGTGGCGAGCACCCCGTGCAGCCAGGTGAGGAACTTCTCGGCCTCGCCAGTGGAGCCCACCGACACCAGCGCCTTCGCGGTCATCGCCCCGTCGCGCAGCCAGCAGTAGCGGTAGTCCCAGTTGCGGATGCCGCCGAGCTCCTCGGGCAGCGAGGTGGTGGCCGCCGCCATGATCGCGCCCGTCTCCGCGTGGCACAGGCCGCGCAGGGTCAGCGCGGAGCGCGCCACCAGCTCCTTCTCCACCGGAGGCAGGGTCAGGCCGTCAAGCCAGTCGGTCCAGTAGGCGGCCGAGCGCGCGGCCCGTTCCTGCTGGGGGACCTTGTGCGGGTCGAGGTCGTTGGTGCCGCACCGCAGCTCCAGCACCACCGGCTCCTCCGGCCGGGGGTGGACCACCGCCCGTGCGGTGTCGTGCATGCCGTCCGAGGTGATCTCCCAGGTGATCCCGGGTGCGCGCAGCACGACCGGGTCGGAGGTGCCCAACACCCGCAGGCCGTCGGCCGATGCGATGAGGCGGACCTGAACCTGAGCGAACTCCGGCCGCGGCGCGAACTCCACGACCGCCGGCGCGTTGCCGGAGACGACCCGCACGAGGTCGGTCCGGTGCGCGTAGGCGTAGTGGTCGAGGTAGTCGGTGACCAGCAGGCCGGACCAGCGCGTCTCGACGGTCATCGTGCCGGGCAGGTAGCGCTGGCCGAGCGGGAGGCCGCCCCGCTCGGGGGTGACCGAGAAGTGGCCGGCCGACGTGCCGCCGAGGAGGTCGGCGAACACCGCCGCCGAGTCCGGCTCCGGGTGGCACATCCAGGTCAGGCGGGCGTCCGGGGTGAGCAGTGCGACCGACCGCTCGCTGGCGAGCATCGTCAGCCGCTCGATCGGCGGGGCCTGCTCGCCGTAGAGCCAGTTGCGCCGCTCCTCGAGCAGGAACGCGAGGACCATGCCGACCTCGGCCGGGTCGGCGATGCGGAACCCGGCGAGACTCTCGCCCGCCCCCACCTTGACCCCCAGGTCCGGCCCGGCGAGGCGGGCGAAGGCCTTCTCGTCGGTGACGTCGTCGCCGACGAACACGGCGGCGCTCGCGCCGACCTGGTGGCGCAGGACGTCCAGCGCGTGGCCCTTGTCGGTCTGTACGACCGCGAGCTCGATGACCTCCTTGCCCTCGGTCACCTGCACGCCGTCCCAGGTGCACGGGCCGGAGCGGACCGCGTCGCTGACCCTGGTGCCGATCTCCGCCGGAGCGCGGCGGGTGTGCACGGCGATGCTCGCCGGCTTGACCTCGAGCTGAACCCCCTCGGCACCCGCGACCAGCCGCTCGAGCTCGGTCTCGAGCCGCCGGTGCAGGTCACGGGCGCCGTCGTCGAGGGCGTGCACGAAGCCGATGTCGAACTCGGAGCCGTGGCTGCCGACCAGGTGTACCTCCGACGGCAGCCGCGAGAGGGTGGCCAGGTCCCGCAGGGCCCGGCCGGAGATCACCGCGGTGGTGGTCTCGTGCAGCCCGGCCAGCGAGCGCAGCGCGCCGACCGACTCGTTCAGCGGCCGGGCGTGCTCGGGGTTCTCCACGATGGGCGCCAGCGTGCCGTCGTAGTCGCAGGCGACCAGGAGGCGGGGGGTACGGGCGATCTGGACGATCGCGCGGCGCAGCTCAGCGGGGAGGGCCTCAGCCGTCATGGCACGTCCCTCGGCCGATGCACAGGGGTTCAACGGTCACGTCGTTCGACTCTCTCGCAAGGGGTGTGTGCTCGAGCACGTCACGCCAGGCTGGCACACAGCGGCAGAGCGGAACTGTATCGCCCGTCAACGACGACGATCGTCCGCGGCTGCCCTGGCGTGACGCCCGCGCTCCGCACCGGCGGGAACAGTTTCACCGCCCCAGCCGAGCATGCGCCCCCGGCGACCGGGACACCACTTCGATCACTCCCGACGACCTCCGGCGAGCTCAGTCCAGGAGGACCGGTAAGCGGTCCACGCCGTACACGATGGAGGCCTTGCGGAAGTCGAGGTCCTCGGCCGAGGTGGCCAGCCGCATCGACGGGAACCGGCGTACCAGCGCCGGATAGGCCTCCCGCAGCTCCATCCTGGCCAGCTCCGCGCCGACACAGCGGTGCACGCCGTAGCCGAAGGCCAGGTGGGAGGTGGCGGCGCGGGTGGGCTCAACGCGCTCGAGGTCCGGGCCGAGCGCCGGGTCACGGTCGGCGCTGGCCAGGGAGACGACGACCACGTCGCCGGCCGAGATCTTGGTCCCACCGACCTCCATGTCCTCGCGGGCGAACCGCGGGAAGGCGACCTGGACCACGGTCAGGTACCGCAGCAGCTCCTCGACGAAGTCGTGCACCGCCGCGTCGTCGTCGTGCACCAGCTTGAACGAGTCCGGGTCCTGGAGCAGAACGAGGGCGCCGAGCGCGAGCATGCTGGCCGTGGTCTCGAACCCCCCGGTGAGCACGCCGTCGGCGAGGCCGGCCAGCTCCATGTCCGAGACCGCGTCCCCGTGCTCCTTGATGATCATGCCGAGGAGTCCGTCGCCGGGTTGCGCGCGCTGCTTCTCGACCACGCCGAGCAGGTACTCCAGCGACTCGCTGATCGCACCGAGCGAGGCCGTCGCCCCGCCGAACAGGTCGAACCGCGCCACCGACAGCCGCTGGAAGTCGCCGCGGTCCTCGTAGGGCACCCCGAGCAGCTCGCAGATGACCAGCGACGGGATCGGCAGGGCGAACTCCTCGACCAGGTCGACCGGACCGTCGACGGCGGCCATGGCGTCCAGGCGCTGCTCGACGATGGCCTTGATGCCGGGAGTCAGACGGTTCAGCCGGCGCATGGTGAACTCGGGGGTCAGCAGCTTGCGCAGCCGGGTGTGCTCCGGCGGGTCGGCGAAGCCGAGGCCGCCCGGGCTGTGCGTCACCGACAGGCCCTTGCCGGCCAGGTTGGCGAAGTCGTTGCTGAAGCGCTTGGCGTCACCCAGGACGGCCTTGGCCTCGTCGAGGCCGCTGACCAGCCAGACGTTGACGCCGAAGGGGATGTTGAGCTTGCTGACGGGCTCCCGCTCGCGCAGCTCCCCCAGCTCGGGCACCGGGTCGAGCCCGTCGCGCCGCAGGGGCATCAGCGCCGAGTCCGGCAGCAGTGCCATGTCGGACAGGTCGAAGCCCTTGCGCTGCGCACGGGCCAGGTACCAGCGCGTCACCCAACCCGTGACACGTGTCTTCACGCCCACGACAACCCCCTTTACTCCCGTACGTCGCGAGATTAGACCCACGGTGGGCACCCACCGAGCCAGGTGGACCAGCACGAGCTGTGAAGCCCGCGACACCGGCGGGTGTGCGTTGCAGTACGAGGCCGACGGTACGAGCCGGGCACTGAGAAACACCACGGGGTAAACCCTGAACTACTCCTGAAGTCCAGCCCACGCCGCGGCCTTCCCCTCCAGGTACCGGCGCTCGGGCAGGTTGAGCGTTCCCCTGGCCGCCAGCCGGTAGTGCTCGGCCGCCGACGCCGGCTCGCCGGCCAGCTCGAGCAGGTGCGCCCGGACGGCATCCAGCCGGTGGTGCCCGACCACCCGGCGGTCGCCGTCGAGCGCGTCGAGCAGGGCCAGGCCGGCACGGGGACCGTGCACCATCGCCGTCGCGACGGCTCGGTTCAGCGTGACCATCGGGTTCGGCGCGATGCGGTCGAGGATGCCGTAGAGCACCAGGATCTCTCGCCAGTCGGTGTCCTCGGTGCTGGCCGCCTCGGCGTGCACGGCCGCGATCGCCGCCTGGAGCTGGTAGGGACCCAGCGGCGCCGTCGCCATGCTGCGGGAGACCAGCTCGACGCCCTCGGCGATCCGGGCCCGGTCCCAGCGCGACCGGTCCTGCTCGGCCAGCGGCACCATGGCGCCGGTCGAGGTGACCCGGGCGGCCCGGCGGGCGTCGGTGAGCAGCATGAGCGCGAGCAGTCCCGCGACCTCGCCCTGGTCGGGCAGCAGCCGGCGCACCTCGCGGGCCAGCCGGACGGCCTCGGTCGTCAGCTCGACCCGCTGCAGGTCCGGGCCCGAGGTCGCGGTGTAGCCCTCGTTGAAGATCAGGTAGAGCACGTGCAGCACGACCGCGAGCCGCTCACCCCGCTCCTGCTCGTCCGGCATCGCGAACCGGGCGCCGACGGCCCTGATGCGCTGCTTCGCGCGGCTGATCCGCTGCGCCATGGTGATCTCAGGCACCAGGAACGCGTTGGCGATCTGCTCGGTCGTCAGCCCGCCGACCGCCCGCAGGGTGAGCGCCAGCTGGGACGGCGCGGAGATCTCCGGGTGGCAGCACAGGAACAGCAGCGTGAGGGTGTCGTCGCGATGCCGGTCCAGCTCCTCGGCCGGGTCCGGGGACATCAGCTCGTGGTAGGGCCGGGCCGCGGCGACCACGCTCTCCCGCCGGCGGCGGGCGGCGTCGCTGCGCCACTGGTCGGTCAGCCGCCGGCCGGCCACGGTGACCAGCCACCCGGCCGGCTCGGTCGGCACCCCCTCGACGCGCCACTGCGTGGCCGCGGCCAGCAGCGCCTCCTGCACGGCGTCCTCGCACGCGTCGAACTGGCCGTGCCGGCGGACCAACAGGCCGAGGACCCGCGGCGCCAACCGGCGCAGCAGGTCCTCGACCTGGTCCGCTCCGGTCACTCGTCCAACCCGGCCGAGAACATCACCGGCCGCACCTCGACCGCGAAGCCGCCGAACCTGGTGTCCGGGATCTGCTTGGCGAGCTCGACCGCCCGCTCCTGGCTCTCGCAGTCGACGAGGTGGAAGCCCCCCATGAACTCCTTGGCCTCGAGGAACGGACCGTCGGTGACGGCGGGTACGCCACCGGTGCCGCGGACGGTCGTGGTGTTGGTCGGGTCGGCCAGCGCCTGGGTCAGGACGAACTCGCCAGACTCCTGCACGGCGGCCATGAACGCGCCGTGCCCACTCATGATCTCCTCGCGCTCCGCATCGGTCAGCGCCTCCATCGCCGCGGGGTTGACCTGCATGATCAGCAGGAACTTCATGTCGTTCTCCTTATGTCCTGGACCGGCACCGCCGGCCGATCACGAGGAAGTCGGAGCCGCCCCGCCCGTGTTCGACATCCCGCTCGGTCGATTTTCTTAAGCCCCGCGAGCCACCCCGCCGATGGATCCGGGGACGGTCCGCGAACCGAGTGATGACTGTGGCGCATCACACGTTTGAATGCGGTCCAATCGTGATGACGTGCTACACACTCGGGTGGCTTCGAGCTCAGGTAGGTGATCTGGATGAGGATTCGACGGCTGGAGCGCTCCGCGCGACGCCTGCTGGACCGGCTGCAGGGTCACATGGGCGCCGGTCTGCTCGCCGCGGCCACGATCCCCGGCCTGACCGCGGTGATCGACCAACACGCGGCCGCGGTACGCGACATCCTCGAGTCGGGCGCGGAGTCCGGCGCCGCCGTGGCCGGAACCGTGCTTCTGGCCGGCTACGCCCAAGGCATGCTCGACCACGTACGCGACCGAGGCGGCCAACTCCGAGTGCCGACAGAACCAGCCGACTGGGCCCACGCCGACTGGGTGAGCATGCGCCTGGTGGCGATCTGCGCCCTGGCCCGCACCCTCCCCTCCGGACGACCAGCGGACAGCACCAAGGGCCTCCCCTCCCTGGCCTGAGATTCCAGCAGCAGGGAAGCCCAAACCCCCCGAAAGCGCACCACGGAACAGACCCGCGGCGGCCAGGACAACCCACCGGCCGCCGCGGAGACCCCTTCGCACGGCACCCAAGAACTTCCCCGCGCAACCCGCACGGACACCTCGGACAACCCGAAGGGGCCCCCCGAAGGGGTGAAGAAGCGATCAGCGCCCGACCGCGGCCAGCGCCTCGGCCACCGACGCCCGCAACGTCAGCGTCGAGTCGAGCCCAAGCAGTGTGATCGGCCGGAGCACCGCACGGTGAGCCGCGACGACCACGAACGGCAGGTCGTTCGCCGTCGCCTGTTTGTGCACGGTCACCAGCGTGTTGAGCCCTGCCGAGGCGAAGAACTCGATACCGAGCAGGTCGACGACCAACGCCTTGGCGGTTCCGAGCTGCTCGCGCAGCGTCTCCTCGAACCAGTGTGCGCTCTCGCCGTCGACCTCGCCGCGGGCATGCACGAGGACTGTCTCGCCCTCGGTGTCGACAGTCAGCTCGAGCTGATCCGTCACGTGCCGACCTCCTTGTGGGCGCCACCGGCGAGGTGGTGCAGCGTCCCGGTGATGGTGAGCATGCGATCGAACGCGGGCCGACGGTTGTCCAGGTGCAGGACCGCCCCGGCCGCCACGACGCGCCGGTGGACCGTGAGCAGTGCGGCCAGCCCGAGCGAGTCGCAGAACTCCAGGTCGCGACAGTCTATGTGGAGGTCGCGCAGTCCTGGGTTGACCTCCAGGCGCTCGGTGATGGTGACGAGGAACTCCTCGACGCTGGAGTAGTCCAGCTCACCGACGAGCGCGATCCGGCCGGTGTGGCTGTGGGGAGTGCTCCAGGTACACGTCAACGGGGCTGGCGGTAACGTCATTCGGTCTTTCCGGTGGTGCTGATGGTGGACGACAGGTGCTCACCCGCCCGGGTCAGCATGCGGACGGCGCGGGGGAACTCCCGCAGCTCGTCGCCAAGCAGACCCAGGGTGGGCAGCAGGGTGTTCGCCGGCACCCGGCGCGACTCGAGAATACCCGCGGTCCAGGTCACGAACCCGACGAACAGCTCGTCGTCGCCGGTGTAGAGGGCAGTGGCGAGGAAGTCGACGATGTGTCGCAGGTCCTCCGCCGTGTGCTGCCGCTGCAGGTCGCTGAAGTCCCGCATAGCCGGGACCCGGCTCTCCAGTCGCTTGTACACCGTCCTGGCCAGGCGGGAGGCGGTCCGCGAGACCATCGTGTACTCCTGGTCGGCGAGGTGCGGCAGGTCGTCGATGGGCTTGTGGGCCGGACGCGGCCGGGGCAACGGCCGCGCGAGGCGGTCGGCGGCCGCCCGGGCGTCGGGCGCCCACTCGGCGCCGAACAGGCGCGCGTAGCGACCGTCGTAGCCGAAGGCCGCTCCGCCGGCGATCACCGGGATACCGGCGGCCTGACACGCGGAGATCGTCGCGTGGGCAGTGGGTAACCGAGTCGCTATCGAGCCGGAGAGGGCCACCGCATCCGGCGCCGTGCGATGCAGGTCGGCGATGAGGTGCGGTCCGGGCACGTGGGCGCCGAGGAAGTCAACCTGGAAGCCACGCAGCAGCAGCACCTCCGCGAGCAGCCGCGCGGGCAGGGCGTGCCACTCGCCGTCGACGCAGGCGACGGTCACGTGGCCGACGGGACCGTCCACTGGGCGCGGATGGATCGGCAGCGCGGCGATCACCCGGTCGTTGATCGCGGTGGCGGCATGCTCCTGGGCGACGCGGAGCCGCCCCGCGGCCCACTCCTGACCGATCCTGCGCTGGACGGCGCCGATCACGTCGAGCAGCAGGCTCTCCCGGTCGAGGCCGTCGGCGAGGGCGCCGGCGACGACACCGCGCGCCCCAGCCTCGTCGCCCACGACGACGGCGTCCCAGAGCAGGTCGACATAGCGGGGGACCGGCCGGACACCGGTCAGGGAGTCAGCCGACATACCCGAGTGCCCTGGGAGCGGTGATCGCCAGCACGGCCATGTCGTCGTGCCGGCCACCGCCGACCCACTCCGCGGCGAGCATCTGGACTCGCTCGACGACGGCCTCGGCGGGCAGGCCGGCGCATTCGGCGAGCGCGGAGCGCAGCCGCTCCTCCCCGAACATGACGTCGCCGAACGGACCGCCCCTGGCCTCGGTGATCCCGTCGGTGTAGAGCAGACAGGTCTCGCCGGGGGCGAGCGTCACGTGGGCGGTCGTCGACGCCACCTCGGGCAGCACGCCGACCAGCACTCCCCGCGTCGGCGCCTCCTCCACCCGGCCGTCCGCGCGGACGACGAGTGGTGGCAGGTGGCCGGCGCAGGTCAGCCGGAGCCGGACATTCTCGCCTTCGCGGGCTGCCGAGGCCAGTACCAGGGTGGCGAACCGGGAGCCGTCGCTCGCGACGAGGGCCCTGTTGAGCAGCCGGAGCATCTGGGCGTGGTCGTCGGCCAACGGCAGCAGGGCGTGCAGGGTGTTGCGGATCTTGCCGGTGAGCACGGCCGCGTCCAGCCCCTTGCCGCAGACGTCGCCGAGCACCGCCAGGGACTCGCCGGTGTCGTCCGCGGCGGGGTGCACGTCGTAGAAGTCGCCGCCCACCCGCTCGGTCGTCGCCGAGGCCCGGTAGCCGCCGGCGAAGTCGACACCCGCGACGCGGTGCAGCCGCGGCGGGAGCAGTTCCCGCATCAACGTGTCGGTGATCGAAGCCTGTTCGGCGTACATCCGCGCGGCCGACATCGCCGCGCCAGCCCTGGCGGCGAACAGCCGGGCGAAGATCTCCTCCTGGGTGCCGAACGCGTTCTGCGCGGTCGTGCGGAGCAGGATCAGCGCGCCGGCCGGGACGCCGTGGCCGGGCAGCGGCGTGACCACCACCGAGCCGACCTCGCCGAACCCCTCCGGCACCACCCAGGACGGGCATGACGCGGGATCGATCCAGCGCGACGGCACTGGCGGAAAGCCCTGCAACGCCTCGCCGAGGCCGGGGACGGAGTCGGGGTCGATGGTCAGCTGTCTGCTTACCGCCCGCCCGCCGCGCAGGCAGGTGACCACCGGGTATCGCGGGCCGGCGGAGGGTGCGATGACCAGGGCGGCCTCGGCCAGGTTCTCCGCCGCCAGCTCGGCGGTGACGTCCATGGAGCGCTGGAGGTTCAGCGAGGAGAGCAACGTCGAGGACGCCCGGCTGAGGAACGCGGTCCGCTCCCGCTCGATGCGCAGGTCCTCCCGTGCCAGGCGGACGTCGGTGTCGTCGACCAGCCACCAGGCGACCGAGTCCAGCCCGCGCACCGGGTGGGCGGTGACGCTGCGCCCGCCGATCCAGCCTGCGGGGTCGCCGTCGGAGCTCCCGACCCCCAGGTGGGCGGCCGACAGCCAGTCGGGCACCACCTCGTCGAGCCGCGCGCCCGCGTAGGCGGTGGGGAGCAGCGTCCGACCAGCCTCGTTGACCGCGCGAACGACTCCAGCGACGTCCGCCACCAACACGGGGCAGGGCGCCAACTCCCATCCGGTCTCGATGGCGACACTGGGGAAAATGTTCGAGCGTTCGAGGTCCGTCACGCTGATGGGGCCCGACGTGCGGACCTCTCACCTCATCACCTGGAGACTGCGGTTGTCGTTCGCCAGCATTGCTCAGTGGGCAACCGATTGCAATCGACCTCGTCCCGGACGCGGCAGGATCAGGTAACGGTTGCCCTCGGGGTGACGGCCGTCCCACTCGGCCACGCACGGTGTTCCGGTGACCTCCGTTAGGCTTGGGGTACTGGTCCTCCAGTGCCGGCATAGCTCAATTGGCAGAGCAGCTACCTTGTAAGTAGCAGGTCAGGGGTTCGAGCCCCCTTGCCGGCTCCACTCCTCCCCGTTCGGCCCCAAGCGGTGACCGCGTGAGCCGAACGAATGCTTTCTGCCCGTCAGCGGCGGTTCCATCACCCGCGGTGGTAAAGGTTTGACTAACCTCGAACGCGAACGGGGTTCGAGGGAGGCACGCGGCGCGTGATGAGCGACAGCACGACCGACACACCCGACGGCGGCGGCGCCGACTTCATCGTGGTCGCCAACCGGCTACCGGTAGACCTGGAGCGACTGCCGGACGGGACCGAACGGTGGAAGCACAGCCCGGGTGGCCTGGTCAGCGCCCTGGAACCGTTCCTGCGCTCGCACAGCGGGGCCTGGGTTGGCTGGCCGGGCGTGCCCGACGTCAACGTGGACAAGTTCGACGAGGACGGGGTGTGGCTGCACCCGGTCACGCTGAGCGCCGAGGAGGTCCGCGACTACTACGAGGGCTTCTCGAACGCGACGCTGTGGCCGCTGTACCACGACGTGGTGGCGACGCCGGTGTTTGACCGAAGCTGGTGGGACGCCTACGTGCGGGTCAACCGGCGGTTCGCCGAGGCGTCCGCGCAGATCGCGGCGCCGGAGGCGGTCGTGTGGGTCCAGGACTACCAGCTACAGCTGGTGCCGGCGATGCTGCGTGAGCTGCGGCCGGACCTGCGGATCGGCTTCTTCCTGCACATCCCCTTCCCGCCGACCGAGCTGTTCATGCAGCTCCCCTGGCGTGCGGAGATCATCCGCGGGCTGCTCGGGGCCGATCTCGTCGGCTTCCACCGGCCCGGAGGTGCGCAGAACTACCTGTGGCTCGCCCGGCGACTGATCGGGCTCGAGCCGAGCCGCGGGGCGGTGGGCGTGCGGACGCGGCCCGGTGTCGTGCAGGTCGGTGACCGGTCGGTGCGGGTTGGCGCGTTCCCGATCTCGATCGACGCGTCGGGACTGGACACGATCGCGCGGAGCAAGGAGACCATGCAACGGGCCCGACAGGTCCGGGCCGATCTCGGCAACCCCAGGAAGATCATCCTCGGCGTCGACCGGCTCGACTACACCAAGGGCATCGACTTGCGGCTCTACGCACTGCATGAACTGCTCACCGAGGGCCGGGTCGACCCGAGCGAGGTCGCGATGGTCCAGCTGGCCACCCCGAGCCGCGAGCGCGTCGAGCACTACCAGCGCATGCGCAGCGAGATCGAGCAGATGGTGAGCCGGATCAACGGCGAGTTCGCCCGAGTGGGTCGGCCGGTCGTGCACTACCTGCACCAGTCGGTCGACCGCAAGGAGCTGGCGGCGTTCTTCTCGGCTGCCGACGTGATGCTGGTGACTCCGGTCCGGGACGGGATGAACCTGGTGTGCAAGGAGTACGTCGCCTGCCGGCATGACCTCGGCGGGGCGTTGGTGCTGAGCGAGTTCGCCGGGGCCGCGGCGGAGTTGACCAGTGCGTTCCTGGTGAACCCGCATGATCTGGACGGGGTCAAGAACGCCATGCACGCGGCGTTGACGATCGATCCGGCGGAGGGGCGGCGGCGGATGCGGGCGTTGCGGCGGCAGGTGCTGACGCATGACGTTGACCGGTGGGCTCGGTCGTTCCTGGATGCTTTGCGGCCTTCGACGCAGGAGGCATTGATCTAGCTCCCTCGGCCGGGGATCGTCGTACTCCGGGGCGGCGGCGTCAAGGGCGCCTTCGGCGTCGCTGCGCGATGGCTTCGCCACCCTGGACTCCGATGCCCCGGAGCTACGAGACGGCCTGTGCGAGGGAGCCCCGGGAGGTGTAGGGAGTCTGGGTACTTCTTTGGGCTCGGGGACCTGAAGCATGGTGGCTGGAGGCTCGCCGCCGATGCGGCTGGTCCTGGTTCGTGCTCTCGCCGGCAGCCTCTGCCTCCCCCGGCTCGCCGGACTGCTCGCGCTCGGCAGCTGCGGGTGAAGCGAAAGGCCGCCCCTACCTGGGGTCCGTTACGTGCAGGGCTTCCAGGGCCTCTGCCAGGGTAGGGGTGACGACCGCCTGGATGCCGCTGGGAATGGTGCCGGCATCCGGGGGGACCAGGGCGCGAGTGAAGCCCAGGCGGGCGGCCTCGGCCAGGCGGGACTTGACGCCGGCTACTCGTCTTACCTCGCCGGCCAGGCCTACTTCGCCCAGGACCACCAGGTCGGGGGGAAGGGGGACATCTCTTGCGGCGGAGGCCACGGCCATGACCAGGGCCAGGTCGGCGGCGGGTTCGTGGATCCTCATGCCGCCGACGGTGGCGGTGAACACGTCGGACTCCCCCAGCCTGATGCCGCCTCGGCGTTCCAGGACGGCCAGGGCCATGGCCACCCGGGCCGAGTCGAGGCCGCTGACCGCCCTGCGCGGGGACGGGAGGGCGGACTTCGAGACCAGCGCCTGTACCTCGCCCAGCAGGGGGCGTTTGCCCTCCACGGCGACGGTGACGGCGGTGCCGGGGACGGCCGTCTCCCTGCGGTTGAGGAAGAGGCCGGAGGGGTCCGGCACGCCTCGGATGCCGTCGTCGACCAGTTCGAAGCAGCCGACCTCGTCGGCCGGGCCGAAGCGGTTCTTGACGCCGCGCACCATCCGGAGCGAGGAATGCTTGTCACCTTCGAAGTGGAGGACGACGTCCACCAGGTGTTCCAGGACGCGAGGGCCGGCTATGGCGCCGTCCTTGGTGACGTGTCCGACCAGGACCACGGGGAGGGCGCGTTCCTTGGCCAGGGCGACGAGGGCCGCGGTCACCGCTCGGACCTGGGTCACGCCGCCGGGGGTGCCGTCCACCTCGGTCGAGCCCAGGGTCTGGACCGAGTCGACCACCAGCAGGCCGGGGCGGACCGCGTCGACGTGGCCGAACACCGCCCCTATGTCGCTCTCGGCGGCCAGGAACATCGACTCGTGGACGTTGCCGGTGCGTTCGGCACGGAGGCGTACCTGGCCCGCCGACTCCTCACCGGTGACGTAGAGAGACGGCGCGGCCGCGCCGTCCCTGGCCGCCCAGCGGAAGGCGACCTCCAGCAACAATGTCGACTTGCCGACACCCGGCTCGCCGGCGAGCAGCACCACGGCGCCGGGTACGAGGCCACCACCCAGGACGCGGTCCAGCTCGGAGACGCCGGTCCGTCTGGCCCGGGCCGTCTCGACGTCGACCTCGGCGATGGGGCGCGCGGGCGAACTCGGCACGCCGGCCGCGATCTTGGCCATCGTTGCCCTGGTGGGGACGCCGATCTCCTCCAGAGTGCCCCAGGCCTGGCACTCCTGGCAGCGCCCGAACCACTTCGCGGACTCGTGCCCGCACTCGGCGCAGCGGTATCCGGGCTTGGCGGGTCGGGTGCTCTTGGCCACGGCACCAACCTAGGGGCAGGGACCGACAGTCCCGGCCGGACGGGTCAGTGCTCGCCCTCGCCCTCGTCCTCCGGCGGGTCCTGGCGCGCGGTCTCCGGCGACGCGATCGGCAGCTGGATGGTCACCGCGCCTGCCTCGGCGAAGACGAACGTGACCGGCACGTTGCGGCCGATCGGCAGGTCCTGGACCAGGCCGGTGAGGACGATGCTCATGACACCGATCTCGTCGGGGGCCAGGCTCGTGGGCGTCTCGGTGGCCGTCGAGTCCGAGCTCTCGGTCTGCGGCGGCGCCGACTCGTCCGAGGAGGTCGTCCCGGTCTGGGTGTCGCCCGGGGGCTGCGGCTCGGTGATCGACTCATCGGGGACGGAGGACTCCGTCGGGGGCGCCGACTCGCTGGTCGCGTCCGAGGTCTGGGTCGGCGCGGAGCTCTCGCCGACCGGCTCCTCGGGCTCGATGACCTTGATCGCGGTGCCGGCGGGCAGGTTGGTCACGCCGACCAACACGACGTCCGTCGCCGCGGGGCTGGACACCGAGACCAGCTCGTCGTCGGCGTTGCCGGTGTTCACGATCGAGAGCAGCACCGCCGCCTGGTCACCGGCGCGGAACTCACCGCTCTCCGGGTAGGCGAGCATCACGTCGCGCAGGGCGATGTCGCCGACGTCGGCCTGGTTGCCGTTCACCGCCGGCCTGATCGAGGCGGTCTGCGTGACCTGCCCAGCGCTGCAACCGACGAGCAGCGCGGCGAGGCCAACGGCCACCGCCGGCAGGATCGTGCGCAGCGGTCCGGTCGAACGACTCACCATCGCTGTCCTTCCTCGGGCAGATGCCTACTCATGCGGAAGGGTAGCGGGGTCGCCGGCACCCCGATCGAGTGGTCTGCCCGGCGCCGCAAGCGAGTTCGCGTTCTCCGGTCCACTGTGGATCCCGCCGGTGTGGATCATATTTCTCTGACAACGGCCTCGAGCACGACTTGAGCGGGTTTGTCAACCCCTGCCGCTCTCCTCACGTGGCCGCTGACCTGCGGTAACAGATCGCGGGCCCGATACACCCCCTTCTCCGCACGTGTTAAGATGGAGTCAGCGAAAGGGGCAGAGGACACATGGTTTTCAAGGTCGGAGAGACCGTCGTCTACCCGCATCACGGTGCCGCACTCATCGAAGCAATCGAGACCCGAGTGATCAAGGGCGAGGAGAAGAAGTACCTCGTCCTGAAGGTCGCCCAGGGTGACCTCACTGTACGCGTCCCCGCTGACAACGCCGAGATCGTGGGTGTTCGGGATGTCGTCGGTCAGGAGGGTCTCAACCGGGTCTTCGATGTCCTGCGTGCTCCTCACACCGAGGAGCCGACCAACTGGTCCCGGCGGTACAAGGCCAACCTCGAGAAGCTCGCCTCGGGCGACGTGAACAAGGTGGCCGAAGTGGTGCGCGACCTCTGGCGGCGCGAGAAGGATCGCGGACTGTCCGCCGGCGAGAAGCGCATGCTCGCGAAGGCTCGCCAGATCCTCGTCAGCGAGTTGGCGCTGGCAGAGGGCACGGATGAAGGCAAGGCCGAGGTGATCCTCGACGAGGTCCTCGCCACGGCATCCGTCTAGCCCTGAGCCACAATCGAATCGAGTCCGACGACCCTGCGTCGTCGGCGAACACCGTCGCGCTCGTCCCCGCCGCAGGGCGAGGTGAGTTGCTCGGTGACAAGGGCCCCGAGGCACTGGTGCCGGTGAACGGGGTTCCCCTCGTCGTACACGCCGTGCGCGGCCTGCTCCAAGCGGGCTGCGTACGGCGCGTCGTCGTTGCGGCTCCACCCTCCGCCACCGAGCACACACGGTCGGTGTTGAGCGAGGCGAGCCTGGACGCGCTCGTCGTTCCCGGCGGGGCCGACCGTACCGAGTCGGTGTGCCTGGCGCTGGAAGCCGCGCTGGGCGAGTCGCCCGAACTCGAGATCGTCCTCGTGCACGACGTGGTCCGTGCGCTCACCCCGCCCGCGCTGGTGCGCGGCGTGGTCGACGCGGTGGCCGCCGGCGCGCCGGCGGTCGTGCCCGTCCTCCCGGTCGCCGACACGGTCAAGCGGGTCGACGCCCACGGCGTGGTCACCGCCACCGTCGACCGGGCGAACCTGCTGACCGTCCAGACCCCGCAGGGTTTCCGGGCCGACGTGCTGCGACGCTGCTACGCGTCGTCCGCCGGGCCAGGGACGGCCGTCGAGCGGGCCGAGCGGCTCGGGTTGGCCGTCACGACCGTGCCCGGGCATCCTCGCGCCATGAAGATCACTACCCCGTTCGACCTGACGGTCGCCGAGGCCCTGTTCGGAACGCCCTCGTGATCCCCCGCGTGGGTATCGGTACCGACGTGCACCCGGTGGAGGCCGGTCGGGAGTGCTGGATCGCCGGGCTGCGCTGGGACGGCGTCGACGGCTGCGCCGGCCACTCCGACGGGGACGTCGCCGCACACGCGCTGTGTGACGCGCTGCTCTCCGCGGCCGGGCTCGGGGACCTCGGTGCGGTGTTCGGCACCGGCGACCCGCGCTGGTCCGGCGCGCACGGGGTCACGCTGCTGGCCGAGGTGCGGAGCAGGGTCGAAGCCGCCGGATACCACGTCGGGAATGCCGCGGTGCAGGTCATCGGCAACGCTCCCAAGATCGCCCGTCGGCGGGCGGAAGCCGAGCGCGTGCTGTCCGAGGCAGCCGGCGGACCGGTCACGGTGTCCGGCACGACGACCGACGGACTGGGCCTGACCGGGCGGGGCGAGGGGATCGCGGCGGTGGCGACGGCATGTGTCCTCGCGGTGAGACTAGGCTCGTAGCCTTGTCTAGCCTCGTCCCTTCTCGGCGAGAGGAATGGGAGAGCCGTGAGCCTGCACCTGTTCGACACCGCGAGCCGGAGCGTGCGGGAGTTCCACCCCGTGCGGAACGGAACGGCGTCGATCTACGTGTGTGGGCCGACACCGCAGGGCCCGCCGCACATCGGGCACGTCCGTAGCGCGCTGAGCTACGACGTGCTGCGCCGCTGGCTGGCCCACGGCGGGCTGAGCGTCACGCTGGTGCGCAACGTCACCGACATCGACGACAAGATCCTCCGGAAGGCCGGCGAGAACGACACGCCGTGGTGGGAGTGGTCGGCCACCTTCGAGCGCGCGTTCGAGGAGGCCTACGCCACCCTCGGCGCCCTCCCCGCGTCGATCGCCCCACGCGCGACTGGCCACGTCACCCAGATGGTCGAGCTGATGCAGCGCCTGATCGACCGGGGCCACGCCTACGCCGCGTCCGGCGACGTCTACTTCTCGGTGCGCTCCTACGAGGCCTACGGGGCACTGTCCGGCCAGCGGCTCGACGAGGTGCAGCAGGGCGAGTCGGCGGGTGCCGGCAAGCGGGACCCGCAGGACTTCACCCTGTGGAAGGGTGCCCGGCCCGGAGAGCCGTCCTGGCCGACGCCCTGGGGCCTCGGGCGGCCCGGCTGGCACCTGGAGTGCTCGGCGATGGCGCTGACCTACCTGGGCGGCGAGTTCGACATCCACGGGGGCGGGTTGGACCTGGTGTTCCCGCACCACGAGAACGAGCTCGCGCAGTCACGCGCGGCCGGTGACCCGTTCGCGCGGTACTGGCTGCACAACGGGCTGGTGGGCATGGCCGGCGAGAAGATGTCGAAGTCGCTCGGGAACGTGGTGTCGATCCCGGAGATGGTCCGCCAGGTCCGCCCGCAGGAGCTGCGTTACTACCTGGTGGCGCCGCACTACCGGTCGACCGTCGAGTACTCCCGCGCCGCCCTGGAGGAGTCCGTTCGGGCCTACCAGCGGGTGGAGTCGTTCCTGCGGAAGGTGGCCGGACGGACCGGCTCAGTCGAACCGGGCTCGGTCGGCCCCGAGTTCACCGCCGCGCTGGACGACGACCTGGCCACCCCGGCGGCCCTGGCCGCCGTGCACACGACGGTGCGGCAGGGCTTCACCGCGCTGGACGCTGGCGACGAGGACGGCGCCCGGGAGGCGGCCGCGACGGTCCGCGCGCAGATGGCGGTTCTCGGCCTCGATCCGTTGTCCGAGCAGTGGGCCACCTCGTCTACAGTGGACTCCTCGGCGACGGGCGCGCTGGAGGCGCTGGTCGGCGAGGCGCTGGAGGCCCGGCAGCGAGCGCGGGCCGAGCGCGACTTCGCGGCGGCCGACGCCATCCGTGACCGGCTGCTGAAGGCCGGCATCACCGTCGAGGACACCCCCGACGGTCCGCAATGGACGTTTAAGGACAGCTGAAGGTGGCCGGAAACTCGAAACGCCGGGGCGCGGTGCGCAAGTCCGGCACGAAGAAGGGCGCGGTCATCGGCTCTGGCGGCCAGCGGGCCAAGAGCCTGGAGGGCAAGGGACCGACGCCCAAGGCGACGATGCGCCCCGGCCACCCGGCCCAGCGCCGGGCGGCGGCCGCGGCCAAGACGGCCCAACGCCGGGCGAGCGCCAAGGACAGGCCGACGGCCGAGCTGGTCGCCGGCCGCAACCCGGTCGTGGAGTGCCTGCGCGCGCAGGTGCCGGCCACCGCGCTGTACGTGCAGCTGGGCGTGGACGCGGACGACCGCGTGACCGAGGCAGTGCGGCTGGCGGCGGACCGGGGCATCTCGGTGCTCGAGGTGTCCAAGCCCGAGCTGGACCGGTTGACCGGCGGGGCGCTGCACCAGGGCCTGTCGCTGCAGATGCCGCCGTTCGAGTACGCCCACCCCGAGGACCTGCTGGAGGTGGCGGGCGCGTCCGAGGAGGCGCCGCTGCTGGTGGCGCTGGACGGCGTGACCGACCCCCGCAACCTCGGCGCGGTGATCCGTTCCGCGGCGGCGTTCGGGGCGAACGGCGTGCTGCTCCCCCAGCGGCGCAGCGCCGGCGTCACCGCGGTGGCGTGGCGGACCTCGGCCGGCACCGCGGCGAGGATCCCGATCGCGGTCGCGACGAACCTGACCAGGACTCTCCGTGCGTATGCGGAGGCCGGGATGATGGTCGTCGGCCTGGACGCCGACGGCAGCACCGACGTGGACGGCCTGTCGCTCGCGACGTCGCCGCTGGTGGTGGTGGTCGGCTCGGAGGGCCGAGGGCTGTCCCGCCTGGTCCGCGAGGTGTGTGACGAGACGGTGTCGATCCCCATGGCCGCCGGAGTCGAGTCGCTCAACGCGTCGGTGGCCGCCGGCGTGGTGCTGGCCGAGGTAGCCCGCCGCCGCCGGGCGGCCGGTCGCACGTAGGTCGAGGATGTCGTTCGCCAGCCCGCTGTTCCTGTGGATTTTCACGCCACTGGTGCTGGCGCTCGTGCTCCTGGCGCCGCGCTCGTGGCGCAACAGCATCGTCGCGGTCTCGAGCCTGACCTTCTAC
The DNA here is from genome assembly GCF_001921205.1 of Actinophytocola xanthii. Taxonomy (GTDB): domain Bacteria; phylum Actinomycetota; class Actinomycetes; order Mycobacteriales; family Pseudonocardiaceae; genus Actinophytocola; species Actinophytocola xanthii. The sequence goes on along the minus strand of NZ_MSIE01000088.1, from coordinate 2,054 downwards.
GCCGTAGGCGCCGGCCCCACCACCGTCCTGCTGCTGGTCACCATGGTGGTGAACTACCTCGCCGGCCAGGCGCTGGAGCCTGATGACTGGGCCCTGGCGAGACGTCGCAAACGCGGCATCCTGATGGCGGTCATAGTCTTCGACGTAGCGACGCTGGTCGTCTGGAAGTACGCCGGTTTCCTCACCGAGCAGCTGGACGGCTTCGCCCGCCTCTTCGGCGGCGACTTCCCGGTGGTGCACCTGCTGCTGCCGATCGGCATCTCGTTCTACACGTTCCACAACATCTCCTACGTCGTGGACATCTACCGGGGCGAACGCCCAGCCCTACGCCAGCCGGTCGCCTACGCGACGTACATCTCGATGTTCCCGCAGCTGATCGCGGGGCCGATCGTCCGGTACCGCGAGATAGCCGACCAGCTGCCCCAGGAACGCACCCACCGCCTCGACGACATCGCTTCGGGCTTCCCCAGGTTCGCGTTGGGGTTGTGCAAGAAGGTCATCATCGCCGACTCGCTCAGCCCGGTGGTCGACGCCTGCTTCGCCACGCCCAACGACGAGATGACCTTCGCCGTGGCCTGGCTGGGCGCGATCACGTACACGCTCCAGCTGTACTTCGACTTCTCCGGCTACAGCGACATGGCGATCGGCCTGGGCCGGATGCTGGGTTTCCGGCTGCCGGAGAACTTCGCCCGCCCCTACTCGTCGATCACCGTGACGGAGTTCTGGCGTCGGTGGCACATGTCCCTGTCCCGCTGGTTCCGCGACTATGTCTACATTCCCCTGGGCGGCAACCGCCAAGGCAGTGGCAAGACCTATCGAAACCTGTCGATAGTCTTCGTCCTGACCGGCTTCTGGCACGGCGCCAACTGGACCTACCTGGTCTGGGGCATCTACCACGGCGCGCTCCTGGTGGTGGAACGCGGCTTCCACCGAGACGAGCCGCCGACCGAGCGCGCGGCCCTGGTCGCACGTCGAGCCCTGACATTGGTTTTGGTGATCATAGGCTGGGTCTTCTTCCGGTCGACGGACCTGTCCCAAGCCCTGACCATGATCGGCCACATGCTCCTCCCGGACTTCACCGGCGTGACGGATGTGATCGAGGAAGTCTTCACCAACCAGCGATTCCTCATCCTCCTGGCGGCGCTGGTCGTCGTCTTCCTCCCGGCGCACCCGGTGACTGGTCCCCTGTTGGAGTCCTCCAGCAGCCGCCCCGCAACGGTCCTCCGCGTGACGATCATGACGGCCGGCCTGTTCTACGCCGCCATCCTGGTCGCCACCGGCACGTTCAGCCCTTTCCTCTACTACCAGTTCTGACGACAGGCCCGGCTCCTCCTCGTCGCCGGGCCGCTTTCATGCCCCTGACCTGCGCCAAGCGCCTGTCAGCACTTCTCGCCGGTTGTCCCCTTCCCCGGCATGGAGACGGCCTGGTGGCGGCCTGATCTTGTGCTGCCTACTTCTCCCCCCGCTCCCTCGCACAGGCCGTCTCGACCCGGCGTTCGACAATTGACGCCGAGAGAGCTCCCTCGCGGTTGCTCTCGATCTCCTACAGCCGTATTGAGCAGCAGACGAGCTCTTACACCCATCCTCGTTCGGTAGTACGGTGCTCCGATGGATGCGGCTACACAATGGAACGATCTTCCTACTGGTGTGCCCTTACGCCACGTGGTTAACGAACGGATGGCGTGGATTCGAGACCATCTTGACCCGTTACCTGAACTCATCGAGAAAGATGATCTGCCGAGTAGCGGCACCGGCGTACGAGTCGTGCGGATCCACCTGACCGAGAAGTCCATGCACCGCATCGCGGCCGAGGTCGAAGACCAGTCGGTCCGGAAATGGCCGCCCATCCTTGACCGTGGCACTTCGACGACAGATTTCGTGCGCGGTCCGTCAATGTGGGTCGGCCTCCGTTATAGCGCTGAAGGGTCCGAAGGCTTTTCGTGGAGCTACCTGATGGCGTTGTCTCCCGCTATGCTGGCGGCGCGTAGCGACTGGAAGCGTAGGCCGGGCCTCAGAACGTGTTTGAGATCTTGGTCGGCGTGGCTGGTTGATCT
>NZ_MSIE01000087.1 GCF_001921205.1 Actinophytocola xanthii | reverse complement strand
CGGGGAGGCGGCCACGGCGCGGCAGGCGTTCCTCGGCGCCGCGGCCGCGGGGCGGGCGCACCGCGACCACCGGCTGCTCGGCCGCGCCGCACTCGGCCTCGGCGGCGTGTGGGACCCGGCGACCGTCCTGGACGAGGAGCTGCGCGGGATGCTGGCCGAGGCACTGGCCGGGGCCCCACACCTCGAGCCGGAGCTGGTCGTCGAGCTGACGGCCAGGCAGGCCCGTGCGCTCGAGGACCTCCCGCTGGCCACGCGGGCCGTGGCGCAGGCGCGGGAGCTGGGCCGGCCCGGGCCGCTGCTGGCCGCGTTGGTGGCCCTGCACTGCGCCGCCGACGGGCTCGACGCCGACCGCAGGCACACGCTGACCGAGGAGATCGCCGCCCTGGCCGAGACGGTCGGTGACCGGGAGCGCCAGGTGCAGGCCGCGCTGATGCTGGCCCGCTCCCGGCTCGAGCACGCCGACCGCCAGGGCGCGGCGGCCGCGCAGCGCCGCGCCGTCGACGGCGCGGCCGCGCTGCGCGGCGAGCAGTACACGGCGGTGCCCGCCCTGTTCGGCCTGGCCTGGTCCTACCTCGACGGGCGGTTCGGCGACGTGGAGCGGCTCGCGACCGAGGGTCCGGTGGCCGAGCGGCCCGCCGAGGACCCCCTCGGCCTCGGGTTGGCGCGGCTCTACCTCGTCGCTGTCCGCCGCGAACAGGGCAGGCTCGCCGAGCTGCCCGACCTGGCCGCCTCCTACCCGAACTACCCGGCCGCGCGCTGCGCGTTGCCGGTGCTGCTCCTGGACACCGGCCGGACCGACGCGGCCCGCGCCGCGCTCGCCGCCGCGCCCGTCGAGGCGACGACACCGCCGTGGGGGCTCGCCCTGCTGGCGGAGGCGTGCGTCGAGCTCGCCGACCGCTCCCGCGCGGTGGAGGTGTACGCCCTGCTGCGCCGGCACACCGGCCACGCCCTGGTGCTGTCGAACGCGCTGCTCTGCCTCGGCCCCGCCGACCGGCCACTGGGGATGCTGGCCGGCCTGCTGGGACGGCCCCAGGACGCGGTACGCCACTTCGAGACCGCGCTGACCGTGGCCCGCCGCCTGGGTGCCCGCCCGGCCCTGACCAGGACGAGGATCGACCTCGCGGGGGTGCTCCTGGACCGCGGCCGCCCCGATGACCGGGCACGCGCCAGGCAGCTGCTCGAACCGGCCGCCGCCGACGCGGCCGAGCTCGGCATGACCACGCTCGCGGCGGCCGCGGAGCGCCTGCGCTCGCGCCTGCAAAGCTCCGCGGCGCCGGCCGCGCCGGCGGCGGACCCCATGCTCACCCGACGGGAGCTGGAGGTGCTGACGCTGGTCGCCCGCGGGCTGGCGAACAAGCAGATCGCCAGGACCCTCGAGGTCAGCGACAAGACCGTGAAGGCGCACGTGAGCAACATCCTGGCCAAGGTCGGCGCGGCGGACCGCACCCAGGCCGCCGTCTACGCCGTCCGCCACGGCCTGGCCGGCGAGCCCTGAGCCGCTCGGCGTGGCACGCTGGCTCCCGGACCAGGAGGGAGACGGCGACGTGGGTAGCTCCAAGGGGCGGCAGGCAGCGGGCCAGCGACGAGCGGCGAAGGTGAAGGCCCGCGAGCGTCGTGCCCGGGCGGCCCGGGCCGACGACGCGTACTTCGGTGGCTCGCCGACAATCGACCTGTTCGCGCTGATCGCGGACGAGCTGGAAGCGGCAGTGCGGGAGACGCTGGCGCTGCGGTCCCCCGAGCCGGCTCGGCTCATGGCGGCCAAGGTGCACGAGACCGACCTCGCGATCGCCGAGACCGGGGAGCAGGACGAGGACGAGGGTGCGCCCGGCCTGTCGATCGCCTTCGCCGTCCTGACCGCGTGGATCGCCGGAGCCCACGACGAGCTGCACGCCCCCGGCGTCTCCGACACCGTGCTCCGCTGGATCGCCCAGCACCTCGGTGAGCCCGCCGCGGGCCTCGCTCGGCGCACCGCCGGCATCCTCGGCGTGCGCGAGGTGCCCGCCGAGGTCATCGACGATCTCGTGGACGACCTCGGTCCCGACTTCATCCCGTCCCTGGTGTGGATCGCCAGCGGCCTGGTCGCCGAGCACGGCGCCGGCGACCCTGCCTGGCTCCGCCGCCACGACCTACCCGCGGACGCCCTCTGAGGTGGCCACTCACTCCCGGAGATGCAGGTCTCGTCCAGCCTGGTAGACCCGCCCGTTGTCCCGGGCCTCGCCGTTCAGCGTCACCGCCGCCCCGCCGCGCTCCGGCGACCGCGCGCGCGGCGCCGTGACCAGCGCGGTGAGCTCCTCGACGATCCTGGCCAGGTCGGCCGGGAAGTCGTTGTGCCGCAGGCGAAGGTACTGACACGTCGCCAGGCGCGCGAGCTCGGCGGGTAGCGGTGCGTCGGTCAGCCGAGGGGTCGGCCCGGTCAACACCGGCACGACCCGCACGCCGTTGTCGAACGCCTCGGTGATCTCGCGCCGCACCCAGTCGTCCGGGTCGTCCAACGCCCGGGTTCCGGCGGCGTTCGTCGCCGACAGCCACCGCGGCCCCACCACGGCCAGCAGCACCTCGGCGCCGCGCACCCGGCGCAGCAGCTCCCGTTCGAAGTCCTCACCGGCCGGGACCATCGTCGCGGCCAGGAAGACCGCGCACTCGCCGAAGACCCGGGACAGCTCCTGCTTCAGCAGGACCGCGTACGCCGGCTCATCGGGGGTGCGGTAGTTGATGAAGATCGCCGCCATGGTCCTCCCTGGTCACGTCGCTGTCCAGGCCGGTGCGCCGGTAGATGGCTCCCGCGGCCCGGCGGTGGGCGTACGCGGCATCGTCGTCGCCGAGCAGCCGCGCGCACCGGCCGAGGCCCTCCAGTGCTCGCGCCTCCTCGAGCGGGCTGAACGCCAGCCGGGCGAGGCTGAGGGCGGCGCGGTAGCGGTCCATGGCGGCCACCGGATCGTTCCGGTCGGCGAGCAGTGCCGCCGTGTGGCTCGTGGCCTCGGCCTGACCGCGGCAGTGGTTCAGCTCGCGGTAGATGCGCAGTGCCTGGGTCAGCGACTCCTCCGCGCCCGCGTGGTCCGCGTTCAGCCGCAGCAGGTTGCCGTGCCTGGTCGACGCGTGGGCCTGGCCGAGGCGGTCCCCGAGCTTGCGGCAGATCTGGAGGGCCCGCGCGAACGCCGCGCCGGCTCGTTCGTCGTAGCCGGGGTCGCGTTCGACGCAGTCCAGGGTGCCGAGATAGATGAGCGCGTCGGCCTCGCCGAGCAGACTGCCGATCTCCCGGTAGATGGCGAGGGCCCCGGTGGAGGCGGCGCGTGCCCCGACGCGGTCCCCGGTGTGCTGCCGGACCAGGCCCAGCTCGTTGAGCGCGTACGCCTCCGCGAACCGGTCGGTGAGCTCACGAGCGATGTCCAGCCCGGCGCTCAGGTCCCTTGTCGCCCCCGGATAGTCGCCGAGCAGGTGTCGGATCGTTCCGAGCTCGTTGAGCGCGTCCGCCTCGGCCAACCGGTGGCCGAGCTTGCGGGCGATCCGCAGGGCGAGCGTGAGCGCCTGGCTCGCGCCCGGATAGTCCCCGACCATCGGCCGGGCGGTCCCCAGCTTGATCAGGGCGTAGGCCTGTCCGGGCTGGTCGCCGAGGGCGCGGTAGATCTCCAACGCACGCGTGAGCGCCTCGATCGCCTCGCCGTAGTCGCCGGTGAGGCGGCGGAACGTGCCGAGCTGGGTGAGGGCCCGTGCCTGCCCGGGTTGGTCGTCGAGCTCGCGGTAGATCGCGAGCGCGCTGGCCAGGGCCTCGCGGGCGGAGGGGTAGTCGCCCTTGAGGAACGAGATCACTCCGAGGTTCACCAGGGCGCCGGCCTCCGCCAGCGGCTTCCCACTGGTGGCGGCGGCCGCCACGGCGAGGCGGTGCAGCCTGGCTCCCTCGTCCCACGGTCCGGCGAACCGCAGGAGCGCGGCGACGGCCGCCGTGAGCCGCACGACCCGGAGGTGCTGCCCACCCCGGTGCGCGAAGTCGACGCAGGCCAGCAGCGACGCGCGTTCGACGCCGAACCAGGCGAGCGCGGACTCCTGGTCGGAGATCGGGGGAACACCGGCCAGCGGTGGCGGGGTCGGCGGGGCCAGGTCGAGGGCGGCCTGGGCGACATGGGCACCGGCCGCCGCGGCCACGTGCTGGTAGTAGTCGAGCAACCGTTCCTCGGCGCGGTCGAGCTCGAGCTGGTCGGTCTCTCGGGCGAGCGAGCCGGCGTACTCGCGGATGAGGTCGTGCATCTGGTACCGGCCGCGCACGGGCTCGTCGAGCAGGTGGTCGCCGTACAGGGCTTCCAGATACCGCCGGGTCTCGGGCAGCGACAGCTCACCCAGCGCCGCCGCGACGTAGGCGTCGAAGTCGACGCCGGGGTGCAGCCCCAGCCGCCGGAACAGCTGTTGCTGGCCCGGTTCGAGGACTCGGTACGAGGTCTCGAACGCCGCCGCCACCGCGACGTCCTCGGCCTGCATGTGTGCGAGCCGGTCGTGGGTGTCCTTCAGCTCCTCCAGCAGGTCGGCCGCCGTCCAGGAGGGGTGGTGGCGCAGTCGCGAGGCGAGTAGCGAGATCGCCAGCGGGAGGTGCCCGCAGAGCCGGACGATGGCGCTGATGGCATCGCGCTGCCCGGGCTGGTTCGTCCTGCCCGAGAGCGAGGCGAACAGTTCGACGGCGGCGGCCTCGGGCAGGATGTGCAGCGGAAGCGGTACGGCGTCGATGGCGGCGAGGCGTCGACGGCTGGTGATCAGTACGAGGCAGTCCCCGCTTCCGGGCAGCAGCGGTTCCACCTGCTGGTGCCCGGCGGCGTCGTCGAGGATCAGCAGGGTTCTCCTGCCAGCGAGGCGGTGGCGCCACACCGCGGCCCGCGCGTCGAGATCGCCGGGGATCTCCTGCGGGGACAACCCCTGGGCGGCGAGCAGCGACTCCAGCGCGTCCAACGGCTCCACCGGAGCCACGCCGGGGGTGTGCGCGTGCAGCCGGACGAAGTACTGGCCGTCGGGGAAATACGGTTCGAGCAGGTGAGCCGCGTGGATGGCGAGGGCGGTTTTCCCGATTCCGGCCATTCCGTCGATCGCGTGAATCGCGATCACCTGTCCCGCCGCGGCGGCATGGAGCGCTGCGTTGAACAGCGCGTCCAGCTCCGCGGAGCGCCCGGTGAACGTGCTGGTGGTCTCCCTGGGAAGCGCGTGGATCGGCGATAACGCCCTGACCTGGCCCTCGTGGACGTGAACGTCCCTCGCGGCCTGGTACACCCGCGCGTCGTCGCGGGCGCGCCCGCGCAGGTCGGCGGGCCCGTCCGCCACCATTGGGTACCTCCTACCCGCTCACTCTCGCCAGTATTTCCCGCCTGGTCAAGGGCCAGGAATTGAAGCGGGAAAGCCGGGAAAAGCCGAGGGCTGGCCAATTAATGGCCATCCGGCTGCCCTTTCGGGTACTGGGCCATTGGCCTACGCCCTCTAGGTCCCGCGGCCGATCCGCTGGCAGGTTCCCCGCCCTAGCGTCTGGTGGAGGCGTTCACACGAGAGAGGCGGGGACATGTCAGACGATCAGGAGCAGCAGACGCGGGTGGAGTTCCGCGGCGCGCAGATCCAGGAGAGCGGCGAGCAGATCGAGGTCGTCGAGGTCGAGGAGATGACCGAGGGGGAGACGGCATGAGCGGCGCGCTCGCGAAGGTCACCGCGGTCACCAACGCGATCAAGGAGGCCTGGTGGCTGGTCGAGAAGAGCGAGTCGGTGGTGAACATCAACGCCGACCAGGCCAACGCGGTGCCCCAGGGCGCCGACTGGGCGACCGACCTCACCGGAGCGGCCGGCCCCAACTACAAGGACATCACCTACACGAGCTCCTGGTACATCTGGAACCCGTTCGGTGAGGACCACGAGTCCAACACCTCCATCACCATGCGGGTGTTCTGGATGTACGGTGCCAGGTACCGGGGCGGCGGCGCCTTCATCCCGACCGCCTGGGTGGACATCGTGCACCTCGACCCGGGCTACAACAACGACATCGACATCCACGTCAGCGTGGGCACACCGTCCAATGTGGGCACCGACAGCGCGCCGATCGCCGCCCTGCCGTTAAGCATCACGGTCAAGGAGGACTCGATGGTGCCCGGCCAGGACAACCACGAGACCTACACGGTCATGCTCTACGGAACCGGGCACGGGCAGGTGTACGGCTGACCGCACCGCCGGGAACTGTCGGTGCGGCGTGCTGTGATGGCCCCGGAGGTGGGAACCGTGGCCACGATCGACGACGTACGGCGGATCGCCAGTGCGTTGCCCAGGGCGGTCGAGCGGCTGGTGCGCGACCGGGTCAAGTTCAACGTGGGCCGGATCGTGTTCCTCGCGCTCTCCCGCGACGAGCGCGTGATGGGGTTCGCGTTCCCCAGGGAGGAGCGCGCGCACCTGGTCGCCGCCGAGCCGGAGAAGTTCCTGATGCCGCTGCCCGCCGACGAGCGCTACCAGTGGGTTCGGGTGCGCCTCGCGGCGGTCGACGAGCGGGAGCTGCGTGAGCTGGTCACCGACGCCTGGCGCATGTGTGTACCCAAGAAGGTCGCGTCGGCGTACGACGAGGAACACGCCGAGGCACCCGGCTGATCGGCCGGGTGCCTCGGGCGGAAAGGCGCGACGCGCCGGCCATGGGGGAGTCGGGCCGGCGCGTCGCGGGTCTACGGTCGCTACGAGAGAAAGACTCCCAGCTCGGCGGGAGCACGTCGTCAGGCCCACGAATGCTTTCCGGATACGCCCGGGGACGTACACGGCGGCGGCGACCGCTCCAACGGCGGTATCCGCCCGGGTGACGGGTTCGTAGGCTCGACGGCCACGGTGGTGACGAGGGGACGCGTGGTGACCAGTACCGAACGGAGCCGGCGCAAGTACGACCAGCTGGCCGACAACTACGAGGAGCTGTTCTTCTACGTCGCCGACATGGGGCGGCGGCTGGTGGAGCTCGCCGACCCGGCCCCCGGCACCCGGGTGCTCGACGTCGGGGCCGGGCGGGGAGCGGTGGCGCGGGCCGCACTGGCCCGCGGGTGCGCGGTGACCGCCGTGGACGCCTCCCCTGGCATGGTGGCGCGGCTGACCGCCGACTACCCGGAGCTGACCGTCCGCCAGCAGGACGCCGGCGCCCTCGACTTCCCGGACGGCTCCTTCGACCTGGTCACCGCCGGGTTCGTGGTGCAGGTGCTCGACGACCCGGCCGCGGCGCTCGCCGAGTTCCGCCGGGTCCTCGCTCCGGGCGGAACGCTCGCGCTGTCGCTGGAACGGCAGACCGTGGGCCGGCTCGGCTGGCTCCACGACCTCTACAAGCGGTACTTCGGTGGCGGCAGCGGCTCCGCGATGGCCGCGGCGGACCTCGACGCGCTGCTCGACGAGGCCGGGTTCGCGGTCCGGCCGCCGGTGGAGGTCGACGCGCCGAAGGCGCTGGACGACGCCGCCGACATGTGGTGGTGGATGGAGGCGCAGGGGCTCCCGCAGGCACTCGCCGCGTTGCCCGCGGGACGCGCGGAGGAGTTCCGCGTCGAGTTCTTCGCCGGTGCCGAACGCATGCGCGAGGAGGGCGGCCTGGTGCTGGAGTTCGGCGCCACCCTGCACCTGTCCACCCGTCCCTGACCGTCCACCCGGACACGACGAACCGGGCCGGTCCGAGTGACCGACCCGGTTGGGGTCTCGAGAACGGGTGCGCTCAGCTGGAGAGCCGGGCAGCCAGGAGCTGCTTGCCCTGCTCCGCGCCCTTGCGGCTCTCACCCTGCGCGCGGCGGAAGAACTCCGCGAGTTCGCTGTCGCCCGCACGCTCGGCGTCCTGGATGTAGCTCTCCAGGCGCAGCGCGTTGCTCAAGCAGGCCTCGACGAACCAGATGATGTTGTAGTCCTTGTCGGTCGTACCGGTGACCTTGCCGGATTCCGTGGCAGTCACGGTGTTTCCTCCTCCTTTCGGCTGTGTTTCCATTACTGGGCTACCCGTTCTCCTCCGGGTTAACCACAAACCGGCGACGATGAAGCCGATCGTTGCGGACCTCCTCAGAGAGTCGTTGTCGGACGGGGGATGCCATGTGTCGCGACCCAAACCAGCCCTGTACGCAGAGTGACGTCTTGACTGCGCTCGGAATCTGGTCTAGACCATAACTGTGGTCTGGACCACATCCCGGCGTTTTCCCTGCCCTCGGGAGATGACATGACTCTGAAGAGAAAACTCACCGTTCTCGCGGCCGCCGCGACCCTCGCCCCCCTCGGCCTGTTCGTCCTGCCGGCCGGCACCGCGAGTGCGCACGGCTACATCTCCTCGCCCCCGAGCCGCCAGGCGCAGTGCGCGCAGGGCGTCGTCTCGTGCGGTGACATCAAGTACGAACCGCAGAGCGTCGAGGGGCCGAAGGGGCTGCGCAGCTGCAACGGAGGCGTGGGCCGGTTCGCCGAGCTGAACGACGACGGCAAGCCGTGGCGGGCCACCTCGGTCGGCCGCACGGTCACCTTCACCTGGACGTTCACCGCGCGGCACGCGACGGCGAACTACGAGTACTACGTGGGCAACACGCGCGTCGCGACATTCAGCGGCAACAACCAGCAGCCACCGCCGACCCTGTCCCACACGGTGAACCTGGGCAACGTCTCCGGCCGGCAGAAGCTGCTGGCGGTGTGGAACATCGCCGACACCACCAACGCCTTCTACGCCTGTGTGGACCTGCAGGTAGGCGGGGAGAGCCCGGCGCCGGCGGCCGCGCCGGCACCGCGCTCCGCCGACGTCGTCGACGGCACGTGGTCGGCCGGCACCAGCTACCCCGCCGGCGCGGAGGTGACCTACGACGGGCGGACCTTCCGCAGCGTGCGGGACCACACCGCGCTCCCCGGATGGGAGCCCGCGGGCACGCCGGCGCTCTGGCAGTCCAGGTAGTCGAGGTAGTCCAGGTAGTCCGTGCAACCGTCCAACCGAGCCGGTCGGCCCGCCACTCCCCAGCGGGCCGACCGGCGCCCCGGGAGCTCCTCGATGGTCCGTTGCCTGCTCGCCGCCGTCCTCCTGCTGCTGGCCGGGTGCGGCAGCGCGCTGACCACCCCGGCGGCCCCCGTCGAGTCCGCCCCGCCGCTCGACGGCTCGTTCAACGACACCGACGTGATGTTCCTGCAGATGCTGATCCCCCACCACCGCCAGGGCGTGCGGATGGCCGAGCTCGCCGCGACCCAGGCGCGGCGCCCGCAGGTCCGCGACTTCGCCGCGGCCGTCGAGCTGACCCAGCGGGACGAGATCGCCGACATGGAGCGCTGGCTGAGCGACTGGAACCAGCCGATCGCCGCCGACCCCGATCCTGGCGCCCACCACGGCCACGGCGACGGGCTGCACACGCCCGACCCGGCCGTCGTCACCGCCCTGGCCGAGACCGGGCCGGCGACGTTCGACGACACGTTCCTCCGGCTGCTCACCGGCCACCAGCACGGCGCGGTCGAGCTGGCCCGGATGGAGCTGGAGAAGGGACGCCATCCCGACGCCAGGGACCTCGCCGACCGGGTCGTGCGGTCCCGAACCGCCCAGGTCCGCCAGATGGCCGCCCTACTCGGGAGCTGACCCGGACTCTCCCGGCTCCGGGCGGTCGATGATCCGCACCCAGGACCCGTCCGGCTCGCGGCGGACGACCTGGACCCGGGTGCCGGTGCCGTCCGCGGACCGGGTGGAGGTGAGCGCGAGGTCGCCGTGCCGCACGCTCGGCAGCGGGGCCTCGACGGGGAACGGCCGCGGTGCGTTGGCGAGCATCGCCCCGAGCACCGCTCGGATCTCCTCCCGCCCCACGCTGGTCCGCCCCGGCGGGTAGGCCAGTACGGCGTCCTCGGCGTAGAGCGCGACGAGCCCGGCGAGGTCTCCGGCGTTGGCTCGCGCGACGAACAGGCCGGTCACGTCCTCGGGGTGGTGCGCTGTTGTCATGCCTCCAGCCTGCGAGCCGGGCATTGAGAAGTCCAACACATGATTGTTCTACATCCTAGAATCCGCGCTTATGGAACTGCGTCAGCTCGAGTACTTCGTCGCGGTGGTGGACGAGGGCGGGTTCACCCGGGCCGCGGAGAAGGTGCGGGTCGCCCAGCCGGGGGTGAGCGCGCAGGTCCGCCGCCTGGAGCGGGAGCTGGGCCAGCCGCTGCTGGAGCGCACGAGCCGCCGGGTGCGGCTGACCGAGGCCGGCGCCGCCGTGCTGCCCCACGCGCGCGCGGCACTGGCCGCGGTCGCCGCCGCACGTGATGCGGTCGACGAGCTGACCGGGTTGCTGCGCGGCCACGTCGCGGTCGGCACCGTGACCTCCCATCCCGTGGACCTGCCCGGCCTGCTCGCCGCGTTCCACCGGGACCACCCGGCCGTCGAGATCACGCTCAGCGAGGCGACCAGCGCGGTGCTGGTCGACGGGTTGCTCGCCGGCACGCTGGACGCCGCGATCGTCTCCGCCGGCGCCGTCCTGCCCGACGGCGTGCTCGGTCAGGTGATCACAGATCAGGCCGTGGTCGCCGCGGTGGCGCACGACCACGAGCTGGCCGACCGCCCGGAGATCCCGGTCGCCGCCCTGGCCGGTCGCGACCTGATCAGCCTTCCGCCCGGCACCGGCCTGCGGGCGCGGCTGGAGGAGGCGTGCGCGGCGGCGGGGTTCCGACCCCGGGTCGCGTTCGAGGCCTCCGACCCGGAGGTGCTGGCCGACCTCGCCGCCCACGGCCTCGGTGCGGCGCTGCTGCCCGCGGAGTTCGCCGCCGCCCGGGCCGCTCGCCTGCGCTCGGTGCCCCTGACCGACCCCACCCCTCGCGGCCGGCTCATGCTGGCCTGGCGGGGCGGCGGTCCCTCCGGCCCGGCCGGTCGCGCGTTCCTGGCCAGGGCGAGGGCGGCGGTGGCCGACCGAACCCCGGGACCGCCCTCCGGCGAGCCCACCGCTGACATCGGCCGCGCCGTGGGGCAGAGTGGCGACCGAAACATCACGGAAGGATAACCAGATGGCAGACCTGGCACAGATCGGTGTCAGCGGGCTCGCGGTCATGGGCCGCAACCTGGCCCGCAACCTGGCTCGCAACGGCTTCTCGGTCGCGCTGCACAACCGCACGTCGGCGCGGACGAAGTCCCTGGTGGCGGAGCACGGCGACGAGGGCACCTTCGTGCCGACCGAGACGCTCGAGGAGTTCGTCGCGGCGCTCGAGCGGCCTCGCCGCGTCGTGGTCATGGTCAAGGCCGGCGCGCCGACCGACGCGGTCATCGACGAGCTGGTGCCCCTGCTCGACGAGGGCGACATCGTGATCGACTGCGGCAACGCCCACTTCGCCGACACCCGACGCCGGGAGGCGGCACTGCGGGAGCGGGGCCTGCACTTCGTCGGCGCGGGGGTGTCCGGCGGCGAGGAGGGTGCGCTGCTCGGGCCCAGCATCATGCCCGGCGGTTCCGCGGAGTCCTACCGCACGCTCGGCCCCATGTTCGAGAAGATCGCCGCGCAGGTCGACGGCACGCCCTGCTGTGTCCACGTCGGACCCGACGGCGCCGGGCACTTCGTGAAGATGGTCCACAACGGCATCGAGTACGCCGACATGCAGCTGATCGCCGAGGCCTACGACCTGCTCCGGGACGGCCTCGGGGCCACCCCGGCCGAGCTGGCCCGGATCTTCGCGGAGTGGAACTCCGGGGACCTGGAGTCCTTCCTGATCGAGATCACCGCGGAAGTGCTGGGACACACCGACGCCGCGAGCGGCTCCGCGTTCGTCGACGTCGTGCTCGACCAGGCCGAGCAGAAGGGCACCGGGCGCTGGACCGTGCAGACCGCGCTGGACCTCGGCGTCCCGGTCACCGGGATCGCCGAGGCCACGTTCGCGCGTGCGCTGTCGGCACACCCCGAACAGCGGGAGGCGGCTCGGGCGGCGCTGCCGGGTCCGTCGGCCGCGGTGCCGGTCGAGGACCGCGACGCGTTCGTCGACGACGTGCGCAAGGCGCTGTACGCGTCCAAGGTGGTCGCCTACGCCCAGGGCTACGACCAGATGGCCGCGGCCAGCGCGGAGTACGGCTGGGACATCGACCTCGGCGCGATGGCCACCATCTGGCGCGGCGGATGCATCATCCGGGCCCGGTTCCTCGACCGGATCAAGGACGCCTACGCCACCGAGCGCCCGGCCTCGCTGCTGGTCGCGCCGTACTTCCGGGACGCGGTCGCCGAGGGCCAGGAGGCGTGGCGGCGGGTCGTGGCGCACGCGGCCCGGGCCGGCATCCCGACGCCGGGCTTCTCCTCGGCCCTGGCCTACTACGACGCGCTGCGTGCCGAGCGGCTGCCCGCGGCCCTGATCCAGGGCATGCGCGACTACTTCGGCGCGCACACCTACAAGCGGGTCGACCGCGAGGGGGCCTTCCACACCCTGTGGGGCGGCGACCGCAGCGAGGTGGACGGCTGACCCCCTGACCCCACGCTCAGCCGCGGCCGGTGCGGGCCTGCAGCTCGTCGATGAGCTCGGAGGCCCGCGCCTTGGTCAGGTCCGGCGGCACCTCCACGCCGGCCTCGTGGGCGAGCGTGTTCAGGTAGGACTCCTGGGGCCCGGTCATCGGCTCGTCGCCGGTGACCCAGTCCTCGGGGTCCTTGTCCGGGACCGGGGTGACGGCGTTGTTCTGGTCGGCGTTGTTCTGGTCGGTGTTGTTCTGGCTGGTCATGACTCTCCTTGTCGTCGAACGGGCGTTCGAGTACCCGGGTCGGAGCTGATCTACACCTGGACGAGCCGGAAGAACGCGCGGACCTCGTCGACGAAGAGGTCAGGCTGCTCGAACGCGGCGAAGTGCCCGCCTCGGTCGAGATCGTTCCAGTGCAGGATGTTGGGGAAGCGGCGGGCGGCCCACCGGCGGGAGGGCCGCGGGTTCTCCCTGGGGAACAGGGAGCAGCCGGTGGGCACGGTGACCGTGTCCCCGGTGCCCTCGGTGAACAGGGCGTGCACGGCCCGGATGCTCTCCCAGTACAGCCGGGCCGAGGAGGCGCCGGTGCCGGGAAGCCAGTAGAGCATCACGCTGTCCAGGATCTGGTCGCGGGTGAGCGCGTTCTCCGGGTGGCCGGCGCAGTCGGTCCAGCCCTGGAACTTCTCCACGACCCAGGCCGCGAGGCCGACCGGGGAGTCGACCAGCGAGTACCCGATCGTCTGCGGCTTGGTGGACTGCTCGACCGAGTACCCGTCCTCCCACTCCTTGGCGTTGGCCAGCGCCGCCAGCGCCTCGCGCTCGGCGTCGGTCAGGTCGTCGAACGTCGCCGGGTCCGGCGCGGCGAGCGGCGGGCTGAGATGGATGCCGGCGACCCGGTCGGGTGCCTGCTGCGCCATGCTGGTCGAGACGCTCGTACCCCAGTCGCTTCCCTGGGCGCCGAAGCGGTCGTAGCCCAGCCGGGCCATCAGCTCGAGCCAGGCGCGGGCGATCCGCTCGATGCCCCACCCCGTGCGGGTGGGCTTGCCGCTGAACCCGAAGCCGGGCAGCGTGGGGCAGACCACGTGGAAGGCGTCGGCCGGGTCGGGCGGGTCGGTCAGCGGCCCGATCACGTCGAGGTACTCCACGATCGAGCCGGGCCAGCCGTTGGTGAGCACCAGCGGCCGGGCACCCGGATGCGGCGAACGCACGTGGACGAAGTGGACGGTGAGCCCGTCGAGTTCGGTGTGGAACTGGGGGAGCGCGTTGAGCCGGGACTCGACCACCCGCCAGTCGTAGCCGTCGGCCCAGTACCCGCAGAGCTCGCGGAGGTAGGCCAGCGGCACCCCCTGCGACCAGTCGTCGACGGTCTCCGCCTCGGGCCAGCGCGTGCGGGCCAGCCGTCCGCGCAGGTCCGTCAGCGCCGCCTCGGGAACCTCGACGCGGAACGGGATCAGCTCGGACATCCCGCCACCCTAGGGCGCCCGGGCGGAGGCGATTTTCTGTATCGATCGCTACCGAAAAGGTAGGCTCGCGGGATGGACACCAGGCAACGTCGCGCGAGCGGTCGACCCCGCGGGTTCGACGCCGACGAGGCGCTCGAGCGCGCCCTGTTGGTCTTCTGGGAGCACGGCTACGAGGGAGCCAGTCTGGCCACCCTGACCCACGCCATGGGCATCTCCGCCACCAGCATGTACGCGGCCTTCGGCAACAAGGAGGAGCTGTTCCGCAAGGCGCTGGAGCGGTACACCGAGGGGCCCAGCGCGTACCTGGCCCGAGCGCTGGACGAGCCGACCGCGCTCGGCGTCGCCACGGCGGTCGTCACCGGTGTCGTTCGCACCACCACCCGCCCGACCGGCCCGCACGGGTGTCTGGGCGTGCACGCCGCCCTGGTCGCCGGCGAGGCCGGTCGAGGAGTCCGAGACGTCCTCGTGGCCTGGCGCGATGACGGCTACTCCCGCCTCCGAGAACGGTTCCGGAGTGCCGTCGATGACGGCGACCTGCCCCCGGGCGCCGACCCGGCACTGCTCGCGCGCTATGTGACGACCCTGGCCTACGGCATCGCGGTGCAGGCCGCGAGCGGCGTGGGCCGCGACGAGCTCCAGGGCGTGGCCGACGCCGCCCTGCGCGGGTGGCCGCTCCTCGACCGCTGAGGTCCGTGCGGAAGTTCCGTAGCGATCGATGCGGATCATGCTACAGTCGAATTCTGTAGTGAACGATACGGAACTGCACGGGCAAGGAGAGGGCATGACCGTCGCACTGGTCACCGGGGCCAACAAGGGCATCGGCTTCGAGACAGCCAGACAGCTGCTGGAGTTGGGCCACGTCGTCTACCTCGGCGCGCGTGACGTCGAGCGAGGGGAGAAGGCCGCGGCGGAGCTCGGCGGACGGTTCGTGCAGCTCGACGTGACCGATGACGCCTCGGTGAGCAGCGCACTCGCCACGATCGGCTCGGCCGAGGGCCGGCTCGACATCCTCGTGCACAACGCCGGGATTCTCGGGGACGGAGTCCTCGACGGTCCCACGGCCCTGCGGGTGTTCGACACCAACGCGGTGGGGATCGTGCGCGTCACGGAGGCGGCCCTGCCCCTGCTGCGCAGATCCCACAACCCCACCGTGGTCACCGTGTCGAGCAGCGCCGGGTCGTTCTGGGCGGTGACCAATCCCGACCGGCCCGAGTTCCACCTGCCGGTCGCGCTCTACTCGGCGTCGAAGGCGGCGGCGACCATGCTCACGCTCCAGTACGCCAAGTCCCAGCCCGGCATCAAGTTCAACGCGCTCGAGCCCGGCCCCACCGCCACCGACATGACCGCGGCCTTCGGAATCGGACGGTCACCGGAGGAGAGCGCCAGGGTCGTCGTGCGTCTGGCAACCCTCGGCCCGGACGGTCCCACCGGGACCCTGCAGGACGAGAACGGGGAACTGCCCTGGTGAGCGTCCTGCTCATCGGCGCGCCCTAGCCGAAGATCCGCGTCTCAGCTGCTCGCCGAACTCCGGTAGCGGCCGGGCGGGGTCCCGTGGCTGCGCTTGAACGCGGCGGAGAAGGCGAACTCGGAGGAGTACCCGACCTGGGCGGCGATCCTGGACAGGGGAGCCGAGGTGTCGCGGAGCAGGCGGGCGGCGGTCGTCATGCGCCACCAGGTGAGGTAGGCCAGCGGCGGCTGGCCGACCAGGGCGGTGAAGCGGCGGGCGAAGGGGGCCCGGGAAAGGCCGGATCGGGCGGCGAGGCCGGCCACCGTCCAGGGATGGGCCGTCTCGCTGTGGATGGCGTGCAGCGCGGCGCCGACCGCCGGGTCGGTCAGTGCCGCCGCCCACCCGGTGGGCGCGTCCGGCGGCTGCCGGTGGATCCACGCGCGCAGGACGTAGAGCAGCAGTGTGTCGAGCAGGGCCGGGATCGCGGCGTCGGTTCCGGGGGTGGGGTGCTCCAGCTCCGCGCCGAGAAGATCGACCGCGGCCCGCAGATGCGGGTGCTGCCCGGTGCCGGCGGGGAGGTGCACGATCTCCGGCAGGGCGAGCAGCATCGGGTGCACCGACCGGGTCGGGCGTAGCTCGTAGGCCCCGCAGAGGGTCACCGTCGTCGGAGGCTCGGTAGAAGGGGAGGGGGATGGCGGGGGAACGCCTGGTTCGCATGCCGTGAGGCGTACCGGGGTGGTCGGGGAGTCGGCCAGGACGTGACCGCGGCCGTGGGGGAGGAACACCACGTCGCCGGTGGCCAGCGAGACGGGGTCGGCACCGGTGGGGATGAGCCAGCAGCCGCCGCGCACGACCACCTGGAGACCGACGGCTCCGGGGACCGGTCCGAACCACCGCGCCCAGGGGGCGTGCCAGGCGAACCGGGCCGAGCGGGGGCGGCCGGTGCGCATCACGGTGATCACGTCGCTGAGGGGGTCCATCCGCTTGACCGTACCGAGGGCGAGACGAACGCGTATGCGGACAGGACTTCGACGCATGGATCGTCTTCGGGCGGAGACATAGCGTCAACGACATGATTGCCGCGCGAATCCATCGGTTCGGAGCCCCCTCCGTGATCCAGTACGACGACGTCGAGGCCGTTGCGCCCGAACCCGACGAGGTGCTGGTCGAGGTCGCCGCCGCCTCCTTCAACCCCAGCGAGCTGGGGTTGCGCCGCGGACTGCTGCAGACCATCGCGCCGGTGTCGCTGCCGTACACGCTGGGATGGGACCTCGCCGGGACGGTCGTCGAGGTCGGGACGCGGGTGAGTGACCTCGCCGCCGGGCACCGGGTCGTCGGCCTGGTCGACGGTGGCGCGGCCGCCGAGTACGCCACGGTGCCGGCCGCGTCGCTGGTGCCCGCGCCGCGAACCGTGCCCCTGCCGGACTCCGCGACACTCCCGCTCGCGGGCCTGACCGCCTGGCAGGCGGTGTTCGAGCACGCTCGGGTCCGCGCCGGGCAACGCGTGCTGGTGAACGGCGCCGGCGGCGGCGTCGGCGGGTTCGCCGTCCAGCTCGCGAAGCACGCCGGAGCGGAGGTCGTCGCCACGGCCGGCCGGCGCAGCGCCGCCCGGCTGCGCCGGTTCGGGGCCGACCAGCTCGTCGACCACACCGCCGGACCGCTCAGGGCGAGTGTCGACAGTCCCGTCGACACGATCCTCAACCTCGTCCCGCTCGACCCGCCCGGGATCGACGAGCTGGTCGCACTGGTAGGTCCCGGTGGGACGGTCGTATCGGCCACCCCGGTGCGGTCGGCGACCGGGGCGGAGGTGAACGCCGTGCACTTCGTCACCCGCCGGGACACCGCCCAGCTCGCCGCGCTGGTGGAGCTGGTCGACGCTGGTGCTGTCGCTGTCGAGGTGACCAGGTCCTACCCGCTCACGCAGCTTGACCAGCTCCACCGGGACTGCGAGGAGGGCCGCGTGCACGGCAAGGTCACCGTCTGTGTTTGATGGTCGCTCCCGCTCCTCCGCTAAGACACCGTCTTCCCTCGTCGCGTCCTCGGCGCTGGCGCGCCTGCGGGCGCTCCTCAGTCCAGACGGTGTCCGCTCCGTCGCTCCCGCTCCTGGGCGCTCCCGCTCCTAAAGCCGCGGGTCAGGGTAGGCGGATCTCCACGCACAGGCCGCCCCGGTCGCCCGGGCGGGCCTGGACGGTGCCGTCGTGGGCTGAGCAGATGGAGCGGACGATCGACAGGCCGAGGCCCGCTCCGTCGCGCTGGAGACGCTCGGCGGTGAGGCGGCGGAACGGTTCGAACAGTGCCGGGACCGACTCCGCCGGGACGGGCATACCGGTGTTGTGCACCGACAGCGCCGGTTCCCGAGCCACGACGACCTCGATCGTCCCACCCGGATCGTTGTACTTGACCGCGTTGTGCACGAGGTTGGCGACCAGGCGCTCCAGCAGCACCGGGTCGCCCTGCACGGTCCGCTCGACCAGGCCGCGGTGGATCGTCACCCCGTGCTGGCTGGCCAGCTCGGCGTAGGAGTCCAGCACCGTGGACACCAGGGTGTCCAGGCGCACCGGCACCGTGCCGGGAAGCCCGCGGTCGCTCTCGGCGAGCACGAGCAGTCCCTCGATCAACCGCTCGTTGCGCTCGTTGACCAGTAGCAGCTGCGCGGCGAGCCGGTTCACCTCGGGATCGTCCCGACCGGTCACCATCGCCACCTCGACGAGGGTGCGCTGCACGGCCAGCGGCGTGCGCAGCTCGTGGGAGGCGTTGGACGCGAACCGGCGCTGCCCCTCGAAGCCGATGGCCATCCGGTCGAGCATCTCGTCCAGCGCGTCGGCCAGCTTGCGCAGGTCGTCCCGCGGGCCGTTCAGCCGCACGCGGTGGGCGAGGTTCTGCGGGCCGAGCTGGCGCACCGTGCTCGTCATGGTCGACACGGGGTTCATCACCCACCGGGCCAACCGCCGAAGCAGCCAGAGGGCCAGCAGGAACCCGACCACGAACATCCCTCCGCGCACCCAGAGGCCGCGCGACGTGTACGGCAGGCACGGGTAGGTCCCGTTGTCCCGGCAGATCTGTTCGATTTTCAGTGTCGAGACCCACATGCGGAACAGGAAGTCCTGGAGCAGCTGGAACAGCAGCGCCCCGAGCACGAGCATGAGCAGACAGAGCAGGACGATCCGTCCGCCCGCCGACCGGCCGACGCTCAGGGACCGAAGCGATAGCCCGCGCCGGGGACGGTGTGGATCAGCGCCGGGCCGCCCAGCTTGCGTCGCAACGTCATCACCGCCATCCGAACCGTGTTCGTGAACGGGTCGGTGTGCTCGTCCCATGCCTTCTCCAACAACTCCTCAGGACTGATCACCGTGCCCTCGCCCCGCATCAGGATCTCCAGTACGGCGAACTCCTTCGGGGACAGGGAAAGCGGCTGACCGTCCCGGGCTACATGCCGCTTGGACGGGTCGAGCACGACCCCCGCCACGTCCAGCACCGGCGGCAGCGCCGGGCGCGCTCGCCGGCACAGCGCCTGCACCCTGGCGACCAGCTCGGCGAACGCGAACGGCTTGGTCAGGTAGTCGTCGGCACCGAGGCCGAGCCCGTCGACCCGGTCCCGGATGCTCGACGCCGCGGTCAGCATCAGGACCCGGGTCTCCCGCTGGTTCGCGATGATGCGGCGGCAGACCTCGTCGCCGTGCACCTTCGGCAGGTCTCGGTCCAGCACCACCACGTCGTAGGCGTGCACCGCGACCCGTTCGGTGGCCGCGTCGCCGTCGTAGCAGACGTCGACCGCGAAGCCGAAGTGCCGCAGGCCGTCGGCGACCGTGTCGGCGAGCAGCCTCTCGTCCTCGGCCACGAGTATCCGCATGAAGATCCCCCTCTTGCCCGATGTTCTAGCGGGCTCGGGATAAGCGCGGGATAAAGGTCGCGTTTATCGGCCCTCGACCGGCTCGCCCCTAGACCTTTCGCCGAGACCGCAGGCGTATGTCGGGGAGGGTGGTGGCCGCACATGAGTGCGCGAACAGCGGCGCTGGTGGGGTTTGTCGGAGTGGTCCTGGTGGCCGTGTCGTGGCTGGTGCTGTCGTTGCGAGCGGGGACGCACGTGCTGACCGGCTGGCGCCTCGACCTCGAGGTCTACCGGGTCGGTGCCGACGTGTGGCGCCACGGGGGGCCGCTCTACGAGACGCTGCCCGAGCTGAGCAACGGCAGCCGCCTGTCGTTCACCTACCCGCCCATCTCCGCGGTGCTGCTGGCACCCCTCGCACTGGTCCCGTTCGAGGTCGCGAGCGCCGTGATGGTGCTGCTCACCGCCGGCCTGCTCGCACTGGTGCTGGTCGTGGTGTTGCGCTCGCTGGACGTGCCGCCCTGGCCGGCCGCGCTCGTGCTGCTCGCGCCGGCGCTCCTGGTCGAGCCGGTGCGCTCCACACTCGACTACGGCCAGGTCAACGTCGTGCTGATGGCGCTCGTGGTGCTGGACACCCTGGTGCGACGACCGCGGTGGCCGCGCGGCGCGCTGGTCGGCATCGCCGCGGCGGTCAAGCTCACGCCCGCGGTGTTCGTGCTGTTCTTCCTCCTGCGCGGCGACCGGCGGGCGGCGCTGACCGCCGTGGTGTCGTTCCTGCTCACCACCGGCGTCGGCTTCGTGCTCGCCGGGCGGGACTCGATGCAGTACTGGACCTCGACGGTGTTCGACACCGGCCGCATCGGCGGGGTCCTCTACATCTCGAACCAGTCGGTCACCGCGTTCCTCGGGCGGCTCGGCATCGGGTCCACCCTGGTGTGGGCGGTGTTGGCCGTGGCGCTGGTCGCCGTCACCGCGGTCGGCATGCGACGCGCCTTCGCCTCGGGCCGGCACACCTGGGCGCTGTCGCTCAACGCGCTCGGCGCACTGCCCCTGTCGCCGGTGTCCTGGTCCCACCACTGGGTCTGGGCGGTACCGGTCCTGGTGACGACCGGCGTGGGCTGGTGGCGCTCGCGCGACCGGGCCACGCTCGCCCTGACGGCGGGCGGGACGGCGTTGTTCCTGCTCTCGCCGCACTGGTGGTGGGACAGGCGCGCCCCGTGGGACCTGTGGCGGATGCTCACCGGCAACGCCTACCTCCTCTTCGCGGCGCTGGTGGTGACGACGGCCGCGATCGGTCTCACTCGGACAGTGGAACCCGCGACACCGAGAACACGGCCGGAGCGACGGGAAGTCCTGGAGGGAGCTGGAGAACCGCTCAACTGAGATCGTCCGCCGCTCCATGATCGAGTACATTCGAGACGCACAGTGCGGTGCGGATCGAGGAGGCTCGGTGGGAACCGTCGTCCAGTTCGTCGGCACACGTCGGGTGGAGGTGGTGGAGACCGCCGACCAGCCCCTCGAGCCGGGCTCGGTGCGGGTCGCCACCCTGTACTCCGGCATCTCCGCCGGCACCGAGCTGACCGCCTACCGCGGGACGAACCCCTATCTCACCCGGACCTGGGACGAGCAGCGTCGGTTGTTCGTACCGGGCGACGCCGCGCCCCGCTACCCGATGGCCGGCTGGGGGTACTCCGAGGTCGGTGTGGTCAGGGAGGTGTCCAGCGACGTCGCGGGGCAGCCCGGGGTGCCGGCCGTGGACGACGTGGTGTGGGGCATCTGGGGCCACCGCAGCGAGGCCGTCGTGCCCGCGGCGAAGCTGACCGGGCACACGATCCCGCCCGGCCTGGACCCGCTGGCCGCGACGTTCGCGCGGGTCGGCGCGGTCGCGCTGAACGCGGTGCTGGCGGCCGAGCTGCATCTGGGCGAGGTGGCCGTGGTGTTCGGCCAGGGCGTGATCGGGTTGCTCGCCACCCGCCTGGCGACGTTGTCCGGGGCGCGGGTGCTCGCCTGCGACGCGATCCCGGCGCGGCTGGAGAAGGCGACCGAGTTCCGCGCGGTCGCCGCCGTCGACGTGCGGACCGCGAGCCCGGCCGAGCTGGCGCGGTCGATCACCGAGGGGCGCGGCGCCGACGTGGCGCTGGAGCTGAGCGGGAACCACCTCGCGTTGCACGAGGCGATCCGGTCGGTGGCGGTGGGCGGACGGGTCGTCGCGGCCGGCTTCTACCAGGGCGACGGGATCGGGCTGCGGCTCGGTGAGGAGTTCCACCACAACCGGGTCGAGCTGGTCTGCTCCCAGATCGGGGGGCCGCCGCCGCGGCTGGCCGGGCGGTGGGACCAGGAGCGGATGAACCGGACGTTCCTGACCCTCGCCGCCGAGGGGATGGTCGACCCGGTCGCGCTGGTGACCCACCGGGTGCGGGTGCCCGAGGGTGTCGCCGCCGCCTACGAGCTGCTGGACCGGCGGCCGGGCGAGGCGCTGCAGGTGGTTCTGGACTACACGGAGGACTAGTGCTCAGCATCACCTGCCAGGAGCAGCTGCTCGCCGGCGACAGCCTCGAGGCCAAGTGGGAGCGGGCCATTGCCGTCGGCTACGACGGGATCGAGCTGCGCGGTCGCGGCGACCTGGCCCTCGAGCGACGCCTGCCGGAGCTGCGGCGGGCGGCGGCGGCCGGAGTCGTGATGCGCACCGTGTGCGTGGACATGCCGCACTTCATCGGGGCGTTCGACCCGGAGCTGCGCGCGGACGCGGTCACCCAGCTGCGGTCGCAGCTGTCGGTGATCGCCGAGCTGGGCGGGATCGGGGCGATGACCCCGGCGTCCTACGGGATGTTCTCCCGGAGGCTGCCGCCGTTCGAGCCGCCGCGCGGTGAGGCGGAGGACCGGGAGGTGCTGCTGGCGGGGCTCACGGAGCTGGGCGAGCACGCCGCCCGCGAGGGGGTGACCCTGTTCCTGGAGCCGCTCAACCGGTACGAGGACCACATGGTGAACCGGCTGGAGCAGGCCGCGAGCCTGATCGACGAGGTCGGCCTGGCGTCGGTCCGCATCGGCGCCGACACGTACCACATGAACATCGAGGAGGACCGGCCGGCGGCGGCGCTCGTCGAGTTCGCCGGCTACGTCGGACACGTGCAGGTCAGCGACTCCAACCGGCTCCAGCCCGGCGCCGGGCACCTGGACTGGCGGGCCGTCCTCGACGCGCTGGAGACCATCGGCTACACCGGGGACGTGGCACTGGAGAGCCGTCTGCGCGGGGACCCGGTGGAGGCCGTGGCGTCGGTGCCGGCCTTCCTGCGCGCGATGACCTGAGACGAGGAGACCGGCGTGGGAACGACACCCGTCCGCGTGACCGTCTGGAACGAGTACACCGAGCACCAGCGCGAGGGCGCCGTGGCCGAGGTCTACCCCTCGGGCCTGCACACGGCCATCGCCGACGGCCTGTCCGACCTCCTGGGCACCCGCGCCCAGGTCGACACGGCAACACTGGACCAGCCGGACCAGGGGCTGGCCCAGGACCGTCTGGACGAGACCGACGTGCTGCTGTGGTGGGGCCACAAGGCGCACCAGGAGGTCAGCGACGAGACCGTCGCGCGGGTCCAGGCCCGGGTGCTGGCCGGGATGGGACTGGTGGTCCTGCACTCCGGGCACCTGTCGAAGATCTTCGTCCGCCTGATGGGGACGAGCTGCAACCTGCGCTGGCGCAAGGCCGACGAGCGGGAGCTGATCTGGACCGTCCAGCCCGGACACCCGATCGCCCGGGACGTGTCCCACCCGATCCAGCTCGCGCGCCAGGAGATGTACGGCGAGCACTTCGACATCCCGCAGCCGGACGAGCTGGTGTTCGTCAGCTCCTTCGCCGGCGGC
>NZ_MSIE01000086.1 GCF_001921205.1 Actinophytocola xanthii | reverse complement strand
CGCGCCAGGAGATGTACGGCGAGCACTTCGACATCCCGCAGCCGGACGAGCTGGTGTTCGTCAGCTCCTTCGCCGGCGGCGAGGTCTTCCGCAGCGGCTGCTGCTTCACCCGGGGCAACGGTCGCGTCTTCTACTTCTCCCCCGGGGACGAGATCTACCCGGTCTACCACCACCCCGAGATCCGTCGGGTGCTGGCGAACGCGGTCCTGTGGGCGCACAACCCCACGCCGTCCCCCGTGGTCACCACGTCCTCCCCGCACAGCCCCGCCGACTGGTTCCTCGAGTAGCGGCCGAGCGCGCGGCTGCTCAGCTGCCGGCCGGCCAGGGGTCCACGGGGACGACCTCGCGGGTGTGGCCGGCGGGGGTGAGCACGCAGCCCATCCGCTTGGCCGCCGACAGCTCGATGGTGCGGTCGGTGACGGTGAGGCTGGGGAAGCGGGTCGAGAGCTGTTCCTCGAAGCGTTGGCTGTCGGCCAGGGAACGCAGCCAGAGGCTGATCACGAGGTTGTCGACCCCGGTGACCGCGGCGCACATGCGGATCTCCGGCAGGCCGACCAGGCCCGCGGCGACCGTGCGCAGCTCGTGCGGCGGGACCCTCGCCCAGAAGCTCGCCGACACCGGCCAGCCGGTCGGGCGCTGCGCGGTCTCGCAGCGCAGGGACAGACTGCCCGCGCGCAGGGTGCGGTTCAGCCGGCGACGCGCGGTGGACGTGCTCGTCCCGGTGCGCTCGGCGATCTCCGCGACGCTCCGGCGGCCGTCGGACAGGGCCAGCAGCAGGTCGCGGTCGGTCTCGGGGAGCACGGCGGCGACGCGGGACGGGGGGTGCAGGGCCGCCCGCTGACCGCTGGTCAGGGAGTCGAGGTGCCAGGCGCCGCCCTCGGTGAACAGGTGTGTCACCAGGTGCGTGCGGGTTCCGCGGACCCTGGTCACGCCCAGCACCGTCGCCGACATCGCCGCCAGGTCGGGTGCCAGGACGGTCAGGTACAGGTCCCGGCCGCTGCTCGCCACCGTGACCGACGCGACGCGGGGTGCCCGCACCAGCCGGGCGATCACATGGTCGCGGGCGGCGGGGGCGCAGTCGACCTCCACGAACGCCAGGCAGCGGTACCGCGCCCAGGCCGCGAGGTTGGGGTAGGCGACCACGCGGGCCAGGCCGCTGTCCCGCAGCCGGGACCACCGGCGGGCGGCCGTCGCCGGGTGCAGCCCGAGTGCCGCGCCCACCTCGGTCCACGAGGCGCGCGGCGCGACCTGCAGCGCGTTCACCAGCGCACGGTCGGTCTCGTCCAGGGAGGAGGCGGAATCTGGCATCGGACACCCCCGCTGTGGCGTGAAACCGACAGTCGCGGCCCAGAATAGGACCGATCGGCGACAGTGGGGTATGGGAACGATCCTCGACGACACCCGGGCCATCCAGGACGACCTCGTCGCGTTGCGGCGGATGATCCACGCCACGCCCGAGGTGGGCCTGCACCTGCCCCGAACCCGCGACACCGTGGTCGACGCGCTCGACGGGCTGCCGCTCGAGCTCACCTTCGGCAGCGGACTGACCTCGGTCACCGCCGTCCTGCGGGGCGGCCGGCCGGGGCCCGCGGTGCTGCTGCGGGCGGACATGGACGCCCTCCCGCTCACCGAGCGCACCGGGCTCCTCTTCTCCTCCACCGTGGACGGAGCCATGCACGCGTGCGGGCACGACCTGCACACCGCGATGCTCGTGGGCGCGGCACGGGTGCTCGCGGCGCGGCGGGAGGAGCTCGCCGGGGACGTGGTGTTCATGTTCCAGCCCGGGGAGGAGGGCTGCGACGGCGCGGCGCTGATGGTCGAGGAGGGCGTGCTGACCGCGCCCGGCCGGCGGGTGTCGGCGGCCTTCGCGCTGCACGTGTTCACCGCGGGGCTGCCGCACGGGACGTTCACCACGCGGGCCGGGCCGGTGATGGCCTCCTGCGACGCCCTCGACGTCACGGTGCGGGGAACCGGCGGGCACGGGTCCGCGCCGCACAAGGCCCACGACCCGATCCCCGCGGCGTGCGAGATGGTGATCGCGCTGCAGACGCTGGTCACCCGGCGGATGGACGTGTTCGACCCGGTCGTGCTGACCACGGGTCAGTTCCACGCGGGCAGCCGGCGCAACGCCATCCCCGACACCGCCCGTTTCGAGACGACCGTACGGGCGTTCTCGGCGAGAGCCAGGGACAGGGTCCGCCAGGCCGCCGCCGAGCTGGTCACCGCGATCGGCGCCGGGCACGGGCTGTCCGTCGAACTGTCCACCTCGGACGGCTACCCGGTCACCGTGAACGACCCGGGCGAGGCGGCGTTCGCCGGGGCGGTGGTGGCCGACGTGCTCGGCGCCGAGCGGTTCCGGCCGATGCCGGCCCCCTTCGCCGGGGCCGAGGACTTCTCGCGGGTACTCGCCCAGGTGCCCGGGGCGTTCGTGATCCTCGGCGCCTGCCCGGCCGACGCCGACCCCGACGGCGTGGCGGACAACCACGCCGAGACCGTGGTGTTCGACGACGCGGTGCTGGCCGACGGCGCCGCCGTCTACGCCGAGCTGGCCGCCCGCCGGCTTGCCGGCTGACCGTGCTCAGCCGGAGGCGGCCGGCGACTGGTCCGGGGTCTCGCCGACGATGGCGTTGTGGCTGCCGCTGAACAGGTACTTGCTGGAGAGGTTGATCATCGTGGCGAAGCGGTTGCGGTAGCCGAGGAGCAGCGCGATGTGCAGGGCGCTCCAGATCAGCCAGGCGAGGAAACCGGTGAGCCGGGGGAAGTGGGTGATCTGGGCGATGGCCGAGGCCTTGCCGATCGTCGCCATCGTTCCCTTGTCGGTGTAGGTGAACGGCTTGACGCGGTCGGGCCGGCCCCGCAGGTCGGCCCGGACGAGCTTGGCCACGTGCCGTGCGGACTGGATGGCCGGCTGGGCGAGCTGCGGCAGGGGGTCGGGGCCGATCGCGACGTCGCCGATGGCGAACACGCCTTCCAGACCGGTGACCCGCCAGTGCTCGTCCACCGTGATCCGGCCGCCTCGACCCTGGGGGACGCCCCAGGTGGACACGCAGCGGTGCGCGGTCACGCCGGCGGCCCAGATGACCATGCCGGCCGGCAGCAGCTCCTCCTCGCCGTCGTGTTCGACCCGGACCCCGTCCGCGAGGACCTCCCTCACCGCGGTGTCCAGCCGGAGGTCCACGCCCCGCTTGGCCAGTGCGGTGCGGGCGTAGCCGCGGAGCTTCTCGTGGAAGGGGCCGAGGACGTCCGAGGACCGCTCGATCAGGGTGACGTGCAGCCGGCTCCGGTCGATCTCGGGGTAGGTGACCGGCATGTCGTTGTTGCGGAACTCGGCGAGGGCACCGGCGGTCTCGACCCCGGTGGCGCCGGCGCCCACCACGGCGATCCGCAGCTCGCGGTGCTGGCCGTTCACCGCGAAGTCCTCCAGGCTGCCGAACAGCCGGTCGCGGATCTGCAGTGCCTGGGACCGCTTGTACAGCGGCACCGCGAACTCCTCGGCGCCCGGGGTGCCGAAGAAGTTGGTCGTCACCCCGGTGGCCAGGACGAGGTAGTCGTAGGGGACCGTCGTCCCGCCCTCGAGCCGCACCCGCCGGTTCCCGTGGTCGACCGCGGCGAGCGTGCCCTTGACGAACCGGACGTTGTCCTGCCTGCCCCGCACGGCCCGCAGGAACCAGGTGATGTCGCCCGGGTTGAGCGCGGCCGTCGCCACCTGGTACAGCAGCGGCTGGAACGTGTTGTAGGTGTGCCGGTCGACCAGCGTGATGTCCACATCGGCCCTGCGCAGCGCGCGGACCGCCGTCAGGCCGCCGAAACCGCCGCCGACCACCACTACCCGAGCACGCCCTCGCCCGACACCGGACACCTTCCCCACGACAGCCGACCGTAACCCCGCCGCGAGGCCGTCACCACCGGGACGCGGTGCCCGCTCACCCGTCCGTGGAACCGGGTGGTTCCCGGGCGCCGGCGCGAGCCCACACCGGTCGGCGGCCGTCGCAGCAACCGCGTGCCCTAGGGCGCGTCCTCAAAGTCCCGGTCGATGGGCTTCGTGATCCAGGTCGTCGCTGGCAAGGCGGAGGGCAGGCCTCGTACCGGGTCGTACTTGGCCTGTCCCGACAACGCGGCCAGCGGCGGGCTGGGCGCGAAGACCGCGATCGAGGGCTTTGAGGACGTGCCCTAGGGGACGAGGACGATCCGCCCGGTCGCCGTGCCATCGGCCTGTCGCCGCCACGCCGAGGCGGCCTCGGCCAGCGGGGCGGTCTCGTGGGCGACGGCCAGGCTGCCGGCCACCGCCTGCTCGGCGACCACCCGGACGGCCTCGGCGCGTTGGCCGGGGGTGAGCTCGTTGTTGGTGTAGCCGAGCAGCCGCAGCGACCGGCCGCGGATCGTCGAGGAGTCGATGGGACAGGTCTCGGCGGCGGAACCGCCCAGGTTGACCAGCCGGCCGCCCTGGCCCAGCGCCCGGGCGGCAGCCGCCGCCGGCGGGCCGAACAGCGGGTCGAGGACCAGGTGCGCCGGACCCTCCGCGGCCTCGGTGAACCGGGCGGCGAGCTCGGTGACGTCGTCGGTGTCCAGGGCCACGACGGCGTCCGCTCCGGCCTGGCGGGCGCGTTCGCGGGCGGCGGCCGAGCGCGCCCCGGCGACGACCCTGCCCGCCCCGGCCGTGCGGGCCAGCTGGACGGCGGCCTGGCCGACCACCCCACCGGCGCCGAGGACGATCACGCGCTCGCCAGGGGCCAGCTCGCCGCGCCAGGTCAGCGCGAGGTACGCGGCCACGGCGGACAGTCCCAGCGCCGCGACCGCCACCGGGTCCGCCCCGCCCGGCAGCTCGACCAGCGAGGCGGCCGGCACCGAGACGACCTCGGCCATGCTCCCGTCACCCGGCGCCATGCCGGCACTGGTGGGGAACCACACGAGCTGGTCCCCGGCCAGGCCGACCCCCTGGACTCCCGGCACGTAGGGCGTGCGCGGCCGGCCGAAGTAGGACCGGCCGCCCGCGCAGAGCAGGTCCAGCGGCGTGACCGGGGCGGCGCGGACCTCGACCAGCGTCTCGTCCTCCGCCGGCTCCGGCACCCGGCGCTCGACCAGGACCGGCGGCTCCCCCGGGGTCTGGATCTCCGCGGCACGCATCAGGTCGCGATGTCGGGGTAGGGCAGGGTGAGGTGGGAGAGCCGTCGTGCGTACTCCAGCTGGAAGCCGAGGCCGTCGTGGTCACGCTCGAACATGGCGATGAACAGGGTCAGCGTGAGGAACGGGTGGGCGCCCAGCTCGAACAGCTTCGGGTAGTCGTGTGTGGACAGCGCGGTCCGCTCGACCTCCTCGAAGCGCAGCCAGGTCGAGGCTTCGCCGCTGTGGCAGTTGAGGATCCGGTTGGCCATGTCGGCCTCCCACCACTCCACCGTCCCTCGTGGGTCCTCGCGGTAGCGCTCGACCAGCTCCGGGTCCCGGTCCACGGTGAACAGGAACTTGTTCAGCAGGTACTTGCTCATCGGACCTCCTGCCCGCCACCCGGGTACCAGGTGAAGTACGCCTCCATGGTGTGGAACAGGTCGTAGGTGTCGACGTAGTCCGCCTTGCGGCCCTCGCCGGCCACCCCCATCATCAGCATGAAGTCCATGAAGCCGTGGGTGGCGTTGCCCGGCAGGTGCAGGCTGTCCAGGGTCACGTCCGCGCAGCAGCCCTCGATGTCACCCGAGGAGATCCACTCGACGGCCTTGCGGTCGAACTCCGGGTCCGGGCCGTGTGGGCCGAACTGGCGTGGTCCGCCCAGCTCCAGCGACAGGTGCCCGGTCCCGATCACCGCGACCCGCTGGTCGGACGGCCACGACTCCACCAGCTCGCGGATCGTCTGTCCGAGTTGGACGAACCGCTTCGGCTGGGGCAGCGGCGGTGCGAAGATGTTGGTGTAGATCGGCACGATCGGCAGGTCGTTCTGCGGTCGCAGCGTGATGATCGGGCACGTGATCGAGTGGTCGATGCGCAGCTCGTTGGAGAAGGCGAGGTCGAAGCCGGCGTCCAGGCCGTTGCGCAGGATGTAGGAGGACAGCTCCTCCTCGCCGCGCATCACCATCCGCGGCAGGCCGAACTCGCGCTCCTCGTTGTACCAGTTGGCGTCGTAGAACGGCGCCTTGCCCACCAGGAACTGCGGCATGTTGTCCAGCCACAGCTGGTGGAAGTGGTCGGAGCCGACCATCACCAGCACGTCGGGCCTGGCCCGGGTCAGCGTCTCGCGGAACGCCTCGACCTTGCGCACCCACTCGTCGGCGAAGGGTGGCCGGTCCTCGCCGGTCGCGGTGCTCGCCCGGTAGTAGAAGGGGTGGTGGGTGGACGCGATGACCGCGACCAGCTCAGCCATGCGGGCCTCCGTTGGGGTACGGGGTTGGGGGGACGGACCGGTTGTTCAGGTCCACCGAGAGGAAGATCTCGTTGGCCACCGGGTGGCGCAGCTCCTCGGCCAGCTGTCCGATCAGCCCTGCCGTGCGGGCCAGCAACGCGAAGCCGCGCAGCAGCTCCAGCGGCAGGCCGAGGTCGGCGAGCGCGGCACCACACACCCCGGCGCCGTTGAGCGGCAGGGTCCTGCCCAGCACCTCGGGGTGTACCCGGCCGATCGCGGCGAACAGCGACAGGTGCGGGCCGAACAGCCCCTCCTCCTCGGCGATCCGGAACAGCCGCGGGGTGCGCGGGTCGCCGTCCTTGTGCACGTGGTGGCCGAGCCCGGGGACGAGCCGCCTGGCTTCGCGCTGCGCGCGGACGACCTCCAGCGCGAGCGCGTCCCAGCCCTCGTCGTCCTCGGGGAGGTCGACGCCCGTCAGCTGCTCGTGCAGGAAGCGGCCGCAGTCCTCGGTCACGCCGAGGAAGCGGGAGCCGCCGCCGAGCAGGCCCGCGGCCAGCGCGCCCTGCACCGAGTCGGGGGCGGAAAGGTAGGTCAGCCTGGTGACGATCGCGGTCGGGGTGAAGCCGTGGTCGGCCAGTGCCGCGAGGACCGCCTCGAACACCCGGGTCTCGCCCGGCTCCGGCCGCCGCTGGGTGGCCAGCCAGAAGGCGAGCTCGCCGAAGCCGACCTCGCCCATCACCTCGTTCGCCAGGTCCGTTCCGAGCAGCGTGATCCGTTCCCGGGACGAGGCGCCAAGTGCCGTCGGGTACTCAGCCACGGCTCTCCTCCCGCGGTGCCGCGAGCCATTTCCGCAGCTCCGCGCCGTGCTCGTCCAGTTCGGGCGGCGGCAGCCGGTAGGCGGCCGGGGTCGCCGAGAGCCGGATCGGGTGCCGCGTCGTGGGCACGGCGCGGTCGCCCTCGCCGACCTCCACCACCGGCTCCAGCTCGAAGCGCTCGGCCATCGCGAAGCCGCCGTCGATCGTGTTGATCGGTCCACACGGGACACCGGCGTCGACCAGCAGGTCGAACCACTCGACCGCGCCGCGGGTGACCAGCCGGTCGACCAGCAGTGGGCGCAGCTCCTCGCGGTTCTCGGTGCGGTCGGCGTTGCGGGCGAACCGGGGGTCGTCGGCCACCTCGGGGATGCCGAGCACCTCGCAGAGCCGGCGGAACTGGGTGTCGTTGGCGGCGGTCACGATCAGGTCGTTGTCCGCGGTCGGCAGCGGCTCGTAGGGGAACACGCTCGGGTGCGCGTTGCCCATCCGGTAGGGCACCACCCCGCCGGCGGCGAACGCCGAACTGTGGTTCACCAGGCCGGTCAGCGCCGAGGACAGCAGGTTGACCTCCACGTGCTGGCCCTCGCCGGTCGCCTCGCGGTGGCGCAGGGCGGCCAGGATCCCGATCACCGCGTGGTTGCCGGCCATCACGTCGAACACCGAGATCCCAGCCCGATAGGGCGGGCCGTCCGGGTCGCCGGTCAGGCTCATCAGCCCGGAGATCGCCTGCACCATCAGGTCGTAGCCCGGCACGTGCCGGCCGGCGCCGGAGCCGAAGCCGGTGATCGAGGCGTAGACCACGCCAGGGTTGGACCGGTGCACGGAGGCGAAGTCGAGCCCGAACCGGTCCAACCCGCCCGGTTTGAAGTTCTCGATCACCACGTCGGCCCGCCCGGCCAGCTCCCGGGCCAGCTCGGCGTCGGTCTCGGTGCGCAGGTCGAGGGCGATCGAGCGCTTGCCGCGGTTGATCCCGAGGTAGTAGGTGGACACCCCGTCGCGCACCGGCGGCGTCCAGGAGCGCGTGTCGTCGCCCTTCGGCCCCTCTACCTTGATCACGTCCGCGCCCAGGTCGGCCAGCAGCATCGTGGCGTACGGCCCGGCCAGGATCCGGGAGAAGTCGGCGACGAGCACGCCGTCGAGCGGTCCAGCCATGAGCCTCCGTCCGTAGAGCGGACAACTGTCCGTAGGAGATTCTGGCATGCCGGGCCTGTTCGTCAAGGGCGGGCGGCCTGGTTCAGGAGGCGGCGGTGCGGGTCACGTGCGGTACGGCGGCCAGGCGGGCGAAGTCCGCGCTGATCTCGCCCGCGGTGTGCAGCAGCAGCGGCAGGTGGTGCTCGACCAGCTGGTCCAGGCTGGTCTCCGCGGCATGGGTGTTGACGTTCAGCGCCGCGATGACCCGCCCCGCCCCGTCGCGCAGGGGCGCGGCGACCGAGCGGATGCCCAGCGCGAGCTGCTCGTCGGTCAGCGCCCAGCCGCGCGCCCTGACCTCGCGCAGGGCGGCGTCGCGCTCGTCGCGCTCCGGCCGCCACCGGGGGGTGAGCCCGGACCGGGTCGGCTCGGCGAGCACGGCGTCGACCTCCGCCGGGTCCAGCGCCGCGAGCAGCACCTTGCCCAGCGAGGTGGGCAGGGCGGGGAAGCGGGTGCCGATCTGGACCGCGAGCGCCACGATCTTGGGCACCGCCACCCGTGCCACGTACACGATGTCCGAGCCGTCGAGCTGGGCCACCGAGCAGGACTCGTTGGTCCTGGCGGACAGCCGCTCCATGTGCGGGCGGGCGACGTCCCACAGGCCCATCGAGCGCACGTAGGCGACGCCCAGGTCCAGCACCCGGGGCGTCAGCGCGAACCCCGACTCCTCGGCGCGCACGTAGCCCAGCTCCTGGAGGGTCAGCAGGATCCGCCGGACGGTCGGCCTGGCCAGACCGGTGGCCGTGGCGACGTCGGTGAGCGACATCGTGGACCGGTGGGGGGTGAAGGCGGCGATCACCTCGAGCCCGCGCGCGAGCGCCTCGATGAAATCCGGTCCGGTGCCTTCCCGGGGCATGGCGACTCCCTTGACTTCCCTGAGGCTGGGCATCAGAGTAACCGCACTAGGTCGCCGCCACGCGGACAAGAGTCCGCTCATCGGACGAGGAGTTCAACGATGAACGAGATCGCGGCCGGACGCCCTATCGTGTTCCGCGACGGCACCGTGCTGCCCATGGACGCGGCGCGCTCCGTGCTCACTGGGACCGACGTCCTCGTCGTCGGCGACCGTATCGCCGCGGTGGGGCCAGGGCTGGAGGTCCCCGAGGGCACCGTCGCGGTCGACGCCAGCGGCGGCATCGTCATGCCGGGCATGATCGACACCCACCGCCACATGTGGCAGACCGCCATGCGCGGCTACGGGGCGGACTGGACGCTCACCCAGTACTTCGTCTGGTACTACCTCGAGCACGGCACGCTGTTCCGGCCACAGGACATCCACGCCGGCAACGTGCTGGCCGGGCTGGAGGCGCTCGAGGCCGGGGTCACGACCGTGGTGGACTGGTCGCACGGGCTACGCACCGTCGAGCACGCCGACGCCGCCGTGGACGCGCTGGCGTCGGTACCCGGCCGGTTCGTGCTCGCCTACGGCAACATCCAGCAGCCGCCGGCGGAGTGGACGGGCTCGGCGGAGTTCCGCGACTTCGTCGACCGGCGGATCAGCGGCGACGACATGCTCGGCTTCCAGCTCGCCTTCGACGTCACCGGCGACCCGGCCTTCCCGGAGCGGCCGGCCTTCGAGGTGGCCAGGGAGCTGGGTGTCCCGGTCACCACGCATGCCGGGGTGTGGGGCGCCACCAGCGACGACGGCATCCGGCTGATGTACGAGGGCGGCTTCATGGGCCCGGACACGATCTACGTCCACGCCGCCTCGCTGTCCACGGACTCCTACCACCGCATCGCGGCGACCGGCGGCTCGGTCTCCGTGTCCACCGAGAGCGAGCAGAGCGCCGGGCAGGGCTATCCGCCCACCTGGGCGATCCGGGCGCACGGCATCCCCGTGTCGTTGTCGATGGACACCAGCGTCTGGTGGAGCGGGGACCTGTTCTCGGCCATGCGCAGCACGCTCGGCGCCGACCGCTCGCGCGAGCACCTCGCCGCCCACGCCGAGGGGCGGACCGTGACCCACAGCGCGCTGCGGGCCGACCAGGTCGTCGAGTGGGCCACCCGCGGCGGCGCGAGGGCCCTGGGCCGCGACGACCTCGGGGCACTCGAGCCAGGCTTCAAGGCCGACGTCGTCCTGCTCAAGAACGACCACTCCCCGGTGTCGTTCCCGCTGCTCAACCCGTACGGGCACGTGGCGTTCCAGGCCCAGCGCGGCGACGTGCACACGGTGCTGGTGAACGGTCGGGTGGTCAAGCACGCCCACCGGCTCGTCGACGTCGACCTGGTCGCCGCCCGGCGGGCGGTCGAGGAGACGGTGTCCTACCTGCGCTCGACGATCGGCGAGCAGGCCTGGCAGGAGGGCATGAACCCGGCGATCCCGGAGAGCAAGGTCCTGGACAACCCCTACACCTACACCGACTACCAGAGCTCGGCAACGCGCCGCTCGAGCGCAGCGACCGGCGACTGAGCGGGGTCAGCGCACGGTGTACGGCCCGGTCGACACCGGGTGGTAGCCCTTCGCGCCGACCGTCACCGCGAGCGGGCTGCGGAAGTCCTCGTCGGCGCGGAGTAGGTCCAGCACGTGCCGGAAGTCGTAGCGCGGGCGCCACCCGAGGACCTCCCTGGCCCGCGTGTTGACGTAGACCCGGTCGATCTCGTCGAACATCCGCCAGCCGCGCCGGGCGTACTCGGCCGGCTGGTCGGGGAACAGCCTGGCGACGACCGAGGGCGCGTCGCGGTGCAGCTCGGGCAGGTCCACGGGGGTGAACGGGGTGGTCGCGCTGACCACGAACCGGTCGAAGCCGAGCTCGGGTGCCCGGGCGAGCGCCAGCAGGTGCGCCTCGACGACGTCGGCGATGTCGACGCGCCGGTAGAGGTACTCGGTGGCCTTGATGTTGGCGTCGGTGTAGGCGGCGCTGACCTCGGGCCGGTCGTCCGCCTCGGGGAAGAACCGCGACGTGCGCAGCACGACCACCGGCAGGCCCTGGTCGCGGTACACCAGCTCGCAGAGGTTCTCCGCGGCGGTCTTGGTGACGCCGTAGACGTTGCGCGGCACCGGCGTCACGTCCTCGGTGACCCAGGCCGCCGGCTCGCCCCGACCCGGGGTCAGCGCGCGGCCGAACGCGCTCGTGGTGCTCGTGAACACGAACGCCCGCACGCCCGCCGCGGCCGCCTCCTCGAGCAGCGCCAGCGTCCCGGTGACGTTGGTGTCGACGAACGCCTGCCGGCTGTGCGACCCCACGTGTGGCTTGTGCAGCGTCGCGGTGTGCAGCACGCCGGACACTCCCGCCAGCGCGTCCCGGACCACCTCGCGGTCGGCGACGTCGCCGACGACGGTGGTGTGTTCCGAGTCGAGCACGTCGAGCCCGACGACGTCGTACCCGCGCTCGGCCAGCACCCTGACCAGCGCCTCACCCAGGTGGCCCGCGCTTCCGGTCACCAACACCCGTTCTCGCATGGCTCGGGAAGCTACCCCAACGGTGGTGTGCGGATCATGCGCTTTGTTCCCTACCGGTCGGCGCCGCTGGTGGTCACGCTGTGCGCCATGCGGCCCACGGTGCGGTGCCTGGTCTGGGACCTGGACGACACCCTGTGGCAGGAGGGCGTCCCGCTGCCGTCGGCCGTGCACACGCTGCACGCCCTGGACCGGCGCGGCATCCTGCACGCCGCGACCGGGCGGGGCGACCACACACCCGCGCTCGACCGGCACGGCCTCGGCGAGCTGTACCTCGCCCGGCGCTTCGGTTCCCATCGCGCGCCGGCCGCGGTGCGCGACCTCGCCGCCGCCCTGGACTGCCCGGTCGGTCTCGTCGCGTTCCTCTCCGGGGACCCGGTGGCGCTGGCCGAGGTGAGCTCCGTGCTGCCCGACGTCCGTTGCTACCCGGCGTCCACGGTGGAGCGCCTTCCCGAGCTGGCCGACTTCACGCCCGCCGTGGTGTTGCCGGCCGACCGCGAGCGCCGGCAGGTGACGAGGGCCGAACAGCGCCGAGGGGCGGCCGAGGAGGAGCACGCGGGCACCCCCGCCTCCTTCGTCGCCTCGCTCGGGCTCGAGCTGGAGATCCGGCCGGCGGAGCGGGAGGACCTGCCGGTGGCGCCGTTCCTGCGCAGCGGCGGTCGCATGTTCGACACCCTGGAGCTGTGCGGGCGACACGCCGAGAACGGGCAGGAGGTGGTCGCGGCGAGCCTGCGGGACCGGTTCGGCCCCTACGGCGTCGTCGGCCTCGCCGTGCTCCGCGGTGAGGGGACCTCGACGGCGCTCGAGCTGCTGGTGAGCGAGCGGGTGCTCTCGCTCGGCGCGGCCGAGGCGTTCGTCGGCCACCTCGTGGCCCGCTCGCTGGGGACCGGCCGCCGGCTGGTGGTCGAGTTCGAACTGACGACCGCCAACCGGGCGCTGCTGCTCCTGCTGCGCTTCAGCGGCTTCTCGATCGCCGCGAGGCCGGCCGGCCGGATGACGCTCGCGGTCGACCCGCTGATCCCGCCGGCGCGCCGGCGCAGCCCGATCCGGGTGCTGGGCGAGGGCGTGCGGCCTATGCGGCGCCGTCGATGAGGTCGGCCGCGAACTCCCCGAGGGCGATTCGGTTCGGCAGCCCGGTCTTGGTCATCAGGCTGCCGACGTGGCGTTCGACGGTGCGGGGCGACAGGTGCAGACGGTCGGCGATCTCCCGGTTGCCCAGCCGCCCGACGAGCAGGGCGAGGATCTCGTACTCGCGCGCCGTGACCCCGGCCGAGCGCAGCTGCGGCGGGATGCTCTCGGTCCCGCCCCGGCGCTGGGAAACCCTCGCTCCGGCGCGGCGCAGCAGCGCACGGCAGGCACTGGCCACCGTCGCCACCCCGGCGCGGTGGAAGTGGTCCTCGGCGGTGCGCAGCCACGACACCGGGTCGCCCCACCCGTCTGCGAGGGCCGCCTCCCCGACCAGGCGCAGGCCGAGGTGCTGGCTCATCGCGTAGGGCTGGCCCACGGTCAGCGCGTCCACCACCGCCTCGGCTGCGGCGTCGCCTCGGCCGGCCCGGCCGAGCAGTACCGCGTCGGCGAAGCGGGTGAACTGGCGGTCCCAGCGCAGCCCGCTTGCCGGGTTCGCCGTCACCGCGTCCAGCTCGTCCCGACCGGACTGTCCACAAAGTACTTTCAGTAGTACGTGCAGCCCGTAGCGGCCGGACAGGAAGTAGACACTGGACCCATTGTCCTCACTGGACACCGCGCGGGCGAGGTCGGCGAGCGCGCGCTCCCGGTCCTCCTCGAGCAACGCGCAGAACGCTGCGGCGAGGCCGTGCACTCTCGGGGCATGCAGGCCGAGGTCGCCCTCCCAGCGAACGAACTCGGCGAGCGTGGAGTCCATCTCCTTGCGCCGGCCCCGGTGTGCGGCCAGCACCGCCCGGACCAGCAGGACGTACTGGGTCGTCTCGAGCAGCCGCAGCCGGGTCGTGGCCACCAGCACCCGCCCGGCCAGCGCGCTCGCCCGGGTGAAGTCCCCGTGCAGCACCGAGTGCAGAGCGATGCTCGCCTCGGCCTGGTACTGCGCGGTCACCGCGCCGACCCGGCTCGCCTGCTCGCGCGCCCGCTCGAGCCGGGTCAGGTCGCCGTGGCGCAGGGCGTCGTCGTTCCCCAGCCGGATCAACGCGTGGATCTCCCAGATCGGCAGGCCGTGCTGGACGGCGAGCGCCCTGGCCCGCTCCAGGCACGCCGTCGCCTCCTCGGGATCCCGGTGTCGGGTCAGGCCGCCGAGCAGTTGCAGCGCCTGGCAGGCGACCACCGGCAGCGGCACCGACTCGGCGACCTCGGCGGCCTGCCTGGCCAGGCGCTCCGCGGCGGCCAGCTGGTCCGAGCCGGGCAGGTCCAGGGCGAGGTGTGCCGCCACGACGTCGATCGACGCCTGGTCCTGTGCCGAGGCGTCCGGACCGAGCAGTGCCCGGGCGAGGTGGACCTGCTCCTGTCCGTCCTCGACGCGTCCGGCGACGGTGGCCGCCCAGGCGAGGCGCGTGTGCAGGGCAGCGCGCCGCTCCGGGCTCAACCCGCCGACCTGGTCCAGCAGGCCTACCGAGGCCAGGGCCCGCTCGACCAGCCCGGCCTCGGCCAGGGCCTGCAACAGCAGCTCCAGGGCGGTGGCCCGCTCGGCCAGGTCCTCGCGCGGGAGGTACTCCAGCGCGCGGTCGAGCAGGGACACCGCCGAGGTCGCCGCGCCCAGGGCCAGGGCCCGCCGGCCGACCTCGGTGAACAACCTGCCCGCCGCCGCGCGGTCGCCCGCGTCCACTCGCAGCGCCGCCGCGATCTCGCACCACTCGCCCGGCAGTCCCGGGTACACGGCCTCGACGGCGTCGGCGAGCGTGCCGGCCAGCCGTGCGTGCTCGGCGCGGTCGAGCTGGGCGAGCACGGCCTCGCGGCTGAGGCGGTGGTGGAAGGCGTACCAGTCCGCGGTTTGCTCGTCCGGTGTGACGAGCTGGCCGGCCAGGTCGCCCTGCAGCAGGCTCAGCAGGTCGCGGTCGCTCATCCCGGTCACCCGCTGCACCACCGCGAGCGGGAACCGCGGGCCGAACGCCGCGGCCACCGAGAGCAGCTCGCGGGAGCGGGGACCGAGCTGGGCGACCCGGCGGGCGAGGGGACGGGCCAGCCCGCTGGACAACGCGGTGCCGGCCTCGCCCGACAGCGTCCAGGTGCCGGCGTCGTGGACCAGGATGCCGTCGTCGACCATCGTCGTGACGAGCTCCTCGACCATGAACGGGTTGCCCGCGCTGCCGACCCACAGCAGCTCCACCGCCCCGTCGGGGACCAGGCCGGGTTCGACGTCCAGGCATCCGCCGGCCAACCGCGGCAGCTCGGCGCGGGGTAACCGGTCCAGC
Organism: Actinophytocola xanthii; assembly: GCF_001921205.1. Lineage (GTDB taxonomy): Bacteria > Actinomycetota > Actinomycetes > Mycobacteriales > Pseudonocardiaceae > Actinophytocola > Actinophytocola xanthii. The sequence goes on along the minus strand of NZ_MSIE01000086.1, from coordinate 1,339 downwards.
TCCACCAGCTCGCAGACACCGCGGCGGGCCGCGGCACGCGCCAGGGTGAGCGCGGCGCAGTCCTCCTCGCGGATCGCGCCGAGCAGCAACGTCGGCTGGAGCTCGATGTTGTCGACGAGGTACTCGAGCACGGCCAGCGTCTCGGGGTCGGCGACGTCGAGGTCGTCCAGGCACAGCAGGCACCCGCGCCGGCGGCCGACGAGGCCGGTCAGCCGCAGCACCGCCTCGGCCAGGACGACGAGCGACTCGCCGTCACGGCCGCGCTCCGGTGCCCCCCACTCCGGCACGAGGCGGCCGAGGATCGGGCCGTACGGGCCGAGGTCGGCCGGTTCGACCTGCTCGACCCGGAGGAGGGAGAGGATCGCCTCGGTCAGCGGGCGGAACGGCGCGCTCGGACCAATCGAACTGGCCCTGCCGCGCAGTAGCCCCATGCCGGAGGTGAAGGCGAGCTCGGTCGCCGCGGCGGCGAGCCGGGACTTGCCGATGCCGCTCTCGCCGATCAGGAACACCGCCCCGCCGCGGCCCGCCCTGGCGCCGGTCAAGGCTTTCCCCAGCGTCCGCAACACGCTGTCCCGACCGACCAGGTTCGTCGAACGGTGCCGCACGACCGGTGATGCTACCGACCATGAGAACGAGCCGGCAGGACCGAACGGCGGTCCTGCCGGCTCGTGCCATTCCGGCGCCGGGGCGGTGGGTAGGGCCGCCCCGGCGCCGGTGTCGATCAGGAGTGCGAGGGTGGGCAGCAGGTGGTGCCGTTCAGCAGGGTCACGTCCTCCCCGCCCGAGCCCGGGGCCGCGGCGGCGAGGCTCGCCGCAAGCATGGCCACCGGCAGGGCGACCCTGCTCAGTGCCGCGGTACGGCCGGCGAAGTCGACCGAGGGCAGCAGGCGCATCGGGCCGACGGGCTCGGTGAACTCGGCGGGGGAGCCGGGGATCTCGTGGGACACGGGACAGTTCTCCTTCATCTTGTGGGGTTGGGTTGCAGGAGTAGGGCTGAGGGGACCCGGCGCGGCGCGGCGAGGCGGAGCAGGCCGTAGCCGATGCCGGCCAGGCCGGTGAGCAGGCCCGGGGTGGAGACGGCGCCGGGCACGCCGCAGAGCGGGCCGTGTCGGCGCAGGACGTCGAGCACGAGCCCGCCGCGGCGGCGCAGGGTGCGGGAGTACTGGTCGCCGAGCATCGTCAGGGCCTCGGTCGCGCCCAGTTCGCCGTGGCACAGGCTCAGGTCGCGGCGCACGGGCGCGTCGCCGTCCACGGGCTCGGGAGCGCCGGGGTGGCCGGCGGCCGCGAGCGCCAGCCCGGCCCGCCCCCGGCACCACCCCGGCTCGTCGGTGCCGCCGGCC
>NZ_MSIE01000085.1 GCF_001921205.1 Actinophytocola xanthii | reverse complement strand
GCTGGATCGGATCGCGATCGCGATCGACCGGGTCGCCGACCGGCCCCAGGACCTCGCCCGGTTCGCCACCTGCACCGTGAGCTGACACCCCGACGTGGGCCTGCCGTGTCCTCCCGGCAGGCCCACGTCCACGTCGGGCAGTGCGCCTCAGCGGCGGCGGCGCAGCGCGTCCAGGGCGAACGCGCCCGGTCCGAGCACGCCGACCAGCAGGAAGATCCAGCTGAACAGCGCGGCCGGCTCGCCGCCGTTGGGGATGGGGAACAGCGCGATCGGCTGGTGGACGGTGAAGTAGGCGTAGGCCATCGAGCCGGAGCAGAGCAGCGCCGCGGGGCGGGTGAACAGGCCGACCAGCACCAGGGCGCCGGCGACGAGGTGGATCACCGACCCCCACCAGCCGGGCCAGCTCAGCGGCTCGACGGTGCCGCCCTGGCCGTCGACACCGCCGAAGGTGCCGAACAGGCCGACCAGGCCGTGGCAGACGAACAGGAACGACACCACGACGCGGGTCGCGCCGAGCGCGGCGTTGGGCAGCCGGCCGACGACTGCCGAGAGCGGCCCGCTGGCCGGCGGGGTGGTGAGCTCGTTGGTGTGCAGGGGCGAGGTCATGACTGTGTCCTCCCGTGGGCGCGGAACGCTCGTTCACCACCTCGTCGAGCGGGAGACGCTCTGATCGACACCCCGGGCCGGACTTTTTCCGGCCGGGTCGTCCCGCTCAGGTCAGGGGTGCGGCTCCCGCAGGTCGGTCATCAGGGAGTGGATGAACGGCCGGATGAGGGCGTCCTTCATGAGCTCGCGATCCGGGTCCAACGGCACCCGCAGGCTCTCCTGGCGGTGGGCGTAGGTCAGCGACAGCTGACCCGAGCGCGGCCAGTCGCCGTCGGAGGCCGCCCACGAGTCGTCCAGGTTGACCGCTCCGCCCCGGGGTGGCGCGGCGACGATGGCGGCCGCGCACAGGGAACGGCGCGACCACGCCTCCACGCTGGCGCTCGAGTTCGTCGGGGAGCCGACCGCCCCGGACCGGGAGCCCCACGTCGCGTACACGACCAGCGAGCTCGTGAACGCGACGGCCTGGCCCCGGAACCCGCCGTGGTCCGCGGGCTGGTTGGCGGCATCCAACCAGGACAGGCCGCCGACCTCCTCGCCGATGAACATCATCATCCGCGGGGCGACGTGCACCGGGACCTCGTTGTCGCCTGCCGCGAGGCACAGCTGCTCGCGCAGCCGTGCCATGGTGTTGCTGCCTGACCTGCGCACGGCCACTCCAGACGTCGAGGCGCGATGACCACAGTGGTCACCCTAGGCAGCGGGAGGGCACCCGGCCATCCGGTCACCTCGGGGTAGCCCGATCGGGCGGGTGGGCGGCCCTGCCCGCGGCGATAATGGCGGCATGGTCGAGCAGAGCATGTGGATGCGGAAGGTCGCCGACGACCCCGGTCACTCCACCTGGTACGTCGAGCGCTTCCGCGCCATGGCGCGCGCCGGTGAGGACCTCGCCGGGGAGGCCCGCCTGGTGGACGCGATGCTGCCGCGCGGCGCACGGGTCCTCGACGCCGGCTGCGGGCCCGGCCGCGTCGGCGGTGCCCTGGCCGCCGCCGGCCACGACGTCGTCGGCGTCGACGTGGACCCGGCCCTGATCGACGCCGCCAGGCAGGACCACCCCGGGCCGCGCTGGCTGGTCGGCGACCTGGCCGAGCTGGACCTGCCGGCCCGCGGCGAGAGCGCCCCGTTCGACGCGATCGTCTGCGCCGGGAACGTGATGACCTTCCTCGCGCCCAGCACCCGCGGCGCCGTCCTCGGCGCCTTCCGCGCCCACCTCGCGGAGGAGGGCCGCGCCGCCGTGGGTTTCGGCGCCGGCCGAGGCTACGAGTTCCGCGAGTTCCTCGCCGACGCCGCGGCCGCCGGCCTCGAACCCGACCTGCTGCTGTCCACCTGGGACCTGCGCCCGTTCACCGAGGACGCGGGCTTCCTCGTCGCCCTCCTGCGCCCGGCGGGGTAACCGCCGGGCACGGGCGGACGGTTGTCGGCCGAGCCCTGCCGCGCCTCAGCCGGTCAGGCCGAAGAAGGCGAGGGCCATCGCCGCCATGCCACCGCTCGGCAGGTTGTGGCCGACGCCCTGCAGGCTGATCCCCTCCACCGGCGGGGTGGTGCCGGTGGCGCCGTAGCGCGTCCTGGTCCAGTTGGCCTGCGGGGTGTCGGTCGACACCGGTGTCTGGCTCACCCCGTGCACGTTCGTCCACTGCTTGAGCTGCTCGCCGAAGTTCGGGTAGCGGAGGGTGGTGTCCTGCGTGCCGTGCCAGACCTGCATGCGCGGGCGGGGGCCGGTGTAGCCGGGGTAGGCGGCGCGGACCAGGTCGCCCCACTGCTGGGGCGTTCGGACCACCTGCCCGTTCGCGCACTCGCTGTTCCAGGTGCTCGGCGGCGTGGTCGCGAAGCAGCCGAACGGCACCCCCATGAACGCCGCGCCCGCCCGGAAGACGTCCGGGTAGTTGCCGAGCAGGACGTTGGTCATCATGGCCCCGGACGAGGCGCCGGTGACGAAGATCCGGTCCGGGTCCGCGCCGTACCGCTGCTGGACGTAGCCGACCATCGACCTGATTCCGACCGGGTCGCTGCCGCCGTCACGCCGCAGGGCCTCCCGCGTGTAGACGTCGAAGCAGTTGCCGCTGCGGGTCGCCGACGGGTAGATCACGACGAAGCCGTGCTGGTCGGCGAGCCGGGCGAACTCGGTCCCGCTGTGGAAGGCCGGGCCCGACCCCGTGCAGTAGTGCACGGCGACCAGGACGGCCGGGCGGGAGGCGACGGAGTCCGGCACGTAGAGGTGCATCCGCAGGTTGCTCGGGTTCGCGCCGAAGTTCGTCACCTCGACCAGCGTCGCGGCCGCCGCCGGTGTGGCCAGCCGGACGAGTGCGGCGAGCAGGACCACCGCCATCCCCAGGCAGCCCAGGACGAGTTTCCCGATCCTCATGAGGTCTCCTCGAGCAGGGAGGTGTCGTGCCCTCCATCTTCTTTCGGAAGTTTTCCGATATCAATGCTCGAGGTGTGGACATTTCCGGCTGGGTGCCCACGTGGAAACGGCCGATAATTCCGGAACGCCCGCGTCAGTCCTCGCGCTTCTCGTCCTTGTCCTCCCCGCGGCGGCGCAGGAACTCGAAGCCGGGGACGCCCAGGATGGCCTGGCGGACGTCGTTGACCACCGAGAGCAGCTCGTGGAGGTCCGGGCCGACGTGGTCGAGGGTGGTGAGGATCGGCATCACGTCCTCGGTGAGGTGCCTGGACAGCCGGGGCAGCTCGTCGACCAGCTTGATCGCGGCCTGCATCTCGTGCTGGCTGAACTCCTCGACGAACTCGAGCAGGGGTCGGGCCGCCTCCACCTGGGCCTCGACCGACGCGATCACCCGTCGGGAGTGGGCCACCGCCTCCTCCGCCGCGGTCACCACGCGGCCGGTGCGCCCGACCAGCTCGTCGGCGCGGGCGGCCACCGACTCGACCGCCTCCACCAGCGCCAGCAGCCGCCCCGGCACGGACGCCAGGGTCGTCGTCGTCCGGAAGGTCCATTGAACCAGGTCACGCGGCCCCGGGACGCGCGGAAGGGAAATCGCCATGACCCCATCTCACACGACGCGGCCCGGTACCGCGCGCCTCAGGCGCCGAGCCGGAAGTCTGCGACGTGGATGGGGGAGGGCGTCGTCCCGCTGGACCTGCGCTGGTAGAGCACCGACAGCACGCCTTCGGCGGCGACCCGGGAGTAGTCGACGGTGACCTCGCCGAAGGCGTTCATCCCGGCGGCGTCGAACACGAGGGTCCAGTCGGTCCAGCCGCTGGCCCTGGAGGCGCTCACGATCCGGCCGAACGGCATGACCAGGTAGGCGTTGTCGGCCCGGTCGAACACGATCCTGGTGCGTCCGGTGGCGCCGGGCTGGACCGGGACCTCGCGCTTGGTCCAGGACCCGTTGGCCTGGCGGAAGAGGTGGAACGCTCGGCCCCACCGGGTGCGGTCCGCGGCATAGCTCGTGACGCACTGGGTGAACCGGCCGGGGACGTAGCTGATCACCACGTGGGGCGCGCCGGTCGAGTCGACGGCCTGGCTTTCCTGGTTCATCAGGCCGTGGTTGGGGTCGAGCGGGTCGACCACGAGCGAGGGTGAGACGCCCACCGGCGTTCCGCCCGTGGTGCCGGCGAGCTGACCGGCGGGGGTGCGCCAGGTGCGGCCGCGGTCGTCGCTGTAGACGTAGCCGGTGTCGTGGTTGGTGAGGCCGCCCGAGGCACAGAGCACCCCCGCGTTGCCCTCGCGCCAGGTGAACGCCGCGTGCAGCCGGCCGCCCGGGCCGTAGGTCAGCCCGTGCAGGTACATGTTGCGCGTCGTGCTGGTGACGCCGTTGGGCGCGGTCCACGAGCCGGTCGCGGAGGTCCACCTGCCCAGCTTGCGCCACGTCGCCCCGTCGTACTCGGCCAGCTCGTTCGTGCCGTTCGCGGAGCGACCGGTTCGGTAGCTCAGCTGGAGCCGGCGCTCGGGCGTCAGGACGAACTGCGGGTAGCTGATCCCGCCGAGGTCCACCCCGTCCAACGTCCGCTGTACGGGGCCGAACCGGGACGCCGACCAGGACTGCGAGGCCGGTGTGGACACCAGGCCGGCGGCGGACTTCACGTAGAACACCGGCGTGTCGTGGGTGTCCATGGCGACGTGCAGGCGACCGTCGGTGGGTGAGATGCCGAGCGAGATCACGTTGTGCGAGTCGTCGACGGTCAGCCGGTGCGGCAGGACCGCCTTCTCCCAGGCGGCGTCGGGCAGCCGTCGACGGGCGAGCACGGCGCTGCGGTCCGCGGTGTACCAGGCCGTGTACTGGTAGCCCTGGTGCGTGAGCAGCGCGTCCAACTGGAACGACTCGTTGTTGACCAGGCCGTCGTAGGACACGAAGTACAGCGCGGTCGCGTCGAGCTGCGTGTCCCGCAGCCGGGTCACCGTCGGCGCGGCGGCCGCCCCGGGGTCGCTCTGTCCCAAGGGGACGTTGACTGGCACGAGGACGGCGGCGGCCGTGAGAACGGCCGCGAGTACCGCCTTCACAGCCTGGCTCCGATCTCGAGACCGCCTTTGGGTAGCAGGAAGTCGGAGTGCGGGATGTCCCCGTCCGGCTCACGCGGGCCGGCCATCGTGCTCGGGTCCGTGCTCACGAGCGACGAGTCGTCCCAGTCGCCACCCAGGTCCCAGGAGTTGCCGCTGCCGGTGGAGGAGCCGAGCCGCACGTCGGTGCCGTTGCTCACGGCGAGGTTGCGGGTCAGCCGCGAGGTCGAGTCCTCGGTGTCGAACCCGGTTCCCGTGTTGCGCCAGGCGGTGTTGCGGTCGAGGGTCATCGAGCCCGGGTTGCCGTTGTCGATGAACCCGCCGGCGGTGTTGTCGAACGCGATGCTGTTGCGCACGACGTGGTCGGCCGGCAGGTCCTCGTCGCCGCCGCCGAGCTTGAACCCGTTGCCGTCACCGGCGAAGTCCGGAAAGCCCCACCGGTTGACCCCGTTGCCCCAGGCGACGCTGTCCTCGATGGTGACGGGGGAAAGGAACTCCCAGGCGTCGAAACCGTCGTCGACGTTGTTCCACAGGCGGGCGCCGCGCACCACGTTGCCGGTTCCCGAACCCTCCTTGATGGCCAGGCCGTCCGCGCTCTCCCCGTTCTTGCGCGGGTCCCGGTTGCCGGAGCTGTCCAGGTCGAGGATGAGGTTGCCGCCGGAGGCGCCCTGCAGGTGCAGCCCGCTCTCGTAGTTGTCCCGGGTGACGAGGTGCTCGAAGGTGTTGTTGCTGCTGTCGATGCCGAAGATCCCGTAGGGGCCGTTGGCGATCTCGAGGTCGACCAGGTGCCAGTGGGACGCCGCCAGGTGGATCGCGCCCCGCTCCGCGCGGGGGATGCTGCCGCCCAGCGGTGCCGGTGTGTGGGGCATCTGCTCGCCGTCCACGACCACGTGCTCGCCGCGGTAGGCGGTCAGCGTTATTGGTTCGGCCGGGGTGCCGCTCGTGCGGAGCTGAATGTTGACCGTCGGGGCGTACGTACCGCCGCGCACGGCGATGACGTCCCCCGGCCCGGCCAGGTCCACCGCACGCTGGATGGTGCGCAGTGGCTGGGCGAGCGTTCCGGGAGCGCTGTCGTCGCCGTCCGGTGCGACGACCAGGGTCGGCTCGGCGGGGGCGGGCTCGGCGACTGCGGCGGGTGCGAGGGTGAGGCAGACAGCGGTACCGAGCATGGGCAGCAACCGCCGGGCGTTCCACCGATGACCCATGGGGTCTCCCTTCACGTGCGGTCGGCCGGGCCCTCCCCGGCGTCAACGCTACGCCCGGAGCACGTGGACGATCGTGGGCAGGACGTGGACTATTGCGTCGCCGAGACCGGTGCGGCCGTTGGGCTGTTAACGCTCACAAGAAACGTTGACAGTGGCCGAACTTCAGTGCTACCAATGTCGTGGCGGCTTTGGGAGCGCTCCCAGGCCGCCCTTCCAGGGTCGCGCTCCGACGACCCGACGACCCATCACCACAAGGAAGTGGCGCAGATGCGGGTCAACCCTCGTGCATGTTCTGCCGTCGCGGCGATCGGGGCCCTGTTGGGCGCGCTGGTGGTCACGCCGCCGGCTCAGGCCGACCGTGCCGGAGCGCCGCTGGCCACTGTGGACGCTCTGGACCGCGGACTGGTCAGTATCCGAGCCGGAGACGGCAACTTCCTGAGCTGGCGCCGGTTGGTGAGCGACCCGGCGGACATCGCGTTCAACCTCTACCGGGACGGGACGAAGGTCAACGCGGCTCCGATCAGCGGGGCGACGAACTACCGGGACCGGGCCGCGGCCGCGGACGCGGTCTACACGGTCCGGACGGTTTCCGGCGGGGTGGAACGCGCCGGAGACCAGGAGCGGGCGATCCCCTTCGCCGAGTCCCGGGACGTGCCGTTGCAGCTCCCGCCCGGCGGCACCACGCCCTCGGGCGAGAGCTACAGCTACACCGCGAACGACGCGAGCGTGGGAGACCTGAACGGCGACGGGCAGTACGAGATCGTGCTGAAGTGGGATCCCTCCAACGCCAAGGACAACTCGCAGTCCGGCTACACGGGCAACACCTACCTGGACGCCTACCAGCTCAACGGCACCCGCCTGTGGCGGATCGACCTCGGGCGCAACATTCGTTCCGGCGCGCACTACACGCAGTTCCAGGTGTTCGACTACGACGGCGACGGCCGAGCCGAGGTCGCGGTCAAGACCGCCGACGGCACCCGGTCGGGCACCGGCCAGGTGATCGGGAACGCGAACGCCGACCACCGCAACTCGTCGGGCTACGTGCTGGCCGGGCCCGAGTTCCTCTCGGTCTTCCGCGGCACCGACGGCGCGGTGCTGGCCACCGCGGACTTCGTGCCCCCGCGGGGGAACGTCGGCGGCTGGGGTGACAGCTACGGCAACCGGGTCGACCGCTTCCTCGCCGGAACGGCCTATGTAGACGGTTCGCGACCCAGCATCATCATGGCCCGTGGCTACTACACGCGCAGCGTCATCTCCGCCTGGGACTTCCGGGGCGGCTCGCTGACCCGGCGCTGGACGTTCGACTCCAACTCCTCGACCAACGGCTCGGCCTGGACGGGCAAGGGCAACCACCAGCTGTCGGTCGCCGACGTGGACGGCGACGGCCGGGACGAGATCATGTACGGCTCGATGGCGATCGACGACAACGGCGCCGGGCTGTGGCAGAACAACACCCACCATGGCGACGCCTACCACGTCAGCGACTTGATCCCGTCCCGGGCGGGCCTCGAGGTGTTCAAGCCGTCGGAGTCGACCTCCGACCCGGCACACTGGATGGGCGACGCCAGGACCGGTCAGATCATCTGGAGCGCGCCCTCCTGCGGCAGCGACAACGGCCGCGGTGTCGCCGCGGACGTCTGGTCCGGCAACGCCGGTGCCGAGGCCTGGTCCTCGTGCGTGGCCGGGCTGCGCAGCGGCACCAACGGCTCGCAGGTCGCGGCCCGCAAACCCGGGTCCACCAACTTCGTCATCTGGTGGGACGGCGACGCCCAGCGCGAACTGCTGGACGGGACGAACATCGACAAGTACGGCACCGGCGGAGACACCCGCCTGCTGACCGGTTCCGGCGTCGCGTCCAACAACGGCACCAAGTCCACCCCCGCGCTCTCGGCCGACATCCTCGGCGACTGGCGCGAGGAGGTGATCTGGCGGACGTCGGACAACCGCGCCCTGCGCATCTACTCCACGACCGACAGCACGAACATCAACCGGCCGTCGCTCATGCAGGACCGCCAGTACCGGTTGGCGGTGGCCTGGCAGAACACCGGCTACAACCAGCCACCGCACCCGAGCTTCGCGATCGGCTGAGCGCCGCGCCCTACCCTGGGCGGGTGATCAACGCCGCGCTCGCGCGCAACGCCGTCCGGGTGTGGGGTGCGGCAGGCGCTCAGTGGCTGGAGCGCCTGCCGCGGCTGCTCGCGGACCTGGCCCGTAACTGGGACCTGGTCCTCGACACGCCGTTCGACCTGACGTTCCACTTCGTCACCGCGGTGACCCTGGCCGACGGCACCCCGGCGGTGCTCAAGCTCGGCGTTCCCGGCGGCGAGGGCCTGCGTACCGAGGTTCCCGCGCTGCTGGCCTTCGACGGCCGGGGAGCGGTCCAGGTGCTGCGCGCCGATCCGGCTCGCGGCGCGGTCCTCCTGGAACGCGCGGTCCCCGGCCGACGGCTGCGCGACCTGGTCCCGGCTCGGCACACCGAGGCCACCGCGGTGGTGGCGGCGCTGGTCCGTCGGCTGCACCTCCCGGCGCCCCCCGGCTGCCCGCTGCCCGACGTGGCGAGCCGGATCGCCGTGTTCGACGAGCACCTGAGAACCCACGGCGACCACGTACCGCTGCCCGCCGGCCTGGTGGGCCGGGCGGCCGGGCTCATGCGCGAGCTGTGCGAGTCGAGCACGGAGCGCGTCGTGCTGCACGGCGACCTGCACCACGACAACGTCCTGCGGGCCACCCGGGAACCGTGGTTGGCGATCGACCCGCACGGCATCGTGGGCGACCCCGGCTACGAGATCGGTCCGCTGCTCTACAACCCGGAGCCGGCCGACAGGGCCGAGTCGCTCACCCGGCTGGTGCCGGCCCGGGTCGAACAGCTCTCCGACATGCTGGCGATGCCCCTGGACCGGACCGTGGCCTGGGGCTTCGTCACCGCGGTGCTGTCGGAGGTGGAGACCCTGCGACCTCCGGACCCGGCGTCGACACCGACCCGAGCGCTGGACGTCGCGACCCTGCTGCTGCCGCGACTGCGCTGACCCGAAGCCCGGTATCGCCTAACCCACCCCGGCGGCCAGCCCGGCCGCCAAGAGCCGCAACCGCTCCTCGGTCGGTGAGCCCTGGGGAGCGGTGTAGGTGCACAGGCGCAGGTCGGGCTCGGCGGGGAGGGTGAACGCCTCGAACGTCACGACCAGCTCGCCGACCTCGGGGTTGTTGATCCGCTTGACGCCGTGGTCGCGGTCGACCACGTCCTGGGTCTCCCAGAAGCGGCGGAAGTCCGCACTCGCCTCCTGGAGCTCGCAGACCACGCGCTGCAGGCGGCCGTGGTCGGGGAACCGGCCCACCTCGGCCCGCAGGGCGGCGACGGTTGCCTCGGCGTTCTGCTCCCAGTCGGGGTAGAGGTCGCGGGCGTCGGGGTGCAGGAAGAGCAGCCGGGCCGCGTTGCGCTCGAGCGCCGGCAGCGCGTCGAAGTCGAAGGAGAGCCGGGCGCCGAGCCGGTTCCACGCGAGCACGTCGGTGCCCGGGCCGTAGACGATCGCGGGGACGGTGTCCGCCATCGCGTCGAGCAGCTCCAGCAGCTGGGGCCGGACCAGCGGCGGGGTGGTCCCGCAGCTACCGGAGGCGGCCCGTCGACCCGGTTGGGTGATGTTGCGCAGGTAGGTGTGCTCGTCCGGGGTGAGCCGCAGCGCGCGGGCCACCGCGTCGAGCACGCTGTCGGAGATCGCGGGAGCGCGGCCCTGCTCGATGCGCGTGTAGTAGTCGACGCTGATGCCGGCGAGCGCGGCGACCTCCTCGCGGCGCAGCCCGCGCACCCGCCGACGCCCGAGCCCGTCCGGCAGACCCAGCGCGGCGGCGTCCAGTGCCGCGCGCCGTGCCTTGAGGAACGGCGTGATCTCGTCGACGTGGCCCATGCGCGCCATTATCCACAAGGGCGGTTCCGCGCGACCGGCTTCGCTCAGCGGTCGAAGCGACCGGCCTTGACCTCGGTCAGCAGGCGACCCAGGGCCAGGCACAGGGGGTGACCGGCGGGATCCTTGCTGTCGCGAAGCGCGGCCAGGTCACCGCGCACCTCGACGCACTGACCGGCCGATTCCGACCTCGAAGACTTACGCCAAGTGATCATCAACCCTCCATCATGTCCCTGATGAGTCTACGGGTTCCGTCCCTCGAAACAGCTATCCGATCCATTCGATCCAGAAGGTCCGTGTACCACTCGGCCTCGTGGATGTAGGTCACCCCCGAGCCGAGCTCGACGTGCACGACCGGCGGGGCCTCGGGGAACCGCATGTAGTGCCAGGTGTTCAGCAACACGACATCGGTCTGCTCCCGGGGGATGACCCGAATCCGAGCGAGGCCCAGCTCGTCCCGTTGCAGCAGGTGGGCCAGCTGCTCCCGCCACACCCGGGGCCCTCCCCAACGGGTCCGCAACGCCGTCTCCGAGACGAAGGCCGCGTAGTCGATCGTGGTGAGAATCTGCTGTCGCTGTAGCCGTGCCATCCACCGCCGGTCGATGTCCTCGCGCGGAACACCGTCCGCGGCCATCACGGCCGCCGCTGTCTCCCGGGTCTGGAGCAGGCCGGGCAGGACGGCGACGACCACCGTGATCAATTCGGTTGCCTCCGCCTCGTACGCGGCGAGGGTGCCGACGTCGATCGGCACCCCGGCGATGGGCCGATCCCACCAGCCGCTCGACGAGCCCTCGGCCAGATCCCGAAGGATCTGGTCGCGCTCGTCGGCCGCCAGTCCCCACGCCGTGAGCAGCATCGCGAACTCGTGAATGGCCACTGTGCGTAGACCGCGTTCGGTACGGCTGAGCTTCGAGGCATGCCAACCGGCCATCGTCGCGGCCGCTTTGAGGCCCAGGCGAAGACGCTGGGTACGTATCGCGCGCAGCCGCATTCCCCTGAACCGGTCGCGTGCTTCCGGGTTTCGTTCGGACATCCCCATCCTTTCCGGACCTCGGAACGCTGATCGCGTTGCCGAAAAGTACGGTAGCGTCCGAACTATCCGAAGGAACAATCGAGGACACCGTGTGGCTGAACAAGAACTCGACTTCCTGATCGAGGAGCTGCGTCGCCGACATTGGACCCTTTATCTGTGGGGTCCGCGGGGAAATCCCGAGCACTTCGCGGCGGTTTTCCGCTGGCCAGGAAATTACGTTGATGTGCTGCTCCTGCGCGAGGACGGCTCGGCCACCGCGTATCGGACGCTCTACTTCGACGAGCGGAACATGTTTCGCCCCGAGATCGTGGCATGGCAGTTCCACCACGCGAATGCCTACTGGACGTTTCGAGCGGTATACGCTCTTCCTGATCCCGGCACGCCCGGAGTCGTGCTCCAGCCGGAGGTCCCGATCCGGCGGTGTCTGCTGCCCGCCGGGCTTCCTTCCCCTGTGGTGATCCGTCCACTGGGGCTCCTCTGACAACGAGGGTGGTTCTGGGAGACCCAGGTTGGACCGGGCCTGGTACGCGCCGGCCCGACGACGGAGGGTGCAGGCAGACGACCCCCTGGAGGCATCACCCATGAAGCGCAGGATTCTCGGCGGCACCGGCATCTCGGTGAGCGAGTACGCGCTCGGCGCCATGATGTTCGGCGCCATCGGCAACCCCGACCACGACGACAGCGTGCGGATCATCCACCGCGCGCTGGACGCGGGCATCAACTTCGTCGACACCGCCGACATCTACTCCGACGGCGAGTCCGAGGAGATCGTCGGCAAGGCGCTCAAGGGCCGCCGCGACGACGTCGTGCTCGCCACCAAGGCACACGGCTCGATGGGCCCGGACGCCAACCACGGCGGCAACTCCCGCCGCTGGCTGGTGCGGGAGCTGGAGAACAGCCTGCGCCGGCTCGGCACCGACCACGTCGACCTCTACCAGATCCACCGTCCCGACCCGACGACCGACATCGACGAGACGCTCGGCGCGCTGACCGACCTGGTCCGTGCGGGCAAAATCCGCGCCGTCGGCAGTTCGACGTTCCCGGCGGAGCAGATCGTCGAGGCGCAGTGGGTGTCGGAGCGGCGCGGCCACGTCCGGATGCGCACCGAGCAGCCGCCGTACTCGATCCTGGCCCGCGGTGTCGAGGCGGCGGTGCTGCCGACCGCGCAGAAGTACGGCATGGGCGTGCTGACCTGGGGCCCGCTGTCGGCCGGTTGGCTGTCCGGCCGGTACACCACCGCGTCCGACGTCACCGAGCGCGGCGGCGGGCGGGTCAGCACCGAGGGTCACAAGTTCGATCCGTCGCTCCCGGAGAACGCCCGCAAGCTGGAGGCGGTCGGCGCCCTGACCAAGCTCGCCGCCGACGCGGGCCTGTCGCTCCCGCACCTCGCGGTCGGCTTCGTGCGCGCCCACCCCGCGGTGACCTCGGTGCTCATCGGCCCCCGAACCATGGACCAACTCGAGAGCCTGCTCGACGGCGCCGAGGCCACCCTCACCGCCGACGTCCTCGACCGCATCGACGAGATCGTCCCCCCGGGCACCGACCTCAACCGCGCCGACAGCTACTACCTTCCACCGGCCCTGGAGGACCCCGCCCTGCGCCGCCGCTAGCCCACCAACCCCTCAACACACTCCAGCGCCTGCTCGGTGTTCAACCTCGGATCGCACAGTGTCGTGTAGTGAGCCGTGAGCGCCGTTCGTCCGGTACCGCGCCCCCGACGCACTCGGTCACCCCAGGTGCCGTCTCCAGGTGCAGGCCGCCGGCGAACTGCCCGGTCCGCTCCATCACCCTGGCGAACCCCGCCGCCTCGGCGATGATCGTCGCCACGTACCGGGTCTTGCGGCCGCTCGCCGCCGTGACGGTGTTGCCGTGCATGGGGTCGCACAGCCACACCGGCCGATGCCCACCGCCGGCCACCGCCGCGACCAGCCCGGGAAGCACCCGCTCGATGCTGCCGGCCCCCATCCTGGCGATCAGCACCAGGCGCCCCGGCAGCCGCTCCGGGTCGAGCAGCGCGCACAGCCGCACCAGGTCCGGCGGTGCGACGGTGGGCCCGACCTTGCACCCCACCGGGTTGGTCACCGCGCCGAGCAGGCGGACGTGCGCGTTCTCCGGCTGCCGGGTCCGCTCGCCGACCCAGGGCAGGTGGGTCGAACCGAGGAACGGCTTCCCGCTCGCCGGGTCGGTCCGCACCAGCCCGGCCTCGTAGTCGAGCACGAGCGCCTCGTGGGAGGTCCACGGGCCGGCCCGCCCGACCCTGGCCGAGGCGACCCAGGCACCCGTCCGCGCGCTCGCCTGGTACGCCCACACCATCCGGCGTGGGTCGTGGGCACGGGCGGCGGCCGTCGGCACCTCAGAGTTGATCATGTGTCCGCGGAAGGCGGGGAGCGTGACCCCACCGCACAGCTCCGTCGGGCTCGACCGGGGCTTGGCGAACTGCCCGGCGATCCGGCCTACCCGCACCACCGGGGCACCGGTCCGCTCGGCGAGGGCGTCGGCGAGCCGGTCGAGGACCTCGAGCCTGGCGGCGGTGGCGCCGGGGGTGCACCCGTGGAAGCTCTCCGCGCAGTCGCCCGCCTGCAGCACCCTCGCACGCCCGGCGGCCACCTCCGCCAGCGCACCCCGCAGCGTGTCCAGCTCGGCCGGGGTGACCAGGGGCTCCAGGCCGGCGAGCGTGTCCAGTACGCGTGAGCGCGCCGGGTGCGCCAGCCAGTGCGGCTGCTGGGCCGCCGGCAGGCCCGCCCACGCCGGCGCCGTCCTCGTCGAGACCCGCACTCCTCTGCCTCCCGTCGCCGATCTCAGCTGATCAGGGCGATCCAGTCCTGGCCGACCGCGCCGTTGCGCACAGCGACCGACTGGAGGTAGTGGAACCCGTCCTCGACCGCTCCCGGGTCGCCCTCGGGGGACCGGCCGGTCGGGCCCTCGGGCGCGTCGAGCAGGGCGAGCGCGGCCAGCGCGTGGCAGGTGCCGAGCGTGCTCGCGGCGTGGCCGGGGCGATGGGCGAAGGCCCCGGTCCCGGTCTCGCACGCCCGCAGCCAGTGCACCAGGCCCTGCCGGTCGGGGATCTCGGCACCGAGCAGCCGCAGGGTCGCCACCGCCCGCCGGGTGGCGAGCGTGTTCGCCGGGTGTCCCGGCCGCGCGCCGAACCCGCCCGACCCGACCCGGCAGGAGGCCAGGAACGCCGCGCACCCGTCCGTGGGCCACCGCCCGTCCAGGCCGAGGGCGTGCAGCGCGGCCACCGCGAGGTGGGTGTGCGAGACGTCGGAGCGCATGCCGGGCACCGCGCCGAACCCGCCGTCGGGCCGGCGGCAGGCGTGCAGGTAGTCGGCCACGGCCGGGGAGAGCTGGCCGAGCGCGCCGGCCAGGAGCAGCCCGACCACACCCCCGTGGGTGCTGGCCACGTCGCTGTCCTGACCGGGGCATTCGCCGAACCCGCCGTCCCCGTTCTGTGCGGCGCACACCAGCGCGACCGGCGGCCAGCTGCGCGGCAGCCCTCGGGCGAGCAGCCAGGTGTCGGCAATCAGCCGGTAGGCGGCGCTGACCCGGCGGATGCGCCGCGCCCCCGACCGGATCGCGTTGAGGTGCCGCTCCCGGTCCACCGGCAGCGCGACGGTCGGGTCCACCCGCGGGACGGTCGGCACCGGGCAGGCCGCCCCGTCGCCGGGCAGCGCACCGGCGAGGTGGCTCGGCCGCTTCCGGTCCTCGCCCCGCTCACGTGTCGGACGGGCCGGGGCGTCCCGGGCCACCCGCGCCAGGCGGGCGTGCACCAGCGTGGTCTTGCGGTGCAGCGGCAGCGAGCCTCGGTCGTCGCCGCCGTGCGCGGCGCTCCCGGCCGGAGCGGGCAGCAGCTGCTGGACGGCGGGCGCGACCGGGTCGCTCGGCGTGGCCCAGTGGTAGCCGACGCCGGCGTAGAAGCCGCCGTTGTCCTCGTCGGCGAGCTCGCGCAGGGCCGACTCGGCCAGCCGGGCCACGCCGTGGTCGTCGAGCCCGCACGAGCGCACCAGCCGCCCGGCCAGCAGGAGGTCGGCCGCGTCGGCTGTCCGCTTGACCGGCGGGAGCACCGCGCCGGGGCACGGTCGGCGGTCCCAGAAGCCGCCGAGTTCGGGGTCGTGGAAGTTGTCCACGGCCGAGCGCAGCACGCGCTGGGCGACGGCGAGGTCGGCGGTCCTGGCGAGCAGCCGGCCGGCGTGGGCGAGTGCGATCGCGGTCCGGGTGAGCCCCGCGCAGTCGGTGAGGTGCTCGGGCCGCGGGACCTCGGCCAGCTCGCGGAGCCGGTCGGCGACCAGCGGCAGCACCGCCGTGTCCACGTCGGACTCGCCGAGCAGGTCGGCGACGGCCAGGGCCCGGACCGCGGCGGCGCCGGCCCGGGGCGAGGAGGGGTTGCCGCGCACCGCGCGCCAGTCCTCGGTGACCGCCTCGGGAAGCCTGCCGTCCCGGGCCGTGCTCAGGCAGCGGTTGAGCAGGTCGACGGCGTGGACCCGCAGCTCGTCGTCGTCGCGGCGGTGGGCGGCGGTCAGCAGTGCGGTGGAGGCGAGGAGCTGGAGCCGCAGGGTGCGGGTGCGCCCGGCCGGGAGCACCCGCCAGTACCGGTCGGTCACCTCGACGAACCCGGGTTGGCCGTGGGGGTCGAGCAGCCGGTGCAGGCCGGTCAGCGCGACCCCGAGGTCCTCGTGCTCGTGCTCGGCGAGGGCGAACACGGCGGCGGCCTGGTCGACCAGCCGCTTGTCGCGGCACAGCGGCCGGCGCCCGGTCACGTCGGTGGCGGTGAACGCCCCGCCCGCCTCGCGGTCGAGCAGCCGGGCCGACAGGAACCCCAGGACCGAGGTGCGGATCTCCATCCTCAGCTCCCCACTCCGCCGGCCGCCAGCGCCGTGCTCTCCTCGCCGAGCGTCGCGACCAGCAGCCCGGCGAGGATCTCGGGGCCGTGCCGGGTCAGCACCGACTCCGGGTGGAACTGGGTGGAGGCGAACCGCGCCGCGCGCAGCGCGTGCACCTGGCCGTCGACCGGGTCCCGGCTCAGCTCGACCGGCCCGGTGGCGGCCGAGCGGACGAGCGTGGACCGGTCGCCGACCGCGGCGAAGCTGTTGTAGAAGCCGACCCGCTCCGCCCGGCCGAACAGGTCGATCTCCCGCTGCACGCCCTGGTGCGGCCGCTCCCGGCGGACCAGCGGGAGACCGAGTGCCGAGCACAGCACCTGGTGGGCCAGGCACACCGCGAGGAAGCTGGTGCCCGCCGCCAGCAGCTCCTCCACCATCCCGTGCAGCGCCGCGACCGTGGGGAGCCGCCGGTCCCGCGGGTCGCCCGGGCCGGGGCCGAGCACCACGAGGTCGAACCCGGTCAGCTCCGGCCGGCGGTGGCAGGACCGGACGGTGACCGTGGTGCCGAGCGCGGCCAGCTGGTGGGCCAGCATCGCGGTGAACGTGTCCTCGGCGTCGACGACGAGGACACGTCTGCCGAGCAGCCGGGGGACGACCAGCCGCTGCCGGCCGGTCCGGCCCTGCCCGGGGTCGACCCAGAAGCGCGCCAGGTTGGCGTTGCGCCTGCCCAGCGCCGAGCGGACCAGCGGGTGGTCGCCGATGGCCAGGGCGGTCCGGCCCGGCGCCGCCCGGTGGCCCGGTTCCCCGATCCCGAGCGCGGCGAGCAGGGCACCCGCCTTGGCCCGCGTCTCCGCCGCCTCCGACCGCGGGTCGGACTCCCGCACGAGCGTCGCGCCGACGCCGAGCCGCAGCCGGCCACCCGCGTCGAGGTCCGCGGTCCGGATCAGCACCGCCGAGTCCAGTGCCGGCCCGCCGCTGGCGTCCCGGCCGAGGAGTGCCAGCACGCCGCTGTAGTAGCCGCGGCCGGTCGGCTCGTGCCGGGCGATCACCCGGCAGGCGTTCTCCAGCGGGCTGCCGGTCACCGTGGGCGCGAACATGGTCTGCCGCAGGATCTCCCGCACGTCGGCCCCGCTGTTCCCGGTGATCAGGTACTCGGTGTGCGCCACCCGGGCCAGCTGCTTGAGGAACGGCCCCCGCACCCGGCCTCCGCCCTCGCACAGCGCGGCCATCATCTTGAGCTCCTCGTCGACCACCATGTACAGCTCGTCGGTCTCCTTGCGGTCGCGGAGGAAGCGGACCACCTCGGCGAGCTGAGGTCCCGACGGGGGGTAGCGGTAGGTGCCGCTCACCGGATTCATCACGAGCTCGCCGGCCGCGAGGCTGACGTGCCGTTCCGGGGTGGCGCCGAGGAAGGTCCGGGATCCGAGGTGCACGCAGAAGATCCAGTACGCGCCGGGCTCGACGGCCAGCAGGCGGCGGAAGACCGAGAGCGCCGTCGCGACCGAGTAGTCGTCGAGGGTCGCGAGGAACTCCCGGCGGATCACGAAGTTTGCCCCCTCGCCGCGCCCGATCTCCTCGGCCAGCACGCGCCGGACGACCTCGGCGTAGGCGTCGTCGTCCAGGTCGAACCGCCCGTCGCGCACGCTGACCGGGATGTCGGGAAGGCAGCGCAGCACGTCCGCCCGGTCCAGCCGCTGGCACCGCCGCACCCGCAGGGTCAGGATGGGTTCGCCGTCGTCGTGGCAGGCGAAGCCCCGCTCGGTCAGCTGGCGGTACGGGACGACCGCCAGCAGGTCGTGGCGGGCGCCGTGGCCGGGCGCTGCCGGCACGGGGAGGTCCGCCAGGCACCGCGCCGTCGACGCCTCGCCGAGCAGCAGCTCGAGCCGTCCGGCCCCGGTCGCCTCGGGCCGGTGCAGCAGGGCGAAGGCCTGGCCCGGCGCCGAGGCCAGGGCGCGGAGGGTGGCGTCGGCGTCGGTGGTGGGTGCGGGTTCGGGCATGCGGTAGCTCCAGGTGGGACGGTGGAGAGCGGGGGAGGGGTCAACGGCCGCACACGACGTCGAGGACGGCAGACCAGTCGTCCGGCACTGTGTCGCCGCGCCAGGCGACGTGCTGGTCGGGACGGACGAGCACGAGGTCGCGTTCCCAGACCGCCCGGACGGCGGCCTCGTCGACGGCCAGGCGCTCCATCGGAATCCCCTGCCCGAGGGCCTCCTTCACCGCGACCTCGCCCGCGCCGGTTCCGGTGAGGTCCACGAGCGTGAATCCGGTGCCGAACCGGTCGAACAGTGCGGTACCGGACGACAGCCGCACCGAGGGCGCGCGACCACCGGGCCAGGTGGTGGGCTCGATCCGGTGCCAGTCCCAGCGGGGTGCCGGGCCCGGCTCGTGCACCACGACCGGGGACGAGGTGTACCGGTATCCGAAGTGGACACCGAGGTTGTCGAGCTGGTGGGACTCGCGGTCGAGGAAGCCCCCGATGTGGCCGCGGGAGGCGCCGTCGGCGGCCAGCCGGACGAACCGGCCCCACACCTCGAGCAGGTCCGCGGACATCTCGCGGTTGAACAGCGCCACCGGGCGTCGTTCGGCCTCGTAGCTGTCGAGCAGCCGGTCGCCGCCCCAGCCGTGTACGGCCCCCGCCAGCTTCCAGCCGAGATCGACCGCGTCGGCGATTCCGGTGTTCGCGCCGTGTCCGCCGAACGGATAGAACTGGTGCGCCGCGTCCCCGGCGAGGAACACCGGGCCGACCCGGTAACGGCTGGCGACGGCGAGCGAGCCCTGCCACTGGCCGACCCCCATCACCTCGTCCACGGTGAACTCGGCGCCGAGCATGTCGTGCATGACCTCGACCGGGTCGCCGACGAACGGCTCGTCGGTCGGGACCTGGAACGAGGCGGTCCAGGTGTCCTCCTCGTCCCGCGACACGAGCGTGATGCCCTTGGCACCGACGGTCACGAACGCCCGGCCGTGGCGGCGCAGCAGGGGGTCGGCGGAGGTGAAGTACACCGAGCAGCGGCTGGTGACCGGTCCCGCCGCGGGCATCGGGATGCCGCGGCACTGGCGCACGACGCTGTTGGCCCCGTCGCAGCCGGCGAGGTACCGGGCGTGGAGGGTGTGTCTGGCGCCCCCGTCCCGCGCGACCAGTGAGGCGACCACCCCCGAGGGCCGCTCGTCGAGGTCGGTGAACGTCCAGCCCTCCCGCAGGTCCACCAGCGGGTGCTCGCGCAGCCGGCGGCGCAGCAGGTTCTCGAGCAGGGAGCCGGGGATCCGCTGGTACACCTCGAGCGGCGCCGACCCGTCGTCGACCTCGCCGAGCTCCCCGGCCAGCGTGTCCGGCGCCGGGTAGTGCCAGGTGGCGATCGGTGGGCGGGTGAGGGTGTCGGTCCAGATGAAGTCGGACCTCAGCCGGGTGTCCACGCCGCCGCGCCGGACCTCGTCGGCGAGCCCGAGCCGGCGGAGCAGCTCCATCGTCCGGCCGTTGAGGTAGTCCATCTTCGGGAACGCCGGCGCCGCGGTGGACCGGTCGACGACCGTGCTGCCCACGCCGTGCCTGGCGAGCTCCAGCGCGAGGACCGACCCCACCGGGCCCGCGCCGACGACAAGTACCCGCTCGTCGAGGGCGGGTCTTCCGGGCAGCTGTCGCACGCTCAACTCGCACCTCTTCCTCCCGCCGGGACGCAGCACCGATCGTCGCGCCACCGGTCCCGTGCGCGTATCACGTCTTCACGTCATTCGCTTCCGACTGTTAGTCCACAGTGCACGTCCAGAAGGGACTGATCGGGTACTGGTGGAACATCCCGTGATCAGGTGATGCCCCGATTCGGGCGGCATAGCAGCCTGGCTCTACCTGATCGGGTCGGCCATCCGCCCCGATCGGGTCATGGCCCCTTACGGTCCGGAACAGGCGGCGATAGTGATGCACATGGCGGTCCTGGTGCAGAAGTACGGTGGCAGCTCGTTGTCGACTGTGGACAAACTTCGGTCGGTCGCGCGTCGCGTCGCCGACTCGCACCGCCGCTGGCGCCGGCTGGTGGTCGTCGTCTCCGCCCGCGGCGACACCACCGACGAGCTGCTGCGGCTCTCCGAGGAGGTCGCGGGCGGCGCGGTGGGCTCCTTCGCCGCCCGCGAGGTCGACCAGCTCCTCGCAACCGGCGAGTGCGCGGCGGCCGCCCAGCTGGCGATAACCCTGGCCCGGCTGGGTGTCCCGGCGGTCTCGTTGACCGGTCCGCAGGCGGGCATCCGGGTAACCGGCCGGCACGGCGGCGCCATGATCGACCGGATCGACACCGGTCGGATGGCCGAGCTGCTCGAGGCGGGCAGGGTGGCCGTGGTCGGCGGGTTCCACGGGGCCGACCGGGCGGGGGACGTGCGGACGCTGGGCCGTGGCGGCTCGGACACCACGGCCGTCGCGGTGGCGGCGGCCATGGGGGCGGACCGCTGCGAGGTGTTCACCGACGTGGACGGGGTCCGCTCGGCCGACCCGCGGGTCGTGCCCCGGACCCGGCAGCTGCCGCGGATCACCCCGGAGGCGATGGCCGAGATGTCGTTCGCGGGCGCGGGGGTGCTCCACTCCCGTGCGGTGGAGCTCGCCGCGATGACAGGAGTCGAGCTGCGGGTGCGCAGCGCCACCGGACCCGGTGCGGGAACGGTCGTTTCGAGGCGGGGAGGCGTGGGTTTGCTGGAGACGAGCGGAGCGGTGGTCGCGGTCAGCCACGACCTGGACGTGGCCAGGGTTCTCGTGCACTGCCGAGGGCGGGCCGACCTCGCCGCGGAGATTCTGGAGATCCTGGCGCACAACGCGGTACCGGTCGACCTGGTCGCCCGGTCGGGGCCGCAGGAGGACGAGTTCCGGATGGGGTTCACCATCCGGCGCAGCGACGTGGCCGACGTGCGGGCAGCCCTGGAGAAGTCGGCCGGCAGCCGCGGCGGTGACGTGCGGGTCGACGACGGCGTCGGGAAGGTGTCGCTGATCGGGATGGGGCTGTTGAACCGGCCGGCGTACGTGGCGCGGATGATCGCCGTCCTCGCCGCGGCCGGGATCGCGACGAGCTGGGTGTCCACCTCCCAGCTGCGTGCCTCGGCCACCGTGCCGCGCGAGCGGGTGTGTGAGGCGGTGACCCTGCTGCACGAGGAGTTCGGGCTCGGTCCGGCCGGCGGCGAGGCGGTGGACCGTGACGCCGTGTACCGCACCGCCGTGGACCGTGACGCCGCGGCCCGTGACATCGCCGTCTGAGGGGGAAGCATGTCGGTCAACCACTTCGCCCGCGAGCTGAGGCTGCGCCGGCTCTACCGGCACAGCGGCGAGCGGCTGTTCGTCGTCCCGCTGGACCACTCGGTCAGCGCGGGTCGGCTTGTCCCGGGGCGTGACCTCGACGACGTGGTGGCCGCCCTGGCGGGCACCGGGGTGGACGCCGTGGTGCTGCACAAGGGAAGCCTGCGCCGGGTGCGCCACGAGTGCTTCAGCCGGCTGTCGCTGGTCATCCATCTCAGTGCCAGCACCGTGCACGCGCCCGACCCCGACGCCAAGTACCTCGTGAGCGGGGTGGAGGAGGCGCTGCGGCTGGGGGCGGACGCGGTGAGCGTGCAGGTGAACCTGGGTTCGCGTGACGAGCGGAGCCAGGTGGCCGACCTCGGCTCTGTCGCCGACGTCTGCGACCGGTGGAACGTGCCGCTGCTGGCGATGATGTACCCGCGCGGCCCGCGCATCACCGACCCGCGGGACCCGGAGCTGGTGCTGCACGCCGCGATGCTGGCCGCCGACCTCGGCGCGGACATCGTCAAGACCCCGTTCGCCGGCACGGCCGCGGAGATGGCCGAGGTCACGCGGGCGTGCCCGATCCCGCTGCTGGTCGCCGGCGGGCCGCAGCTGGCGTCCGACGACGAGGTTGTCGCGTTCGTCGGGGAGGCGCTGCGCGGCGGGGTGGCGGGCCTCGCCATGGGCCGCAACATCTTCCGGGCGGCCGACCCGGCGCTGCTGGCCCGCCGCGTGGCCGCGCTCGTCCACGGCCGGTTGGGCGGGCCGCGCGGCCGGCTCGAGTCCGTGCCCGCCACCTGAGGCGCGGACACCCGGCTTCGACAAGGAGACCTGACGTGAAACTCTGTTGGCTCGACGTGCGTGCCGTCCGGTCCGGACTGGACGCGATCCTCGAAGAGGCGGTGCACCAGCGGGTCGACGCGGTCGTCGCCGCCGACCCCGGCGTGCTGCGCGGTCTGCCGCCGACCGTCCGGAAGGTGCTGCTCGCGCCGACCGGTGGGCTCCCCGAGCGGCTCGACGGCGTCGACATCGTCCTGCTCGGCCCGGGGGAGGTGCTCCCGGAGCCGTTGGCCGCGGCCCACCCCGAGCTCGAACTCGGCCGGTACGTCGAGATCGTGGACAAGCCAACGCTCGACCTCGCCTGCGCGGCGGCCCGTTCGGAACGGTGGAGCGTGCTCGAGTTCCGTGACCCGACCAAGATCCCTCTCGAGATCGTGCTCGCCGCGGCCAGCGGTGCCACCGGGAGCACGGTGAGCGCGGTGGCGGACGTGGCGGAGGCGCGGATCGTGTTCGGGGTGCTCGAACACGGCTCCGACGGCGTGCTGCTCGCGCCGCGAGCGGTCGGCGACGCCACCGCGCTCAAGGCCGCCGCGACCACCCGGCCCGGCCCTCTCGAGCTGGTCGAGCTGGAGGTCGTCGCGACCGAGCACGCCGGCATGGGTGAGCGGGCCTGTGTGGACACCTGCTCGTACCTGCGGGAGGACGAGGGGATCCTGGTCGGCTCCCACTCGAAGGGGATGATCCTCTGCGTCAGCGAGACCCACCCGCTGCCGTACATGCCGACCCGGCCCTTCCGGGTCAACGCCGGAGCCATCCACTCCTACACCGTCGCCGAGCACGGTCGCACGAGCTACCTGAGCGAGCTGGCCGCCGGGAGCACGGTTCTGGCGGTCGACGTCAAGGGGCAGACCAGGGCCGTGACCGTGGGCCGGGTGAAGATCGAGACTCGCCCGCTGCTGTCGATCGACGCGGTGGCGCCGGACGGGCAGCGGGTGAACCTGATCCTGCAGGACGACTGGCACGTCCGCGTCCTGGGTCCACAGGGGACGGTGCTGAACAGCACCGAGCTCCAGCCGGGAGACCGCGTGCTCGGGTACCTGCCCACCGCGGACCGGCACGTCGGTTACCCCATCGACGAGTTCTGCCTGGAGCGGTAGCCGCCGTGCGTACGCCCGTCATCGACTTCCACGCCAGGTTCGTGCCGCGACCCGACGCCCTCGACCGGCTGCTCGCGGCGATGGACGACAACGGCATCGGCCGCGCCGCCGTGTCGGCCGGCGGTGTGATCGAGCTGGACAGGCTCTCCCGGCAGGTCGTCGAGGGCGGCCACGCGGACGAGGACGCGGACAACGACGCCGTGCTCGCCGCCTGCGCCGGGTCCGCCGGGCGGCTGCTGCCCTTCTTCTTCGCCAACCCCCACCGCGACCCGGACGACTACCGCGCCCGTACCGGCGAGTTCCGCGGTCTCGAGCTCTCGCCGGCCGTGCACGGCGTCGCGCTGACCGACCCCCGGACGGTCCGGCTGGTCGCGGTCGCGGAGCGGGCCGCGCACCCGGTCTACGTCGTGTGCCTGCCCCGGCCGGGAGCGAGGGTGGCCGACCTGGTCGCGCTGGCCAGGAGGTTCCCCGCCGTCCGGTTCGTCCTCGGGCACCTGGGCGTGACCCTGATCGACACCTTCGGCGTCGGCCTCGTCGCCGGCGAACCCAACATCTCCGTCGAGACCTCGGGCGGATACACCGCGACGCTCCGGGTCGCACTGGACCGGCTCGGTGCCCACCGGCTCGTGTTCGGCACGGAGTACCCGTTGCAGCACCCGCGGGTCGAACTGGCCAAGTTCGCCGCGCTGCGCCTGGCCGACCGCGACTGGCGGCTGATCTCCGCGGGCAACGCGCTGCGGCTGCTGGGGGAGGAGTGAGCATGTTCGGAACCGGCGAGGAGCTGGAGCACTTACAGGACAGTCGGATCCCGGAGGTGCTGGCCGCCGCGGGCCGCTCGCCGTTCTACCGCGAGCGGTTCGGCACGGCGCTGTCCGGCCTGCGCTGCCGGGCGGACCTGGCGACCCTGCCGCTGACCACCAAGCAGGACCTGCGCGAGGCCTACCCGTTCGGCATGCTCGCGGTGCCCAAGCGGCAGCTGGCGACCTACCACGAGTCCAGCGGCACCGCCGGCACCCCGACGCCCTCCTACTACACCGAGAGCGACTGGGTGGACCTGGCGGAGCGTTACGCGCGCAAGCGGATCCCGATCGAGGAGTCCGACGTGTTCCTGGTCCGCACGCCGTACGCGCTGATGATCACCGGTCACCTGGCGCAGGCCGCGGCCCGCCGCCACGGCGCCACGGTCGTGCCCGGCGACAACCGTTCGCTGGCCATGCCGTACTCGCGGGTCGTACGGGTACTGCACGACCTCGAGGTCACGCTCACCTGGTCGATGCCGACCGAGACGCTGCTGTGGGCGGCCGCGGCGGAGGCCGCCGGACGCCGGCCGGGTGCGGACTTCCCCGCGCTGCGCGCGCTGTTCGTCGGAGGCGAGCCGCTGACCCCAGCCCGCCGACGCCGGATCACCGAGATCTGGGACGTGCCGGTGGTGGAGGAGTACGGCTCGACCGAGACGGGAAGCCTCGCCGGCGAGTGCCGGTGCCAGCGCCTGCACCTGTGGGCCGACCGGGCGCTGTTCGAGGTCCACGACCCCGCCACCGGCCGGACCGGGCGGGAGGGCCGCGGCCAGCTGGTGGTCACCCCGCTGTTCCGCGAGGCGATGCCGCTGCTGCGGTACAACCTCGAGGACACCGTGGAGGTCAGCTACGCCGGCTGTGACTGCGGCTCGCCGCTGCCGACCGTGCGGGTGCTCGGCCGGTCCGCCTTCGGTTACCCGGTCGGCTCGGCGACGGTCACCCAGAACCGGTTGGAGGAGCTGGTCTTCGAGCTCCCGGCGCACTACGGGGTGCTTTTCTGGCGTGCCAGGGCCGAGCCGGACCGGTTGACCGTCGAGATCGAGGTCGCCGCGGCGCACCGGAGGGCGGCGGTCTCGGCGCTCACCGCGGCGGTCCGCGCCGCCTACGGCGTCGAGGTGGCGGTGACCGGTGTCGAGCCCGGCACCCTGGTCCCGACCGAGGTGCTCACCGCCTCGCACGACGTGGTCAAGCCGCGCAGCCTGTTCGGTGCCGACGAGGACTGGGGCAAGGCGCTGCTCTACCACTGAGCGGTGCGGAGGCGAGGAGGATCGGTGTGGCCCAGCGGAGTCTCCGGGTGGCCGTCGTCGGCGCCGGCATGGCGGGTCTGACCCTGGCGGCGGCGTTGGCGCGGCACGGAATCGAGTGTCGCGTGTTCGAGCAGACGGGCGGGCTGGCCGCGGTCGGCGCGGGAATCCAGCTGTCTCCCAACGGAACGCGGCCGTTGCTGGAGCTGGGCCTCGGGCCCGCGCTGGACCGGGTGGCGGCCCGGCCGGGAGCGATCGAGGTGCGGCGGTGGGACGACGGCCGCCTGCTCACCTCGACGGTGCTCGGCGCGGACTGCGAACGCGCCTACCGCGCCCCCTACCTGACCGTGCACCGCGCCGACCTGCAGCGGTGCCTGCTGGACGCGGTACCGGCCGGGGTCGTGCGGCTGGGCCGACGCTGTGTCGGGGTGCGCGAGCTGGACGGGACGGCGCGGGTGGAGTTCGCCGACGGCTCGGTGGCGGAGGCCGACGTGGTCGTGGGCGCCGACGGGATCCGCTCGGTGGTGCGCGGGTGCCTGGTCGAGGACGCCCCGCGCCCCTCCGGCCAGGCGGTCTTCCGCGGCGTCGTCGACATCGCCGCGGTGCCCGGGATTTCCGGTGGCGACGTGAGCATCTGGGTCGGTCCCGGCCGGCACTGCGTGTGCTACCCGATCTCGGCCGGCCGGCGGCTCAGCTTCGCCGCCAGCACGCCGGCCGGGGACTGGCGGGAGGAGTCGTGGTCGGTCCGGGGCGAGGTGTCCGACCTGCTCGCCGCCTACACCGGCTGGAGCCCGGTCCTGCGCGCCCTGCTGGCCGCGCCGGAGAGCGTCTCCCGGTGGGCGCTGCACGACCGGCCGGAGCCGGCGCGCTGGAGTGGCGCCCGCACCACGCTGGTCGGCGACGCCGCCCACCCGATGCTGCCGTTCGGCGCCCAGGGGCTCAGCCAAGGCGTCGAGGACGCCGTCACGCTCGCCGCGCTCCTCGCGCGGTCCTCAGCGGACACCGTGCCGCACGCGCTGCGCCGCTACGAGCGGATCCGGCGCCCCCGGGTGGCCAGGGTCCGCCGCTTCGTCGCGGACAACCAGCGCGACCACCACCTCCTGGACGGTCCCGGCCAACACGCCCGGGACCGAACACTGGACGACGACTGGGAGCTGGACAGCCGGGCATGGCTCTTCGGTCACGACGCCGAGCGTGTCGCGGCGGCGGTCGGCCGGACCGACGGGGCGCGGAGATGAGGGAGCTGGGGATCGCCGGCAAGGTCGCGCTGGTGACCGGTGCGGCACAGGGAATCGGGGCCGCGGTGAGCGAGGCGCTCTGCACCAACGGCGTCACCGTCGCCGGCGTGGACGTCAACGGCGAGGCGCTCCGGCGGCTGGCCACCCGGCTGCCCGGGCGGCTGCTCGCGTTCCCGGCCGACGTCCGGGACGCCGACGCGGTCGAGAAGGTCGTCGCCACCGTGGAGGCGGCGCTGGGGCCGGTGGGGATCCTGGTCAACGCGGCCGGCGTGCTCCGCACCGGACCGGTCGTGGAGCTCAGCGACTCCGACTGGAGGGCCGTGTTCGCCGTGAACGCCGACGGGGTGTTCCACGTGTCCCGTGCCGTGGCGCGCCGGATGGTGCGGCGCAGGTCCGGCGCGATCGTGACCGTGGCGTCCAACGCCGCGGGCGTCCCGCGGGTCGACATGGCGGCCTACGCCGCGTCGAAGGCGGCGACCGTCGCGTTCACCAAGTGCCTCGGTCTCGAGCTGGCGTCCCACGGGATCAGGTGCAACGTGGTCTCGCCCGGCTCGACCGACACGCCCATGCAGCGGTCCATGTGGGACGGTGCGGACGGGGCACGCGCGGTCGTCGCGGGCTCGCCGGAGGCCTTCCGGGTCGGCATCCCGCTTGGCCGGCTGGCGCGGCCCGAGCAGGTCGCCGACGCGGTGGTGTTCCTCGCCTCCGAGCTGGCCGGCCACATCACCATGCACGACCTGTACGTGGACGGCGGCGCCGCGCTGGGCGGCTGAGAGGAGGAGATCGTGGCCGTGGCGCCGATCGCCGGGTACCCGATGCCGACCGAGCCCGAGCTGCCCGAGAACCGGGTGGGGTGGTCGCCCGACCCGCACCGGGCGGTCCTGCTGGTGCACGACATGCAGCAGTACTTCGTGGACCCGTTCAGCCCCGGGCAGGAGCCGGTGACCACTCTGGTCGAGAACATCGCGCTGCTGCGGCACACCGCGGACGCGCACGGCGTCCCGGTCGTCTACACCGCCCAACCCGGCGGGATGAGCCGGGAGCAACGTGGTCTGCTGCGGGACTTCTGGGGGCCCGGGATGAGCACGAGCCCCGAGCACCGGCGCATCGTCGAGCCGCTGGCCGCGCGCCGGCGCGACACGGTCGTGACCAAGTGGCGGTACAGCGCGTTCCACCGCACCGGGCTGCGGGAGCTGTTCGACCGGCTCGGGCGCGACCAGGTGATCGTCTGTGGCGTCTACGCCAACCTCGGCTGCCTGCTGACCGCGGTCGACGCGTTCACGCTGGACATCCAGCCGTTCCTGGCCGCCGACGCGCTCGCCGACTTCTCGCTCGAGGAGCACCGCCGGGCGCTCGGCTACGCGGCGCGTAGCTGCGCGCGGGTGCTGTCCACGGCGCGGGTGCGCGAGGAGCTCGGCGCTCCTCGCGGATGACGCGGGAGCGGGCCCCGGCGGGCTCGGACCGGGGCCCTGCTCCGCGATCGCGTTCCCCCGACGCGATCAGACCAGGCTGTCGAGCAGGTCGGCGACGGCGACCGGATGCGACAGGAACGGCGAGTGGCCGGACCGCAGCTCGACCACCTCCCCGACCGCGGCGCCCATCCGGCGCTGGACGCCGGGCGCGATCGCCCGGTCCTCGGCGCAGACGACGTAGGTCGAGGGGATGGTGCGCCAGGCGGTCCCGCGCACCTCCTGGGCGAAGGACGCGGCCGACTGGGGCAGGAGCCTGCGTTCGGCGTCCAGCGCGGTCCTCGGGCCGCAGCCGCTGTAGAACAGCCGGCGCCCCCACCCCCGCTCGACGCTCAGCAGGCCGTTCTCGAAGTGGATCCACGGCGCGTCCCCTCCGCCGGTCAGGCTCCGCATCGTGTCGCCCTTGTCCGGCACGAACGCGGCCAGGTAGACCAGCCGCGACACGGTGTCCAGTCCCTCGGCCGCCTCGGTCACCACGACCCCGCCGTAGGAGTGGCCGAGCAGCACCACCGGACCCGGTACGGCCCGCACGGTCTCCCGCACCAGCTCGGTGTCGCTGCGCAGGTCGCCGACGACGGCCGGGTCGGTTCCGTGGCTGGTCAGCTCGACGGCCCGGGTCTCGATGCCCCGCTTGCGCAGGGCCGAGGCGAGCGGTGACCAGCACCAGGCGCCGTGCCAGGCGCCGTGCACCAACACGAGGGTGGGACGCGGCGAGGTGGCCGGGCCGGTGAACGGGGTGCCCTCGTTCCCGTCGGCCCGTCTCACCGCGTCCCCCCGAGGACGAAACCGGTCAGGGACCCGAAGAACCGGTTCTCGTCCGCGGCCCTCGCCAAGGGACGCCACCAGGCGCGGAGCTCGCCGGCCGACATCCGCAGGTCGCCACCGGCCTGCGCGGAGGCCAGCCTCCCACTCAGCGACCTGTGGAAGAACTCGAACGGAAGCAGCGCCGTCAGCGGGGTCACCCGCACGTCCCGCAGGCCGAGGTCCCGGAACCGGCGCGCCAGCTGCCGGCCGCTCCAGTTGTTGGGATGGCCGTCGGAGGCGCAGCGGACGACCTCGCGGGTGGCGTCCACGTCGGGGTGGTCCACGGTCGCGGTGTCGAAGTCGTAGTCGAACACGGCGAGGCGTCCACCGGGCCGGGTCACCCGGACCAGGGCTGCCGCCGCCGCCTCGATGTCGGCGCAGTGCATCAGCACGAGCTTGGCGCGGACGCGGTCGAACGAGCCGTCCGGGAGCTCGAGCCGGGCGAGGTCGCCGACCCGGAACTCGATCGGCAGCCGCGTCCCCGCGGCGCGGCGGCGCGCCTCGGCGACCATCGCGACGCTGAGGTCCACGCCAACTACCCGGCCTCCGTCGCCGACGAGCGAGGCGAGCTCGCGCGTGTCGTCGCCGGTGCCGCAGCCGACGTCGAGCACGGCTCGTCCGGTCAGCTCGCCCAGCTCGCCGGCGAGCCGCGCCCGGATCTCGCCGTAGGCCGGCAGCGAGTTCGCCGCGTCCATGAAGTCGATGAACCAGGCCGCGTCGGGTGCCTCGTCGACGGCGGTGAACTCCGCGACGTTCCCGGCTACGGTGCTCATCGGCTCCACCCCATCGATCGATCCTCGATCCCCACCCACCGATCGGTGGGTCGCGACGGGCACCAGCCTCGCCTCCCGTCTGTCCCGGCGGTATCCCGGTTTCACGCCATGTCCGCCCACCGCGGAGTCACCCCGAACTCCGCCACGGCCACCCGAACGGGGGAGCGGGGATCACGAGAAGCAGCGATGCGCGCCGGTCAAAGAGAACGTGACGATGGCGTCGGTGCTGTTCAGGGCATCGATCCTGCTCAGAGGAGGCGACATGGCCGAGACACCGTTGGCGGCCCGGGGGCACGATCCGGTGGTGAACGCGGACCCGGGCACGGTGACCGTGTGGTCGGACATCGGGTGCCCGTGGGCCTCGCTCGCGCTGCACACCCTCCGCGCGGCCGCGGCGCGGCGCGGCGGCGAGCTCCGGGTCGACCACCGCGCCTTCCCGCTCGAGCTGTTCAACCGCATGCCGACCCCCAAGCACATCGTCGACGCCGAGATCGTCGTGATCGGCGGGTACGACGCGACGATGGGGTGGCGGATGTGGCCGGGGCCGGACTGCGCGTACCCGGTGACGATGCTGCCGGCCATGGAGGCCGTCCAGGCCGCGAAGGACCCGGAGGTGGGTGGCCTGTCCGGCAGCGACGAGCTGGACGCCGCGCTGCGCGACGCGTTCTACGCCCAGGGCCGCTGCGTGAGCATCCCCGCGGTGATCCTCGAGGTCGCGGGGCAGTGCGCCCAGGTGGACGCGGAGGCGCTGGCCCACGCGCTGGCCCACGGCCGGGGGCGGGCCGAGGTCTACCGGGACTGGCGGACCGCCCAGCAGGAGCAGGTCCAGGGCAGCCCGCACCTGTTCACCGCCGACGGGTTCGAGGTGCACAACCCGGGGGTCACCTACCGGTGGTCCAACCGGCCGCCGACCGGTTTCCCGCGGTTGCTCGACTACGACGCCGGCTGGGCGGAGGACCTGCTCGACCACCTGGACCGGGCCGCACTGCCGATCCCGCGCTGAGCGAGCGGAATTTCGTCCGCGTCCCGTTTTCACGCCATTTCCCAACATTGCCCGTTCGGGTGAACGCCGGAGAATATCTCGGTTCAAATCTACGGACAGTAGAAAATTGTTGCCGGTGCCCCCCAGGCAAAAGGCCGCGTTACGATCCCTACCAATTACCGATGAGTGATATGGGTGGGAGCGAAGGCGGGTGACTGCGTCGGGGGACAGGAACATGCAGGCCGCGAGGTCCGCGTTCGTCGGCAGGCGGACCGAGCTGACCGAGCTGCGCTCGGCGCTGACCGCGGTGGCGCAGGGCAGTGGTGGCCTGGTGATCGTCGACGGGCCCGCCGGCATCGGCAAGAGCCGGCTGCTCGAGGCGTTCGCCGGCGAGGCGGCGGCCGCCCGGGTCGCGGTGGCCGCGGGCGCGGCGACCGAGCTGGACCACATGGCCCCGCTCGCGGCGCTGCTCGGCGCGCTGCGCGCCAGCACGCCGCCGGTCCTGACCGACCTCGGCCGGCTCGGCGACCCGGCCGGGAGCCGGTTCTGGCTCGTCGACCACCTCGGCGACCTGGTGGAGCAGTACGTCCGGAGCCGACCGCTGACGATCATCCTGGACGACCTGCAGTGGGCCGACGAGCTCACCGCGCTCGCCCTGCGCATCCTGGTGCCGGCGTTGTCCTCCTCACCGGTGTTGTGGGTGCTCGCGCGGCGGCCGACCCCGGCCGACACCCCGGCCCAGGAGGCGATCAGCCGGCTCATCGCCTCGGACTACCCGCGCCTGACCCTCGGCCCGCTCCGGCCGGCCGAGGTCGTGGAGCTGTCCACCGCCATCCTGGGGGCGCGGCCCGACCACACGGTGCTGGCCCTCGCCGAGCGCAGCGCCGGCAACCCCTTCCTGCTCGAGGAGGTGCTCACCGGCCTGCGTGAGCAGGGACAGATCGTGATCTCCGGTGAGACGGCGACCGCCGTGGCCGAGGACCTCCCGCCGAGCTTCCTGACCTCGGTCCAGCACCGGCTGCGGGCCCTGTCCGAGGACGTCCGGCGGCTGCTCGAGGCCGGCAGCGTGCTCGGTCGGCCGTTCACCCTGCACGAGGCCGCCCGGATCCTCGGCCGCTCCGCGATCGAGCTGGTGCCGGCTACCGACGAGGCGATCAGGGTGGACACGCTGGTCGACCTCGGCTCCGAGCTCGCCTTCCGGCACGACCTGATCCGCGAGGCGGTCTACAGCAACCTGCCCGGCCCGGTGCGCCAGGTCCTGCACCGGGAGGCCACGGAGGTGCTCAGGAACGAGGGCCGGCCGCCGACCGAGATCGCCGAGCACCTGCTGCGCTGCGGGCTGCGCGGCAACCAGGACGCGGTCGGCGTGGTGCAGAACGCCGTCGCCCGGGTGGCGGTGACCGCGCCGGGCGCCGCGGCCGACCTGATCACCCGCACGCTGCCCCTGCTCGAGCCCGGTGACCCCGCCCGGCCGCGGCTGGTGGCCGACGCGGTCCGGCTGCTGGCGAGCGTCGGGCGGCTGGCCGAGGCCCAGGCGCTCGGTGAGACCGCGTTGCGGGCCGGTTTGGACGCGCACACCGAGGCCACCCTGCTGCTCGGCATGGCCGAGGCGCTCAAGCACGCCGGCCAGGACACCGCGACCGTCGAGTACACCGGCCGGGTGCTCACCAGGAAGGACGCCCCGGTGCAGGTCCGCGCCCAGCTCTGGGCGATCAGGGCGCACGCCCTGCTCAACGCGGGCGACATCGACGACGCCGGGCACGCCGCGGACGAGGCGGTCCGACTCAGCGACGCCGCCGGCGAGCAGTCCGCCCTGGTGCTCGGCCTCGCCGCGCAGAGCATGGTGGAGCAGGCCAGGGGCGACATCGCGGGTGCCGTGGCCCGGGCCAGGGACGCCGTGGGGATCGCGGACTCGGTGGGCGGGGAGACCAGGTACCAGCACCCGGGGGTGTGGCTCGGCCACGCGCTGGCCGCGGCCGACCGCTTCACCGAGGCGTCCACCGTCTACGAGATGGGGCAGCGGGAGGCGGTGGAGCTGGGCACCGCCTGGTCGCAGCCGCTGTGGCACTACTACCGGGCCGAGCTGCTGATGGCGTCCGGCATGCTCGTGGACGCGCAGGCCGAGGCCGAGGCCGGTGTCGCGATCGCCGAGCAGCTGACCGCGATGGCGATGGTCGTCCCGCTGCTCGGCACGCTGGCCGCGCTGGCCGTGCGGCGCAACGAGCTTGCGGTGGCCGGCGACTGCGTCGAGCGGGCCCGACAGCTGCGGATGACCGGTATCGGCTCCCGGATGGAGGACCTCGCCTGGCGTTCGGCGCTGTACCAGGAGGCGTGCGGCGACCCCGCGGGGACAATGGAGTCGCTCGCCCCCCTGTTCGCCGCGATCCCACGCCGCCCACTGCTGCTCACCCAGGAGCCATGCTCGGCGCCGGTGCTGGTGCGGATGTGCCTGCGGGCGGGAGCCGTCGAGCCGGCTGAGGTCGTCGTCGCCGCGTCGGCCGCGCTGGCCAGGAACAACCCGGGCGTCCGGTCGATCACCGGGGCGGCCCAGCACGCCCTCGGGCTGCTGCGGGAGGACCGGGCCGCGCTGCAAGCCGCGGTGGCGGCCTTCCGGGACAGCCCTCGGCTGCTCGGCCGCGCCTCCGCGCTGGAGGACGCCGGCGACGCCGAGCGTCGCGCCGGCAACCGAGACGGCGCGGTCGCGCTGCTCAGGGAGGCCGCCGGGCTCTACTCGAGCAGCGGCGCGCGCCGCGACCTCGAGCGGGTGAACCGCAGGCTGGCCGACCTCGGGGTGCGCCGCGGCCAGCAGCGGCCCGCCACCAGGGCGGCGGGGCGGAGCGTGCTGACCGAGTCGGAGATGCGGGTCGCCCGGATCGTGGCGCGCGGCAAGACGAACCGGGAGGTCGCCGAGGAGCTGTTCCTCTCGCCGCACACCGTCGACAGCCACCTGCGGCACATCTTCGGCAAGCTCGGGGTCTCCAGCCGGGTGGCGCTCACCCGCTGGGTGGTCGAGCAGGACGTGCGGGCCGCGTCGGCCGACCCCGCGCACGCTCCCGGCGCCTACACCGAAGCGAACACCTCGTCGTAGGCCAGCCGGGGCAACCGGTCCCACCACGCGTTCTCGCCGGGCAGCCCGATGTTCATGACGACCAGCGGCCGGTGGATCCCGTCGGGGAAGAACTCCTTCGCCACCCCCACGGCGTCGAACCCGCTCATCGGTCCCGCGGCGAGCCCGGCCGCGCGGACCCCCATCAGGAAGTACGCGACCTGTAACGCCGCGTTGAGCACCGCGGAGTCCCGGCGCACCTCGGGGTCGGCGAAGAAGGCGTCCTTGGCCTCCGGGAACACCGGGAACTGGGCCGGCAGCTCGTGGTGGAACTCGGTGTCCGCGGCGAGGACGGCCACCAGCGGCGCGCCGGCGGTCTTCGCCTTGTTGTTGTCCCACATGTGTTCCACCAGCCGGGCGCGGGCCTGCGGCGAGCGGACCAGTACGACCCGAAGCGGCTGCTGGTTGAACGAGGTCGGTGCCCACTTCACGAGGTCGTAGATGGCGCGGACGTGTGCCTCGGTCACCGGTTCGTCGGTGAACGAGTTCGCCGTCCGGGCTCGGCGGAACAGCTGGTCCTGCGCGCCCTCGTCGATGGTGATGTAGTCCTTCGCGAGCTGTGTCGTCACGGTCGGTCCCCTTCTGCGTGCGTGGCGGTGGGTCGGTCGGCTGCGGGCCGGGGTTGGGCCGGGGGCGCCGCGGGAGCGTCGTCCCGCCCTCCTCGGGTGTGGCGTGCCCAGACCACGACCGGGATCGCGAGCACGGCGAGCACGGCCGCCGCCCACAGGGCGAGCGCGTGCCCGGCCGCCATCGCCTCCACCGGACCCGTGCCGTCGGCGAGCGCGGTCTCGGTGTGGCGGGCGGCTGTCGCGCTGAACACCGCCAACCCCACCGCGCCGCCGACCTGCAGGGTCGTCGAGACCATGCCCGAGGCCGCGCCCTGGACCGGACCGTGCAACCCGCTCGTGCACACGACGAAGGCGGCGACGACCGAGGCGCCGAGACCGGCACCCCAGACCATCCCCGGCAGGACGAACGAGGTGAGGAGGTTTCCGCGCGGCGCCAGGACCAGCGCCCAGTCGGCGAGGGCGAACGCCTGGACCAGAAGGCCACCGGCGAGCGCGGCCACCGGCCGGATCCTGCCGAAGGCGCGGATGGCGAGCTGCGAGCCGGCGAACAACGCGAGGCTGATCGGCACCGTGGCCAGGGCCGCGACGAGCGGGGAGTACCCGCGGACGGACTGGAGGTAGAGGGTGACGAGGAAGAACACGCCGAACATCAGCCCGCCTACCGCGGTGTTGGCCAGGTTGCCCAGCACGACGGCGCGGACCCGGAACAGCGTGCGGGGGATCAGCGGTGCGGTGGCGAGGAGCTGCCTGGCCAGGAACGCGAGCAGCAGCGCGGCGGAGCCGGCCAGTGCCGCGGCGGCCCCGGTGCCCCAGCCATCGCCACCGAGGCGCAGGATCCCGTACAGGGCAAGGCAGAGCCCGCCGGTGCTGGTCAGCGCGCCGACGAGGTCGAGGCCGCCCTCGGCGCGGTGACCGGTCGAGGGCAGCACGCGCAGGCTCCGGACCAGGACGACGAGGATGACCGGCACGTTGACGAGGAAGGTCCACTGCCAGCCGACCGAGGTGAGCAGTCCGCCGAACAGGACCCCGGTGGCGCCGGCGAGTCCCCCGATCCCGCCGAAGACACCCAGTGCCTTGTGCCGGTCCTCGCCCTCGAACAGCTCGATGATCAGCGCCATCGCCGCGGGCGACACGATCGCCGCCCCCAGCCCCTGCGCCGCCCTGGCCCCGACGAGCTGCCAGGCCTGCGTGGACAACCCGCAGGCCAGTGAGGCCGCGGCGAACACGACCAGGCCGACGAGGAACACCCGCCGCCTGCCGAGCAGGTCGGCGGCCCGGCCGCCGAGCAGCATGAACCCGCCGAACGCGAGCATGTAGGCGTCCATCACCCAGGCCAGGCCGGCGGGGGAGAAGTCCATCTGGCGCTGGATCGAGGGCAGTGCCACGTAGACGATGCCGGCGTCCAGCACGACCATGAACTGGGTCGCCGCGAGCAGGGTGAAGGTTCGCCACGGGCTGGAACCGGTCCCGGTCATTCGGTGATCCCCACATCTCTACTGCCCCCCGCGGCCACACCGCGGGAGCACTTCCTCCGAGCACGAGAATGCGGCGGGGCGCCGGCTGCCGGTATCACGTCTTCACGGGATCCTGTGCACGGTCAGGAATTCCCGCGGACAGCCGGGCGGGGTCGGGAAAGGCCGATTTTCGCGTAAACGTGCGAGGCGCAACATGAAGCGGTGCCTGGACAATCGAAAATTCGGACTCCAGCAGCGCGGGTCCGGTTCCCCAACCGTCCGTTCCACTTCAGTTCCCCGCGTACACCGGAGGTAGCCATGTCCACGACCGAGACCACCCACCACACGCCGCAGGTCGTGCACGTCCCCGCGGGCGAGGGCATCGCCCTGTGGGTGCCCGAGGAGGCGCCGGCCGATCTGGTCGACGGCGCCGGTCCCATCATGTCGACCTACACGTTCAAGGCGACGGCCGACACCACCGGCGGCGCGCTGGCCGTGGTCGACACCGTCGTCCCGCCGCTCAACGGCCCACCGGAGCACCTGCACCGCGACGCCGACGAGTCCTTCTTCGTGCTGGACGGCGAGTTCGAGGTGTCCGCCGGCGGTCGGAGGTTCGTGATCCGGCCCGGCGACTACGCCTTCATCCCGCGCGGCACGCGGCACATCTGGAAGAACGTCGGCGAGGGGACGGCCAGAATGATCCGCATCTACACGCCGGGCGGCATGGAGCGGTTCTTCATGGACATCGCGAGACCGGCCGAGCCGGGCCGCCCGGCGCCGCGGCTCACCAACGCCGACGTGCGCCGGGCGGAGGAGATCGCCGCGCGCCAGTACGCCGAGCCGGCCGAGGCCTGAGGCACTGGGAACGCCAGGGGCTTGCGGCGAATAGGTCTAGACCAAATAATGCATAGGAGCCAGCACCTTCACCCCCTGCCTCGGAAGGTGGTTCCGTTGCGTACGTCCCGTGTGTTCGCCGTGCTCCTGGCGTTCCTCCTCGCTCTTCCCGCCCTCGTCCCCACAGCCACGGCCGCCGCCGCCCCCGAGGTGGGGGCGGCCGCCGCGCTGCCCAACGGCTTCCGCAGCGTCGGCTACCTGCCGTCCTGGTCCGGCAGCGTCAACTCCGTCCAGTACGGCAAGCTCACGCACATCAACTACGCGTTCGTCCTGCCCAACTCCAACGGCACCCTGCAGGCGGTACCCGACCCGGGCAAGCTGTCCTCGCTGGTGTCCCTCGGCCACGCCAACGGCGTGAAGGTCTCGCTCGCCGTCGGCGGCTGGAACGACGGGAACGACTCCGCGTTCGAGGCGTTGGCCGCCAACGCCGGGAGCCGCACCACGTTCGTCAACAGCGTGGTCGGCGTGGTCAACCAGTACAACCTGGACGGCGTGGACATCGACTGGGAGTACCCGGATCCCGGGACCTCGGGCAACAACTTCACCGCGCTGATGCGGGAGCTGGCCGACGCCATGCACAGCCGGGGCAAGCTGCTGACCGCGGCCGTGGTCTCCGGCGGCAACACCGCGGGCGGCGTCCAGCCGGCGGTGTTCGGCTACGTCGACTTCCTCAACGTCATGGCCTACGACGGCGGCAGCCCGCACGCCAACTACGACTGGTCGATCGCCTCGGCCGAGTACTGGAAGAGTCGGGGTCTGCCGGCCGCCAAGACCGTGCTCGGCGTGCCGTTCTACAGCCGCCCCGACTACTACACCTATGCTCAGCTCGTCGCGATGGACCCGGCCAACGCCAACCGCGACTGCGCCACGGTCAACGGCGTCTCGCAGTGCTACAACGGTCTGCCGACGATCCGGCGCAAGACCCAGTGGGCGATGGCCAACGCCGGTGGCATCATGAACTGGGAGCTGTCCCAGGACACCACCGGCAGCACGTCGCTGGTCAGCGCGATCTACGAGGTGGCGACGGGCGGCACGCCCCCGCCCGGCGGGCAGACCGGACCGATCACCGGCATCGCGGGCAAGTGCGTCGACGTCGCGAGTGCCAGCAGCGCCAACGGGACCGCTGTCCAGCTCTGGACGTGCAACGGCACCGGCGCCCAGAGCTGGACCGTCGCCGCCGGCGGCACCCTGCGTGCCCTCGGCAAGTGCCTGGACGTGTCCGGCGCAGGCACCGCCAACGGCACGGTCGTCCAACTCTGGGACTGCAACGGCACCGGCGCCCAGGTCTGGCAGCCCCAGTCGAACGGCACCCTCCGCAACCCCGCGTCCGGCCGCTGCCTGGACGCCACCGGCCCCAGCTCCGCGGACGGCACCCGACTGCAGATCTGGGACTGCGCCGGGGCGAGCAACCAGGTCTGGCGCCTGCCCGGCTGACCGGCGGTACGGTTTCCGGCGGCCCCTCCAGTAGCCGCCGGGAACCGTCCCCTCGCGACCGAACCTTCCGTTCGCAGCCGGGAGTTGTCCACAGTTCGCGCCCCACCCCGCACGGAGCCCCACCGGCCGATACGCTGGCAAGGCGGGACGCCCCCGGGAACGGGCGGGGGTTGTTCACTGGGGGCTGGACGCTCAATCGCGGGAGCGGTGGTGCCCTGCGGGTGGGGTTTGGCTGCTGGAGGTTCAGCGCGGCAGCGGTGGTGCTCGCCGGGCGGCCGCTCCTTCTCCGAGCAGGGCGACGCTCTTCGTGAGTCCTCGGCCCCGAGCAGGCGCTTCATCACGAACCACGCCCGAGCCGTGCTCAAGGCGTGCGGGTCGAACAGCGTCCGCGGCTGCCGAAGCACGACGCCCCCGACGGATGTGTGAGACTCGGCTGTGACCAACCGCGACGTCGAGGCGCCGGCCCTGCCGGACGTGCCGCAGATCCTCAGTAACGTGCCCGGCTCCCTGCCCTGGGGGGTCTGGCGCGAGCGCCACCCGGCGCTCATCGCGAAGGTCGCGGCCGGTCTGCCGTACCCGCCCGACCGGCGGCGCGCGCTCGACGAGCTCGCCGAGGAGATCACCGGCCCCGTCCGACCACTCCCGGCCGACGCCCACGATCGGGACCTCTGGGCCGAGTGGGGTCGGGAGTACCTCGGCGCGCACTGGCAGGACGTGCCGTTCCTGTGGGCGGAGAGCTACTTCTACCGCAAGCTGCTCCACGCCGTCGGCTACTTCGCCGACGGGCCGTGGCGCGGTGTCGACCCGTTCGAGCCGTTCAAGACCGCGGAGCTGCTCGGCGGCGCGCTCGAGAGCGACCTCGCCGCGCTCGACCCGCTCGCCGCGCTGCCGGACGCCGAGCAGGACGCGGCGCTGCTGACCGCCTCGCTCTGGGGAAACCGGGCCGACCTGGGGTTCCAGGTCACCGCTCGGCGTGACCCGGACGAGCGGGACCCGTCCACGCCGCTGGTCGCCGACCAGAGCGCGCGGCTGTGGACCCTGCTCGAGGAGGCCGCTCCCGCGGGGGTCTGTCTCGTTGTCGACAACGCGGCCCGCGAGTTGGTGCCCGACCTGCTGCTCGCCGACCACCTGCTCGCCACCGGCCGGGCGGCGACCGTCCTCCTGCACGTGAAGCCGACGCCCTACTTCGTCTCGGACGCGACGCCCGCGGACGTGACGGCCGCGCTGCGCCGGCTCGTCGCCGCCTCCGGCGCCGCCGGGGAGGCCGGCCGTCGGCTGTGGCAGGGGGTGGTGGACGGCGTCGTCGCGATCCGGGCCCACCCGTTCTCGTGCGCGCCGTGGTCCTACCACCACATGCCGGCCGACCTCGCGGAGGACTTCGCCGCCGCCTCGCTGACGATCATGAAGGGCGACCTCAACTACCGCCGCCTCGTCGGCGACCGCTGGTGGCCGCCGACCACCCCGTTCGCGGCGGCGACCGACTACTTCCCCGGTCCGGTCGCCGCGTTGCGCACGCTCAAGTCCGACGTCGTGGTCGGCGTCCCCGACGAGGTCCTCACCCACCTCGACGCTGACGGCGAACCCTGGCGGACCACCGGCACGCACGCCCTGGTCCAGGTGCGCTGAGGCGCCCGGACGGGCCCTACGACGCCGCGGCCACCGCCTCGACCACGGCGACGGCGCTGGGCGTCGGCAGCACCCGGGTGACCCGCAGCCCCGCCCGGTCGAACAGGTCCTCGAACTCCCGCCGCCCGCGCTCCCGGCCCGGCACCAGCAGCATCATGAACATGTCCGTCGTCTTGCCGAAGTGCGGCTGGTTGTCGGGCTCGATCACCGCGTCGAGGGCGAGCACCCGCCCGCCCGGGCGCATCGCGCGGCGACAGTTCTCCAGGATCCGCACGCACTGCTCGTCGGACCAGTCATGCAGGACGTTCTTCAGCAGGTAGAGGTCCCCGCCGGGGACCGACTCGAAGAAGTCCCCGGCGACCAGGTCGTAGCGGGCCTCGCCAAGCCCGGCCAGGACGTTGCCCGGCAACACCTCCGGGCGGTCGAACAGGATGCCGGTCAGCCCCGGGCGTGCGCGGAGCGCCGCCAGCAGCAGCCCACCCTGGCCACCGCCGACGTCCACGACCGTGCCCGTCGTGGGCAGGTCGTAGCTCGCGACGATGTCGTCGACCTCGATCGCGGACAGGTTCGCCATGCCGTCGTTGAACATCGCGCCCTCGTCCGGGTTCGCGGCCAGGAAGTCGAAGAACGGACGTCCGTACCGGCGGTCGAAGGCGGGCTCGCCGCTCCGCACCGCCTCGCCGAGGTCCCTGCTGGAGGTCCAGAACACCTCGGCGGTCACGGCGAGGACGCCGGTCCTGATCGACCTCGGTGCGTCGGCGCGCAGCGGATCGGCGTAGGGGGTCAGGTGGAACCGGCCCTCGGCGTCCTCGCGGAAGACGCCGCGGGTGGCGAGGAACCTGAGCAGCCGCGCCAGGGACGGCGCGTCCGCACCGGCGTCGGCGGCGAGCTCCTCGGGCAGACGCGGCCCGTCGGCCAGCCGCTCGGCGATCTCGAGCTCCACCGCGGCGCGCATCGCGGCCGCGTACACGTATCCCATCGCCTCGCTGAGGACGTGCCGGACCGGGTCGGGGGACGGGTTGGTCGTCATGGCACCTCAGCTTCCGAAGATGGATGCCTTCTGGTCCTCGATGCTGTTGGTGAGGCCGTCGACGTCGTCCGGGTTGCGGAGGAACTCCTGCAGCGCG
>NZ_MSIE01000084.1 GCF_001921205.1 Actinophytocola xanthii | reverse complement strand
GGGTGTCGCGGTCCAGGTACTGGGAGATGGACTTGGCGTTGCTCACCAGCTCCTGGGACTTCTTCTGCAGGGCGTTGTAGCCGGCAGTGTCGGCGTCGTCGTGGGCCCCGATGTTGTTCGGGTCGACCTCGAGGTAGGCGTTGCCCGCCTCGGCGGTGCCGAGGTAGCGCAGCAGCTCCTTCGCGCCATCCTCGTCGCGTGGCCGGGCGGCCATCATGAACCCGTCGATCGGCGCCTCGACCGCGTCCGTGCCGATCGCGGGGTCGACCTCCGGGAACGGGAAGAAGTCCAGGTCGTCGCGCTCGGCGTCGGGGAACTGTTGCCCGAGGGGAAGTCCGTGGACGTACATCCCGGACTCCTTGCGCAGCAGGGACTGCGTGGCCTCCTGCCAGGTGCGGCCGAGCGCGTCGGTCTGGTGGTAGGGC
>NZ_MSIE01000083.1 GCF_001921205.1 Actinophytocola xanthii | reverse complement strand
CGGCGCGGCCGCCGCCCGGGCCGCGGCGGCGATGACCGACCCGGTGCCCGGAACCATGATCACCGTCGCCGAGGGTGCCGCGGCAGCGGCCCGTGCCGAGCCGTCCGACGAGCTGGCCGCGGTGGCGACGGCGGCCGCCGCCGGCGCCCTCGCCGCGCTCGAGCAGACGCCCCGGCAGCTCTCCGTGCTGGCCGCGGCCGGGGTGGTCGACGCGGGTGGTCGCGGTGTGGTCGTCATGCTCGACGCCCTGGTCGCGGTGGTCACCGAACAGCCGGCGGCGCTGGTGGCCGCGGCCAGGGCACGCGAGGTGCCCGCGCCGGAGACGTCGATGTTCACCGCGCGGGAGTCGGGCTCGGACCAGTTCGCCTACGAGGTCATGTACCTGCTCGACACCATCGACAGGGAGATCGACAAGGAGACCGACAAGGAGACCGACAAGGACGGGCCCGACCCGATCGGGCGGCTGCGGGACCGGCTCGACGGGCTCGGCGACTCGGTGTCGGTGGTCGGCGACGGGGCGGGCCTGTGGACGGTGCACGTCCATTGCAACGACGTGGGCGCGGCGATCGAGGTCGGTGTGGAGACCGGGCGCCCGCACCAGATCAGGGTGGCCCGGTTCGCCGACGCGCCCTCGGCCGAGGCGTCCCGGTTCGCCCGGGACCGGGCCGTCGTGGTGCCGGTGCGCAGTACGGAGCTGGCGGACCTCCTGGTCGGCGAGGGGGTCGTGGTCGTGACCCTGGCCGGGGAGGAGGCGGGGGAGGGCGAGACCGCCTTCCGGCTGCTCGAGGTCATCACCGCGACGGGGGCCGCCCACGTGAGCGTGTTACCGGGCGACGCCGGCCTGGTGGAGGCCGCCGACGAGGCCTCGATCCGCGCCGTGGCGGCCGGGCAGGACGTCGTCGTGGTGCC
The DNA here is from genome assembly GCF_001921205.1 of Actinophytocola xanthii. GTDB lineage: Bacteria > Actinomycetota > Actinomycetes > Mycobacteriales > Pseudonocardiaceae > Actinophytocola > Actinophytocola xanthii. The sequence goes on along the minus strand of NZ_MSIE01000083.1, from coordinate 40,601 downwards.
GTGCGCCTCGCCGGTGCAGGTGCTGGCGGCGGTGGCCGTGCACGACCCCCGGCGGCGGGCGGGCGACGACGTGGTGGCGATGGCCGAGGCCGCCGCGGCCACCAGGCGGGGCGAGGTGGTGGTGTCCGCCGAGGAGGCCATGACCTGGGTGGGTACCTGCGCGGCGGGGGACGTGCTCGGCCTGGCCGACGGCGAGGTGGTGCTGATCGAGCCCGGGCCGGCCGACGTCGCCGCACTGGACCGGGCCGCCTGCGGCGTGGTCGAGCGTCTGCTCGGCACGGGCGGTGAGCTGGTCACCGTGCTCCTCGGCGCCGACGCGCCGGAGGAGCTCGCCGGCGAGCTCACCGACTACCTGCGCCGTGAGCACCCGGAGACCGAGGTCGTCGCGTACCACGGCGGGCAGAGCCACGCCGTGCTGATGCTCGGCGTGGAGTAGGCCGGCCGGCGCGACATAATTGCCCCGATGGTCTCCCTGGACGACAAGCTCGAGCTGGCGGTCGGCGCACGCACCGCCAAGGCGCTGGCGGCTGCGCTGGACCTGCACACGGTCGGCGACCTCGTGCACTACTACCCCCGCCGGTACGCCGAGCGCGGGGAGCTGACCGACATCGCCGGGCTCGAGATCGGCGAGCACGCGACCGTGCTCGCGCGGGTGAAGTCGGTCAACGAGCGGCGCATGCGCCAGCGCCGAGGCTGGATCCTCGAGGTGGTGATCACCGACGGCACCCGCACGCTGAACTGCACGTTCTTCAACATGCGCCAGCACTCGGTGAAGCTCAAGCCCGGGGTGAGCGCGTTGTTCGCCGGCAAGGTGTCGATCTACCAGAACAAGCTCCAGCTCACCAACCCCGAGTACCAGCCGATCGAGCAGGACCAGGCGGCCGACGACGGTGGCGAGGCCGCCGTCGACACGGCGATCGACGACTTCCTCGGGCTCATCCCGGTCTACCCGGCCGCGGCGAAGGTCCAGTCCTGGCAGGTCGCCAAGTGCGTGCGGCAGACCCTCGGGCTGCTCGACACCATCGAGGACCCGATGCCCGAGGAGCTGCGCGAGGGGCGGATGTCCTTCGACGAGGCGGTCCGGGCGATCCACTCGGCCAAGGACTGGGCCGGCGTGAACGCCGCCCGGGGGCGGCTCAAGTGGGGGGAGGCGCTGGCCGTCCAGCTCGCGCTCGCCCAGCGGCGCGCCGCGGCGACCGCCCGCCCCGCCCCGGCCTGCCCCCGCCGCGCCGACGGCATCCAGGCCGAGTTCGACCAGCGCCTGCCGTTCGAGCTGACCAGCGGGCAGCGGGAGGTGGGTGAGGTGATCGCCGAGGACCTCGCCGGCCGGCACCCGATGAACCGGCTGCTGCAGGGCGAGGTGGGCAGCGGCAAGACCGTCGTGGCGCTGCGGGCGATGCTCCAGGTGGTGGACGCCGGCCGCCAGGCGGCGTTGCTGGCGCCGACCGAGGTGCTCGCCGCCCAGCACGCCCGGTCGCTGGCGAAGATGCTCGGCGACCTCGCCCAGGCCGGCGAGCTGGGGGCGGCCGAGCACGCCACCCGGGTGGCCCTGCTCACCGGCTCGCTCCCCGCCGCGCAGCGCAAGCAGGTCCTGCTCGACGTGGTCAGCGGGGCGGCCGGCATCGTGGTCGGGACCCACGCGCTGATCCAGGACCGGGTCGAGTTCGCCGACCTCGCCCTGGTCGTGGTGGACGAGCAGCACCGCTTCGGGGTCGAGCAGCGGGACGCGCTGCGCACCCGGGCCGGGGAGAACGTCAGCCCACACGTGCTGGTGATGACGGCGACGCCGATCCCGCGGACCGTCGCCATGACCGTCTACGGGGACCTGGAGACCTCCTCGCTGCGCGAGCTGCCCGCGGGACGCTCGCCGATCAGCACCGCGGTCGTGCCGGCCGCCGAGAAGCCGACCTGGCTCGACCGCGCCTGGCAGCGGTTGCGCGAGGAGGTGGCCGAGGGGCACCAGGCCTATGTGGTCTGTCCCCGCATCGGCGAGAAGGACGCCCCGGAGGACGTCGACCAGCTCTCCGACCAGCTCTCCGACGAGGCGCTGGACGAGATGCTGGCCGGCTCGGAGTCCGCTCGCCGGCCGCCGCTGGCCGTGCTGGCCGTCGCCGAGGAGCTCGCCGCCGGGCCGCTGGAGGGCCTACGGCTCGCGGTGCTGCACGGCCGGTTGCCCACCGACGAGAAGGACGCGGTGATGCGCGCGTTCGCGGCGGGGGAGGTGGACGTGCTGGTGGCCACGACGGTCGTCGAGGTCGGCGTGGACGTGCCGAACGCCACGGCGATGGTGATCATGGACGCCGACCGGTTCGGCGTGAGCCAGCTCCACCAGCTGCGCGGCCGGGTCGGTCGCGGTTCGGCGGCGGGGGTGTGCCTGCTGGTGACCGACGCGCTGGCGGGCACCGCGACACGCGACCGGCTGGACGCGGTGGCGTCCACCCTGGACGGTTTCGAGCTGGCCCAGGTGGACCTGGAGATGCGCCGCGAGGGCGACATCCTCGGCGCCACCCAGTCGGGCAAGCACTCACAGCTCAAGCTGCTGTCGCTGCTGCGCGACGCGGAGCTGATCACCGAGGCGCGCGAGGTGGCCCAGCGCCTGGTGACGCGGAGCCCGGACCTGCGCGAGCACCCCGGTCTCGCGCGGATGGTGGCGAATCTCGTCGGCGACTCCCGTGCGGAGTACCTGGAGAAGGTCTGAGACACGAGAACGCCTTCGCCGCGGTGCGGCGAAGGCGTTCTCGTGTCGGTCCCCTGGGGCGCGCCCTACTTCCCGTTGACGTGGGAGCGAACCTGGCTGTCCGGCTGCGGCTTGGGCTGCGGCGGCGCCGGCTTGTCCGTTCCACCGGTGTCCCCGCCCATGGCCTTGGCGAAGTGGCGGCGCGCCTCGCCCAGGATCGCGTAGGTCGCGCTCACCTGCTCGGACACCCGACGCTCGAACTCGTCGGCTCGCCGGGTGCGGTCGTTGGCCTCGGCCAGCCGCCCCTCGGCATCCTCGATGATCTTCGCGGCCCGGATCTTCGCGTTGGCCTGCTGCTCGGTCAGCTCCTTGTCCACCCGGCCGCGGCGCTCGGCGATCTCCTTGTCGGTGGCTCGGGTCCTGGCCTCCGCGTCGGCGACCATCTTCTCGGCCTCCTGCTGAGCCCTGGTCTGGAGCTGGGCCAGGTGCTTCTCGGTGGCCGCCTGCCTGTCCGCCAGCGCCTTCTCCGCCTCCTCGACCCGGCGCCGGGCGTCGGTGATGATCGTGTCCGCCTGCGCCTGCGCGGCGGCCTCGCGCTGGGCGAGGACCTGCTCGGCCTCGGCCCGCTCGGCGTTCCACGCCTCGCGCAGCTTCGCGGCCTCCCGCTCGGCCTCGGCGATGATCTTGGCGGCGCGTTCCTTGGCCACCGCGGCCCGCTCGTTCAGCTCGCGCTCGAGCTCCGCGCGCTGAGCCTCGATGCCGGCCTCGGCCTCCTGCTCGAGCGCGGCCCGCCGCTCGGCGGCCTTCGCGTCCAGCAGCTCCCGCTGCTTGGCCGCCTCGGCGTCGCGCTGCTCGCGCCGTTGCCGGGCCGCGGCGTCGAGCTGGGCGATCCGCTCCTCGTTGGCCCGGGCGGCCCGCTCCACCTCGGCTCGGGCGTCGGCCATGAGCTGGTCGTGCTCGGCTGCCGCCCGTGCTCGCAGACCCTCGTACTCGGTCTCCAGCGCGGCGTGGTTGCGGGCGTACTCCGCCTCCAGCGCCTTGCGGCGCTGCGCGAGCTCGGCGGAGGCCGCCTCGTGCTTGGCCTTCTGCTCCTTGGCGTAGTTCTGCACCTCGGAGCGGATGCCGGCGGCGTAGTCGTCGGCGGCGGACTTGGTCGCCGTGGCGTAGCTGTCCGCGTTGGTGCGGATCTCCTTGGCGTGGTCGTCGGCCTCCTTGCGGGTGGCCGCCGAGTACTTGTCGGCGTCCTCCCGGGTCTTGGAGGCGTGCGCGTCGGCCTTGGCCCGGGTCGAGTGGCTGTACTCGTCGGCGTCGGCTCTCGTGGTGCGGTCGTAGTTGTCCGCGTCGCGCTTGAACTCCGCGATCTCCTCTTCGGCCAGCTGCCACATCAACCGCTGCCGCTCGGACATCGCCTCGTTGCTGGTGGGGTTCGTGGCGATGCGGTTGAGCTGGGCCTTGGAGTCGATCAGCTGCTGTTGTGCGCTGCCGAGCGCCTTGGTCAGCTCGGCAACCTTGGCCACCGCCTCGTCGCGGCTCTTCTGGACGTGACCGAGGTCGAAGGTCAGACGAGTGACCCGCTCGTTGACCTGGCGCTGGTTGTAGCCCCGGAGAACGGTGTCGAACCGGGGGACACGGCTGTTTGCGTCGGAATCGCCAGCAGGCATTGCCCCACTTTAGAGGGTCACCACAAGGGGTGACATCGGCAGGCAGCGGTGAATGCCCAGGGCCACCTCACCATGGCAAACGGTGAGGTGGCCCGCCTTTCATGATCACCGCACGGGCTGTGCCGCCCGCCTCGCCGGCTCGACCGAATGATCGTCGGACGAGGCAATTGACTCCTCGCCGCGACCCTCAATTCGCCCGGGCCACCAGTTCGCCCGGCCCAGCAGTGCCATCAGCGAGGGCAGGACGAGCACCCGGATCACCAACGCGTCGATGAACACCGCGACGGACAGGCCGACACCGATCTGCTTCATCTCGTTCATGCTCAGCGTCGCGAAGATCGCGAACACCGACACCATCACCACCGCGGCACTGGTGACCACCCCGGCCGAACGCGTGATCCCCTGTGCCACCGCCTCTCTGGTCGACAGCCCGCCGCGGGCGGCCTCGCGGATCCGGCTGACGACGAACACGTGGTAGTCCATGGAGAGTCCGAAGAGGACCGCGAACAGGAACAGCGGTATCCAGGAGACGACCGTGCCGGTCGAGGTGAAGCCCAGAATGCCCTCGGCCCAGGTGTGCTGGAAAACCAGGACGAGCGTGCCGAACGCGGCCGCCGCGGACAGCGAGTTCAGCAGGATCGCGGTGAGCGCGACCGCGATCGAGCGGAACGTCGCCAGCATGATCAGGAACGTCAGCAGCAGGACGAAACCGATCACGAGCGGCATCCGGTCGGCCAGGTTGCCCGTGTAGTCGACGTCGCGGGCGATGTCCCCACCGACGGCGTGCTCGTTGCCCGGCACCCGGTCCAGGTTCGCCGGCACCAGCTCGGTGCGCAGCTTCGCCAACGAGCTCTCGGCCCCGTCGGTACCGGGAGCCTGTGTCGTCGGCACCTCGAGCAGGGTGACCCGCCGGTCGTCGGAGACGCGGAGGTCCGGCTCGGCGCCGCTCGCGTAGAGCGGGTCGTTCACCGTCTGCCCGTGCAGCGCGACCAGCGCGCCGCGCACCGCATCGGCCTGGCCCGGCTCCGCCCGCACGGCGACGACGTGGATGACCCCCTGGCTGGGGAAGGCCTCGGTCAGCCGGTCGTAGGAGCGCATCACCGGGATGCTGCGGGGCAGGTCGTCGTCGCCGCTGTTCTTCAGGTTGAGGTCCAGCGCCGGCCAGGCGAGGGCACCCAGCGCGGCGAGCGTGAGCACGAGCGTGGCGGCCGGGAAACGCAGGGCCGGGCGGAGCAGCCGCGGCCAGACCCGGGGCGGACCCGACCGGTTGGTCAGCCGCCACAGCAGCGGAACGCGCGGGCGGTCGACGAACCGGCCGAGCTTGGCGAGCAGTGCCGGCAGCACCGTCAGCGAACCCAGCACCGCCACCGCGACCACGATGATCGAGCCGGTGGCGAGCGAGGCGAACACGGCGTCGCTGGTCAGGTACAGCCCGGCCATCGAGATCATCACCGCGAAACCGGACACCACGACGGCGTGCCCGGAGGTGGCCGCGGCGATCTCGACGGCCCGCACGTGCGGGTTGCCGTTCTGGCGTTCCTCCCGTTCCCGCTTGAGGTAGAACAGCGAGTAGTCGACCCCGACGGCCATGCCCATCAGCAGGATCACGCTGGAGACCGTGTCGACGGCCGGCACGAGGTGCGAGGCGAGCGCGCTGAGCCCGAATGCGGAGCCGACGGCGGACAGGGCGAGCAGCACCGGCACCCCCGCCGCGATGATCGCGCCGAACGCGACCAGCATGATGACCAGGGTCACCGGCAGGCTGATCAGCTCGGCCTTGGCGAGGTCCTCGCCGATCTGGTCGTTGACCCCCTTGTTGATCGACGGGCCGCCGACCTCCTCCACCCGTACCGCGGGGTGGTCTCGCTGCACCGCCTCGGTCTGCGCCAGCAGCGGGTCGAGCCGGTCGCGCGCCTCGTCGGGGTCGCCCGCCATCGTGATCGGCACGAGCAGTGCCTGCCGGTCGGCCGAGGGCACCGGCTCGCCGACCTCGGCCACTTCCGGGAGACCGCGCATCCGCTCGGCGGCGTCCGCGGCGGCCGCGCTCGCCGCCGCCTGGTCCAGCTGTCCCGACCGCGCCGTGATGAGGACGTTCTCCTCCGCGCGGTCGCCGAACTCGCCCGAGCTCACGATCGACGTCGCGCGGCCCGCCTCGCCGATCGCCATGTCCTCGTCGGTCGCCTCGTTGGTCCCCAGCCACGAGCCGGCCGACAGGCACACCGCGACGAACACGACCCACAGGCCGATCGCCCGCCAGGGGTGGGTCGCACTCCACCGCGCCACGCGCACGGTGCTCGCCTGCCTCTTCACATGCCTGTCCTCTCCAGACGCCCACCCCGACAACAGGTTTCATGCTTTCGGTTGGCGGACCGGCGAACACGGGTGTGCTCCCCCGAGCCGGGGGTGGGGACAGCCCCACCCCCGGCTGGCAACTGGTGAACCTTGCTCCCCGCCCTGGGGACGACTAACGAGATTGGTATGGAACTCGCGAACGCCGGTGTCGCTCTCCTGCTCGGCACGGCGGTGGCCGTCGGCCCGGTGTCCCCGGTGGACGCCGAGCCGCCCACCGCCGGGTACGTCGTGGTGCTGTCGGCGGAGCGCGACGTCGAGGGTCGCGCGAAAGCGGCGGCCGGCCGCTTCGACAGCGTCGTCGAGCACACCTTCACCGCCGCGCTGCCCGGCTTCTCGCTCGGCCTCAGCGAGTCCGAGGCCGCCGCGTTGGCGAGGGAGCCGGGCGTGGCGGCGGTCGTGCCGGACACCCCGGTCCGCGCGTTCGGTGAGCAGGTCGCCCCGCCGTCCTGGGGGCTGGACCGGATCGACCAGCGCGAGCTACCACTCGACGGGGTGTACCGGTACCCGACCGGGGCCGAAGGGGTGCACGCCTACGTCATCGATACGGGCGTGAGCGCGCACCCCGACCTGGCGGGCAGGATCCGACCGGGCATCGACCTCGTCGACGACGACACCGACGCCGCGGACGCCAACGGGCACGGCACGTTCGTCGCCGGGATCCTCGGTGGCACCGCCCACGGCGTGGCCAAGGGCGTCGCGATCGTGCCGGTGCGGGTGCTCGACGGCAACGGCTCCGGCACGGTCGCCGACGTGATCGCCGGGATCGACTGGGTCACCGCCAACGCGGTGCGGCCCGCCGTCGCGAACCTGAGCCTGGGCGGCGCCCCCAACACCGCCCTGGACACCGCGGTGCGCAACGCGGTCGCCTCCGGGGTGAGCGTGGCCGTGGCCGCCGGCAGCTCCGCCGGCGACGCGTCGAACTACTCCCCGGCCCGGGTGACCGAGGCGCTGACCGTCGGCTCGGCGGGGGCGGACGACTGCGCGGCACCGCAGTCCAACCGCGGTCCGGCACTCGACCTCTACGCCCCGGGGCAGCGCGTCACCGGCCCGTGGCCCGACGGCGGGACGCGGACGATGTCCGGCTCCTCGCTCGCCGTCCCGCACGTCGCCGGCGCGGTCGCGATGTACCTGCACACGAACCCGACCGCCGACCCCGCGACGGCCGCCGCCGCGGTCGTCGGCGCGGCCACCCGGGACGTGCTCTGCGGGGTCCCGCCGGCCACCGCGAACCGGCTGCTGTTCACCGGTCCCTGAAAACCCCGGAATGTCCTCCGAGAGGTGCCCGTCACGTGGGACTTAACTCCCGGTGGGCGGGACCGGGCGGTAACGTTCCCTGGGACGTCCCCCCTACCAGGAGGTTCGCCCATGTTCCGCAAGATCCTCGTCGCCAACCGGGGTGAGATCGCGATCCGCGCGTTCCGCGCCGGATACGAGCTCGGGGCCGGCACGGTCGCCGTGTTCCCCTACGAGGATCGCAACTCACTGCATCGCACGAAGGCCGACGAGGCCTACGAGATTGGCGAGCCGGGCCATCCCGTCCGGGCCTACCTCTCGGTGCAGGAGATCATCGGCGCGGCCCGGCGGGCGAACGCGGACGCGGTCTACCCCGGGTACGGCTTCCTGTCGGAGAACCCGGAGCTGGCCAGGGCGTGCGCGGAGGCCGGCATCACCTTCGTCGGCCCACCGACCGAGGTCCTCGAGCTGACCGGCAACAAGGCACGTGCGGTGGCGGCCGCTCGCGAGGCCGGCCTGCCCGTGCTGCGGTCCTCGGCGCCCTCGGCCGACCTCGACGAGCTGCTCACCGCGGGGGAGGAGCTGGGCTTCCCGCTGTTCGTGAAGGCCGTCGCCGGCGGCGGCGGGCGCGGCATGCGCCGGGTGCTGGAGTCGGGCGCGTTGCGCGAGTCGCTGGAGGCGGCGATGCGCGAGGCCGAGTCGGCGTTCGGTGACCCGACGGTGTTCCTCGAGCAGGCCGTGGTCTCGCCCCGGCACATCGAGGTGCAGATCCTCGCCGACGCCACGGGCGAGGTGATCCACCTGTTCGAGCGGGACTGCTCGGTGCAGCGCCGCCACCAGAAGGTCATCGAGATCGCGCCGGCGCCGAACCTCGCCCCCGAGCTCCGGGAGCGCATCTGCGCCGACGCCGTCGCCTTCGCCAGGCACATCGGCTACCGCAACGCCGGCACCGTCGAGTTCCTGCTCGACGCGAACGGCAAGCACGTCTTCATCGAGATGAACCCGCGCATCCAGGTCGAGCACACGGTCACCGAGGAGGTGACCGACGTCGACCTGGTGCAGTCGCAGCTGCGGATCGCCTCCGGCGCGACCCTCGCCGACCTCGGGTTGAGCCAGGACGGCATCCGGCTGCGCGGTGCGGCGCTGCAGTGCCGGATCACCACCGAGGACCCGGCCAACGGCTTCCGCCCGGACACCGGGATCATCAGCCACTACCGCTCGCCCGGCGGTGCGGGCATCCGGCTGGACGGCGGCACCTCGTCCTCCGGTACCGAGATCAGCGCGCACTTCGACTCGATGCTGGTCAAGCTGTCCTGCCGGGGGCGCGACTTCCCGGCCGCGGTGGCCAGGGCCCGGCGCGCGGTCGCCGAGTTCCGCATCCGCGGGGTGGCGACCAACATCCCCTTCCTGCAGGCCGTGCTCGACGACGCCGACTTCATCGCCGGCAACGTCACCACCTCGTTCATCGAGGACCGGCCACACCTGCTGACCGCGCGGCAGTCCGCCGACCGCGGCACCAGGCTGCTCACCTACCTGGCCGACGTGACGGTCAACCGTCCGCACGGCGACCGTCCGGACGTGATCGACCCGGTCAAGAAGCTCCCGGCCGTCGAGCTGGGGTCCCCGCCCGCCGGGTCGAAGCAACGGCTCGACGAGCTCGGCCCGGAGGGCTTCGCCCGCTGGCTGCGCGAGTCGAACGCGGTCGGGGTCACCGACACGACGTTCCGCGACGCCCACCAGTCCCTGCTCGCCACCCGGGTCCGCACCAGGGACCTGGTGAACGTCGCGCCGTACGTGGCGTCGATGACCCCGCAGCTGCTCTCGGTGGAGTGCTGGGGTGGGGCGACCTATGACGTGGCCCTGCGGTTCCTGGCCGAGGACCCGTGGGAGCGCCTCGCCGCGCTGCGCACCGCGCTGCCGAACATCTGCCTGCAGATGTTGCTGCGCGGACGGAACACGGTCGGCTACACGCCGTACCCGACCGAGGTCACCACCGCGTTCGTGCAGGAGGCCGCGGCGACCGGGGTGGACATCTTCCGGATCTTCGACGCGCTCAACGACGTCGAGCAGATGCGGCCCGCCATCGACGCCGTGCTGGAGACCGGAACCGCGGTGGCCGAGGTGTCGCTGTGCTACACGGCGGACCTGTCCGACCCGGGTGAGCGCCTGTACACGTTGGACTACTACCTCAAGCTCGCCGAGCAGATCGTCGGCGCGGGTGCCCAGGTGCTTTGCGTCAAGGACATGGCGGGACTGCTGCGCGCGCCGGCTGCCCACCGGCTGGTGACCGCGCTGCGCAAGGAGTTCGAGCTGCCCGTCCACCTGCACACCCACGACACCGCGGGCGGCCAGCTGGCGACCTACCTGGCGGCGATCCAGGCCGGTGTGGACGCGGTGGACGGCGCGAGCGCCTCGATGGCCGGTACGACCTCCCAGCCGCCGCTCTCGGCGATCGTGGCGGCGACCGACCACGGTCCCCGCGAGACGGGACTGGACCTGCAGGCCGTCTGCGACCTCGAGCCCTACTGGGAGATCGTGCGGAAGGTGTACGCGCCGTTCGAGGCCGGGCTGCCCGGGCCGAGCGGTCGGGTCTACACCCACGAGATCCCCGGTGGACAGTTGTCGAACCTGCGCACGCAGGCGACCGCGTTGGGCCTTGCCGACCGGTTCGAGGAGATCGAGGCGGTCTACGCGGCGGCCGACCGGATGCTCGGCCGGCTGATCAAGGTCACCCCCTCGTCCAAGGTGGTCGGTGACCTGGCTCTGCACCTCGTCGGTGCGGGTGTGAACCCCGCCGAGTTCGAGGCCGACCCGGGCCGGTTCGACGTGCCCGGCTCGGTGATCGGCTTCCTCCGCGGCGAGCTCGGTGACCCGGCGGGTGGTTGGCCCGAGCCCTTCCGCAGCAAGGCGTTGCGGGGGCGTGGCGAGCCCAGGCCGGCCCCGACGCTGAGCGACGAGGACCGCGCCGGCCTCGCCGAGGACCGCAGGACCACGCTGAACCGGCTGCTGTTCCCGCAGCCGGCCAACGAGTTCCTGGCCCACCGTGAGCAGTTCTCCGACACCAGTGTGTTGCAGAGCAAGGACTTCTTCTACGGCCTGCGACCGAGGGTGGAGTACCCGGTCGACCTGGAGAAGGGTGTGCGGCTGCTGATCGAGCTCGAGGCGATCGGCGAGCCGGACGAGCGGGGCATGCGAACCGTGCTGGCGAGCCTGAACGGCCAGCTGCGGACGATCCAGGTACGGGACCGTTCGGTCGCGTCGGACCTCCCGGTCGCCGAGCGGGCGGACCGCTCCAACCCCGGCCACGTCGCCGCACCGTTCGCCGGTGTGGTCACGCTGGCCGTGGCGGAGGGCGACGAGCTCGAGGCCGGCGACACCGTCGCCACGATCGAGGCGATGAAGATGGAGGCCTCGATCACCGCTCCCAAGGCCGGCACGGTGCAGCGTCTCGCGATCGGGTCGGTGGCCCAGGTGGAGGGTGGCGACCTGCTCGTCGTGCTCGCCTGACCGACCTCGCGCGTGCGGGTCAGGTGCTGGCCGCGGCCAGGTTGTGGGCGAGGAGGCTCTCGGCGGTGTCCACGAGCGACGTGCGGAGCGGGCGCATCCGCCAGCCCAGCTCCCGCTCCGCCTTGTCGTGGCTGAGGTGCACCGGGCGGTCGGCGTACTCCAGGCCGACCCGCAGCGTGCGGTCGAAGCGCGCCAGCGTCCACATCAGCCAGAAGGGCAGCCGGCGGGTTGGCACCCGATGACCTCGGGGGTTGAACTCCTCGGCCAGGATCGCGGCGACCTCCGGCAACCAGACGTTGTCCCCGGCGAGGATGTAGCGGTTGCCCGCGGCGTTCGGCGTCTCGATGGCGAGCCGGTGAGCGGCCGCCACGTCCCGAACGTCGACCATCGCGAAACCGAGGTTGGGCACGGCCGGTATCTCCCCGTTGAGCAGGCGCCGGACGACCGTGACCGAGGTGCCGGCCGAGGCGTGGAGGACCGGGCCCAACACCATGCCGGGGTTCAGCACGACCAGCTCCAGCTCCGGGTGCTCGGCCGCGAAGCGCCACGCGGCCTGCTCCGCGAGCGTCTTGCTCCGCGCGTACGCGTGCGCGGTGTCCACGGACGCCCAGTCGGCCTCTGTGCGCACCCGGTCGTCGCCGCGTCGCCGCCCGGCGTTGACCGCGGCGACCGAGGAGGTCAGGACGACCCGCCGCACGCCGGCGGCCGCTGCCGCCGCCAGCACCCGCAGCGTGCCCTCGACGGCGGGGGCGACCAGCTCCTCCGGGTCGCGGGGCTCCGCTGCCGGGAACGGGGACGCCACGTGCAGCACGGTCTCGCAGCCGGCGACCGCCTCCGGCCAGCCGCGGTCGTCGAGCAGGTCGGCCGGGACGATCTCGACGCCACCCGGACGCGGCCGGCGGGCGGTGCCGCGAACCGAGTACCCGTGCGCGACCAGGTCGGCCACGCAGTGGCTCGCCACGAACCCGGACGCCCCGGTCACCAGCACCTTCGACATGAGCCCCCTCCTCCATCTAAGCACTGTTCAGTATCTGAACACTGTATAGTCCTCTGTTGTATGGACGTCAACTACGCTCCGTTGGTGCCCCACACCCGCCCTCGCGGCAGCTACCACCACGGCGCACTCCGAGAGGAACTCCTGAACGCCTGCGTGCGGCTGATCGAGGTGGAGGGTATCGGCGCGGTCAGCCTGCGGCGGGTGGCGCGCGAGGCCGGCGTCAGCCCGGCGGCGCCCTACCACCACTTCGCCGACCGGGCCGCGTTGCTCGCGGCGATCTCGGTCCGGGGCTTCGAGCAGCTGACCGAGCGGTTGCGCGCGGCCCTGGCCGGCCGCGAGCAGCCGCGGGCGGCCGTCGTCTCGCTCGCCCGGGCCTACGTCACCTTCGCCAGGGAGCGGAAGGGCTACTTCCAGCTGATGTTCCGCCCCGAACTGTCCCAGCCGGAGAAACACCCGGACGCCCGCGCGGCCGGCGACGCCGCGTTCGCCGTGCTCGCCGACGTCGTGGCCGAGCTGGACAGCCCCGACCCCGAGGCCCTCGCGGTGTCCCTGTGGGCCTTCGCCCACGGGCTCGCCGCACTGGCCCTCGACGGCCAGCTCGACCACCGCGGTGCGGAGCTCGGCACCGACGCCGACATGTTGACCGCGCGGGCCATCCGCCTGCTCGACTCGATGCTCGGCTGAGTGCTCGGTGCTCAGGCGGGCCAGGACGGGTCGGTCGTCAGCACGGTCAGGCGCTGGGTCGCCCGGGTGAGTGCCACATACAGCGTGCGCGGGCCGGTCGTGGACTCGGTGACCAGCTCGGTCGGCTCGACCAGCACCACCGCGTCGTACTCGAGCCCCTTGGCCTCCACGCCGTCCACCACGGACAGTCGGGGGTCGTCCAGGTCGGACAGGGCGGCGCGGACCTCGGCCAGCCGGCCGGTCGAGGTGATCACTCCTACCGTCCCGTCCACCTCGGACAGGAGCGACGTGGCCTCCGGCAGGGTGGCCGCCACCAGCTCCTCGGGGGCCACCGCGCGCACCGACGGCTTGACCCCGGTACTGCGCACCGCGGTCGGCAGCTGGTCCGGAGTGGACACGTCGGCCACGACCTGGGCGGCCAGCTCGAAGATCTCCGCGGAGTTGCGGTAGTTCGTGCCGAGGGCGAACCGGCGGCGCGTCGTCCGCGCGCCGAGCGCCGAGGCGCGAGCCGACTCCGCCTCGTCCGGGTCGGGCCAGGAGCTCTGCACCGGGTCGCCCACGATCGTCCAGCTCGCGTACCGGCCGCGCCGGCCCACCATGCGCCACTGCATCGGGGACAGGTCCTGTGCCTCGTCCACCACGATGTGGGAGTACTCGTCGTAGTGCTCGGTCCGCCGGTAGGTGGGCGCGTCCGGCCGCTCGCCCCACGCCCGCAGCTCGGCCGCCTGTGCCGCGGCGCGCCTGCGGTGGCGCTTGGGGGGCGGGCCGAGCAGCACCCGTAGCTCGTCGAGCAGCGCGATGTCGGCGACGGTCGGGCCGGTCGGCGAGGAGAACGACGCGGCCAGCAGGCCGACCTCGGCGGGGGACAGAGCGCGGCCCGCGGCCGCGGCCAGCCGGTCCCGGTCGGCGAACCAGCCCAAAACCTCGGTCGGGGTGAGGATCGGCCACCACACGACGACGAACCGGTGGAAGTCGATCCGCTCGCCCAGCTCGGTGATCACCTCGTCGCGCTCCATGCCCGGCCGGCCCTCGGCCTGCCGCCACAACGCCGCCAGCAGCGCCTCGGCCGCGTCCACCCTGGACTGGTTCGGCGGCCGGCCGGCCGAGTGGACCTGGCGGCGGACCCGGCCCAGCTCCTGCTCGTCGAGCTTGAGCACCTCGCCCCGGTGGGTGATGCGCAGCTCGGTGGGGGCGCCGGGAGGGGCGTCGCGCAGGGCCCGCTTGAGCACGCGGCGCATCCGCAGCGAGCCCTTGACCCGGTTCACCTCGGGCGGGTCCACCGTCGCCGCCGCGGCGCCGTCGAGCACCTCGCCGAGGGAGCGCAGCTCCACGGTGTCCTCGCCCATCGAGGGCAGCACGCGGGAGATGTAGGAGGTGAACGCCGGCGACGGGCCGATGACCAGCACCCCCGAGCCGCCCATCCGCCTGCGGTCGCGGTAGAGCAGGTAGGCCACCCGGTGCAGCGCGACGGCGGTCTTGCCGGTTCCGGGACCGCCGGTGATCTCGGTGATGCCCCGCCACGGCGCCCGGATCGCCTCGTCCTGCTCCTTCTGGATCGTCGCGACGATGTCCCGCATCTTGTCGCCGCGGGCCCGGGTCAGGCTCGCCATCAGCGCGCCCTCGCCGACGACCGCCATGCCGTCCGGGCGCTTGTCCGGGGCGAGCAGGTCGTCGTCGATGTCCACGACGTTCTGACCCGAGGAGCGGATGACCCGCCGGCGCACGACGTTCATCGGCTGCTCGGCGGTGGCCTGGTAGAAGGCGGCGGCGGCCGGGGCGCGCCAGTCGGTGACCAGGTTGTCGAAGTTCACGTCCCGGATCCCGAGCCGCCCGACGTACATGGTCTCGGTCGCGGGGCCGGTGTCCTCGCCGCCGACGATGTCCAGGCGGCCGAACACGAGCCCCTCGTGCTCGGCGTCCAGGCTGCGCAGGATCTGGTTGGCGTGGCGCACCATGACGTCGCGTTCGAACAGCATCGAGGCCTGTTCGAAGATCGCCTCGTTCCGCGCGCCGTGCGCCAGCTGGTCGCCCTTGCGTCGCATGTCGCGCGCCTCGACGCGCATCTCCTCGACCCGCGCGTAGACGACGTCGACGTGTGCCTGCTCGACAGCGATCTCGGACTGCCTGACAGAGATGTGCGACACGCACTCTCCCTGGTGTACCTGCTTTGTGGAATGGGAAGAGCGAGCCTACGCGAATTCCCGGGGGAGGGGGTGGACCCCCTGGTCAAGCATGCCTAGCGCGTCCTGCGCGACGATGTCGGGATGACGAGGATCGTGGCCGGGACGGCCGGCGGGCGCCAGCTCGCGGTGCCCAGGCGCGGCACCAGGCCGACCTCGGACCGGGTGCGGGAGGCGTTGTTCAGCGCGGTCGAGGCGGTGATGGACCTGCCGGGTGCCCGGGTGCTCGACCTGTACGCCGGCACGGGCGCGCTCGGGCTGGAGGCGCTCTCGCGGGGGGCGGGGCACGCGCTGCTGGTCGAGTCGGACGCGGGGGCGGTCGCCGTCCTGCGCCGCAACGTGGCCGCGCTCGGGCTCACCGGCGCCCAGGTCCGCCAGGGCAAGGTCGCGACCGTGCTGGCCACCCCGCCGCCGGAGCCGTTCGACCTGGTGCTGTCCGACCCGCCCTACTCCCTCACCGACACCGCGCTCGCCGCCGACCTCGCCGCGCTCGCGGCGTGGACCCGGCCGGGGTCGCTCGTGGTCGTCGAGCGCGCCCGCCGGTCCGGGACCCCCGCCTGGCCCCAGCCCCTGGTGGCGGACCGGATGCGGCACTACGGGGACACGACACTGCACTGGGGCCGGGTGGGGTGATCAGGACCACCGCCGGCGGGTGCGCCGCTTCCTGGGCTGATACGGTCCGCCAATGAGGCGCGCGGTGTGTCCCGGTTCCTATGACCCGCCCACCAACGGACACCTCGACATCCTGGAACGTACTGCCGCCGTCTTCGACGAGGTCGTGGTCGCGGTGCTGATCAACAAGAGCAAGCGCGGGCTGTTCACCGTCGAGGAACGGATGGAGATGCTCGGCGAGGTGGTCGCGCACCTGCCCAACGTGCGGATCGACTCCTGGCACGGCCTGCTCGTCGACTACTGCCGCCAGCACGAGATCCGGGCGATCGTGAAGGGCCTGCGCGCGGTCAGCGACTTCGACTACGAGCTGCAGATGGCCCAGATGAACCAGCAGCTGACCGGTGTGGAGACGCTGTTCATGCCGACCAAGCCGCTGAACAGCTTCCTGTCCAGCTCGTTGGTCAAGGAGGTCGCGACCTACGGCGGCGACGTCGCGCACCTGCTCCCGGACACCGTGCACCGGCGCCTGCTCGAGCGGCTCGGCGAGCAGGGCTGACGCGCTCAGAAGATGAGCTTCATGCCGACGTGGCTGGCCACGAAGCCCAGCCGGGCGTAGAACCGGTGGGCGTCCACCCGGCTCGCGTCGGTGGTCAGCTGAACGACGGCCGCACCCCGGGCACGGGCCTCCTCGATGGCCCACTCGGCCAGGTGCCGACCGATCCCCGCGCCGCGCTGGTCGGCCCGCACCCGGACCGCCTCGATCAGCGCGCGGGTGGCGCCGCGGCGGGACAGACCCGGGATGAACGTCAGCTGCAGCGTGCCGACGACCTCGCCGTCGAGCTCGGTCACCGCGAGGTACTGGCGCGGGTCCGCGTCGATCTCGGCGAACGCCCTGGCGTAGGCCGCGTCGCCGACGCGCTCGCGGCGGGCGCCGAGCGCGTCGTCGGCGAGCAGCGCCACGATCGCCGGGACGTCGCGGGCGGTCGCCCGCCGGATGAGCGGCTGGGTGCTCGTCTGGGGGGTCGTTGCCATGAGAACTCCCGTGTCCCGCCTGAAGACGGCTACTGCGCCGTCACCTCCAGGGTCTACGGTCGGTGAATGAGCAACGTCCGGCCCCTGTCCGTCACGACGCTACTCACTCTTCTGGTCACCGCGCTCACCGGTTTCGGCCTCACCGCGGCGGCCACCACCGTCACCGCGCCGGAGGTCGCGGCCGTACAACCGGTGTGCGGCGACACCTCCGGCTACGAGCTCGTGCCGCTCGGCGACCTCCCGCCGGAGGCGACCGACACCGCCGAGCTGATCGCCGCCGGCGGACCGTTCCCGTATCCGCAGGACGGCACCGTGTTCGGCAACCGCGAGGACCTCCTGCCGGACTGCGCGCAGGGCTACTACCACGAGTACACGGTCGAGACACCCGGCCTGCCCCACCGGGGGGCGCGCCGGATCGTCACCGGTTCGGCCGGCGAGCACTTCTTCACCGACGACCACTACGCGAGCTTCGTCCTGGTCGACCTCGAGGCGGCGCCAGACGAGTGCGGCGCCCCGAGCGGTCTGGACGAGGTGCCGGTGGCCGACCTCCCGTCCGAGGTGGGTCGGACCGTCGCGCTGGTGCGCGCCGGCGGGCCCTACCCCTACCCCGGCGACGGGCAGGCCTACCAGAACCGCGAGGGTCTGCTGCCCGACTGCGCGTCCGGGTACTACCGCCTCTTCACCGTGCCCACCCCCGGGGTCTCTGGGCGGGGCGACCGGCGGCTGGTGTCGGGCGAGGGCGGGGAGTTCTACTACACGCCGGACAGGTACGCCACGTTCGTGGAGGTCGACACCGACGGCTGACACGCCAGCGGGCCACCTCCACCGATCGCCCTGCGCCAGACGGCAGACTGGACCGACGCAGGCAGGTGCGGGCGGTGGAGGAGGCCGGCGGTGTACAAGGTGTTCGAGGCGCTCGACGAGCTCGTCACGATCGTCGAGGAGGCCAGGGGGGTGCCGATGACCTCCAGCTGTGTGGTGCCCCGCGGTGACGTCCTCGAACTGCTCGACGAGGTGCGCGACGCGCTGCCGGCCGAGGTCGACGACGCGCAGGACGTGCTCGACCGCAAGGACGAGATCATCGGCAACGCCGAGCACCAAGCCGAGCAGACGGTGAGCAAGGCCGCCATGGAGGCGGACAAGGCGATCGAGGACGCCAGGGCCAGGGCGGAGCGGATGATCGCCGAGGCGCAGGCGCGGGCCGACCGGCTGGTCGCCGAGGCGCAGGACCAGGCGGCCAGGACCGTCGCCGCCGGGCAGGCCAAGTACGACGAGCTGGTGGGTCGCTCGCAGGTGGACGCCGACCGGATGATCCAGGCCGGTCGGGAGTCCTTCGAGCGCTCGGTCGAGGAGGGCCGCATCGAGCAGGAGCGGTTGGTCTCCCAGACCGAGGTCGTCCAGGCGGCGCATGCCGAGTCCGCCCGCATCCTCGACGCGACGGCCGACGAGGCCGCCCGTCAGCGCGCCGAGTGCGACGAGTACGTCGACAGCAAGCTCGCGGAGTTCTCCGACCTCCTCAGCCACACTCTCCGCACGGTCGGCAAGGGGCGGGCGCACCTGCGGGGAGCGGCGGTCACCGGAGTGAGCGCGGCGCCTTTCGACTACACCGCCTGACCCCGGCCGCGTGAGCGCGTAGGCTGGAACGGTCGCGCCGCGCGTCGCGCGCGGCCAAATCAACCGTTGGGAAGCGTCGAGTTCGCCATGTCCGAACGCAAGAGCGCGTGGGTCGTCGACACCAGGGAGCTCGGCCGCCGGCCGGGCCTGTCCCGAGAGGTGCGCCGTACCGCACACCTCCAGACGGCGCTCGGTGTCGAGGGTGTCGTCGTCGTGCCGAAGGGTGCCGAGGTCCAGCTGGACGTGCTGCTCGAGTCGGTCGTCGAGGGTGTGCTGGTGTCCGGCACAGCGGTGGCGCCGACCGAGGCCGAGTGCTCCCGCTGCCTCGACCCGATCCGGGGCGAGGAGGTCGAGGTGGAGTTCACCGAGCTGTTCGCCTACCCGGACAGCGTCACCGAGCAGACCACCGACGAGGACGAGGTCGCGCGCCTGGTCGACGACCTGGTCGACCTGGAGCCGGTCGTCCGGGACGCGACCGTGCTCGCCCTGCCGAGCGTGCCGCTGTGCACGCCGGACTGCGCCGGTCTGTGCCCCGAGTGCGGTGTCAAGTGGGCCGATGCCGGTCCGGATCACCGGCATGAGACGATTGACCCTCGGTGGGCCGCGCTCACCGAGCGGTTCAGCACGGACCGGGACGAGTGAGAAAGCGCCGTCCGGTCCCACCCTGTCGTTGAAGGAGATTGAGTCGTGGCCGTCCCCAAGCGGAAGATGTCGCGTTCCAACACGCGTTCTCGCCGGTCGCAGTGGAAGACCAGCGCTCCGCACCTGGTGGAGTGCTCCAACCGGGCGTGCCGCACGCCCAAGCCGCAGCACGTCGTGTGCCCGTCCTGCGGGCAGTACGACGGCCGCCAGGTCACCGAACCGGCCTGATCCGGGGGTGAAGGTGGGCTGTGGCAGTGGGGAGTAGGGCGGCACGCGGCCCGGCGGCCGACCCGGCCAAGCTACTCGAGGCGCTCGGCGTCGACCTGGACGCCGAGCTCTTGACGCTCGCCATGACACACCGCTCGTACGCCTACGAGAACGGTGGCCTGCCGCCCAACGAGCGACTGGAGTTCCTCGGGGACGCCGTGCTCGGGCTGGTCGTCACCGATCACCTCTACCGGGCGCACCCGCAGCTGCCCGAGGGCAACCTCGCGAAGCTGCGGGCCAGCGTGGTGAACATGAACGCGCTCGCCGGCGTCGCGCGCGGCCTCGGCGAGGGCGGGCTCGGCCCGCACCTGTTGCTGGGCAAGGGCGAGGAGCTGACCGGCGGCCGGGACAAGCCGAGCATCCTCGCCGACGGCATGGAGGCCGTGATCGGCGCGGTGTTCCTGCAGCACGGCATCGAGACCGCGCGGGACCTGATCCACCGGCTGTTCGACCCGCTGCTGACCGCGGCGCCGCTGCTCGGCGCGGGTCTCGACTGGAAGACCTCGCTCCAGGAGCTCACGGCGCAGGCCAGCCTCGGCGTGCCGGAGTACCGCGTGCAGGAGGAAGGTCCGGACCACCGCAAGGAGTTCACCGCGACGGTGATCGTCGCCGGGCAGGACCGGGGCAGCGGGGACGGCCGGACCAAGAAGGAAGCCGAGCAGAAGGCCGCCGAGGCGGCCTGGCGCACGTTGTCCGAGCTGGTCAAGTCGGGCAAGCCGGACGGCGATGCCTGAGCTACCCGAGGTCGAGGTCGTACGCCACGGGGTCGACGTCCACGTCACGGGCAGGCTGGTCCGCTCGGTCGAGGTGCTCCATCCCCGCGCGATCCGCCGGCACCTCCCCGGCGCGTCCGACTTCGCCGGCCGGTTGACCGGTCGCCGGGTGACGGCGATGCGGCGGCGGGGCAAGTACCTGTGGGCGGAGCTGTCGGGCGGGGACGCCATGCTCGCCCACCTCGGCATGAGCGGCCAGCTGCTGGTTCAGCCCGAGGGCGCCCCGGACGAGAAACACCTGCGCGTCCGGTTCCGCTTCGACGACGGCGGTCCCGAGCTCCGGTTCGTGGACCAGCGCACGTTCGGCGGCTTCTCGATGGGGGAGCTGGTGGAGGTGGACGGGACCGTCCTGCCCGCCCCGATCGCCCACATCGGCCGCGACCCGATGGATCCCCGCTTCGACCCCGCCGCGGCGGTGCGGGCGTTGCGCCGGAAGCGGACCGAGCTCAAGCGCGCCCTGCTCGACCAGACCCTGGTCTCCGGCATCGGAAACATCTACGCCGACGAGGCCCTCTGGCGGGCCAGGGTCCACTGGGCCAAGCCGACCGACCGCATCGGCCCGGCCAAGGCCGCCGAGGTACTCACCGCGGCCACCGAGGTGATGACCGAGGCCCTCGGCGCCGGCGGCACCTCGTTCGACGCCCTCTACGTGAACGTGAACGGCCAGTCCGGCTACTTCGACCGCAGCCTCGCCGTCTACGGCCAGGAAGGCCGCCCCTGCCGCCGCTGCGGCCGCCCCATCCGCCGGGAACCGTTCATGAACCGGAGCTCGTTCAGCTGTCCCCGGTGCCAGCCCCGCCCCACGGCCCGCTGACCGGCGTGCTCGTCAGCGCGGACGGCAGCGTCCGCGTTCCTTGCTGCGCAGCTCGGCGGTCATCCCCGCGTAGCCGGGCCCGGGGCCCGGCGGGATCCGGGTGAGCTGGTCGACCGAGATCGCGGGACCGGGCAGCTCCTCGGTCGAGACGAACCTGAGCAGGCCGTCGAGCAGGAGCTCCAGGTGCCGGTGGCTGAGGCGGTGGTTGTCCTCGGGAGCCATCGCGCCGGGCAGCGGCGGGGTGAGGCGGATGATCAGCAGACCGATGTCGCCGCTGGTGATGTCGGGGCGCAGCGAGCCCTCGAGGTGGGCGGCCTCGACGAGGGCGTCCACGGCCTCGCGGGAGTCCCGGCGGGCGGCCAGCAGTTCCTCGTCCATCGGGATGCGGTCGGCCAGGACCGGCATCACCGCACCGATGCGCAGGTCGATCGAGTCGTGCATGTAGCGGCTGAGGCCGGAGAAGGCGTCCGGCTCCTCCTCCAGGGCCGCTCTCGCCTCGGTGCCGCACTGCCGGACGGTGTCCAGCGCAACCTGACGAAGCAATACCGATCGGTCTGGAAAGTGGCGGTACAACGTCGCAATGCCGACGTTGGCGCGACGCGCGATCAACTCCATCGGCGCGGTCGGTCCCTGCTCAATGATGAGGTCAACGGCAGCGCGGAGGATCTGCTCCCGGTTCCGAAGGGCGTCGGCCCGAGTGCGGCGCTGCCTGGGTCTGCGTCCGTCGTTGTCGTCCATAGTCGCCTTATCCGGAGGAAAATCCTTCGGAAAGTAACGGTACTGCAGACGGTCGCCGACCACTACCTTCCTCGTTGCTCTGGAAATTCCCAGCGTCCCCACCTGGGACGACGCGGGGGACCAGGTGGAATAACCGCCCGTGACGGGGATATTCGGAGTCCGGGAAACTCCGGCTCAGTAGCCGAAGTTCTGCGTCCAGTACCAGCCGTCCTTGTCGAGCCCCACGCCGATCGTGGTGAGCTGGCAGTTGAGGATGTTCGCGCGGTGGCCGTCGGACTCCATCCAGCTGTTCATCACCTGGGTGGCGCTGGTCTGCCCGCGGGCGATGTTCTCCGCACCCGGGCTCTCGTAGCCGGCCTCGAGAATGCGGTCGGCGAAGGTGAGCCCCTCGGGGGTGGTGTGGTCGAAGTACTCGCGCTCGGACATGTCGGAGCTGTGCTGCTGGGCCGCCTCCACCAGCTCCGGCTCGGTCGTCACCGGGTCGCATCCGCTCTGCGCGCGCGCCGCGTTGACCAGGGTGACGACCTGCTCCTCCTCGGTGACCTGGGTGGGCGTCCCGGTCGCGGGGGGCGGCGCGGGGGCCTCCGAGGACGGGGAGGACGGGGCCTCGCTCGGCGTCGAGGTGGGCTGCTGCGTGGTGGAGGCCGGAACGGTCTCGACCGTGCTCGAGTTCTGCTCGTAGGTCTGCTCGTCCGCCGACTCCGCGGGGAGCGCGCCGGTCGGGTCCTCGGAGTCCGACAGGCCCGGGTCGGAAGCGGGAGAGTTCTCCACGGCCAGGTTGACCTGGCCGGCGTCGGCCACGGACTCGGCGTCCGTCATGAACGTCGCGGCGCCCGCCGTCAGCGCGCCGACGAGGGCGGCACTGAGGGCGGGAAGCACGGGGCGGCGAATTCTCCGTGACGAGGTCACGGTCCGGCAACGTACCACCAAAGTGTTACGCCACAAAGAGGGGGACCCGTCACGCACCGGTGGTACCGGGCGCCGTGACGGTGACCCCCTTCGTTGCGGTGTGCGACTTGCCCCGGCCGTCGCTCACGGTCAGCGTCACCGTGTAGCTGCCCGCGGCGAACGTGTGCGAGGGGCTGACCGCGGAGCTCGTACCGCCGTCACCGAAGTTCCACGAGTAGGTCAGCCCGTCGCCGTCCGGGTCGCTGGACCCGCTGCCGTTGAACGTGCAGTCGTAGCCGGTGTCCGGGCAGCCGCCGGTGATCGAGGCGACCGGCGCCTGGTTCTGCGTGGTCGTCGTGGGCGGGTTCGTCGTCGGCTTCGGCGTCGTGGTGTTGCCCGCCGGTGGCGGATTGCCCGCCGGCTGCGTGTTGCCCGGCTGCCCGCCCTGGCTCGTCGGCTTGGTACCCGAGGCGCCGGTCGCCGTGCTCGCGCTGGTCGAGGACGTGGTCGTCGAGGACGCCGCGGTGCTCGGCGCGGTGGAGGGAGCGCTGGAGGCGGTGGTCGGCGTCGTGGTGCCGGTCTGGGGGTCGTCGAACGGCGTGGACTCGATCACCCCGCGGCTGTCCGGTCTCGGCGCCGCCTGCTCCTCGCCCGAGCCGGCCAGTGCGGCGACGGTCGCGAACGCCGTCGACACCACGACGGCGGCGACGGCGAGAGAGAGGTAGGGCGACCTGGCGAAGCGCCGTTCGCCCTCCAGGGGTCGCTCCGGCAGGGGAGACAGCTCACCCTCTGGCTCGGACATCAGGCGTCCAACCTCCTCGAACTCCGCCATTGCTCCGGACGGCGTAGTACGGCGCGGTAGGTTCACGCCGTGGACGACACCGTAGTTGACCAACCCGTTCGGTTGACCTCCTGGGTCCACGGACGGGTGCAGGGTGTCGGCTTCCGGTGGTGGACCCGCGCCCGTGCCCTCGAGCTCGGGCTGACCGGCTACGCCCGCAACCTCGTCGACGGGCGCGTCGAGGTGGTCGCGGAGGGTCCCCGGGAACGCTGCGACACCCTGCTTGACCTGCTGCGATCCGGTTCGACGCCCGGCTCGGTGGACACGGTCGTCGAGCGCTGGACGCCGGCCCGGGGTGATCTTGCCGGATTCGCGGAGCGCTAGCGTGTGATAACAGCGTGGTCACGGCCTGGCGAAAGTTGAACCGACCTCGGGTGCGCAGGCGTAGTCCTGCGATGTGGGGAACACCCCGGACCAGGAGGACGAGCTCATCCGTGAGCTCTACAGCCGCTATCGGCGGCCGCTCTACGGCTACGTGCTGAGGGCGGTTGGCGGCGACCACCAGTACGCCGAGGACGTCGTGCAGGAGACCCTGCTCCGCGCGTGGCGCAACGCGCACTCACTGTCGGTCGACCAGGCTGGGCCGTGGCTGTACACGGTCGCGCGCAACCTGGTGGTCTCCGGCTACCGAAGACAGAGCGCCAGGGTGGACGAGGTGCCGATCCTGGAACGCGACTGGGCGAGGCCCACCGACGACTTCGACCGGGTCCTGCAGGGCTGGCAGGTCGCGGAGGCGATGCGGGCCCTGTCCAAGGAGCACCGGGCGGTCATCGCGGAGCTGTTCTTCCGCCGGCGCACGATCAGCGAGGCCGCCTCCGTGCTCGGGGTGCCGGCCGGAACCGTCAAGTCCCGCTCGTTCTACGCGTTGCGGGCATTACGCGACGCGCTCGAGGAGCGGGGGGTGACCGAGCCGTGACCTGTACCCAGACCGTGACACTGGGCGCCTACCTGCTCGGTGCCCTCGAGCCGCCGGAGCGCTACGAGTTCGAGTCCCACATCGCGCAGTGCGACAGCTGTCGCACCGAGCTGATCCGGTTGGCCCCGCTGCCGGGCATGCTCAACCAGATCTCGGTCGAGGACTTCGACGAGGGGCTGCCGCCCGGCGAGCTGTACCCGACCGCGCCGATGCCGATCCAGACGCTCAACGCGCCGGCCCCGCAGATGCTCGCCCCGCCGCCGGAGCTGCTCGTCCCGCCGTCCCCACCCGAGCCCTCCCCGGCGCCGGAGGAGCCGGCCGGGCCGGCCCGCCCCCGCCGCCCCCGGATGTACCGGGTCGCCGTGGCGGCCGCGCTCGTGGTGCTGGTGGCCGTCGGCGCCGTGTTCGGCTGGGGCGCGCTGCGCGGCCCGGCTCCCCAGCCCGAGGACACCGGCATCACCTGGACCGCGACGGCGCCGCAGACCGACGTGAGCGCCAACGTGCGCCTCCTCGACCACGAGTGGGGCACCGAGCTCCAGATCAGGATGGCCAACCTCCCGCCGGGCCGCAGCTGCTACGCGGTGGTCTACGACCACTACGGCAACCGGGAGACGGCCGGCTGGTGGGGCACCGACCACGACGCGGACGTGGAGATCCCCGGGAGCACCTCGATCCGCCGCAGCTGGATCGACCGGATCGAGTTCAAGCTCGACGACAAGGTGACCTTCCTGACGATCAAGGCACCGGTGCGCTGACGCTCCGACCCCGCCGGGGTCCCACGGCCGCGCCGGCCCCACAGGTACCCTCGACGGGATATCCGCCGCACCGGGTCACCTGGGAGGCTCGCAACTCGTGCATCTGAAGAGCCTGACGCTCAAGGGGTTCAAGTCGTTCGCGTCGGCCACGACCTTGCGGTTCGAACCCGGTATCACCTGCGTTGTCGGGCCCAACGGCTCGGGCAAGTCGAACGTGCTGGACGCCCTGCGCTGGGTCATGGGCACCCAGGGCGCCAAGGACCTGCGCGGCGGCAAGATGGAGGACGTCATCTTCGCCGGCACCGCGGGCCGCGCCCCGCTCGGCCGCGCCGAGGTGAGCCTGACCATCGACAACAGCGACGGCGCGCTGCCGATCGAGTACACCGAGGTCTCGATCACCCGCCGGATGTTCCGCGACGGCGCGAGCGAGTACGAGATCAACGGCAGCTCCTGCCGGCTGATGGACGTCCAGGAGCTGCTCAGCGACTCCGGCATCGGCCGCGAGATGCACGTCATCGTCGGGCAGGGCCAGCTGGCCCAGATCCTCGAGTCCAAGCCGGAGGAGCGGCGCGCCTTCATCGAGGAGGCGGCCGGCGTGCTCAAGCACCGCAAGCGCAAGGAGAAGGCGCTGCGCAAGCTGGACGCGATGCAGGCCAACCTCACCCGGCTCACCGACCTGACCAGCGAGCTGCGCCGCCAGCTCAAGCCGCTGGGCAAGCAGGCCGAGATCGCCCGCCGGGCCCAGGCCGTGCAGTCCGAGCTGCGCGACGCCCGGCTGCGCCTGCACGCCGACGACCTGGTCACCCAGCGTGCCGAGATCGCCAGGGAGCAGGCCGACGAGGCCGCCGCCAGGGCCCGCCGCCACGAGGTCGAGCAGATGCTCGAGGTCGTCGACTCGCGGCAGACCGGGCTCGAGGACCAGCTCGCCGCCGACGCGCCGCGGCTGGCCGCGGCCCAGGACACCTGGTACCGCCTGTCCGCGCTGGAGGAGCGCCTGCGCGGCACCGTGCGGCTCGCCGTCGAGCGCGAGCGCCACCTGTTCGCCTCCAACGAGGCGGCGCAGGCCCGGGTCGGCCGTGACCCGGAGGAGCTGGAGGCCGAGGCCGAGGAGATCGCGATTCGCGAGGCCGAGCTCGGCGAGCACGTCGAGGTGGCCCGGTCGATGCTGGGTGACGCCACCGAGCGCCGGGCCGAGCTGGAGCAGGTCGTGCAGACCGCCGAGCGGGCGCACCTGGCCGCCGTGCGTGCCGTCGCCGACCGCCGCGAGGGCCTGGCCCGGCTGGCCGGCCAGGTCGAGGCGCTGCGCAGCAAGACCAACGCCACCGCCGAGGAGATCGAGCGGATGTCCACGGCGCTCGCCGAGGCCACCGAGCGGGCCGAGCAGGCCGCTGTCGAGCTGGCCGAGGCGGAGGCCGAGACCGGTGTCGAGGACGCCGACGACGCGGGCCTGGGCGAGCGGTTCGAGCAGGCCAAGCAGGCCCAGCGGGCGGCACAGGCCAGGGTGGACGAGCTGGTCGCCGCCGAGCGGGCGGCGGAGAAGGACATCGCCTCCTGGAAGGCCAGGGTCGACGCCCTGGCCATGGGCCTGTCGCGCAAGGACGGCGCGGGCGCGCTGTTGGCCGCTGGCGACCGCCTCCCCGGGCTGCTTGGCTCGGTGGCGGCGCTGCTGACCGTCGAGCCGGGCCACGAGGTGGCGTTGGCCGCGGCGCTGGGCCCGGTCGCCGACGCGGTCGCGGTGTCCTCCGGCGAGGACGCCGTCGCCGCGCTGCGGCTGCTCCGGGCGACCGACGCCGGTCGGGCCGGGGTGCTGGTGGGCAGCTGGGAGCCGGCCGACCGCGCGGGGTGGCCGACGCTGCCGGCCGGGGCGCGCTGGGCGGTGGACCTGGTGCGGGCGCCGGAGTCGCTCCGCTCGGCCGTGCTGCGTGCCCTGGACCGGGTCGCCGTCGTCGACTCGCTGGACGCGGCCCGCGAGCTGGTCGCGGCGCACCCGCGGGTGCGCGCGGTCACCGCCGAGGGCGACGTGTTCGGCGCGCACTGGGTGGTCGGCGGCGCCGACCGCGGGCAGAGTGTGATCGAGGTGCAGGCCGCCGTGGACGAGGCCAACGACCGGCTGGTCGCCGCGGAGAGCGCAGCCGAGCGCGCCGCCGCGGCACTGGCCGGGGCGAAGGCCGAGCAGCAGGCCCGCGCGGCGGACGCCTCCGCCGCCGCCGAGGCACGCAACGAGGCGAAGGTGCGGGCCGCCAGGTCCGGTGAGCGGCTCAACCGGATGCGCCAGGCGGTTCGGGCCGCCCAGGCCGAGGCCGAGCGGGTGTCGGTGCGCCGCGCCGAGGTCGAACGGGCCCGTGAGGAGGCGCTCACCAAGCTCGCCGAGCTGGAGGAGCGGCTGGCCGTCGCGGAGGAGCACGAGCCGGTCACCGACGAACCGGACACCGCGGAGCGGGACGAGGCCGCCGCCTCGCTGGCCGCGGCCCGTCAGGAGGAGATGGACGCCCGGCTGGCACTGCGCACCGCCGAGGAGCGCCACCGGGCGCTGTACGGCAAGGCGGAGGAGCTGCGCCGGACCGCCCGCGCCGAACGGGAGACCCGCGAGCGAGCCGCGCGGGCCCAGGCTGCCCGCGCCAGGGGAGCGGCCGTCGCACGGGCCGTGGTGTCCGGCGGCGAGCTGGCCCTGGAGCGGATCGAGCGGTCGCTCGCCGCCGCCGCCCGGGAGCGGGACACCGTGCAGGCCGAGCGCCACGAGCGCGAGCGGGTGCTGATCGAGGTGCGCAACAAGGTCCGCGAGCTGTCCACCGAGCTGGAGAAGCTGACCGACGCGGTACACCGCGACGAGGTGCTGCGGGCCGAGCAGCGGATGCGCCTGGAGCAGCTGGAGACGCGGATCGCCGAGAGCTTCGGCATTGGCCTGGATGACCTGGTCGCCGAGTACGGGCCGGCGATCCCGGTGCCGCCGAGCTCGGTCGAGGTGGCCGAGTACGAGGCGGCCAAGGAGCGCGGCGAGACGGTCTCCGCGCCCCAGCCGATTCCCTACGACCGGGCGACCCAGGAGCGGCGGGCCAAGCGTGCCGAGCGGGACCTGTCGCTGCTGGGCAAGGTGAACCCGCTGGCGCTGGAGGAGTTCGCGGCGCTGGAGGAGCGCTACAAGTTCCTGTCCACCCAGCTGGAGGATCTCAAGGCGACCCGGCGCGACCTGCTGACCGTGGTCAAGGAGGTCGACGACAAGATCCTCGAGGTGTTCACCTCCGCCTACGAGGACGTGGCCCGCGAGTTCGAGATCGTGTTCGGCACCCTGTTCCCGGGCGGGGAGGGCCGGCTCATCCTGACCGAGCCGGAGGACATGCTGACCACGGGTGTCGACGTCGAGGCGCGGCCGCCCGGCAAGAAGATCAAGCGCCTCTCGCTGCTGTCGGGCGGGGAGAAGTCGCTGGTGGCCGTGGCCATGCTGGTCGCGATCTTCCGGGCGCGGCCGTCGCCGTTCTACGTCATGGACGAGGTGGAGGCCGCGCTGGACGACGTCAACATGCGCCGGCTGATCGGGCTGCTGCGGGAGCTCCGGGCCACCTCACAGCTGATCATCATCACCCACCAGAAGCCGACGATGGACATCGCCGACGCGCTCTACGGGGTCAGCATGCGGGGCGACGGCATCACCCAGGTGATCTCGCAGCGCCTGCACGGCCGCGAGGAGGCGGCCGAACCGGCATCCGCCTGAGCCGTCCACACCGAACAGCGGAACGGCGCTCCTCTCCCGCGAGGAGCGCCGTTCCGTCTGCTGTATGTCTGGTTCGTCCGGTCGCTGTGGCCGGTCAGGCGCCGTAGGCGGTGCCGGGGTGCGGGTTGGTCGTCGGCTTCGGCGCCGCGCGGTGGACCAGGAAGGCCGCTACGGCGGACACGAGCGCCAGCACCAGGCCGATGAACAGGCCGAAGCCGGGGGCGACGAACTCGTCCAGGGTCAGCCAACGGAGCAGGATGAACACGAACGCGGCGACCGCGAGCCCGAGCCAGATCATCGAGCGCTGGGCCACCTGGGTGCCGAAGTGGGGGAGGGCGACGACCACCGCGGCGCCGAGCAGCAGCAGGATCGGGAACCAGCCGAGGAAGGCGGCATCCCAGGCGCTCCCGCTGACGCTCGTGCTGAGGCCGAGGTCGCCGAACTCGTCACCGAAGTCCAGTGTGACCCACGGTAAAAAACTAACAATAAATGCGAGTACGCCGGCACCGATGCCAGCCCATTCAAGCGTCGTCACTCGCTTGACATCGAATTGCGCCATCTTGCCGGCCTTCCGTTGTGTGATTTCACCTGTCTGTGCACAGGGGACGGTACCCCCGCAGGTCAGGAAGTATGAGCCATCACCCGTAGGTATGAGTCACGGAAAGGCATCAGTGTTCGGAGATGTGGCGAACGCTGCACCCCCGGTTGCCCCTCGGGGCGGTTAAACCATTAGCGCGACTACTCTCAGCAGTTCACACTTTCCACTATGTATCGAGTGCGAACCGCCGTGCCGCGCGACCTGCTCGGCGTGATCGAGATGATCACCCGGCTGCAGGCCGACCCGGCACACCACATCGCCTTCCACGGTGAGACCGCCGAGGAGGTTGTCGAGGAGCTCGCCGGTCTCGGTGGCAACTGGCCCACGCTCGCCGTGGTCGCCGTGGACCGGAACGACAGACTGCGGGGCGTGCTCAGCGTCGAGGTGTCGAAGGCACAGCACCGCGCGTTCCTCTACGGGCCGTACGTGGACGTGCCGGCGACCCACCCGGCCGCCGGCCAGCTCTGGCAGCAGACCGCCGACGCCCTGTTCGCCGCCGCCTTCCGGCTCCCCGCCATGTCCGGGGTGTCCGCCGTCGACCTGTTCGGCCACCGGCAGAACCGCCTGCTGGCCGAGTTCGCCACCCGCCACGGGATCCTCGCCGGCGAGACGAGCCGGCTGTTCACCCTCACCGGCTCCGCGCTGCTCGCCCTGCTGGGCCGGACCGGGGACGAACCGGACCGGGTGGTCGCGCTGCCCGAGGACCCGGCCGTGCGGGACGCGGTGGTGCGCCTGCACGACCGGTGCTTCCCGGGCGCGCCGACGACCGGGACCGAGCTGGTGGCCGGGACCTCCGGGCACACGGTGGTCGTCCTGCCGGGGGACGGGCTGCTGCTCGGCTACGCGGCCGGCTACACGCAGGCGGAGGAGTACTACGTGGACGTGGTGGGTGTCGACCCCGAGGTTCGCGGCCTGGGCGTCGGGCGCCTGCTGATACGCCGGCTCCTCGCCGTGCTGGCCGCCACCGGGCGCAGGGACCGCGCGGCGGCACTGGTCCGGGTGAGCAACGGCGCCTCCGAGCGGATGTTCACCGCGCTCGGGTTCACCTCGGACACCGAGCTGGTCAGCTACCACCGGGAGGGGGCGGTCCTGCCCGCCCGGTGACCGGGCCGTGGGTCGCGGGAGCCGTTCGAGGGCACGGCTCCCGCCACCCGGCCGGCTCAGGCGGCCTTCGCGGCCACCTGCTCCCGTGCCGGCGGCTCCGGGCGGTCGCGGTGGCGCAGCGCCAGCAGCCCGCCCACGATCAGCGTCAGGGCCACGCCCAGCGGGGTGTACCACCAACTCACCAGTGTCCGCACGCCCTCGGCCGGGGCCGCCGCGGAGAAGTCGATCGTGATCGAGTCCCACTCGCCGTAGCCGTTGGCCACCGGGTCCTCCGCGGCCGACGGGCCGAGGAACTTCACCCCGAGGATCACGAACGTCATCACCGCCACCGTCGTGACGAACGCGATGATCCCGTCGGCCTGGTTCGCCCGCTTCACGATCAGCCCGAGCAGGAACGCGCCCAGCAACGCGCCGTAGGTGTACCCGGTGATCCCGAGCGCCTGCACGACGATCGGGTCGGCCGTGGTCTTGTTGGCCGTCGCGAACAGACCCGCGCAGATGATCAGGAGCCCGGCCCAGACGACCGTCCAGATCCGACCCAGCCGCAGCCGGTCGTCGTCGGACAGCGTGCGGCGGGAGACCGTCTCGTAGACGTCGGTGACCGTCGCCGAGGCCAGCGCGCCCAGCGACGAGGACAGCGCCGCGGCCAGGATCCCGGCGATGACGAACCCGGACAGGCCGGACGGCAGCTCGGTGACGATGAAGTTCGCGAACAGCTCGTCCTTGTTGCCGAGGCCGAGCCCGCCGTCGGCGGTCGGGTCGGTCGGCACCGCCGCGGCGTAGAACGCCCACAGCATGATCCCGATCACCAGGAAGAACGCGAACTGCAGCAGCACCACGACCCCGCTGGTGACCAGGGCCTTCTGCGCCGCCTTGACGTCCCGGGTGGACATCAGCCGCTGGACGATCAGCTGGTCGACACCGTGGCTGGCCATCGACAGCATCGCCCCGCCGAAGAACGCCGCGATGAACGGGAAGCTCCCGGTGAGCGCGTTGGAGGAGAAGTCGAACAGCTGGAACTTGTTGGCGTCCATGGCGTCGCCGAACCAGCCGTCCGGCAGCGACCCGGCCAGCGCGATCACCACGATGATCCCGCCCAGGACATACCAGAGCATCTGGATGGCGTCGACCCACACGACGGCCCGTACCCCGCCGACGAACGTGTAGAAGACCATCGCCACGCCCAGCACGGCCACGATCACCCAGTACGAGGCGTTGATGCCGTAGGAGGCGAGCACGACCTTGATCGGGATGGCGGTGGCGAACAGCCGGATGCCGTCGGCGAGCAGCCGGGTGAACTGGAAGGTGACCGACGCCGTCGCGCGCATCCCGTCGCCGTAGCGCTTGCCCAGGAAGGCGTACGCGGTCACCAGCTCGCCGGCCACATACCGGGGCAGCAGGACGAACGAGACGATGATGCGGCCGACGATGTAGCCGAAGGCCAGCGTCAGGTAGGTCATCCCGCCCGCCTGCGCCGGTGCGAGATAGGCCACCACGGGCACCGAGAGCACGGTCAGCGTCGACGTCTCCGCCGACACGACCGAGACGCAGACCACCCACCAGGAGATCTTCCGCTCGCTGATGAAGTAGTCGGTGGCCGACTTCTGCCGCCCACCGATCAGGACGCCGAGCAGCGGCATCCCGACCAGGAAGAGCACGATGATCGCGACGTCGAGCGCGCGCACTGTTTACCTCCCGCTGATCGCAGGTTGGGCCACCCGCAGCCGGGTGACGCTGGTCGTCGTGGGACAGGGCAGCCGCAGGGGCGACGCGCCCGGGGTGATCGAGCCGAGCAGCCGGGGGCCGGCGGCGCCGGTCGCGTGGGGCTCGTTGGCCGGCAGGCCGAGCCAGGACAGGAAGCCGAGCAGCGCGGTGAGGTAGGCCTCCTTCGCGCTGCTGGGCAGCCCGAGCTCGTCGCTTCCCACCACCTCCACCTCGCCAAGGTGTCGGCGCAGCGCGGTCATCAGCGTGGGGTTGCGGACCCCGCCGCCGGCCGCCACGACTCGGCTCACGCGGTGCGCGCGGCAGGCGTCGGCGACCGTGACGGCGGTCAGCTCGACCAGCGTGGCGAGCAGGTCGGGCCCGCTCACATGGCCCACCTCGGCCAGGGCCGCCCGGAGGTGGCCGAGGTGGAAGTACTCCTTGCCGGTCGACTTCGGCGCGGGCAGCGCGTAGTACGGGTCGGCCAGCAACACCGCCAGCAGCGCCTCGTGCGGCCGCCCCTGGGCGGCGAGGTCGCCGTCCACGTCGAGTTGCCAGGCTCCGTTGGAGATCATCCGGGCGGCCGTGTCCAGCAGCGCGTTGCCGGGTCCGGTGTCGAAGGCGACAGCCGGGCCGCTCGCCGGGACGACGGTGATGTTGGCGATCCCGCCGATGTTCAGCCCGGCCGTGGTCCCCTCCCCGGGGCGCAGCCACAGCTGGTCGAACAGGCTCGCGAGCGGTGCGCCGTGCCCGCCCGCGGCCACGTCCCGCGCCCGCAGGTCGGCGACGACCGGGAGACCGGTGCGCTCGGCGATCCAGGCCGGCTGTCCCACCTGGAGGGTGCCGAGCGCGTGGTCGCCGTCGACCCAGTGGTAGAGCGTCTGTCCCAGCGAGGCCACGAGGTCGGCGTGCCCGTCGGCGATGTCGGCGAGCGCGTCCGCGGCGGCCGTCGCGAAGGCCTGGCCCACGGCGGTGTCCAACCGGCACAGCTCCTCAGCGGTGCAGGAGTTGGGCGGCAGCGCGGCCAGCAGCCGGGCGCGTAACCCGTCCGGGAACGGCACCTCGGTGTGCCCGCAGGGGGTGAGGTCGACGGTCTCGCCGGTCAGGCGCAGCTCGGCCACTGCCACGTCCACGCCGTCCATCGACGTTCCGGACAGCAGCCCGATCACTCGGCACGAAGTCACTGGATCTGGGTAGGCCACCGGGTCGAGGGTGTGCAAGACGACACGTTAGTTCTTGACCAAACCGATGTCGAAGGCGTTGAGTATTCGCGGTACTGGCTATGGACCAGGGCGCTAGTGTGTCACCCTGCGCCCGGGGGCGGGTTCGGCCAGTGACGGAGCGAGGACACGAGGAGCGGATCATGACCAGGATTCCGAGCGGGTGGAGCAGGCGGACCTTCCTGCGGAGCGCCCTCGCGACAGGGGCCTTAGTGGTGCCGGGGTCGGGTGTGCTCGTGGGGTGCGCCACCTCCGGCGGTGGTCAGGAGCAGACCGAGGGTGAGGTCAGCGACGACAACCCGTTGGGGGTGCCGACCGACTCCCCACTCGAGATCTACATCTTCAACGGCGGGTTCGGCGACAAGTACGCCACCGACGTGCACGAGCCGATGTACAAGGAGAAGTACCCGAACGCGGAGATCAAGCACAAGGCCGAGGTCGACATCGCCGGTGCCCTCCAGTCCCGCTTCGTCGCCGGCAACCCGCCGGACTTCGTGAACAACTCCGGCGACGGCCAGATCCCGCTCGGCCAGCTCGTCTCCGACAAGCAGCTCTACAGCCTCGCCGACCTGTTCGACGCTCCCAGCTGGGACGACCCGAGCAAGAAGGTCCGCGACACGCTGGTGCCCGGCGCGGTCGAGGAGGGCACGTTCGGCGACACCCCCTACGCGCTCCACCTGGCGTTGACGATCTACGGCCTCTGGTACAACAAGGCGCTCTTCGACCAGCACGGCTGGACCCCGCCCACCACCTGGGCCGAGATGACCGATCTCTGCAAGGAGATCAAGGGTGCTGGCATCGCCCCCTGGACCTACCAGGGCGTGCACGCCCGGTACATGACCTGGCCGCTGCTCACCATGGCCGCCAAGCACGCCGGCGAGGACGTCCTGAAGGCCATCGACAACCTCGAGGAGGGCGCCTGGGCGCACGAGGCGATCAAGGAGTCGGCGAACGCGCTGGCCGGCCTCAAGCGCAGCGGCTTCATCCTCGAGGGCACCGAGGGCATGGACCACATCCAGGCCCAGGGTGCCTGGTGCGAGGGCAAGGCGGCGTTCGTCCCGTGCGGGTCCTGGCTGGAGAGCGAGCAGGTCGACGTGACACCCGAGGGGTTCGAGTTCGCCTTCATGCCCGAGCCCGTGCTGTCCGAGGACTCCGCGCTGCCCAAGGAGACGCTGCGGGCGACGGCCGGTGAGCCCTACGTCGTGCCGGCGGCGGCGAAGAACCCGCGCGGCGGGCTCGAGTACATGCGGATCATGCTCTCCAAGGAGGGCGCGCGTGGCTTCACCGAGGAGGTCTCCAGCCTGACCGTCGTACAGGGCGCGGCGGACGGCCTCCAGCTCAAGCCCGGCCTCACCTCAGCCCAGGACGCGCTCAAGACCGCGGGCGACAACGTCATCAACTGGCGTTACCAGACCTGGTACCAGAGCATGTGGAACCCCGGCATCAACGCGCACATCGGCGACCTGCTGGCCGGCCGCATGAGCGTGGACGAGTTCTCCACGGCCTGCGAGGCGGAGGCCAAGAAGATCCGCGACGACGACTCCATTACCAAGTACACGCGCTGAGCACCCGCGGAGCCCTCGTTGTCGACCGACGTGTCCGTTCGCAACTCCGTGCCACGCCGGCCGACATCGAAGGCCGGACCCGCCCTGCACCACGGGAAGTACACCTTCGTGGTGTCCTTCCTGCTGGTGCCGGTCGGGATCTACGGCCTGTTCGTGGTGTCGCCCTACCTGCAGGCCATCTACATCTCGCTGACGGACTGGACCGGCCTGACCGGCGGCCAGACGTTCGTCGGGCTCGCCAACTACGCGCGCCTGCTGGATGACGAGCAGTTCCTGATCGCCCTGCGCAACAACGGGATCCTGGTCGTCGTCGTTCCCGCCGTGACAGTGCTGCTCGGACTGTTCCTGGCGTCGATGCTGAACGTGGGCCGGCGCGGGAGATCCGGGGTCGAGGGCGTGCGCGGCTCGGCGGTGTACCGGGTGGTGTACTTCTTCCCGATGGTGCTCTCGGTGGCGATCATCGGGGTGCTGTTCAAGTACGTCTTCGCCCCGACCCAGGCCGGCGGGATCCTCAACGGCCTGCTGCGCGCGGTCGGACTCGACGGGTGGGCCCAGCCCTGGCTGGGCGATCCGGACTTCGCGTTCTGGATCGTCCTGCTGGTGATGATCTGGTCGTTCGTCGGGTTCTACGTCGTGTTGTTCTCCGCGGCGATGCAGAGCATCCCCAAGGAGATCTACGAGGCCGCGCTGCTGGACGGCGCGGGTCGGTTCATGACGTTCCGACAGGTCACGCTGCCGCTGGTGTGGGACACGGTCCAGGTGGGCTGGGTGTACCTGGCCATCCAGGCCATGGACGCCTTCGCGCTGGTGCACATCATGCTCGGGATCGGCGGTGGCCCATCGCGCTCCGGCGACGTCCTGGGCCTGGCGCTGTACCGGAGCGCGTTCAACAGTTATCGGTTCGGCTACGCGTCGGCCATCGGGGTGGTGCTGCTGTTGTTGACGCTGGTCGTCGCGGCGGTGTTCATGCGGGTCGCGCGGCGGGAGCGGGTGGAGCTGTCATGACCGTCGTGTCGTCCCCGCCGGCTCCAGCCCCGGTCGCCGGGCCCGAGCACCGGCCCCCTGGCGTCGGCGTCGGCGAGCGGGCGGTGAACCTGCTCAACGGGACGTTCCTGCTGGTCTGGGCGCTGATCACGACGCTGCCGCTGCTGTGGGCGATCGTGTCGGCGTTCAAGTCGAACAGCGAGTTCCTGGCCGAGCCGTTCGGCCTGCCCGGTGAGCCGCACGTGGAGAACTTCTCCCGCGCGTGGACCGTGGCCAACATCGGGCAGTACTTCGTGAACAGCGTCGTCGTGGTGGCGATCTCGGTGCCGCTGACCATGCTGCTCGGCGCGATGGCGGCGTACGTGTTGGCACGCTACGAGTTCCCGGGCAACCGGATCGTCTACTACGGCTTCGTCGGCGGGATGATCTTCCCGGTGTTCCTGGCTCTGGTGCCGCTGTTCTTCGTGGTGCGCAACCTGTCCGCGCTGCCCGGGGTCGGCCAGTTCCTGGGGCTCAACAGCCACGTGTCGCTGG
The DNA here is from genome assembly GCF_001921205.1 of Actinophytocola xanthii. Lineage (GTDB taxonomy): Bacteria > Actinomycetota > Actinomycetes > Mycobacteriales > Pseudonocardiaceae > Actinophytocola > Actinophytocola xanthii. The sequence goes on along the minus strand of NZ_MSIE01000083.1, from coordinate 4,003 downwards.
CCCTGGTGTACGTGGCGTTCTCGCTGCCGTTCACGGTGTTCTTCCTGACAGCGTTCTTCCGCACCCAACCCACCTCGATCGCCGAAGCGGCCATCGTGGACGGATGTTCGCACTTTGGACTGTTCTTCCGGGTGATGCTGCCGATGGCGAAGCCGGGACTGATCAGCATCGGGTTGTTCAACGTGCTGGGGCACTGGAACCAGTACGTACTCCCGGTGGTGCTGATGAACGAGCCGGAGAAGAAGGTGCTCGCCCAGGGCCTGGCGGCGCTCGCGATCAGCCAGGGCTACCGCGGGGACTGGACGGCGCTGTTCGCCGGCCTGGTGATCGCCCTGCTGCCGGTGCTGGTCGTCTATGTGTTGTTCCAACGCCAGGTCCAGGCGGGCCTGACGGCGGGCGTGCTGAAGTGAGATGTTGACCTCCAGCAACCTGGAGGTCCTAGTTTCTGTGCCATGCACGCCATCCGCCAGCACGCCTTCGGCCCACCCGAGGCCCTCGTCCTCGAGCCCGTACCCGACCCGGTGGCGGGGGAGGGCCAGGTCCTGATCCGGGTGGGGGCCGCCGGCGTCCACCTCCTCGACACCGCGATCCGCGCCGGCGTCCACGGTGGCCCGTTCCCCCTCCCCGAACTGCCGATGACCCCCGGCCGCGAGGTGGCCGGCGAGGTGGTCGACGGTGATCCCGCGTGGCGGGGCAAGCGCGTGGTGGCTCATCTGGGCATGGCCAGCGGCGGCTATGCCGAGCTGGCCGTCGCCCCCGTGTCATCCCTGCACGAGCTGCCCACGCAGGTGTCCTACCCCGAGGCCGTGGCCACGATCGGCACCGGCCGCACCGCGCTGGCCGTGCTCGACAAGGCCGCGATCACCGCCGAGGACGTGGTCGTGATCCCCGCGGCGGCCGGCGGCATCGGCAGCGTGGCGGTCCAGGCCGCCCGCAACGCCGGCGCCGTGGTGATCGGCCTGGCCTCGGAGCCCAAGCTGGACACCGTCCGTGGTCTCGGCGCCCACCACGCCTACCCCTACACCGACGACTGGCCCGACCAGGTCCGCGCGGAGCTGGGCGACCGCGAGGTGACGGTGGCCCTGGACGGCGTAGGCGGCAAGCCGGGCCGGCAGGCCCTGGAGCTCCTCGGCACAGCCGGCCGAATGGTGATGTTCGGCTGGTCCGCCGGTGCGCCGGTGGAGCTGCACGCCGAGGACTTCTACGGCCGCGGCCTGACCGTGTCGGTGCCGATCGGCCGCCCCATGATCAGCCGGCCGGGGTTCCTCCGTTCCCTGGAGACCAGAGCCCTCGCCGAGGTGGCCGCCGGTCGGATCCGCCCCCTGACCAACCCCCCGATCCCGCTGGCCCACGCCGCGCAGGCCCACCGGGACCTGGAACAACGCCGAACGGTGGGCAAGGTCGTCCTGATCCCGTGAGCTACCAGGGAAAGTCCTTGCGCACCCGGTCGAGCCACCGGTCGATGGTGAGCTCGTAGCGGCCCGGGTCGTAGGTCCGCTGAGCCTCGTCCACGGCGGCCATGATCGGCTCGCGTACCTCGTCGGCCCATTCCGGGAGGACGAAGACCTGCTTGTAGTAGCTGTCGCGCATCGGAACCGTGGCTACGTGCTCGTAGCCCTCGGTCACCTGGAGCACGTCCATGCCGTAGGCATCGGCCGGAACGTCCGGGCTGAGGCTCCGCACGACGATCACCGTCGGCCGGGCGTCGAGGACGCGCTGGGTGACGTCGCCACCGTGGGCGATGGCCTCGTCGTTCAGCCCGATGATGTCGACCGTCGTCCAGCCGCTGTAGTAGGGGATGGCGCCGGCGTCGTTCAACGCGACGGTGCGCTCCTCGGGGGGAACCGAATCCACCTGCCCGAGTCCCTTGCCGATCGCGACGTGTGCACGGGCCAGGTCCGGGCCGTAGTTGGCGATCACCGGCAGGTCGAAGGGCTGGACACCGGTCACCGCCACCCAGCCGACCGCGACCGCGCCGACCGCCGAGGCGAGGTACCAGCGCCGGATCGGCCCCACGGCCAGACCGGCGCCGAGGCACAGCAGTGGGAAGGCGTGATAGGCGAACCGGTGGACGTAGTCCATCGACGGTCCGGATACCACGTAGGTCAGGTAGGTCGTCGCCACCGTACCCACCAGCAGCCCGCCGGCCCAGCGGGTCTCTCTGCGGACCAGCAGCCACAGCGTCAGCGCCAGCAGCGGCGCCAGCAGCGGGACGGTGGCCTCGAACCACGCGGTGCCGGCCGCGACGTTGCCGAACTTCACGTAGAAGGTGTTGGGGAACAGGTGTCCGTAGTAGGTCCACCGCCACACGAAGTAGGCGGCCCCGGCGACGACGGCACCCGCGGACCACAGCCAGGCCACCCGGTCCCGGCGGCGCAGCCACAGCCACAGCAGGAACGCCGGCAACGCGGCCAGCACTCCCTCGGGACGCAGCATTCCGGCCAGCACCAGCAGCAGTGGTGGCTCCCACACACGCACCGGCCGGTCGTCCAGCGCCCGCAGCGTCACGATCACCGCACGCAGCACGAGAGCCGCGAACGCGACGGTCTCCAGGCCGCTGGTGAGGTGGAAGTAGGTGGGCACGAACACGACGAAGGCGCCGCCGGCGGTCAGCGCCGCGACCAGGCCGTACCGCTGGTGGCAGTACCGCACGAGCATCACCAGCGCCGCCGCGCCCGCGACCAGCGAGGTCAGCTTCGCGACGGTCGGCAGGTCGAGGCCGAGCAACGCGAACGGCGTGTGCCAGACCATCCAGAGGAAGTTCGTGAAGCCCTCGACCGGGTCCTCGCCGACGTTCCACACCGGGCCGTGGCCGTTCGCGAGATTGTCGGAGTACCGGAAGGTGATGTAGGCGTCGTCGATGGTGAAGAACCACGCCGCCCGCACGCCCAGCAGGAACAGCACCCCCAACCCGCCCGCGACGAACAACCAGGCGCGGGAACGGCGAGTCGGGGTGTCCGGGGCGGGGGTCGAGACGGCAGGGGAGGGCGAAGCGATCGTCACGCGCAGGTCCTCTGAACGCTTGGCGGTGGTCACCCACAAGGGGCAGAGAACCGTAACACCGACACGCTGCGTCAATAATTGGCCCTGGCCAGCGCCGTCGTCACCCTGACCGGTGACGGCGGCGCCAAGTGTGGTCCCGCGTGTTGTTCTCAGCCCTTCGGCTGGAGCGGCACCTCGGTGGGCAACCTCCCCGACGGCTGGTTTGGCTCCGGCGGCAGCTCGTTCACTACAGGAGGCCGCGGCTCCGGCGGCAGCGGAAGCGCCTCGGGCGACGCCAGGGCCCCCCGCCCCGATCCGGCCATCGCCGCCCGTGCCGCCGCCCGCACCGGCCAACTACTGCGACGCCTGCGACTGGCCAACGGCGGACGGGCGTCATCCGGGAACGATCGGCGCCGACGGACGCCCGACCATCGACCTGGAGAAGCTCGCTCAGGAGGGTATCGACGTCAGCGCGACCCAGTGGGAGCTTTTCGAGAACGGCAGCGACGAAGACCGCGCTCGAATGCTCGATCCGGTACCCGGGTGGCAGGCGCAGTCGGCGCCCACATTCAGTACCTCCGGCCATCTGTTGTTCGACCTCATCGGCCTTGTTCCCGTGCTGGGAGAGTGGGCGGACGGCGTAAACTGCGGCTCGTGCGGGATTGAGGGAGATGCCAAGAACGCGGCGGGTGCTTCGTACACGGTGGCTGGCCGCGCACTTCACAAGAAGGCGGGAAGGGGAAAACAAGGGCATTCGGCTGGATAGTGGCGGCAGGTTTGTCACCTTCTTGGATTGAAGGGCGTAGGATTCTTTCGATGCGAACTTTTGTGTTCGGAGATTATGAAGTGGAGATCGTTGACGCTGATTATGTCGCTCCACCCGAGCGTGTGTTGGAGTTTCGGTACTGCAAGCCTGTTCGATACACGTTGTTCGCCTCTGTAACTATTCCGGACGACGCCGGGTGGGAAGCAGCGCGTCTAAGAGCGTGTTTGAGATCTTCATGGTGTGGTGAACTGGCGT
>NZ_MSIE01000082.1 GCF_001921205.1 Actinophytocola xanthii | reverse complement strand
AGCATTTATCGGCACACTGTTGAGTTCTCAAACAACACGCGCACACCCGTCGCACGCTACAAGAGCTGTGTTCCAGGGGCTTGGGTCACCCACTCTACCACCGTGGTGGGAGCTTGGTTCGTGACCCCTCACCCGCGCTCGTTCCCGGCTTACCGGGCCCGTTCCGCGCTGGCAGAGATAAAGTTACACGCCCCTGAAACCCCCCGTTCACCCACCCCCCTCTTAGCACGTTTTCCCAGGTCAAGGCGCCACCTGGACGCCCGCCGTCGATCGCTTGCCCCGACGCAGGACGAGCCAGCGGCCGTGCAGGAGGTCGGTAGCGGCCGGCCGCCACTCCTCGTCGCCGATCTTGACGTTGTTGACGTACGCCCCGCCTTCGTTGACCGCCCGCCTGGCCGCACCCCGGCTGGGGGTGAGCCCGGAGACCACCAGCAGGTCCACGATCGTCGGTCCGTCGGCGAGCCGGACCGACCCGGTCGGCACCTCGGCCATGGCCGCGTCCAGCGTCGACTCGTCCAGCTCACGCAGTTCGCCGCGCCCGAACAACGACTGGCTGGCGGCGATGACCTGCCTGGTCTCGTGCTCCCCGTGCACCAGCCGGGTGAACTCCTCGGCCAGCCGGCGTTGGGCCGCGCGCAGGTGCGGGCGCTCGGCGGTGTCCGCCTCGAGCGCGTCGATCTCCTCCCGCGGCAGGAACGTGAACAGGCGCAGGTAGCGCACCACGTCGGCGTCACCGACGTTGACGAAGTACTGGTACCAGGCGTACGGCGAGGTCAGCGTCGGGTCGAGCCAGATGTTGCCGCCGCCGGTCGACTTGCCGAACTTGCGCCCCTCCGCGTCGGTGACCAGCGGCGAGGTCAGCGCGTGTACCGACGCGCCCTCGATCCGCCGGACCAGCTCGACGCCGCCGACGATGTTGCCCCACTGGTCCGAGCCGCCGGCCTGCAGCGTGCAGCCGTACTGGCGGTACAGCTGCAGGTAGTCGTGCGACTGGAGCAGCAGGTAGCTGAACTCAGTGAACGACATCCCGTCGGCGTCGAGCCGGCGCTTGACCGTCTCCCGGGCGAGCATGACGTTGATCGAGAAGTGCTTGCCGACGTCGCGCAGGAACTCCAGAACGGACAGCTCGCCGGTCCAGTCGAGGTTGTTCACCACGAGCGCGCCGGTGGGAGAGGAGTCGAACTCGACGAACCGCTCGAGCTGACCCCGGATCCGCTCGGCCCACTGGGCCACCACGTCGAGCGAGTTGAGCGTGCGTTCCCCCTGCTCACGCGGGTCACCGATCATTCCGGTCGCCCCTCCGGCGAGCACGATCGGCCGGTGCCCGGCACGCTGGAACCTGGTCAGCATGAGCAGCGGCACGAGGTTGCCCGCGTGCAGGCTCGGTGCGGTGGGATCGAACCCGCAGTAGAGGGTCAGCGGTCCGGCGTCGAGATCGCGACGCAGCGCGCCGAGGTCGGTGGACTGCGCGACCAGTCCGCGCCAGGACAGCTCGTCGAGGATGTGCTCACTCACAGTTGGCCATCCTCTCGCACCCGGCTGGTCCGGTTCACGCGAGTATCAGCGCAGGGTGTCCTGGCGTCGCCGCGAGGCCTTGCCGCCGCGGCGGTAGGTGCTGACCGAGGGCGAGCCGTCCACCCAGAAGCGCCACGGCACGTCGACCGCGACCGCGACGCCGACCCGGGGGCCGGTGCGGATCGCCGTCGCCGGTACCGGCTCGCCGGCCAGGAGGCGCACCGGCGAGCCCTGGTCGGTCAGGTCGAGGCCGTTGTGCTCCCGTTCCAGGCCGAGCACGCCGGTCAGCCTGGCCGGGCCCTTCGCCAGCTCGGCGTCGCTACGCGCGGCGGGACGGCGGGCGCGGGCCTGGTCGAGCCCGGCGACGACCTCGCCGGCGCGCAGCAGCACCGCACCGGGCACCCCGTCGGTCAGCGACACGACGTTCGCGCAGAAGTGCATCCCGTAGACGAAGTACACGTACAGGTGGCCGGCCGGACCGAACATCACCTCGTTGCGCGGGGTCTTCCCCCGGTAGCAGTGCGAGGCGGGATCGTCGCCGCCGCGGTAGGCCTCCACCTCGGTCAGCCGGACGCGCACCTCGCCCGCCTCGAGTTCGCAGCCCAGCAACAGCTTGGCCGCCTCGACGGGGTCGATGGCCAGCTCCTCACGGGTGAGTTGCCGGCTCGGCGGAGGGGAACCGGCAACGGACACGGAGGCGAGCTTATACGGCCACCTGTTGTCGCCGTCGCGCCCTCGCCGGCAGGTACAGGGGTGCGGCGGCGGCCATGACCAGCCCGCCGACCAGCATCGCGGTGCCCGTCGACGCGCCGGTGACCAGACCGGTCAGCACGACCATTCCCAGCGCGGCGAACGCCTGGAACAGCATCGAGTTCATCGACACGACCGTCGTCCGGTGCGCGCCCGACACCTGCTCGTGCAGCAGCGTCATGTGCACCGGGTTCGCCGCGCCGTGGACGAGGTAGGCGGCGAGGAACCCGGCCAGCACGCCGGCCGGTCCGGCGAGCAGACCCATCGCCCCCACCGCCGCCCCCTGTACGAGACAGAGCACCAGCCCGGTCACGGCCGTGCCGATCCGCGCGGTGAGCAACGGGACCAGCGCGGCGCCGGCGGCGGAGACGAGCCAGGCCACCGAGTTCGCCGGGCCGGTGAGCACGGCCGCCGTCGACCGGTCGCCGAGTTGCTCGGCGAGCCGCACCGGCATCAGCGTCTCGTAGGTCACGACGCCGAAGCCCCAGAAAGCCTCCACCAGCAGCAGGCAGACCAACACCCGGGAGGCGCGGACGAGCCGCACCCCCTCCCCCACTACCCGGGGTACCTCGCGGACCGAGCCGAGGAACCGGCGCCGGCCCGCCGGGTGCGGCGGTTCGTGGACCAGCAACACGATCGCCAGCAGGCCGCAGAGCTGGACGACCAGGATCAACAGGACCGGCAGGACCAGCGTCGGGACGCCCGGCACCTCGACCCAGGCGACGAGGCCGCCGGTGACCAGCGCTCCCCCGGCGATGCCCAGTCCCAGCGCGGTCCCCCCGGCCGACAGACCGCGGTCGAGCCGGACCGACGGGTCCGCCGCGAGAGCGCTGTCGACGTACCAGGACTCCAGTGGTCCGCTGTCCAGTGCCCGGTAGATGCCCTGGAGCAGGTAGGAGGCCGCGAACAGGGCGAGCGAGTCCGCCACCACGAACAGCGCGGTCGCCCCCAGCGCCACGCAGCTGCCGACAAGCAACACCGGCCGGCGCCCCCACGAGTCGGACAGCCCGCCGGTCGGTAGCTCCAGCACCAGCACGACCACGCCCTGCATGGCCGCGGCGAGCCCGATCTCGGCGACCGTGAGCCCGCGCTCCAACGGCAGCAGCACGAGGACCGGCACGATCAACCCGACCGGGAACCAGCGCAGCACCAGCAGAAACAGGTAGCGTCGCCGGATCTCGGCGGCGCTCATGAGGCGACCCACTCGTCCGGATCGGTCGGCACCGCCTGGACGTAGAGCGAGATCCGCCGGGTGTCCTCGCCACGTGCGGCGGCGGCGCGTTCGATGTGGCGGGCGATCACCGCCTCGAGCTCCTCGTTCAGCGCGGCGAGCTGCTCGGCGGTCATCTCCAGCAGGTAGTCGGACATGCCGGCTGCGTCGCGCCATTCGAGCGGCCAGCCTGGGCGGACCTCCTCCCACCGGCGGACCTTGTCCAGGTAGGTGCGCCAGTAGTGCTGGCGCAGCCAGTTCGACGCCGCCATGGCGTCCGGGTCGCCCTCGACGTCGGCGTCGCGCCAGCTGTGCGACTCCTGGGCCGCGGCCCAGAACCGCTGCCGGCCCTGGCCCTCGCCGGTCTCCCGTACCAGCTCGACCTCGGCGAGCTTGCGCAGGTGGTAGCTGGTCGCTCCGGTGTTGGTCGCCAGCCGCGCGGCAAGGGTGGTCGCGGTGGCGGGCCCACGCGTGCGCAGTTCGCTGAGCAGCCGTGCCCGGAGCGGGTGCGCGAGCACCCGCATGGCGCGGCCGTCCAGCGCGAGATTGTCCGTCATGTGTGCACAATAACTGTGCACGCAGATTATGCACAACTATTGTGCATACCATCTCCGCAGCTCACCCAACACCTCCGGGACGGCTGCCCGCTGCTCGGCGACCCGAGTGGGCGCGGTGCCGCCGAAGGCGTCCCGCGAGGCCACGGATCCCTCGACCGTCAACACGTCGCGGACCTCGGGCGAGAGCGCCGGGTGCACGCCCGTCAACTCCTCGTCGGTCAGCTCGTCCAGGCCCACCCCGCGGGACTCGGCGATCCGCACGCAGTCCCCCGCCGCCTCGTGCGCCACCCGGAACGGGACACCCTGGCGCACCAGCCACTCGGCGACGTCGGTGGCCAGCGTGAACCCGGCCGGGGCCAGCGCGGCCAGCCGGTCGGTGTCGAACCGCAGGGTGGCGACCATGCCGGCGATCGCCGGCAACAGCAGCTCGAGCTGCTCCACCGAGTCGAACAGCGGCTCCTTGTCCTCCTGCAGGTCGCGGTTGTAGGTCAGCGGCTGCGCCTTGAGCACGGCGAGCAAGCCAGTCAGGTTGCCGATCAGGCGGCCGGCCTTTCCCCGGGTCAGCTCGGCGATGTCGGGGTTCTTCTTCTGCGGCATGATCGAGCTGCCGGTGGCCCAGGCGTCGTCGAGCACGGCGTAGCCGAACTCCGCGGTGGTCCAGATGATCACCTCCTCGGCGATCCTGGACAGGTCGACGCCGAGCATCGCCAGGCAGAACGCCAGCTCCGCGGCGAAGTCCCGGGACGCGACGCCGTCCATCGAGTTCGCCGCGGCCGAGTCGAAGCCCAGCTCGGCCGCCACCGCCGCCGGGTCGAGGCCGAGCGAGGATCCCGCCAGCGCACCCGACCCGTAGGAGGACACCGCCGCACGGCGGTCCCAGTCCCGCAGCCGGTCCACGTCACGCAGCAGCGCCTGCACGTGGGCCAGCAGGTGGTGGGCGAGCAGCACCGGCTGGGCGTGCTGGAGGTGGGTGCGCCCCGGCATCACCGCGTCCGGGTGCCGGTCGGCCTGCGCCAGCAGCGCCTCGACGACCTCCACCACCCCGGCCGCGACCCGGCGGGCCGCGTCCCGCAGCCACATCCGGAACAGCGTCGCGACCTGGTCGTTGCGCGAGCGCCCGGCGCGGAGCTTGCCGCCGAGCTCGGCACCGGCTCGCTCGAGCAGCCCGCGTTCGAGCGCGGTGTGCACGTCCTCGTCGGCGACGGTCGGCGTGAACGCACCGGACTCGACGTCGGCGGCGAGCCGGTCGAGTGCGGCGAGCATGCCGGCCAGCTCGTCGTCGGTGAGCAGCTTGGCGGCGTGCAGCACCCGGGCGTGGGCGCGCGAGCCGGCGATGTCGTAGGGCGCGAGCCGCCAGTCGAAGTGGGTCGAGGCGGACAGCGCCGCCAGCGCGTCGGCCGGTCCCGAGCTGAACCGGCCGCCCCACAGCTGCACGGGCTCAGGCATGGCGGTGCTGGTCCCGCTTCGCGGCGATCTTCGACGGCAGGCCCCACAGCTGGACGAAGCCCTTGGCCAGCGACTGGTCGAAGGTGTCGCCCTCGTCGTAGGTGGCCAGGTTGAAGTCGTACAGCGAGGCCTCGCTGCGCCGGCCGGTGGGCACCGCGCGTCCGGCGTGCAGGGTCATCCGGATCTCGCCGGAGACGTGCTCCTGGGTCTTGGCGACGAAGGTGTCCAGCGCGTCCTTGAGCGGGGAGAACCAGAGGCCGTCGTAGACCAGCTCCGACCAGCGCTGCTCGACCTGGCGCTTGAACCGGGCCAGGTCGCGCTCGACGGTGACCGACTCCAGCTCCTGGTGCGCGGTGATCAGCGCGATCGCGCCGGGCGCCTCGTACACCTCGCGGCTCTTGATCCCGACCAGCCGGTCCTCGACCATGTCGAGCCGGCCGATCCCGTGGGCGCCGGCGCGGCGGTTGAGCTGCTGGACGGCCTGCAGCACGGTCACCGTCTCGCCGTCGATCGCGACCGGCACCCCCCGGTCGAAGGTGACCACGACCTCGTCGGGGTCACGCGGCTCGGCGGGGTTGTCGGTGTAGGAGTAGACGTCCTCGATCGGCGCGTTCCAGATGTCCTCGAGGAACCCGGTCTCCACCGCCCGGCCCCACACGTTCTGGTCCACCGAGTACGGCGAGGACTTCGTCTGGTCGATCGGCAGGTTCCGGTCGTGCGCCCAGGCGATCGCCTTCTCCCTCGTCCAGGCGAAGTCGCGGACCGGGGCGATCACCTTGAGGTCGGGGGCGAGCGCGCCGATGCCGACCTCGAAGCGGACCTGGTCGTTGCCCTTGCCCGTGCAGCCATGGGACACCGTCGTCGCGCCGTGGTACTTCGCGGCCTCGACCAGGTGCTTGACGATCACGGGCCGGGACAGCGCGGAGACCAGCGGGTAGCGGTCCATGTAGAGCGCGTTGGCCTGCAGCGCGGGCAGGCAGTACTGGTCGGCGAACTCCTCGCGCGCGTCGGTGACCACGGCCTCGACCGCACCGCAGTCCAGCGCGCGCTTGCGGATGGTGTCGAGGTCCTCGCCACCCTGGCCCACGTCGACCGCCACGGCGACGACCTCGGCCCCGGTCTCCTCGGCGATCCAACCGATCGCGACGGAGGTGTCCAACCCCCCGGAGTAGGCGAGGACGATCCGTTCAGTCATGGTGCTGCTCTCCTTCTTCAACATCAGTTCGGGCGGCGAGCGCGGTGAAGCGCTCGGCGAGGTCCTTGCCGGACAGCGGTTCCCTGGCGATGACCATCACGGTGTCGTCACCGGCGATGGTGCCGACCACCTCGTGCAGGGCGGCCCGGTCGATCGCGCTGGCCAGGAACTGCGCGGCACCGGGCGGGGTTCGTAAGACGGTCAGGTTCGCCGAGCAGTCGGCCGACACCAACAGCTCGCCGAGCAGGCGCCCCAGCCGGGAGGTGCCGCCCCGCACGCCGCGCACGGGGCTGCCGTCCTCGGGAATGACGTACACGGCGGCGCCGCCGTCCACCCCGCGCAGCTTGACCGCGCCGAGCTCGTCCAGATCCCGGGAGAGGGTGGCCTGGGTGACCTCGATCCCCTCCGCGGCGAGGAGCTTCGCGAGCTCGGTCTGGCTGCGGATGGCCATCGCCGAGACCAGCTCGACGATCCGCCCCTGCCTGGCGACGCGGGTCGGCTGTGCCGCCGCGGTCATTGTCCCGCCTCCCCCAAAAGCCAGCTGAGCAGCGCCTTCTGTGCGTGCAGGCGGTTCTCCGCCTCGTCCCACGCCGCGCTCGCCGGGCCGTCGAGGATCTCGTCGGTGATCTCGGCGCCGCGGTGGGCGGGCAGGCAGTGCAGCACGACGGCACCGGGCGCGGCGCGAGCCAGCAGCTCGGCGTTGACCTGGAACGGGCGGAACGGCGCGACCCGGTCCTTGCCGTCGTTCTCCTGGCCCATCGAGGTCCACGTGTCGGTCACCAGGACGTCCGCGCCGTCGACCGCGGCATGCGGGTCGGTGAGCAGGGTGAGGCTGGCGCCGGTCTCCTGCGCCCGGTGCTTGGCGTCGAGCAGGATCTCCCCGTGCGGCTGGAAGCCCTCGGGCCCGGCGACCCGCACGTGCAGGCCGGCCGTGGCTCCGCCGAGCAGCAGCGAGTGCGCCATGTTGTTCGCGCCGTCGCCGAGGTAGGTCAGGGTGAGCCCGGCGAGCCGGCCGTGGCGCTCGCGGATCGTCTGCAGGTCGGCGAGCACCTGGCAGGGGTGGAACTCGTTGGTCAGCGCGTTGACCACCGGGATCCGCGAGACCGAGGCCATGGCCGAGATGCGGGCCTGGGCGAAGGTGCGCCAGACCACCGCGTCGACGTAGCGGGAGAGCACCCGAGAGGTGTCCTCGATGGTCTCCTCGCGACCGAGCTGCATGGCGCGCCCGTCGATGACGACCGGCTGGCCGCCGAGCTGGGCGATCCCGACCTCGAAGGACAGCCTGGTGCGCGTGGAGTTCTTCTCGAAGATCGTCGCGATCGACCTGCCGGCCAGCGCGCGGGAGCCGTGCCGGTCGGCCTTGAGCCGGTCGGCCAGGTCGAGCACGGCCAGCTGCTCGGTGGGGGTCAGGTCGTCGTCACGCAGGAAGTGGCGGACCATCAGGACTCCTCGTTCGCCGTGTCCAGTGCCCCCGGCAGCGCCTCGAGGAAGCCGTGCACCTGCTCGGCGTCCACGACCAGCGGTGGGGCGAGCCGGACGGTGTCCGGCTGCACGTTGTTGACCAGGTACCCGCTCCGCTCGGCGGCCGCGGCGACCCCGGCCGCGACCGGTCTGGTCAGCCCGATGCCGAGTAACAGGCCGCTCCCCCGCACCTCGCGCACGAGCGGGTGGCCGAGCGCCTCGATCCCGGCCGCGAGCTCCTTGCCGAGCGTCGCGGCCTGCTCGCACAGGCCGTCGGCGGCGATCGTGCGCAGCACCGCGAGGCCGGCCGCGGAGGTGACCGGGTTGCCCCCGAAGGTCGTGCCGTGCTGGCCGGGCTGGAGGAGGTCGGCCGCGGCGCCGACGCCGATGCAGGCGCCGAGCGGGAGGCCGCCGCCGAGGCCCTTGGCGAGCGTGACCACGTCGGGCGTGACGCCGGCCTGTTGGAAGGCGAACCAGGAGCCGAGCCGGCCCAGACCGGTCTGCACCTCGTCGAGCACGAGCAGCGCACCGGCCTCGGCGGTGATCTCGCGGGCCGCCTGCAGGTAGCCGGCCGGCGCGGGGTACACGCCCGCCTCGCCGAGCACCGGCTCGAGGAACACGGCCGCGGTGTCCTCCCCCACGGCCGCCCGCAGCGCCGCGACGTCGCCGAAGGGGACGTGGGTGACCCCCGGCAGCAGCGGCTCGAACGGGGCGCGCTTGCCCGGCTGGCCGGTGACGGTGAGCGCACCCATCGTGCGGCCGTGGAACGCGCCCTCGCAGGCGACGATCCCGCCGCGGCCGGTGAGCCGGGAGAGCTTCACCGCGGCCTCGACCGCCTCGGCGCCGGAGTTGCAGAACAGCACCTTGGCCTGGCCGGTGAGACCGGCGACGTCGAGCAGGGCCTCGGCGAGCTCGATGGTGACCGGGTTGGCGTACAGGTTCGAGGTGTGGCCGAGGGTGGCGATCTGCTCGGTGACCGCGCGGACGACAGCGGGGTGGGCATGACCGAGGGCGTTGACCGCGATGCCGCCGACGAGGTCGAGGTACCGGTTGCCGTCGGCGTCCCACACGTAGGCGCCCTCGCCCCGGGCGAGCGTGATGCGCGGCGTGCCGTAGTTGTCCATCAGGGACCGGCGCCAGCGCTCCTGGCCATCCACATTGGACGCGGTCATGCCACTCCCTCCTCGGGCAGCACCATCGTGCCGACTCCGCTGCCGGTGAACACCTCGAGCAGCACCGAGTGCGCGAGCCGCCCGTCGATCACGTGGGCGCGCGGCACCCCGCCGCGCACCGCCGCCAGGCACGCCTCCATCTTCGGAATCATCCCGCTGGCCAGGCCCGGCAGCATCCGCTCGAGCTCGTCCGCGTGAACGACGTCGAGCAGGGAGTCCCGGTCGGGCCAGTTCCCGTAGAGGCCCTCGACGTCGGTGAGCACGACGAGCTTCTCCGCCCCGAGCGCGACGGCGATCGCCGCAGCGGCGGTGTCGGCGTTCACGTTGTGCGCCTGACCGTCGGCGTCGGGGGCCACCGTGGAGACCACGGGGATCCGGCCGGCGGTGACGATGTCGAGCAGCGCGTCCGGGTCGACGGCCACTACCTCGCCGACCAGCCCGAGGTCGACCTGCTCACCGTCCACCGTGGCGGTCCGCCGCCGCGCCGTGAGCAGGTTGGCGTCCTCCCCGGAGATGCCGACCGCGTAGGGGCCGTGGGCGTTGATCAGCGCGACCAACTCGCGGCTGACCTGGCCGGTGAGCACCATCCGGACGACGTCCATCGCCTCCGGCGTCGTCACGCGCAGCCCCGCGCGGAACTCGCCGGGGATGCCCAACCGTTCGAGCATGGCCGAGATCTGCGGGCCGCCGCCGTGCACCACCACCGGGTGCAGGCCGGCCAGCTTGAGGAACACCATGTCCTGGGCGAAGGCGGCCTTGAGCGTGTCGTCGACCATCGCGTTGCCGCCGTACTTCACCACGACCGTCGCGCCGTGGAACCGCTGGAGCCACGGCAGTGCCTCGATGAGCACGGCGGCCTTGTGCTGGGCCTCGGTGGAGGTCATGTGGAGTAGGCGCTGTTCTCTTCGACGTAGCCGTGGGACAGGTCGGTGGTGAGCACCGTGGCGCTGCCCTCCCCGGCGTGCAGGTGGATCTCGACGGCGATGTCGCGCCCGCTCAGGTCGGCCGCGGTCCGGTCCTCGCCCGGGGTGCCCGCCCGGCAGACCGGGACGCCGTTGAGCGTGATGTCCAGGGCGGCCGCGTCGAACGCGACCGGCGCGTTGCCCACGGCCATGGCGATGCGGCCCCAGTTGGGGTCGGACCCGAAGAACGCGGTCTTGCAGAGGCTGTCCCGGGCCACCACGCGGGCGGCGACCTCCGCCTCGGCGTCGGTGGCCGCGCCCCGGACCGTGATCGCGACGTGCTTGGTCACGCCCTCGGCGTCGGCCTGGAGCTGGGCGACCAGGTCGGCACAGGCCGCGGTCAGCTCGGCGGTGAACTCCTCGGCCTCGGCGGTGACCCCGGAGGCGCCGGAGCAGAGCAGGAGGACGGTGTCGTTGGTCGAGGTGCCGCCGTCGATGTCGAGGCGGTTGAACGTCACGGCGACCGCGGCGCGCAACGCGGCGTCGACGTCCTCGACGACGGCGTCGGTGGTGAGCATGGCGAGCATCGTGGCCATGTTGGGCGCGCACATGCCGGCGCCCTTGGCGAACCCGCCGACCGACCAGCCGGTCGCGGTCCGCAGGGTCTGCTTGGGCACGGTGTCGGTGGTCATGACGGCGGTCGCCGCGGCCAGACCGGCCTCCTCGGTCGCGGCCAGCCCGTCGAAGGCGGCGTCGACCCCGGCGAGGACCCGGTCCATCGGGAGCCGCCCGCCGATCAGCCCGGTGGAGCAGACCGCGACGTCGACCGCGCCGAGGCCGAGCCGGGCCGCGGCGTGCTCGGCGGTGGCGTGGGTGTCCTGGAAGCCCTCGGGACCGGTGCAGGCGTTGGCCCCGCCGGAGTTCAGCACGACCGCGCGCAGCCGGCCGGTCGTGAGGACCTGCTGGGACCAGAGCACGGGCGCGGCCTTGACCTTGTTCGCGGTGAACAGGCCGGCGGCGCGGTCGAGGGGCCCGTCGTTGACGACGAGGGCGAGGTCCAGGGCACCGCTGGTCTTGATCCCGGCGGCGACCCCGGCGGCCCGGAAGCCCTGAGGTGCGTTGACGGTCACGGGGCGACCCCCACTGTGGACAGGCCGGTTGTCTCCGGCAGACCGAGTGCGATGTTCATCGACTGGACGGCGGCACCGGCGGTTCCCTTGGTGAGGTTGTCCAGGGCGGCCACGGCGACCAGCCGCCCGGCGTCGGCGTCCACGACGACCCGCAGGTGGACGGCGTTGGAGCCGAGGGTGGCGGCGGTGGCCGGCCAGCCGTCGTCGAGCAGGTGCAGGAACGGCTCGTCGGCGTAGGCCTTGCGGTACGCGGCGGTCGCCGCCTCGATGTCCACGCCGGGGCGGACCGGGGCGGAGGCCGTGGTGAGGATTCCCCGGGACATGGGGGCGAGCACCGGTGTGAAGCTGACCCGCACGCGTTCGCCGGCCACCAGACCGAGGTTCTGGGCGATCTCCGGGGTGTGCCGGTGGGTTCCGCCGACGCCGTAGGCGGAGGCCGAGCCCATGACCTCCGAGCCGAGCAGGTGCGGCTTGAGCGAGCGGCCGGCCCCCGAAGTGCCGCTGACCGAGACGACCGTCACGTCGGGCTCGACCAGCCCCGCGGCGAACGCGGGCGCGAGGGCCAGCGTGGCGCCGGTCGGGTAGCAGCCGGGGACCGCGATCCGCTTCGCGTCGGCCAGGGCCGCCCTCGCCCCGGGCAGTTCGGGGAGGCCGTAGGGCCAGGTGCCAGCGTGCTCGCCGCCGTACCAGCGGGTCCAGTCGCCGGCGTCGGTCAGGCGGTGGTCGGCACCGCAGTCGACGACCAGGGTGTCCGGCCCCAGCTCCGCGGCGATCGCGGCGGAGTGGCCGTGCGGCAGCGCGAGGAAGACCACGTCGTGGCCAGCCAGGGTGTCGGTCGTGGTCTCCGCCAGCACCCGGTCGGCGAGCGGCAGGAGGTGGGGCTGGTGCTCGGCGAGCCGGGAACCGGCGCTGCCGCCCGCGGTGAGCGCTCCGATCTCGACCTCGGGATGGCCGAGCAGCAGCCGGAGGAGCTCACCCCCCGCATACCCGCTCGCCCCGGCGACCGCGATCCGTATCGTCACGCGAATGATTATGCACGATCATGCAAACTCACTCAACCGGGTTGTCGCACGGCTCGCCCGACATCGCCTTCACGACCCGGTCCATCACCTCGACCGCCTCGCTCAGGAAGACCGAGAACTCCAGCCGGCTGGGCGAGGTGAGGCGGGACCAGGGTGGGGACGCGACCAGGCCGCCCGCCTCCTCCGGGAACGTCTCGGCGAGCACGGGCTCGGGCAGGAAGCGGTAGGGCGCGCCGGCGGCGCGGGTCCACCGGCGCAGGAGCGCGCCGGACACGGCGCTGTGCAGCACGACGAGGTCGTCGCGGCGCAGGGCGAGGGTGAGCTCGTTGACCAGATCGGTGATCTCGCCGCCGGCAGCCCACGGCGGTCGCTGCCAGCGCTCGCGGACGAGGACGTAGATGCCGTGGACACCGAGGTCGGCGAGCGTGCCGAGCGACCCGACCTCGTCGTTCGGCCCGGTCAGCAGGTGCTCGCCGCGCAGGCGGACCGCGTGGGCACGCCCCGGCTCGGCCAGGGTCCGGCGCAGGAAACCGCGCAACGCCGCGAAGGCGGCCTCCGAGTCCGCTTCGCGGCACTCCAGCACGGTGACCGTGAAGTACGGGGTCAGCTCAGCCAGGGGCGGCACCCCTGGCGTCGCGCGGTTGCTCATGTCACGTCCTCCTCGACCCCCTGGGCGCCCAGAATGGGTTCGAGACCTGGACCAGCTCTGGACCAGAGATTGATCCCGCAGGGCTGTCACCCGTCCGCTCTGCTACGGACGGTCACTTTCACGCGAATGGGCGCGCTCCCAGTTGACGCAGAGTGGTCGCGCCGGACTGTCGGTGCCCGCGCGTACGTTTCGACCATGACCACGACAGCCGCACTGCTGACCTCCCTCCGGGCCGGGCTCGCCGAGCTGGCCGACCCTGCCAAGGCGCCGGACATGCAGCGCTACATGAAGTCCGAGATGCCCTTCCGCGGAGTGTCGGCGCCGCAACGCCGGGCGCTGGGCAGACGGGTGTTCGTCGAGCAGCCGCTGTCCACCGAGGACTCCTGGCGCTCGGCGACGCTGATGTTGTGGCGGGAGGCGGTGTTCCGAGAGGAGCGGTACCTGGCGGTCGACCTCACCGGCGTGGCTCGGTACCGGAAGTGGCAGACGCCGCGCATGCTGCCGGTCTACGAGGAGATGGTCGTCACCGGGGCGTGGTGGGACCTGGTCGACGAGGTGGCCAGCGGCCGGATCGGTCCGCTGCTCCGGGAGCACCGGGAGGAGCTCACCCCGGTGGTCCGCGGCTGGGCGACCGACGACCACCTGTGGAAAAGACGAACGTCGATCATCTGTCAGCTCGGCGCGAAGGAGGACACGGATACGGAGCTGTTGACCGCGTGCATCGAGGCCAATGCGGACGATTCGGATTTCTTCATCCGGAAGGGCATCGGGTGGGCTCTGCGTCAGTTCGCCCGGACCGAGCCGGGGTGGGTGCGGGCGTTCGTGGACACGCATCCCGGGCTGTCCCCGCTGTCTCGAAGGGAGGCGCTCAAGCACCTGTGACAACTGAATGGCGCTGGAGGGCCCGCGGGAGGGCGTGCGGCTGAGCTCGGAGTGAGCTGGGCGTGCTCGGGCGACGTGCTCGGGCGACGTGCTCGGGCGACGTGCTCGGGCGACGTGCTCGGGCGCCGCGTGTGCCGGACCCAGCCCGCCGGACGTGCCACGCGCGACACCGCCAAGCGTCGCCCGCTCGAGCGCGGTACCCGCAGGCCCTGGGTGACCAAGCACGGCACGGCACGGCCAGCGAGCACGTCAGGGCGGCCCGCCGGCGTGGCCAGGCACGGCGTGGCCAAGCGTGGCCCGCTTGGGTGCGGTACCCGCCGGCCCCGGGTGACCGAGGACGGCATGACCAACCTCAGCCAGGCCCGCCAGCCGGCCGAGACCAGGCCCAGCCGGCCACGTGGGGCGTTCAGGCGCGCAGGGTGGCTCCGTACCGTTCGGCTGCGGCGGCTACCGCGGCGTCGCGGGCGGCGGTGGCTTCCTCGACGGTCAGCGTGCGGTCGCGGGCTCGGAAGCGGAGCGCGTAGGCCAGCGACCGCTTGCCCTCGCCCACCTGCTCACCGGTGAACACGTCGAACAGGTTGAGGTCCTCCAGCAGGTCCCCACCACCGCCACGCAGTGCACCGGCGACCTCGGCGACGGGCACCTTGGCGTCGACGACCAGCGCCACGTCCAGCAGGACCGGCGGGTACGGCGACGGCGACGGCGCCGGGCGGCGTTCGACCAGGGGCAGGCCGTCGAGCTTGAGCTCCATGGCGCAGGTGCGCTTGGGCAGGCCGAGCGCGTCGACGACCTTGGGGTGCAGCTCGCCCGCGTAGCCGACGGGAACATCGCCGACCAGCAGCTGGGCGCACCGACCGGGGTGCCACGGGGCGAGTTCGGCCGCGCGGACGGTCAGCTCCACGCCGGCCGCGTCGCCGACGATGCGGCCTGCCTGCACCGCGTCCGCCCAGCCGGCGGGCTCGCCAGGGCCCCACCAGCCCGCGCGCTCACGGTTGCCCGCCAGCACCACGGCCACGTGGGTCGGCTGCTGGGGCAACGCGGCGTGCAGGCTCGCCAGGTCCGCATCGCTCGGGCGGTCGGCCACCCCGACCGTGGGCACCGGGACCTGCTGCGCCTTGGGCAGCACGACCTGGCCGATGTGGTAGAGCGCCACGTCCCGCATCCCGCGGGACACGTTGCGTACGAGCACGTCGAGCATGGCCGGCAGCAGGGTCGTCGCCAGCTCGCTGCGGTCGGCCTCGAGCGGGTTGAGCAGCGACACCGTGCGGCGGCGGTTGTCCTCCGGCGACAGGCCGAACGCGTCCCACACCGTCGGCGACACGAACGGGAACGGGAGGACCTCCACGTACCCGGCCTCGGCCAGCGCCCTGGCCACGGTCCGGCGGCGGCGCTGCGCGGGCGTGGTGCCGGCGCCGGGAGGCGCCGCGGGCAGCACCGACGGGATCGTGTCGTAGCCCTCGAGCCGCAGCACCTCCTCGACCAGGTCGGCCGGCTCGACCAGGTCCGGGCGCCAGCTCGGCGGGAGCACCGTCACGCTGGGACGGCCGTCGTCGGTGGAGCCGACCTCGACGCGGCAGCCGATCTGGGTGAGCCGGCGGACGGTCGCACCGCGGTCGTACTCGACGCCGGCCACCCGGTCGGGGAGGCTGATCGGCATCGTCACCGGGGCCAGCGGGCGCGCACCGCCCTCGTCGGTCCGCCCGGGCTGGATGCTGCCGTCGGCGTGGTCGCGCAGCAGCCGGGCCGCGCGCTCGAGCGCGTGCGGCGGGAGCTGCGGGTCCACCGTGCGCTCGAACCGCTTGGCCGCCTCGCTGGGCAGCTTGTGCCGGCGCACGGTCCTCGCGATCGAGGGCGGGTCCCAGATCGCCGCCTCCAGCAGGATGTCGGTGCTGTCCGGGCGGACCTCGGTGGACGCACCACCCATCACGCCGGCCAGCGAGATCGGGCCGGTGTCGTCGGCGATCACG
This sequence comes from Actinophytocola xanthii, assembly GCF_001921205.1. Classification (GTDB taxonomy): domain Bacteria; phylum Actinomycetota; class Actinomycetes; order Mycobacteriales; family Pseudonocardiaceae; genus Actinophytocola; species Actinophytocola xanthii. The sequence continues at coordinate 26,212 of NZ_MSIE01000082.1, read as the reverse complement.
ATGTCGTCGGTGTCGAGCGTGCGCACGGTGTCGTCGAGCGTGGTCAGCTTCTCCCCCGCCGCGGCCCGGCGGACGACGAGGTCGCCCTTGAGCGAGGGCGTGTGGAAGGCGTGCATCGGCTGGCCGGTCTCGAGCATCACGTAGTTCGTGACGTCGACCGGGAACGAGATCGACCGGATCCCGGCGAGCAGCAGCCGCCGGCGCACCCACCAGGGGGTTGGCGCCGTGGGGTCGACGCCGGTGATCCGGCGGGCCACGAACCGCTCGCAGCCCTCGCCGTCCTCGATCCGGACCGGGTAGGCATCGCCCTCGGCCTCGGGCACGTCGACAGCGGCGGCGTCGCGGCCGGCCACGTCCAACGCGCAGGCCAGCTCGCGGGCGAGGCCGCGGATCGAGAAGGCGTAGCCGCGGTCAGGGGTGATCGAGAGCTCGATGATGGTGTCGTCGAGGCCGAGCAGCTCCACCGCGTCGTCACCTGCGGCGGCCTCCCCGCTGGGCAGGACCAGGATGCCGGAGTGCTCGTCGCCCAGCCCCAGCTCGCGCGCCGAGCAGATCATCCCGTCGCTGATCCGGCCGTAGGTCTTGCGCGCCGAGATCGCGAACCCGCCGGGCAGCACCGCGCCGGGCAGCGCGACCACCACCAGGTCGCCCTCGACGAAGTTGGTCGCCCCGCAGATGATGCCGCGGATCCGGGGCTCGTCCGAGCCGTCGGCCACCATCTCCGCGTGGTCCTCGGCCTCGTAGATCTCGACCATGCAGTAGCGGATCGGCTTCTTGTACTCGGTGAGCTCCTCGATCTCGGCGACGCGGCCGACGACGACCGGACCGGTCACCTGTCCGAGAGGAGTGACCTCCTCCACCTCGAAGCCCACCCGCACGAACGCGTCGGCGAGCTGTTCGGCGGTGAACCTCTCGTCCGTCTCCAGGTGCTCGGTGAGCCAGCTGACGGGAACCCGCACGGCGTTCCTTTCGATAACGACGAAAGCTGATCTAGAAGGCCTCGATGCCGAACGGCTCGGTGAACCGGGCGTCGCCCTCCACCATGTCCCGCATGTCGGGGATGCCGTTGCGGAACTGCAGCGTCCGCTCGATGCCCATACCGAACGCGAACCCGGAGTAGACGTCGGGATCGATCCCGCAGGCGCGCAGGACGTTGGGGTTGACCATGCCGCAGCCACCCCACTCCACCCAGCCGGGTCCGCCCTTCTTCTCCTCGAACCACACGTCGGGCTCGGCGGATGGTTCGGTGAACGGGAAGTAGGACGGCCGCAGGCGGATCTTGGCCTTGTCGCCGAACATGGCCCGGGCGAACGCGTCGAGCGTGCCCTTGAGGTGGGCCATCGTCAGGCCCTTGTCCACGGCCAGGCCCTCCACCTGGTGGAACACCGGCGTGTGCGTCGAGTCGAGCTCGTCGGTGCGGAAGGTCCGGCCCGGGCACACCACGTAGACCGGCAGGTCCCGCTCCAGCAGGGCGCGGATCTGCACGGGCGAGGTGTGGGTGCGCAGGACCAGCCCGGAGTCCGCCGGCGCCACGTAGAACGTGTCCTGCATCGTGCGCGCCGGGTGGTCCTTCTTGAAGTTCAGCGCGTCGAAGTTGAACCACTCGGTCTCGAGCTCGGGGCCTTCGGCGATCTCGTACCCCATGCCGACGAACACGTCGGCGATCCGCTCGGAGATCGTGGTGATCGGGTGCCGGGCGCCGCGCGGGACGCGGTCCCAGGGCAGCGTGACGTCGACCCGCTCCTCGCGCAACACCCGCTCGTCGCGTTCGACCACCAGGTCGGCGCGCCGGGCGTCGAACGCCTCGCGCACCGTCTTCTGCGCCTCGTTGACCCGTTTGCCCGCCTCCGAGCGGGCCTTGGGCGGGAGCGCGCCGATCTCGCGCCGGGCCACCATCAGCGGCGCCCGGTCCCCCAGGTGAGCCGGCTTGGCCGCCGCCAGGGCGTCCAGATCGGTCGCGGCCAGGAACTCCTTACGCGCCTGCTCCACGGCGGCCTGCAGGGTCTGCGGCGCGAGCGCCTCGACCTGCTTGGGATCGTAGGAGTCGTTGGCTGCGGACATGGTCGGTGAACAGCTCCCGTAGACGGTGGCCAGTCGGGTGCTCGGCGGCAAGAGGAACGCCCCGAGCACCCGAGATCCTAGGTGATCGGCTGACCACGCCCGCACGCAGCGCCGTCAACGACGCTGTGGGAAGGCATGACCAAGATCGGCTTCGGCGAACGCCTGGGGCGTGGTGCCCTCGGCGGCATAGCGGTAGAGCGCGGTCTGGTAGATCCCGGACAGGGCGGCCACGGTGATCCCCACGAGCAGGCCCCAGACCACGGCGATGCCGAAGCACACCAGGAGGGTGGCCCCGCCCGCGACCGCGCCCAGTGCGGCCAGCGCCACGGCCGGCAGGAACAGCAGGAACCCGGCGACCCCGATCCCGGCGTTGCCGAGCACGTTCTCGCCCCACGTGTTGCGGAACAACGTCGCCGAGCGCTTGACCGCGTCCTTGGTTCCGACCCGCTCGAGCACGAGCACCGGCAGCACCAGGTAGGTCACCAGCGTCCAGGCCATGCCGATCATGCCGGTGATGATCCGGCCGAGGAAGCCGAGGCGTTCCTCGATCGCGCGCAGGATCATCGAGACGGTGGCCGAGAGCAGCGCCCACGGCAGGATGCGCGCCCAGTTCGAGCCGGCGACCCTGAGCCCGCCGGCGACGCTGGGGTCGCCGCCGTTGAGCGCGATGTTGGCCTGCGAGATCAGGGCGGTGTTGAAGAAGATCGCCATATACGTGCTGACCAGGTAGAAGCCGGCGAACAAGGCCCAGGAGCCGAACGTCGGCCGGCCGTTGGGATCGATCGTGAACAGGGCCGGGGTGAGGAAGATCGCCGCCACGACGAGGCCCGCGACACCGGAGAGCACGGGAAAGACCGCTAACTCCTTGCGCGACCGCAGAACCCGCCAGGACGCCTTGAACATCTGCCAAGACCGGGAGAACCGACCCATTGCGCCTGCCCCTTTTCTCGAGACATCACGAACTTACTCGCCGACACGGCGAGTCAGCAGCTCAATACCCAGTGCGGCGCGATGTCAATCATGAAAGGGAGCCGTCGCGATACCCGCCCGCTGCCGCCATGCCGTGGCGTAGAGGCAGACCGCGGCCGCGGTGGCGAGGTTGAGGCTCTCCGCCGCCCCGTAGATCGGGACACGCAACGCGAGGTCCACCCGCGCGAGCAGTTCGTCGGGCAGTCCGTGCGCCTCGCTGCCGAACACCCAGGCAGTCGGACCGCCCGGGGTGGCCGAGGCCAGGTCCGCATCGGCGTAGCCGTCGGCGGCCACCAGCTCCAGCCCCGCGGCGCGACAGGCCGCGAAGACCGCCGACACGTCGGCGCAGCGGGCGACGGGCAGGTGGAACAGGCTCCCGGTGGAGGCCCGGACGCACTTGCCGTTGTGCGGGTCGACCGTGTTCCCGGCCAGCACCACCGCGTCCGCACCGGCAGCGTCGGCGACCCGGACCACCGTGCCGGCGTTGCCCGGGTCGGACACCCCGACCAGCACCGCCACCAGCGTCGGCCGGCCGGCGAGCGCCGTGTCCAGGGGGACGTCGAGCAGGTCGCAGACGGCCACCACGCCCTGCGGCGTCACCGTCTCGGACAGTCCGGCGGCCGCGCGCTCGGTGACCGGGGAGACCCGAACGCCGGCCTCCTCGGCGAGCGAACGCAGGTCCTCGGGCAGGCCGGCGGGAGCGACGAACAGCTCGTGCACCCGACCCCGACCGGCGCGGGCCCAGACCAGGGCCTCGCGGACGGCCTGCGCGCCCTCCACCAGGAAGCGGCCGGCCCGCTCCCGACCGGCGCGTCGGGTCAGCTGCCGAGCGGCAGCGACCCGGGGCGTCCGTTCGGTGAACGGAGCGTCCCCGGGTCGCGACTGAGGCGTGTTCAGGAAGCCTTGCCCTGCGGGTCGGCGTTGTCGCGGGCGACGGCGACCAGCGCGGCGAACGCGGCGGCGTCGTTGACGGCGAGCTCGGCGAGGATCTTGCGGTCGACCTCGACGCCGGCGGCCTTGAGGCCCTGGATGAACCGGTTGTAGGTCATGCCGTTCTGTCGAGCCGCGGCGTTGATGCGGGTGATCCACAGCTGGCGGAAGTCACCCTTGCGGGCACGGCGGTCCCGGTAGGCGTAGTTGAGCGAGTGGAGCATCTGCTCCTTCGCCTTGCGGTACAACCGCGAGCGCTGGCCGCGGTAGCCGCTGGCCAACTCGAGGGTCGTGCGGCGCTTCTTGTGGGCGTTGACTGCCCGCTTGACGCGTGCCACGGTTCAATCCTGTCGATCTTGGGGCCGAGATGGCCCGGTGGTCATGGGAGACGGGTGCGGCTCAGCGACCGAGCAGCTTCTTCACCCGGCGGACGTCCGCCGTGGCGACCTCGGTGGTGCCGGACAGGCGCCGGGTGACCGTGCTGGGCTTCTTCTCCAGCTTGTGCCGCAGGCCGGCCTTCTGCCGACGCAGCTTCCCCTTGCCGGTGACCCGAATCCGCTTGGACGCGCCCGAATGGGTCTTGTTCTTGGGCATTCTTCTGATTCCTCGCGCTCTTCATCGCCGGAGCGGGCACTGCCTGCTCCGTTACCGTGCCGGACGCGGTCCGCGTCGGGTCAGTTCGTGTCGGTGCCCGTCGTGTCGGTACCCGCGCTCGCCTTCGGCCGCGTCTTCTGCGTCTTGTGCGGCGCCAGTACCATGATCATGTTCCGGCCGTCCTGCTTGGGCGCCGCCTCCACGAAACCGAGGTCGGCGACATCGTCGGCCAGCCTCTGCAGCAACCGGAACCCGAGCTCGGGCCGGGACTGCTCCCGGCCGCGGAACATGATCGTCACCTTGACCTTGTTACCGTGCTCGAGGAACCGGATGACATGGCCCCTCTTGGTCTCGTAGTCGTGAGTGTCGATCTTCGGGCGGAGCTTCTGCTCCTTGATCACGGTGAGCTGCTGGTTCCGGCGCGACTCCCGCGCCTTCTGCGCGCTCTCGTACTTGAACTTGCCGTAGTCCATGAGCCTGCAGACCGGTGGGCGCGCCTGCGGGGCAACCTCCACGAGGTCCAGGTCCGCTTCCTGAGCCAGTCGCAGTGCGTCCTCGATGCGCACTATCCCGACCTGCTCGCCGCCAGGTCCGACCAGTCGGACCTCCGGCACTCGGATGCGGTCATTGATACGTGTCTCGGAGCTGATGGGGCCTCCTCGGGCCGAGTTCGTCGTTTCGTGCCGCGACGCTCGCGACGTGGAACCCCACACAGCACGAACCCCGCGCACCTGCAGGGTGCACGGGGCCCACTCCGACCGATCCTCGACGACGGACGTCGAGACACCGCTGCCGACGCCGAACCCGCCGACGTCAGCCGCGGCGACCGGAACCCGGACACCAGCGTGACTCGGGTGGGAGCGGGGCTCCACTTCGCGGCCTCACACAAGGCGAGGCTGGTCGCACCTGACAGGTTATCAGATTTCCCCGGACCGGATCACGCGGGCGCCCACTGGTACCGCAGCTCGGGCCGCCCCACCTGGCCGTACTGCGGCTGGCGCACCGCAAGGCCGTTGTCCGCCAAGTACTCCAGGTACCGTCGCGCGGTCACCCGGGACATGCCGAGCACATCGCCGGCCGCGCCGGCCGAGAGCCCTTCCCTCGCCTCCCGCAGCACGGCGACGACGGCGTCCAGCGTCGGCCCGCTCATCCCCTTCGGCAGGGCGCTGTCGGCGCCCCGAAGGGTGGCGAACAGGTGGTCCACGTCGGTCTGGTCGGCCACCTCCGCCCCGTCGACACCGCGCCGAAACCGCGCGTAGCGCTCGAGCTTCTCCCGCAGTGTGGCGAAGGTGAACGGCTTGAGCAGGTACTGCACCACCCCGATCGACACGGCGGCACGCACGACGGCGAGGTCCCGGGCGGAGGTCACCATGATCACGTCCACCAACAGCCCGGCGCCGCGCAGGCTCCGGCACAGGTCGAGCCCTGTCCCGTCGGGCAGGTACTGGTCGAGCAGGAGCAGGTCGACCTCGGTGCCCGCCTCGTCGCGCAGGGCGCGCTGCGCCTGCGCCGCCGTGTGGGCGACACCCGCGACGGCGAACCCGGGAATGCGCTCGACGTAGGCCCGGTGCGCGTCGGCGGCGACCGGGTCGTCCTCGACGACCAGGACCCTGATCACGTGTGCGCCTCCATCACCACCCGATCGTTGGGTAGGCGCACAGTGAACACCGCGCCGCCGGCCGGCGCGTCGCCGACCTCGATCGTGCCGTGGTTGCGGCGCACGGCCTGGCGGACGAGCGCCAGGCCGAGCCCGCGTGTCTCGTCCTTGGTCGACCAGCCCCGGCTGAACGCGTCGAGCACCGCGTCCGGGGCGATCCCGCCGCCCGTGTCGGCCACCCGCAGCACCAGCTCGCCGGCCTCGGTGCGGGCGGTGACGTAGACCTTCGGCGCCGGTCCGGCGCTCTCCCCACCCGCCCTCTCCAGGGCGGCGTCGAGCCCGTTGTCGATGAGGTTGCCCAGGATCGTGACGACATCACGCGCGGTGGCCTGGTCACCGCCGAGAACGGCGTCGTCGATCTCGGTCTCCGGCGAGATCACGAGCTCGGCGCCGCGCTCGTTGGCCTCCGCGGCCTTGCCCAGCAGCAGGGCCGCCAGCACGGGCTCGGACACGGCGCCGACGACGCGGTCGGTGAGCTGCTGGGCCAGGGCGAGCTCCGCGGTGGCGAACTCGACGGCCTCCGCGGTGCGACCCAGCTCGACCAACGACACGACCGTGTGCAGGCGGTTGGCCGCCTCGTGCGCCTGGGAGCGCAGCGACTCGGCGAAGCCGCGGACCGAGTTCAGCTCGCCGGTGAGCGCCTGCAGGTCGGTGTGGTCCCGCAGGGTGACCACGGTGCCCAGCGACCGGTCCCCCGACCGCACCGGCGAGGAGTTGACCACCAGGACCCGTCGTTCGGTCAGCTGGATCTCGTCGACGGTCGCGCCGGCCAGGGACATGCTCGCCACGACCGCGCGCGGCAGGCCCAACTCGTCGAGCCGCCGGCCCTCGACGTCGCCGGCGAGGTCGAGCAGCTCGCGGGCGGCGTCGTTGATCAGGCTCACCCGCCCGTCCTGGTCGATCAGCAGCAGGCCCTCGCGCACCGTGTGCAGGATCGCCTCGTGGTACTCGATCCGCCGGCTCAGCTCGGCGGGCCGGAGCCGGTGGGTCTGCCGGGCCACCCGGCGGCTCACCAGGTACGCCCCGGAGATGGCCAGGACGAGCACGACCGCCGCGACCACGACCAGCGGGAGGACCCGCGCGCGCACCTGGCCGGCGATCGCGCGCACGGTGATGCCGACGCTTACCAGCGCGACGATGTCCCGGTCGGCGTCGAAGACCGGGACCACCGCGCGCACCGAGGGCCCGAGGGTGCCGGTGTAGGTCTCGGTGAAGGTGCGGCCGGCGAGGGCCTGTTCGGTGTGGCCGAGGAACTGCTCGCCGATCCGGTCGGGGTTGGGATGGGTGAACCGGCGCCCGTCCGGGTTCATGATCGTGACGAAGTCGACCCCGGTGTCGTGCCGGACCCGTTCGGCGAACGGCTGCAGCCGCGCGCTGGGGTCCTCGGTCCCCACCGCGTCCACGACGATCGGCGAGTCGGCGATCGTCAGCGCGATCGAGACCACCTCGTCCCTGCTCGACTCCTCGGTGCGGTCGGCCACGTCCAGGTAGGACAGCACGACCCCGGCGGCGACCAGCAGCCCGACGATGGTGACCTGCAGCAGCATCAGCTGGCCGGCCAGACTCCATCGTCCCAGGCGGCCCCCGTTCGTCATGGCCATAGTGTGGCCCGCTTCGCCTCAGCGCACGAAATGAACACAAGGGTGACCCAGATCATGCCCACTCGCAGAATCTGACCCACATCGACTCGAGCAGCAGTATCACCAGCACCACGCCACCGTCGGCCGCGGCCGGCCACGCCATGGAGGGTCACCGTGACCGACACCGCCTCGCCGCCAGCCCGCTCCCGCCGCCGCGACCGCACCCACCTCCTCTACATCGCCGTGATCGTCGCGGTGGCGCTCGGCATCGCGATCGGCCTGATCTGGCCGAGCGCCGGCGTCGCGCTGAAGCCGCTCGGCACGGCGTTCATCAACCTGATCAAGATGATGATCAGCCCGATCATCTTCTGCACGATCGTGCTCGGCGTCGGCTCGGTGGCCAAGGCCGCCAAGGTCGGCCGGGTCGGCACGCTGGCCATCGGCTACTTCCTGGTGATGTCGACCGTCGCCCTGGTCATCGGCCTGATCGTGGGCAACATCCTGCACCCCGGTGAGGGGCTCCAGCTCACCGAGAGCGTGCGCGAGGAGGGCCAGGGGCAGGTCAAGGAGAGCCAGAGCACCGTCGACTTCCTGATCGGCATCATCCCGACCACTCTGGTCTCCGCCTTCACCGAGGGCGACGTGCTGCAGACGCTGCTGGTGGCGCTGCTGACCGGGTTCGCGCTGCAGGCGTTGCGCGGCAAGGGCGAGCCGATCCTGCGCGGCATCGCGCACATCCAGCGGCTGGTCTTCCGCATCCTCGCGATGATCATGTGGGTGGCGCCGGTCGGCGCGTTCGGCGCGATCGCGGCCGTGGTCGGCGAGACCGGCGTGGACGCCCTCAAGAGCCTCGCCGTAATCATGATCGGCTTCTACCTGACCTGCCTGGTGTTCGTGTTCGGCGTGCTCAACCTGCTGTTCTGGGCGGTGGCGCGGATCAACCTGTTCTCGCTGCTGCGCTACCTCGGCCGCGAGTTCCTGCTGATCGTGTCGACCTCGTCCTCCGAGGTCGCGCTGCCGCGGCTGATCGCGAAGATGGAGCACCTCGGTGTCAGCAAGCCGGTCGTCGGCATCACGGTGCCGACCGGCTACTCGTTCAACCTGGACGGCACGGCGATCTACCTGACGATGGCGACGCTGTTCATCGCCGAGGCGATGAACGCGCCGCTGAGCACCGGCGAGCAGATCTCACTGCTGCTGTTCATGATCATCGCCTCGAAGGGTGCCGCCGGGGTCACCGGCGCCGGGCTGGCGACACTCGCCGGCGGCCTGTCCACCCACCGCCCGGAGCTGGTCGACGGGGTCGGGCTGATCGTCGGCATCGACCGGTTCATGTCGGAGGCACGGGCGTTGACCAACTTCGCCGGCAACTCGGTCGCCACCGTGCTGGTCGGCATCTGGACCAAGGAGTTCGACCGGGACCAGGCCAACCGCGTGCTCTCGGGCGAGGATCCGTTCGACGAGGCGACGATGCTGGACGAGGACCACCACGGTGGCGCGCCGGAGGAGGACCGCCCGGGCGGGTCGACCGAGGAGGAGCCGGCGCCAAGCAGGGCGTGACACGGTCAACCGTGGTGGTCGTCGATCTTGACGTGTAGTGCGGTGAGAAGGGTGTTCAGGTCGGTCGTCACAAACTGACCTTGAACACCCTTCTTCCGTCTCCAGCCAGCACCCCGGCTCAGGACTTACCCATCTAGGTCCGCGTACGGCGGCGGTGGCCGCGGTCGGGGTGCCAGGACTCGATGACCAGGGCGTCCCGGGCGTCGTTGAGGTAGGTCAGGGCGACCTCGGTGAGGTCGAGCTTGAAGAAGCCGGCGCCCTCCTGCTCGTTGCCCTCCGGCGGCTTGATCTCGACGAGCCGGCCGGCCAGCTTCGCGTCGCCGGCCCACTCGTCCTCCTTGGGCGGCTCGAGCGTGGGGCTGTGGATGGCGACGCGCGGGTCGCGGCGGACGTCCCGCAGCTTCATCGAGCCGCCCATCATGCCGAGGGTCACCTCGCCCTCGGCGAACTCCAGCTCGGTGCCGCTGATCCGGGGCGAACCGTCCGCCCGCAGCGTGGCGATCGTCTTGTTGGTGCCGGCGGCGAACACGGCCCGAACCCGCCCGGCGAACTCGGGGAACTCGGCTTCGACGTCGTTCCAGCTGAACATGGGGCTCCTTTCTGAACCGTGGTTCGGATAGTACTCCCAGTTTCCGATCCGTGGTTCAATAATGGAGTGGGTCGCCCGAGGAAGATCTCCGACGAGGAGTTGCTCGCCGCCTGCGGTCGAGCGGTTGGCCGGCACGGGGCGGGGTTCACGCTGGCCCAGGTCGCCGCCGAGGCCGGCGTGGCGGTCGGCACCGTGTCCGGGCGGTTCGGCTCGAAGCAGGGGCTGCTGGTGGCGATGATGACCACGGCGGCGGCGGGCGTCGAGCAGCGGATGCGCGCGGCCGCGGCGACCCGGACGGACCCACTCGAGGCGGTGACGGCCGCGGTCCTGGTCACCGCCGAGGGCGTGGACGATCCGACGACCACGACGAACCACCTGGCGCAGCTCGGCGCGGACCTGACCGACCCGGAGCTGCGGGAGGGCCTGCGGCTGCTGCGCGAACGGGTACACCGCGTCCTGGCCCGCCTGCTGCGAGCCGCGGCGCTACCGGGTGCCCCTCCCCCGGCGCGCGCCGCCCGCATCATCGCCGCGATGGCGCACGGGGCGCAGCTGGACTGGGCCCTGCGTCCGCGCGGCCCGCTGGCGGAGCGGCTACGCGAGGACGTGCGGGCGGTCCTGACGTCCTGGCGCTGACATCGCCGTCACAGGACGGCGGTTCAGTAGCAGGTCACCTCTCCCGGCAGCACCTGGTCGTTCGGCACCTGGGCCACCTGGATCCTGTCCACTCCGGGCAGTTTCCGAATCGGGTCCAGGTCCGCGCACTGGAGGTCCGCGTTTCTGGTCGTGAGCGTGAAGGACTCGGGCAGTTCCTCGCCCGGGCCCGGCCTGGCGACCTCGGGCATGTCCTTGTAGATCTCCTCGAACCGCTCGCGTGCCTGCTCGCTGTCCTCGTACTCGACGTCCCCCTCCGGTTGCAGGGAACCCATCGCCGACTTGACCGCTGCCCGCTGCTCCTCGGTGACGTCCGATTTCAGGTACACCCAGACGCCGTACTCGCGTTCCTCGCGGGTGAGGAACGCGACCACCCCGGTCGCGACGAGCGCTCCGACGAGCATCGCGGCCGCCGCGACGACCAGCAGCCGAAGCCGGGAGGCCCGTGCTGCGGGAGGCGTGGGGGGTTCACCCGAAGGAGGCGCGGTCGGCTGCTCTGTCACAGTGCGCAGTTAATCAGTCGGTGGCCGCGGTTGTCAGGCGAGGTAGGCACGCAGGCCGCGTTGGCCCCGCCGCATCATGAGGGCGTGGTTGGCCACGAACAGCGGGCGTGCGACCGGGGCGAAGGTGCGCAGCAGCGGCTTCGTCGTCTCGACGCACTGGTCGATCTCGAGGCGGCTGGTGGAGTCGTCTCCGCTGACCGTGGCCTCGGTGTGGCCCTCGAGGTCTCCGGTCATCTCGACGCGCAGGCGTCCGGTCGGCTCGTCCTGCACGCTGCGGCGTAAGCGGAAGCCCAACGTGTACGGGAGGGTGGCGCGGCAGGTCATCTCGGCGGTGTCGTCGTCGATCCGTTGTACCGAGCGGACGTCGGGCCACCACAGCGGCCAGCTCGTGAGGTCGACGAGAGCGCCGAACACCCGGGGCGTTCCCACGTGCAGTGACCAGACCCGGCGGAACCGGTACTCGTTGAGCATCACCCGGTCGAGTATGCCGTCGGTACAGTGTGGCCACATGGCACCCTGGACCGCCGCCGACATGCCCGACCAGAGCGGGCGGACCGTCGTCGTGACCGGAGCGAACAGCGGGCTCGGCCTTGCCACGGCGCGGATGTTCGCCGCCGCCGGTGCCCGGGTCGTCCTTGCCTGCCGGGACGTCGCGCGGGGCGAGGCGGTCGCGCCGCCGGGTGCTGAGGTGAGCCGGCTGGACCTGGCCGACCTCGGCTCGGTGCGGGCCTTCGCCGCGTCGGCGCCGGACGAGATCGACGTGCTGGTCAACAACGCCGGGGTGATGGCGGTTCCGCACAGGCGCACCGCCGACGGGTTCGAGCTGCAGTTCGGCACCAACCACCTCGGCCACTTCGCGCTGACCGGCCTGCTGCTCGACCGCGTCCGCGACCGTGTGGTCAGCCTGTCGAGCGGGATGCACCGGATCGGGCGAATCGTGTTGGACGATCTGAACTGGGAGCGCCGCCGCTACCGCCGCTGGCCGGCGTACGGCCAGTCCAAGCTCGCCAACCTGCTGTTCACGTTCGAACTGAGCCGCCGGCTGGCCGCGGTGGGCTCGGCGGTGCGGGCCTACGCCGCACATCCCGGGTATGCGAGGACCAACCTCATGTCCCACACGGAGTCGTTCCTCGACTACGTGATGGCCTTCGGCGGGTTCGCGGCACAGACCGCGGAGATGGGTGCACTGCCGACGCTGTACGCGGCGACCGTGCCAGACCTGCCCGGTGGCAGCTACGTCGGCCCGGACGGCTTCCTCGAGCAGCGCGGCCACCCGAAGCTCGTCGGCAGCACGTCGGCGGCCAGGGATCCGGAGGTTGCCCAAGCCCTGTGGGAGCACTCCGAGCGGCTGACTGGCGTGGCCTTCGACCTCGCGCCGGTGTAGACCGGCGCCGCGTGCCGCTCCTGCCGTCGGGCCGCCCAGGGATGTCCTCGAAGCGGGGTCAGGTTGGCCTGGTTTGATCTTGTGTTGTGGTTCGCAGGCATGAGTTGACTGATGAGCAGTGGGCTGTGGCCGCGGGCGGGCGCCGGGCACGGTCGCACACAGGGGTGATCGACCTGGCCGCCCTCCACCCTCTGGCTTTGAGGGCACTCTCCAGCCGCCACGTCCAACCGAGTCGCGTCGTCCGCTTGTGCGCGCACCGGCGCAGAGCTCAGTGATGCCTACGGCCGGCGGCGCGGTGCGGTCAGGTGAGGACCTTGCGGAGGAACTGGCCGGTGTAGCTCTCGGCCACGTCGACGATGTCTTCGGGGGTGCCTTCGGCGACTACTGTGCCGCCGCCGGAGCCGCCTTCGGGGCCCATGTCGACGATCCAGTCGGAGGTTTTGATCACGTCGAGGTTGTGCTCGATCACGATCACGCTGTTGCCCTTGTCGACCAGGCCGTTGATCACGCCGATGAGCTTGCGGATGTCCTCGAAGTGCAGGCCGGTCGTCGGCTCGTCGAGGACGTAGACCGTCTTGCCGGTCGAGCGCTTCTGCAGCTCCGAGGCGAGCTTCACCCGCTGGGCCTCGCCGCCGGAGAGCGTCGGGGCGGGCTGGCCGAGGCGTACGTAGCCCAGGCCGACGTCGACCAGCGTCTTCAGGTGGCGGTGGATGGCGCGGATCGGCTCGAAGAACTTCTCCGCCTCCTCGATCGGCATGTCGAGGACCTCGGAGATGGTCTTGCCCTTGTAGTGCACCTCCAGGGTCTCCCGGTTGTACCGCGCGCCCTTGCACACCTCGCACGGGACGTAGACGTCCGGCAGGAAGTTCATCTCGATCTTGATGGTGCCGTCGCCCGCGCAGGCCTCGCAGCGGCCGCCCTTGACGTTGAACGAGAACCGCCCCGGCTGGTAGCCGCGGACCTTCGCCTCGGTCGTGGCCGCGAACAGCTTCCGCACGTGGTCGAACACGCCGGTGTAGGTGGCCGGGTTGGACCGTGGGGTGCGGCCGATCGGCGACTGGTCGACGCGGACCAGCTTGTCGACCAGGTTGAGCCCCTTCACCCGGGTGTGGCGCCCCGGGACCTGGCGCGCGCCGTTGAGCTTGTTCGCGAGCACCGTGGCCAGGATGTCGTTGACCAGGGTGGACTTCCCCGATCCGGAGACCCCGGTCACCGAGACCAGGCAGCCCAGCGGGAACGCCACGTCGATGCCGCGCAGGTTGTGCTCGCGCGCGCCGACCACGGTCAGTTGGCGCTTGGGGTCGGCCGGGCGGCGTACGGCCGGGGTCGGGATCTCCATCCGCCCCGACAGGTAGGCGCCGGTCAGCGACTGCTTGTTCTTCAGCAGCTTCTGGAAAGGTCCGCTGTGGACGATGTGGCCGCCGTGCTCGCCCGCGCCCGGTCCGATGTCGACCACCCAGTCGGACGTGCGGATGGTGTCCTCGTCGTGCTCGACGACGATCAGCGTGTTGCCGAGATCGCGGAGCCTGGTGAGCGTCTCGATCAGCCGGTGGTTGTCGCGCTGGTGCAACCCGATCGACGGCTCGTCCAGCACGTAGAGCACGCCGACGAGCCCAGAGCCGATCTGGGTGGCCAGCCGGATGCGCTGGGCCTCCCCACCGGACAGGGTGCCGGCCGCCCGGTCGAGCGAGAGGTAGTCGAGGCCGACGTCGAGCAGGAAGCGGAGCCGCGCCTGGATCTCCTTGAGCACAGCACCGGCGATCATGGTCTCGCGCTTGCCCAGCGTGAGGCCGTCGAGAAAGTCGGAGCACTCGGCGATCGACAGCGCCGACACCTCGGCGATCGAGCGCGCGCCGTGCTTGGCGTGCTCGAGGGTGACCGCGAGGATCTCCGGCTTGAGCCGGGTGCCCTGGCAGGCGGGGCAGGGCACCTCCCGCATGTAGCCCTCGTACTTCTCCCGCATGTACTCGGAGTCGGTCTGCTCCTGGCGCCGCTCCAGGAACGGGATCACGCCCTCGAAGTTGGCGTAGTACGAGCGCTCCCGGCCGTAGCGGTTGCGGTAGCGCACGTGCACCTGCTCGTTGATGCCGTGCAGGACCGCCTTCTGCGCCTTGGCCGGCAGCCGCCGCCAGGCCACGTCCATCCGGAAGCCGACGGTCTCGGCCAGGGAGGACAGCAGCCGGGTGAAGTACTCGGCGGTCTGGCCGCCGGCCCAGGGCGCGATCGCGCCCTCCTCCAGGCTCAGCTCGTCGTCGGGGACGACCAGCTCGGGGTCGACCTCCTGGCGCACGCCGATGCCGGTGCAGACCGGGCAGGCGCCGTAGGGCGAGTTGAACGAGAACGAGCGCGGCTCGAGGTCCTCGATGGCCAGCGGGTGGCCGTTGGGGCAGGCGAGGTTCTCGGAGAAGCCGCGGATGCGGTGCGGGTCGTTCTCCGGGAGGTCGACGAACTCGAGCTCGACCAGCCCGTCGGCCAGGCGCAGCGCGGTCTCGACCGAGTCGGTGAGGCGGCGCTTGGCCGAGGACTTGACCGCCAGGCGGTCGATCACCACCGCGATCTCGTGCTTCTCCTGCTTCTTGAGCTTGGGCGGGTCGGCCAGCGAGTGCACCGCGCCGTCCACCCTGGCGCGCGAGTAGCCCTGGGACTGGAGCTGGGAGAACAGGTCGACGTACTCGCCCTTGCGGCCCCGGATGACCGGCGCGAGGACCTGGAAGCGGACGCCCTCCTCCATGGCCAGGACCTGGTCGACGATCTGCTGGGGCGACTGCTTGCTGATCGCCTCGCCGCACTGCGGGCAGTGCGGCTTGCCGGCGCGGGCGAACAGCAGCCGCAGGTAGTCGTAGACCTCGGTGATGGTGCCGACGGTGGACCGCGGGTTGCGGCTGGTCGACTTCTGGTCGATGGAGACCGCGGGCGAGAGGCCTTCGATGAAGTCGACGTCCGGTTTGTCCATCTGGCCGAGGAACTGCCTCGCGTAGGCCGACAGTGACTCCACGTATCGCCGCTGGCCCTCGGCGAAGATCGTGTCGAAGGCCAGGCTCGACTTGCCCGAGCCGGACAGCCCGGTGAACACGATCATGCTGTTCCGGGGCAGGTCGATGTCGACGCCGCGCAGGTTGTGCTCGCGCGCGCCGCGGACGACGAGGCGGTCTGCCACTGATGTCCCTTCGAAGAATGCTCTCGTGGTCGGCCAGGCGCAGGTCAGACGCTGGTCCACCCGGCCGCGACCATGCTAGGTCGGGGCACCGACAGTTTCCGCGGGGGTCGTCGGCGGTGGGCGGCTACCCGGGTCCGACCCGCTCCCCTACTCTGGGGTGACCAGGTCTGGTGCAGATTGTGAACTACCGACTCGCGGGGATGGCGGTATGACTGGTTCCAGCATCTCAAATGAAGCGATCGTGGCGCACGGCGGTGTTCCGGCCCAGCGCGGCGCGAGCGACCGGTCGGCGGGGGACCGGGCGAGGCGCTGCCTGCCCAAGGTCCGCTCGGCGACGGAGATGCTGGTGCGGTTGGTCGGTGAGCTGGACGACAGAGGGATGCGCGGCCCGAGCCTGCTGCCCGGGTGGACCAGGGGGCACGTGGTCAGCCACCTGGCGCGCAACGCCGACGGCCTGGTGAACCTGCTCACGTGGGCGAGGACCGGGATCGAGCACCCGATGTACCCGAGCAACGCCGACCGCGACGCGGACATCCAGGAGGGCTCGAAGCGGATGGCGCGGGTGCTGTACGAGGACCTGCGGGCGGCGTGCGACCGCCTGGCCGTGGCCGCCGAGCGCCTGACGGACAGCCAGTGGGAGGCCGTGGTGACCGGCCGCATCCCGACGCCGTTCCCGGCGGCCGAGATCCCGGCGATGCGCCTGTTCGAGCTGTGGGTACACATGGTGGACTTGGACGCCGGCTTTACCTTCGCCGACATCCCGGCCGCCGAGCTCGAGGCCGCGCTCGACGCGGCCGTGTCCCGCCAGAGCAATCGCCCGGACGGGCTTTCACTCCACCTTCGGGTGACGCTCCCCGACGGGGAGGAGCGCACCTGGGAGGTGACCGCGGACGACGACGAGGTGCACGAGGTCGCCGGGCCCGCGACGGCCGTCCTGGCGTGGCTGACCGGGCGCGACGACGGCGCCGAGCTGAGCGGCGACGTGCCGGTACTGCCCCCGCTGGCATAGGCGGCCGACGCGCTAGGGTCACGCCGTGGACGAGTACACCGGTCATGTCGAGCCCGGCGGCGCCGCCGCGCGCCGCGAGCTGGACGCGCTGAGCATCACGAAGATCTCCGTCGGCCCGATGGACAACAACGCGTACCTCCTGATCTGCAAGGCCACCCAGGAGGCGTTGCTGATCGACGCGGCGAACGACCCGGAGCGGATCTCCGACCTGATCGGCCACGACGACCACCGCCCGACGCTGCAGACGATCGTGACGACGCACCAGCACCAGGACCACTGGCAGGCGCTGGGGGCGGTGGCCGGGGCGTACGGCGTGAACACGATCGCCCACGAGGAGGACGCCGGCCCGCTGCCGGTGCCGCCGGACCGTTACGTGACCCAGGGCGACACCATTCCTGTGGGTGACTGCGTCCTCGAGGTGATCCACCTTCGCGGGCACACCCCGGGCTCGATCGCGCTCCTGTACCGGGACCCGGCCGGCCACCCCCACCTGTTCACCGGTGACTCGCTGTTCCCGGGCGGCGTGGGGCGGACGACGTCCCCGGAGAACTTCACGTCCCTGCTGAACGACGTGCAGTCCCGCGTCTTCGACCAGCTGCCCGACGACACCTGGTTCTACCCGGGCCACGGAGACGACTCCACGCTCGGCGCCGAGCGCCCCAAGCTCGGCGAATGGCGCCAGCGCGGCTGGTGACGCGGCTGGCAGGACGGGGCGACCAGCGGACACTGCTCGTCCGCTGGTAACGCTCAAACGCAACTGGCTGAATGGCGCCAGCGCGGCTGGTTACCCTCCGGTAATCAGCCGGCCGTGGAGATCAATTCTTCTCCGGCATTTCTACGAGACCACCGTTTCGTGTGACTTGCGCTGCCCTCGTCTATGGTGTCCTCGACCGGGCCCGACAACTTATGAGGACAGCGTTGCCCAACGAGGAGTTCCAAGCAGGCCGCACCTACGAAAACGTCTACATCATCGTCGCGGACTCGTCCGGCTATTCGAGTATCGTCCGGTCCAACCCGCGTGACCGTGCCGCTCACGCCTTCGACTTGTTGCGCGAGCGGGTCACGTCTCGCGTCCAGAAGTTGGCCGCGGAACTGGGCTGCGCTCGCACCAAGCTCTGGTCGTGGCGAGGCGACGGCGGATTGATCGTGGTCCACGACGACGACGAAAGCACGACCCGGGATGTCGCACTGCGTGCCGCGCTCGACATTCTGCTCGTTGACCTGCCGTCGGTACGGGAGGAACTGAGCTCCACCGAGCTGAACGGCGAGCTCCGCCTCCGAATTGCCGTCCACAAGGGAACAATTCCGTACTCGCACGACAGCGACAACGGGTCGGTCCACTCTCCCGACATCAACTTCGTCGCCCACCTGGAGGAGGCGACACCGCCGGACTGCCTGACGATCTCCGAGGACGTGTACCAGGCGGCCGGCCCGCACGCGCGTACCTTCGCCCCGGTCGGCACCTACGAGCGTCGCGACATCTACCTCCGGGCGGTGGACCCCGACCCCAGGTCAGCGCGTCGCGCATGGATCATGCACAACGGGCTCGCTGGCCAGGCCCAGGTGATGGCCAGCATCGAGCGACCGAGCCAGCAGGAGAAGGCGCGGTTGGTCGCGGTGGCCAACACCGAGGTCATCGACCTGGGAACCGCGTTGCGCACGGCGACGACCTACCTCAACACGACGGAGCGGCCGGCGACCTACCGCGACGCCGTGCTGGAGTTCCTCGCCCGCGGCGGAACGTACCGATGTGTGCTCCTGGACCCGGTCTGCGACACGACCAGGATCCTGTCCCAGTACCGCCGCGAGGATCTGGCCGAGAAGATCCGTGCTTCCGTCAAGGCGTTCAGCGCGTTCAAGGACAAGTACAACACGCGCGCGGACCGATTCGAGGTCTACTACTCGAAGTCCTTTCCCGGGTTCTCCGCGATCATCATCGACCTCCCCAGCGAGAATCCCCAGATCCTGTACGCACCGTATCTGATGAACATGCGGGAACCGGCGATGCAGGTCGACAACGGAGACACGCCGCACTACCTCGCCACCCCGGTCTGCCGGCCGGTACTCGAAAAACTCACGACGATCCTCCAGCCGATCGTCGCGCCCGACCAGTTGGAACGGCTCATGTAGTCAGTCCACCGAAGGATCGTCGACGCGGGGCGGGATGTAGTCCTGCTCGAGGAACTCGAGGACGCTGTGCACCGCCATCAGCGTCGCCAGGTACTGCCAGCTGTCGTCCTTCTCCTCGTCCCCGTAGTCCGCTATTCCCCGCGCGATTATCCAGTTCAGGTCGCGGCAGGCCAGCGCGAAACCGTACGACTCCTGGTCGCCGAGGACGATCCGTTCGTTGCTGTCGTGCAGCGAGGCCAGCCGCGACGGATCCCGCAGCAGCCTCTCGCCGGTGGCCACGGCGTCCTTCAACACCGTCACGTTCGGCGAGAAGTCCGCCGGGAGGTCAGCTGGCCGGTACGCGTCCGGAAGCTCGGCGACGGCACGGGCGAGACGGGCGGACAGCGACTCGCTGACCGGGTCGAAGCGGAACAGTTGCCGGTTGAGCGAACGGCGGTACGCCAACTCCGGCCGGGGCTCGAACATGTCGGGCCGTTCCCGCCCCGGCTCGTACCACCACACCGTCTCCGGGAACGAGACGTCGCCTTTCCTGATCTTCCCCGCCAACCCCGCGGCCATTCCCACGAGGATCCACACCTGCGCCCGGTACGCCTCGGAGATCTCCCCCACCGCGTCCATCGCATGGAGGTTCAGCGCCTGCCCCACGGCCGTGAGCGCCACGGACAGCTCGGTGGGCTCGTCGATCCGGCCGGCGGCGCGACAGGGGACCGTCGCATGGTAGAAGTCACGCTCCCGGTAGGACCTCGACGGGGTGCGGGAGATGCCCAACGCCGCTATCGCCGCCTGTATCTCGATCCGCTGGACGGCCATGATGATGACGTCGACCTCCATCACCTCGCGGTCCGGCGCACGGGCGGGCAACTGGTATCCGAGCGCGTACTCCTCGGGCAGGAAGGAGTCGACGACCCGTTCGTGGAACTCCACCAGCGACTGCTTGGGGATGTTCCGGGAGCGCAACGCGTAGTCGCGCATGAGCAGGTCGCGGCGGTAGGGGTCGCGTTCGGTGCTGAGGTAGTAGGCGATCGCCGCTATCGACTCCTCGGCACGCTCCTGCGGGAGCAGCGGGTCCGACGGCTGCGTCATGGGTCCATCCTCCTCGGCCGCGGTACGTCGTACAGGGCGACAACCCGGACCCCGTCGAGGGTCTCGCTGGGAACGAAGTTGAAAACCGGCAGGTAGGCCTTCGGACGCAGGTGGAACGACTCGAGCACCTTGATCATCTGCCGCGCGGTCCGGTTCGAGCCGTTCTGCTCGTCGACCACCACCACGTTCACGTTGCGTTCCGCGAGATGAGCGAGCTGCCTCGACCACTCGTGGCCCTCGGCGAGTTGGCGGATCTCGGCACTGGTGCTCCGGTCGGCCTTCTCCAGCACCGAGCGAGGGACTCGAACCGCGACGATCCGGTTGTCCGCCCAGGGCTGCATCCTCTTGACCACCGCCAGGATCCCCGGTTCCTCCGGGCAGGCCACGGCGACCGCGGAGCCGGGGACCAGGTGGCGCAGAACCATCTCCAGCTTGTATGCCAGGTAGTCGCCGAACTCCTCGAACAAGCGGACGAAGTCCGGGTTCGACTTCTGCCGGAGGTGCTCGGGCGGACCGTAGGTCTCCTCGATCCAGGGCACGTGGGATAAGACCTCCCAGGCGTCGTAGGAGCGGAGCCGGAGCAGTTCCTCCCGATCCTTGTTCGTGAACGGCAGACCGATCTTGCACTGAACGCAGTCCCGCCGTGGGACACGATCCACCCGCACCCGCTTGATGGGCGACAGCTCCGGCAGATCGTCCTCGGTCTGGAAGTCCCGCGCCATGAACGCCGCGACCGCGTACCTGTGCAGGTTGTAGCCGGAGCCGAGGGCCTCCTTGATGATTCTCCGGTACGTGCTGCCGGTGTTGACGAAGTCAAGCATGACCAGGTACTGGGTGTGCTCGTCCGGGTCCGGCGCCGCGCGATCTCCGCCGCTCGGCCACTTCGTCTGACGCATTCTCAGCTTGCCTGACGCGACGGCCACCGCGTCCTCCATCCACGGATCGACCGTCTCCGGGACGATCAACTCCGTGCGAGCCAGGGAGGGGCGAGATCCCACGAGGTGGGTGATGCGGTCGACCAGCAGGTGGGACAGCTCCTGCACCGTGCGGCTTCCGTCGAAGAAGTACCTGCTGCAGTACTCGTCGTTGATCTCGAAGTGACCCATCTTGCGGATGATCTTGTCGTCGAACTCCTGCTGCCTGGACCCGATCAGCTCCTGCTGCCGCTGCCCGTACCCCGGCGCGACCTGCTCGGCCTTCGGGCGAGGCCCTCCGTGAACCTTGAACTTGCCCTCGTTGTTGAGCACCAGGACGCTGCCACCCGAGATGCTCAACTCGTTGAGCGGCTCCCAGAACGAGCTGTGGTAGCTGTGCGGAAGCCGCGGGAGCAGGACGATGCACACGTGGCCGGGGCTCGCCGCGAAGCCGGCCGCGCACAGCGCCACGGAGTAGAGGATGTTCTCGCCCAGGTCCTCGTAGTGGTTGAGCGAGCAGTCGATCACGGCCACCGTCTGTTCGTCGCCGCCGTTGGGCAGGTCCAGCAGCTCACCGAGGAGCCGGGGGTAGCTTCGGATCTGCTCCGGCGGCAGGTACTTGGTCGTCGTGGCGGGCCGTCGCTCGCGGACCGAGTTGAGCAGGCGTCTGGCCACCCACAGATGAAGCTGCCGTCGCCTGTCGTCGACCGGCTCCTGGGTCGGGGCGCCCAGCCGGACGACATCCGCTTCGAGGAACCATTCCTTAGGTGCCATGACTCACCGGTATTCGCACTGTGATCATGTTGCCGTTGAACTGCCGTCCCCCGATCCGGCAGATCTCGGCCTGATAGGCCCGACTCGTCCTCCGTCGCCCCCGTGACCACCCCCGTAGGTTCATCAGCTGGTTGCCCGTGCGGACCTCGAGGCTCCCGCCGAACAGGTCGATGACGCACCGGTAGAGCGCCCGGAGCCCGTATCCCTGCCGCTCGCCGACCTGGGGTTGGACCGGGAAGAGCGAGCACAGCAGAAGCTCCTCGTCGGTGGCGTCCCCGCGCGGCTTCCACCCACCGACGTAGCGCTTCACCGACGGAGTCCACCCCGAGGACTCCACGTGGAACCTGTCCCCGGCGGGAACGGAGGGCTGGTTGGCCGCACCGGCATCGAGAGCGACCCGAAGCGGCTCGATCATCGTCTTGCCGTTGTCCCAGACCGAGATGCTCAAATGGCCCTCACCCGTCCGAACGACGTCCGGGTCGTCGGCGAAGGGGATGATGCTGACGAGGTCCGCCCGCGGCCGTCTCAGCGCGCTGACGAGCAACTCGTAGATCACGACTCTGGCGATCTCCGGTCCCCTGTCCTGGAGGCAGCTCTCCAGGAATCCCATGACCAGGGGCGAGCGCCAGCGGGACCACTCGGCCTCGATGATCGAGTCAATCTGCGGGTCGGTGTTGAACACGTGAGCACCGAAACGGAAGAACCGGGTTTCCACGAGCCTCGCGTACGCGTTCGTCGAGCGCCGCGCCTGCGCTCCCTCCTTGCCGTACAGCCGACGTCGTTCGCTGATGAACGGCCGGTCGCCCCGCCACAACAGCGTGCGGATCGAGGACTTGAACACAATCGACGCGGCCGTTGGAAAGCCCCACGCCCCCACGCAGTCGCGCACCTTCTCGGCCTTGGGCACCGAGAACGCGGTCGCGAGCTGCTTGCGACCACGTTCGTTCAGCAGCGCGAGAATGTACTGGAGAGCGGTGATATCGACCGAGGAGGCACCGGAGAGATCGAGGTCTATCGGACCCTGCCAGTCACGATCGGAGATCTCGTTGATTCGCGTGTCCAGGGAGCCCGCGGTGATCGAGTCCAGCAGCCGGAGCTCGTTCCATCCGTCCGGCCTGGTCGAGAACGGCTTCTCGGCCCCTCTGATGCGCTCACCATCCATCCGGTCAACCTTCACAGTGCGCTCCCCCTCAACCTCTTTCGACCGTCCAATGGGTGCGAATTGTCCGGTCTGCCGACACACCGGTCCCACGATAACCGCAGGCAGCACGGCGTAACGTGTCATATGACAATGCGGGTGGAGGGGGAATATTCTTCCGTGCACAACAAGAAGGCCCCGCCTCGGTCATTCGTGACCGGGGCGGGGCCTTGCGTTCGCGCGAGGTGGGTCGTGCTATCCGATCCGGTAGGCCCGGATGACGGTGTAGGTGACCGAGCCGCCCGCGTGGTCGGTGGCCGTCGTGCGCAGCGACACGAAACCGGCCCTGCTCGGGTGGTTCACGACCGCCCGCCAGTGGTCTCCACGACCTGTGGCGTGCGCGGGCTGCCAGGTCCTGCCGTCGTCGTAGGACACCTCTGTTCGGAGCGTTCGCGCCGTGGTCGCACCGGGTTGACGCTGGACCAGCACCGGCACCGTGAACCGGCGGCCGGCGGGGGCGGTGTCGGTCGCGTCCAACTCCGGGGTGTAGCGGATCACGCTCACCGGCAGGGCGGTCGCTCGTCCCTCCGGAACGTGCGCCGACGTGAACGTCCATTCCAGACTGACTGAAGTGGACAGTTCGTAGGCGCCGCTCCGGGTGGCCCCGACCTCGAGGCGGTACTCCGCCGTCCGTGGCGGCACGGCGAAGGTACCCCTGCCGTTCTCCGGAACCGGCGAGCCGTCGACGTACAACGCGTTGTGCTCGGAATCCACGATGGACCATCCGGCGCGGTTGTGCTCTCGATCCCCGAACAGTTTCACCCTCGACCCCAGCAGGTCGCCCTCGCGGTACACCCACGGCACCAGGTCCCTCGGCAGGCTGGGGCCGAACGGGGCAGCACCCCAGACCACCGTCCGCGGTCCACGGCGGTACGTCGTGGCGTAGCTGGCCTCCTCCTCTCGTGGCTCCCCGTCGACGACCTCCAGCAACTCCTCCGACCACTCGACGTCGTCGGTCGTGTAGTACTCGGTCCTGGTCATCGGAAGCTCGGCCTCGGTACCGAGACCGAGCAGCGCCTCCGCCATCCCCGGGCCTCTCGGGCGCGCCGTCCGCCGGCCGGACGCACCCGGGACCACACTCCGGTACTCGGCCCGCACGACGGCCAACTCCTCCTCCCGCACGTGCCGGGTGTACCCGCTCGGCATCGTCCTGGCCGGGTACCAGGCCAGGTTGAACAGGTGGCTGCCCGCGCCGAGCCGGCCGTCCGGGCCGAGCTCGCCCCACCAGCTCAACACCTGCCCGGTCAGCCCGGCGACCGGCTGTGCGGGACCGACCCGGGCGCTGTACAGCGGCGCGCCGCCCTCAGCGGTCTCGATGCTCGCCACGTCGCCGCCCGGGAACCGGCGGGTGTAGCCGACGGCGGTGGCGAACGGTATCGCCGCGGGCCGAGGTACCGTCACCTCCACCGGTATCGCCGTCCGGGCGTCCAGCGACACGGTGGTGTCGCCGGCGAGGTCGACCAGCGGGTGGACCAGCTTGCTCGACGCGGAGTCGTCTGCCTCGACGATCGCGCTGTCCACGTGGTAGTGACCCTTCGGCAGCCGCACGGTCGACGTGCCGTCCGGCTCGTAGGGGGCGGCGGAGAACGAGGCGTCCACCCCGTACACCGACGTGCCGTAGCGCGGTGTGGACGCGCCCGTGCGGTCGAGGTGGGTCAGGGTCAGGTCGTAGCTCTCCGGCTCGCGGTTGACCACGAGGGGGACACGCACGCGTTGTTGTCCGCCGGTGGCGACGACCGCTCCGCTGTAGGTGCCCTCCGGGCCGGGCACCCGGGTGTCCACAGTGACCGTCACCTGCTCGGCCGCACCCGGACCCACCGTGATCTCGGTAGGCAGGACCCGGAACGCGCCGTCGGGTGCCGGTCGTCCGTCCGGGCCGGTGGCGTCGACCGAGAGGGTCATCGTGACCGCCTCGTCGCCGTCGTTGTGGACGGTCACCGGGCGGGTGACCGGCTCGTCGTCGTCGTGCGGCCAGCGCTGCCGGCCCAGCGACAGGTTCGCCGGCTCCGCGCGCATGGTCTGGCTCACCGCCCGCGCCACGTCCAGCCGTCCGGAACCCTGCTCGAAGGGCGTCAGGTCCTCCGCCGGCTCCGCCGCTCCGGTCAGGCTCGTCTTGAGGTCGGGGCCGTCCCAGCCCGGGTGCTGCTCGGCCAGCAACGCCGCCGCGCCGGTGACGTGGGGGGCGGCCATCGACGTGCCGGACATCCGGACGTACGGCTCGGCGCCGCCCGTACCGGTGGCCTGGGCCGCCTGGATCTCCACACCGGGTGCGGTCAGGTCCGGCTTGATGCCCTCGTCGCCGATCCGGGGACCCCGGCTGGAGAACGGGGCGAGCGCGTTCTGCCGGTCGACGGCGCCGACGGTGAGCGCGGCCTCCGCGCTGCCCGGAGACCCCACCGTCGCCGCTCCCAGCGTGCCGGCGTTGCCGGCGGAGATGACGAACAGCGTGCCGTGCTGCTCGGTGAGCGCGTTCACCGCCTGCTCGAGCGGGTCGAGCCCGGCGCCGTCCGGACCGCCGAGGCTGAGGTTGACCACCGCGGCGCCGCTGCGCGCCGCCCACTCCATGCCCGCCAGCACGGCCGAGTCGGGACAGCCGTCGACCGAGCACACCTTCCCCGACAGCAGGGTCGCCTCCGGCGCCATGCCGCGAAGGCGACCGCCGGAGGCGGCGCCGGAGCCCGCGATGGTCGACGCCACGTGGGTGCCGTGGCCGTCCCGGTCCGTGCCGCCCTGCTCGCCGGTGAAGTCGCGGACGTCCGCGACCCGGCCGGCGAGGTCGGGGTGGTCGGCGTCGACGCCGGTGTCCAGGACGGCGACGGTGACGCCGCGCCCCGTGTACCCGGCCTGCCAGGCCGCCGGACCCCCGACCTGGGGAACGCTCTGGTCGAGATGCAGCTTTCGCATGCCGTCCAGCCAGATGGTGCGGTCGGCGTCCCGGGCAGCCCCGGGTCCGGTGAGACTCGACCAGAACCGCGTGCGGTCGGCCACCGGCAGCCGGACCGCCGCGCCGTCGACGCTCGGCAGCGCGGTGGCCGTGCGCGCGGCGGCCACCCTTCCGCCGGTGACGATCAGTGGCAGGTCCGGCCGGCTGCTGTCGTCGTAGCCCATCTCCAGCAGGGTCGTCACATCGAACAGGCGGCGGTCGAGCCGGCCGGCGCCGACCATGGCGAGCGCGTCGGACGGGATCACGTAGTCGTGACCGTCAACCCGGTACTGGCTGAACCTGGTGCCGCGTCGGGCCTGGCCGGGTTCGATCAGAACCCCGTCGGACCCGACCCGGACCCGGTCGCCGGTCACCAGCGTGACCGTGCGGCCGTCGGTCGGCGGGGTGGGAGCGGCGGTGGACGTGGTGGTGCCGGTCAGCAACGCGGCCACCGACGCCACGGCCACCAGGAGTGGCAGTGTGCGAGACATGGAGGTCCTTCGACGCTCCTATGGTGTGTCAAGTGGTTGTGGTGGGTTGTTGTTC
>NZ_MSIE01000081.1 GCF_001921205.1 Actinophytocola xanthii | reverse complement strand
CGTCCGGCCCGCCCTGCAGGTAGCTGTTGATGTTCTCCTGGAACGAGTTGTGGTCGACCGTGTTGATCCTGACCTCGCCGCCGGAGTAACCCTTGATCATCGCGGCGACGGCGTTCTTGGGTACCTCGTCGGCCCAGTTCGATCCGAACGTCACGGTGCCACCACCGCCACCGCCACCGCCGCCGGTGTCCTCACCGCCGCCGCACGCGGTGAGGGCCGCGAGCGCGCCGGCTCCGAGCGTTCCGGTCAACAGGGTTCGTCGGCTGACCGCCGCGGCGGGAACGCCGAACGGGCGAAGGTTCGTCATCGGGCGCCTCCTCACCGAACCCTGGCGGCGCCGGCCACCTTCTGTCAAGGAGTGGGCGGTTTCTCGGCCAGCAGCGCGTTCCGCGGTCAGCAGGATGCGAGGACGGTCATAGGTGCTCCTTGGTCCGGTTGGTCGGGTTGGGGGTCCGGCGGCGGGCCAGCGCCGCGCGGACCGGTGGGAGGAGGGCCACCACGAGGAACGCGGCGAACAGCGTCCCGGAGATGGGCCGGGTGAGGAACCCGGTCGGGTCCCCGTCGAAGATGAGCAGCGAGCGGCGCAGCGAGTCCTCGAGCAGCGAGCCGAGCACGAACGCGAGCACGAGCGGGCCGGGGTCGAAGCCGAGCTTGCGCATCAGGTAGCCGAGAGCGCCGAAGACGATCACCAGCACGATGTCGAAGACGTCGTTGTTGACCGTGTACACGCCCACCAGGGTGATCAGGACGGTGATCGGCGCGAGGATCGTCGCGCGCACCCGCAGGATCCGGACGAACAGGCCGACCAGCGGGATGCTCATCACCAGCAGCAGGATGTTGCCGAGGTACATCGAGTTCACCACGCCCCAGAACAGCTCGGGCTCCTCGGTGACCAGCTGGGGGCCGGGGGTGACGTCCTGGATGAGCAGCGCCCCGAAGATCACCGCCATGGTCGCGTTGGCCGGGATCCCGAGCGTGAGCAGCGGAATGAACGAGGAGGTCGCCGCCGCGTTGTTGGCGCTCTCCGGCGCCGCGACGCCCTCGACCGCGCCCCGCCCGAACCGCGCCGGGTCCTTGGCGCGCCGCTTCTCCAGCGCGTAGGCGGCCAGCGAGGAGAGCGTCGCCCCACCGCCGGGGAGGATGCCGAGCAGGAAGCCGAGCACCGAGCCGCGCCCGATCGCGCCTGAGGACTGCCGCAGGTCGGCTCGGGAGGGCCATACGTTGGTGACCGCCACCGGTGCCTGCACGGCCCGGTGCCGCTCCTCGAGGTTGTAGAGAATCTCGCCGAGCCCGAACAGGCCCATCGCGATCGGCACGAAGTCCAGGCCGTCGGCGAGGGAGAGGTTGTCGAAGGTGAACCGCTCGGCAGCGGTGAACCCGTCCCGGCCGACCGTGGCCAGCAGCAGGCCGACACACGCGGCGATCACCGCCTTCTGCCGGTTCCCGCTGCTGACCGTGGCGACCAGGAGGATGCCGAGCAGCGCGAGCGCGGTGTACTCGGGCGGCCCGAAGTCCAGCGCGAAGCCGGCCACCACCGGGGCGAGCAGCGACAGCGCGACGATCGACACGGTGCCGCCGACGAACGAGCCGATGGCGGCGATGCCGAGCGCGGTGCCCGCGCGTCCCTGCCGGGCCATCGCGTGCCCGTCGAACACGGTGACCACAGAGGACGCTTCGCCCGGCAGCCGAAGCAGCACCGAGGTGATCGTCCCGCCGTACTGGGCGCCGTAGAAGATCCCGGCCAGCATGATGATCGCGGTGACCGGCTCGATGCCGAAGGTGACCGGCAGCAGGATCGCGATCGTCGCCGCCGGGCCGAGGCCGGGCAGCACGCCGATCAGCATGCCGATCACGACGCCGATGAGGCAGTACAGGAGGTTCGTCGGCTCCAGTACGACGCCGAAGCCGTCGAGGACGGGGGACAGGTCCACGGACCCTCCTAGAACAGGTGCGGGATGGGCACGGCGAGGGCCGCGACGAACACCGCGTAGAACGCGACGACCACCCCGAGACTGGTGAGGACGGAGGTGCGCCAGCTCTCCCGTCCCAGGAAGCGCAGCCACACGAAGCAGAGCAGTGCGGCCGGGATCTCGAACCCGACCACCTCGATGACCGCGACGAAGCCGACCATCGTCGCGATCCCCGCGAGCACCAGCCAGCTGGACCGCGAGAACCGCTCGGCGTCGCTCGCCCGCCGCGCCCCGGCGAGCAGCGCCACCCCCAGCACCACGAGCGCGAGGCTCACCAGCAGCGGCCAGGTTCCCGGTCCGGGAGTGCTGGCGCTGCCCACCCCGAGCGACCAGGAGCCGAGCACCGCGGCCACCCCCAGCACCACCACGGCGCCCGCGGTCAGGGCGTTGGCCAACGGCCCGGCCGGCGGCCGGTGCTCGTGCGCGGCGGCCTCGACCTCGCGTACGGCCTCCCCCAGATCGCTGCCTTCGGTTCCGGTGCTTTCGGGGTGCGGGCTTTCGGCGCGGTCGCGGTCCGGGGCCTGCCCGTCGGCCGGCGGGTGTTCGGCGACGCCGTTCCCGTTCGGTCGCGGCTCGTCGCCCCGGTCGGTCACTGCTGCTCGCCCAGCTTGATGCCGTACTCCTCGACCACCTGCCGGTACTTGTCGAGGTTGCCGCTCCACTGGTCACGCAGCTCGTCGCCGTCGACCTCGTTGGGGGTGAGCTGGTTGTCCTCGTTGAACTTCTGGTACGCGTCGGAGTCGAACGCCTTCTGGAACGACTGGCGCAGGCGGTCGAGCACCTCCGCGGGGGTGCCGCCGGGGGCGAACACGGCGCGGGACTGCTGCACCGGGGTGTCGTAGCCCTCCTCCACGGCGGTCGGGGTGTCGGGCAGGTACGAGGGCCGCTCCTGTGCGAAGGTGACGATCGGGGTCAGCTTGCCCGCCTCGATCTGCTCCACCGCCTCCCCGAGCTGGATGGAGCCCACGTCGACCTGGCCGCCGAGGACCGCCGTCAGCGTCGGCGACCCGCCGTCGAAGGGCACGGCCGTGGCCTCGATGCCGGCCTGGGCGAACAGCAGGGCCTGGGAGAGCTGGCTGCCGGTGCCGACACCGGTCGTGCCGTAGGTGATCGGGCGCCCGGGCCCCTTCAGGTCCTCGACCGTCTTCAGGCCCGAGGACGGGGCGGTCACCAGGACGTAGTCGTCCTGGGAGATGCCGGTGACGATCTCGTAGTCGGCGATGTCCACCGCCTCGTCGGCCGGCACGGCCAGCGGGGTGATGTAGGCCAGGCTTCCGTTGTAGATCATCAACGTGTGGCCGTCGGGCTTCGCTCCGGCGAGCTCCCGGGCGGCCAGCGCGCCATTGGCCCCCGGCTTGTTCTCCACCGTGATCGCGACGCCGAGGTCGTCGGCGGCCGCGTCGGCGAGTGCCCGTGCGATCAGGTCCGTGCTGCCGCCCGGATCCTGCCCGACGTAGATCGTGATCGGGTCACCGCCGGGGAACTCCGCCGCCTCCTCGTCCGAGCCGCCGCCGAGGTTGCCGCCGCACGCCGTGGTCGAGAGCGCCAGTGCCAGGCCTACCCCGGCTACCGCCCATTTCCTGATCATCGTTCTCTCCTTCGAGACGCGCGGGCTCTTGGATCAGGGAGGGTATGAGCTTCGGTCATGCCTGTCCAAATCCCTTGAGGCATGGATTGATACCTTTCGTGCATGGGATTCACCATCGAGCAGGTGCGCGGCTTCGTCGCCGTCGCGGAGGAGCTGCACTTCGGCCGGGCCGCGGCTCGGCTGAAGATGACCCAGCCCCCGCTGAGCCGTCAGATCCAGAAGCTCGAGCGCGCGGTGAACGCCCAGCTGCTGGTCCGCGACCAGCGGCGGGTCACCCTCACCGCGGCCGGGCAGGTGTTCCTCGTCGAGGCCAGGCGGCTGATCGCGCTCGTCGAGGCGGCGCCGGAGCTGGCCCGCCGGGTCTCCTCGGGGTTCAGCGGCGTCGTCCGGGTCGGTTTCACCGCGGCCTCGGCCTACGGGGTGCTCGGCCGGCTGCTCAACCGCCTCTCCGCGGAGCTGCCCGACGTGGACGTCGAGCTCTCCGAGCTGGTGACCCGGGAGCAGGTCGCCGGGCTGGTCAACGAGAAGATCGACCTCGGGCTCGCCCGGCCGCCGTTCGATCTCGCGACGTTCGGCTCGCGCCTGCTGCACCGGGAGCCGCTGCTGGTCGCCGTGCCCGTCGGGCACCCCCTCGGCGAGCTCGGTCGCGACCTCACCCCGGCCGACGTGGCCGGTGAACGGGTCATCATGCACTCGCCGACCGAGGCGAGGTACTTCTACGACCTCGTCGTCGGCGCCGTCCCGGTCGACCCGGAGCACACCGTGCACACGGTGAGCCAGGTGCTCACGATGCTCTGGCTGGTCGCGGCGGGCCGGGGCATCGCGTTCGTCCCCGGGTCCGCCGCCCGCCTGCCGATCGAGGGCGTGCGGTTCGCCCGCCTCGCCCTGGCCGTCGCCGAGCCGGTGGAGCTGCACCTGCTCTGGCGGCGGGACTCCGCCAACCCGGCCCTGTGGCGGGCGTTGCACGTGCTCGACAACCTCCCACCCGAGGAGTGATGCCCTCCCGGTATCGGCTCATGCGAAACCGCTCTTGGACATGCATCGTGCGGCGTTCTTACATGGACGGGTGACGCTACTGCCTCCGGAGTCCCTCGCCGAGCGGCTGCGCTCCGGCCTGCTCTCCTTCCCGGTGACCCACTTCGACGCCGACCTCCGGTTCGACGAGCCCCGGTACCGCGAGCACCTGGCCTGGCAGTCCGGGTTCGACGTGGCCGGGCTGTTCGCCGCCGGCGGCACCGGGGAGGGCTTCTCGCTCACCACCGCCGAGGTGGACCGGGTGGTCCGCGTCGCCGTCGACGAGGTCGCCGGCCGGGTCCCGGTCATCGCGCCGGCCACCGGGGCGACGGCGGTCGCCGTCGAGCAGGCGAGGTCCGCGCAGCAGGCCGGGGCCTCGGGCGTGCTGCTGTTCCCGCCCTACCTGACCGAGGCCGGGCAGCGCGGCCTGGTCGAGCACGTCGGGGCGGTGTGCCGGGCGACCGAGCTGGGTGTGATCGTCTACAGCCGGGCCAACGCCGTCCTGCACGACGCGACGGTCGTCGAGCTCGCCGAGCGGCACCCCAACCTGGTCGGGCTCAAGGACGGCGTGGGCGACATCGAGCGGCTGACCCGGACCTATGCCAAGGTCGGGGACCGGCTCGCCTACATCGGCGGGCTGCCCACCGCGGAGACCTTCGCGCTGCCGCTGCTGCAGCTCGGGATGAGCACGTACTCCTCGGCGCTCTACAACTTCCTGCCGGAGTTCGCGCTGCGCTTCTACGCCGCCGTGCGGGCCCAGGACCGGGCCGAGGTGTACCGGATGCTGAACGAGTTCGTCATCCCCTACCTCGACATCCGCGACCGCGGCCGCGGCTACGCGGTGTCGATCGTCAAGGCCGGGCTGACCGCGGTCGGCCGCGACGGCGGGCGCGTGCGGCCCCCGCTGACCGACCTGACCCCCGACGAGCTCGCCGAGCTCACCGAGCTCGTGCGGACCGTCTCGTGAGCGAGCCCACGGTCGCCAGGATCCAGGCGGTGCCGGTCGCCGGGCACGACAGCATGCTGCTGAACCTGAGCGGCGCCCACGGCCCGTTCTTCACCCGCACCATCGTCGTGGTGACCGACAGCGAGGGCCGGACCGGGATCGGCGAGGTGCCCGGCGGCGAGGCTATCCGCCGGACCATCGAGGAGGCCGCGGAGCTGCTCGTCGGCCGGCCCGTCGCCCACTACAACCGGCTGCTGCGCGCCGTCGCCACCGCCTTCGCCGACCGCGACGCCGGCGGGCGCGGCCGGCAGACCTTCGACCAGCGGACGACGGTCCACGCGGTCACCGCCCTGGAGTCGTGCCTGCTGGACCTGCTCGGCCAGCACCTCGGCGTGCCGGTGGCCGAGCTGCTCGGTGAGGGGCTGCGGCGCGAGCGCGTCCCCGTGCTGGGCTACCTGTTCTTCGTGGGCGACCGGCGGGCCACCGACCTGCCCTACCTGGCCGAGGAGCGGCCGGCCGACGACTGGGAGCGGCTGCGCCGGGAGCCCGCGCTGAGCGCCGAGGCCGTCGTCGCGCTGGCCGAGGCGGCGCGGGCCCGCTACGGCTTCGCCGACTTCAAGCTCAAGGGCGGCGTGCTGCCCGCCGAGCAGGAGGTCGCCGTCGTGCGGGAGTTGGCCCGCCGCTTTCCCGAGGCACGGATCACTCTGGACCCCAACGGCGCCTGGCTGCTCGCCGACGCCGTCGCGCTCTGCCGCGACCTGCACGGGGTGTTGGCCTACGCCGAGGACCCGGTCGGCGCGGAGGGCGTCTACTCCGGACGCGAGACCATGGCCGAGTTCCGGCGGGCGACCGGGCTGCCCACCGCCACCAACATGGTCGCCACCGACTGGCGCGAGCTCGCCCACGCGGTGCGGGCCGCCGCCGTCGACATCCCGCTCGCCGACCCGCACTTCTGGACCATGCGCGGCTCGGTCCGGGTCGCGCAGCTCTGCGCGGACTTCGGGCTGACCTGGGGCTCCCACTCCAACAACCACTTCGACGTCTCGCTCGCGATGTTCACCCACGTCGGCGCGGCGGCACCGGGCCCGATCACGGCCCTGGACACCCACTGGATCTGGCAGGACGGCCAGGCTCTGACCCGCCGCCCGCCGGTGATCCGCGAGGGCGCGATCACGGTGCCCACCGGGCCTGGCCTGGGCGTGGAGCTCGATTTCGACGCGCTGGCCGCGGCCCACGAGCTCCACCGTGAGCACGGCCTCGGCACCCGCGACGACGCGGTGGCCATGCGCTACCTCGTGCCCGACTGGCGCTTCGACCCCAAACGCCCCTGCCTCGCCCCCTGGAGGTAGCCCAATGACGGACAGCCCGATGAGACACCGCCCGACCACCTCCGCGACCGCCGCCTCAGGGGAACGTGACGCACCCCAGCCACAAGTAGGTGCCCGACCCGAACGTTTACTGCCCGAGGCGACCAACGGGGTTGATCTCCGGGGAGGCGGGCTGGCCATCCTGGACCGGATCGACGGGGTCACCCTGTCCTCGGTGACCCTGCCGCTGCCGACCGGAATCAGCGACGCCAAGGTTCTCACCGGCCGGCAGCGGCCGATGACCGAGGTCGTGCTGCTCTTCGCCGAGATCCACACCGAGGCGGGGCTGTCCGGCATCGGCTTCGGCTACTCCAAGCGCGCCGGGGGACCGGCCCAGTTCGCCCACGCCCGCGAGGTCGCGCCCGAGCTGCTCGGCGAGGACCCCAGCGACATCGGTCGGCTGTGGACGAAGCTGGTCTGGGCGGGTGCGTCGGTCGGGCGCAGCGGGGCGAGCACCCAGGCGCTGGCCGCGATCGACGTCGCGCTCTGGGACCTCAAGGCCAAGCGCGCGGGCCTGCCGCTGGCCAAGCTGCTCGGCGCGCACCGCGACTCCGTGCGCTGCTACAACACCTCAGGCGGCTTCCTGCACGAGCCGGTCGAGCAGGTCATGGACAACGCCACCCGCACGCTGGAGGCCGGCGTCGGCGGGATCAAGATCAAGGTCGGCCAGCCGGACTGGCGGGAGGACCTGCGCCGGGTCACCGCGGTCCGCGAGCACCTCGGCACGGACGTGCCGCTGATGGTCGACGCCAACCAGCAGTGGGACCGGCCCCGCGCCATGCGTGTCTGCCAGGCGCTGGAGGAGTTCGACCTGGTGTGGATCGAGGAGCCGCTGGACGCGGCCGACGCCGCGGGCCACGCGGAGCTGGCCCGCGCGCTGACCACTGCCGTGGCCACCGGGGAGATGCTCACCAGCGTCGCCGAGCACTGGGAGCTGATCCGGCACGGCGCGGCCGACGTGCTCCAGCCCGACGCCCCCCGGATCGGCGGCATCACCCAGTTCCTCAAGCTCGCCACGCTCGCCGAGCACGCCCACCTGCAGCTCGCGCCGCACTTCGCCATGGAGATACACGTCCACCTGGCCGCCGCCTACCCGATCGAGCCATGGGTCGAGCACTTCGACTGGCTGTACCCGCTGTTCAACGAGCGGTTGACGACCGCGGGCGGGCGCATGTACCTCTCCGACCGGCCCGGCCTGGGCGTCACGTTGAGCGAGCAGGCCCGCGCCTGGACCGGCGAGTCCGTCTCATTCGGCAACTCTCCCGGAGGCTCTCGATGACCGACGTGCGCAGCGTCGACCCCAGGACCGGCGAGGCGGTCGAGACCGTCGGCCGCGAGACCTCGCCGGAGGAGGTCCTCGCCCGCTGCGAGGCCGCGCTGGCCGCCGCGACGGCCCTGGACGCCCTCGGCCGCGCCGGGCGTGCCGCCCTGCTGCACGCGCTGGCCGCCGCGCTCGAGGCTCGGCGGGAGGGCGTGGTCGCCACGGCCGACCGGGAGACCGCGCTCGGCCCGACCCGGCTGAACGGCGAGCTGACCAGGACCACCTACCAGCTGCGGCTGTTCGCCGAGGTTCTCACCGACGGCGGCTACCTCGAGGCGGCGATCGACCACCCCGGGGACACCCCGATGGGCCCTCGCCCCGACCTGCGTCGCATGCTCGTGCCGCTCGGGCCGGTCGCCGTGTTCGGCGCGAGCAACTTCCCGCTCGCCTTCTCGGTCCCCGGCGGTGACACCGCCTCGGCCCTGGCCGCCGGCTGCCCGGTCGTGGTCAAGGCGCACGGCTCCCATCCGGCCACCTCCCAGCTGTGCTTCGAGATCCTGCGCGACGCGGCCAGCTCGGCTGGCGCGCCGGAGGGCACGCTCGGCCTCGTGCACGGCGTGGCCGCGGGCGCGGACCTCGTCGCCCACCCGGCGATCCGCGCCGTCGGTTTCACCGGCTCGGCGGCCGGTGGCCGGGCACTGCTGCGGATCATCGAGCAGCGGCCCGACCCGGTGCCGTTCTTCGGCGAGCTGAGCAGCCTCAACCCGATCGTGGTCACGCCGGCGGCGGCCGAGGAGCGCGGCGAGTCGATCGGGCGGGAGGTGGTCGGGTCGGCCACGCTCGGCGGCGGGCAGTTCTGCACCAAGCCGGGCCTGGTCCTGGTGCCGGCCGGGACGGACGGCGACGTCGTGGTCGAGGCGATGGCGACCGCCGTTCGGGAGACCGGTCCGCAGGTGCTGCTCAACGCCGGTATCGCCGACTCGTTCGGCCGCATCGCGCGCGAGCTGGCGGCGGTGCCGGGCGTCGAGGAGCTGGCGCGCGGCGCGGCGGCCGACACGGCGGGGTTCGCGGCGACGCCGCTGCTGCTCGCCACCTCGGCGCGGCGCCTGCCCGAGCGGGTGACCGAGGAGTGCTTCGGCCCGCTGACCGTGGTCGTCCGCTACGAGGGCGAGGGCGAGCTGTTCGCGGCGCTGGAGGGGCTGCCCTCCTCCCTGACCGCCTCGGTGCTGCGCGGCCGGGAGGAGACCGAGCTGCCGCTGGCGCTCGCGCGGCGGTTGCGCCCGCTGGCCGGCCGGCTCGTCTTCGACGCCTACCCGACCGGGGTGGCCGTGTCCTGGGCCCAGCATCATGGTGGCCCGTGGCCCTCGACGAACTCCCAGCACACCTCGGTCGGGACGACCGCCATCCGCCGGTTCCTGCGCCCGGTCACCTGGCAGAACGCGCCAGCCGACGTCCTGCCGGCGGAGCTCGCCGACGACTTCACCGCGATCCCGCGCCGGGTCGACGGGGTGCTGGAACCGCCGAGGTGACCGCCGCGTGAACTCGGTCCTCGCCGGGTTCGGCGCGCTCGTGGCGGTGATCGCGGTCGGCTGGATCGCCGGCCGCAGCGGTGCGTTGGGGGAGGGCGCGGCCGGGGTGCTCTCCCGGCTCTCCTACTTCGTCGCGACACCGGCGTTGCTGCTGCTCACACTGGCCGAGGCGGACACCGGGGCGCTGCTGTCGACAGCGCTGGTCGCCACCGCCGGCAGCGCCGTGGTCTGCGCCCTGCTGTTCGTCGTGCTGGCCAGGTGGCGCTGGCGGTCGCGCCCGCGCGAGCTGGCCACCGGCGCGCTGGCGTCCTCGTATGTCAACGCGGGCAACCTGGGCGTGCCGATCGCGGTCTACGTGCTGGGGGACGCGGCGTTCGTGGTCCCGGTCCTGCTGTTCCAGATCCTGGTGCTGGCCCCGGTCGGGCTGGCCGTCCTGGCCGGTTCCGGCGGCGGCTCCCGGTGGAGCCGGCTGACCCAGCCGCTGCGCACGCCGGTCGTGCTGGGGTGTGCCGCCGGGCTCGCCCTCGCCGCGGTGGACTGGCGGCTGCCGGTCACCGTCCAGCGGCCGGTGGAGCTGCTGGCCGCGCTCGCGGTGCCGGCGGCGCTGCTCGCCTACGGGATGAGCCTCAACGGTGCCCCGCGCCCGGCGTCGGGTCCGAAGGCGGCGCGGGTCTGGCTCGTGGTCGTGCTCAAGGCGGTCGCGCAGCCGCTGCTCGCGTACGCACTGGGCCGTTGGGTGGCCGGCCTGGCGGGCACGGCCCTGCTGGCGGTCACCGTGACCTCGGCCCTGCCCACCGCGCAGAACGTGTTCGTCTACGCCTCCGCGAACGCCCGCGACCCGGCCGACGAGGAGACGGTGCTGGCCAGGGACACGGTGCTGATCACGACGGTGGTGTCGGTGCCGATCCTCGTCGCGGTCGCGCTGCTGCTTGGCGCGGGCTGACGGCGGGAACAGGCCCGGTGTTCGCGGGGGAGAACACCGGGCCTGAGGCCGGGGCGAGTCAGAAGCCGCCGTCGCCGCCCATGCCGCCGGAGGACATGCCGCCCATGCCGCCGGTGCTGTCGCCGCCCATGCCGCCGGTGCTGTCGCCGCCCATCCCGCCGGAGGCGTCGCCGCCCATCCCGCCGGAGGCGTCCCCGCCCATCCCGCCGGAGGCGTCGCCTCCACCCATGCCGCCAGAGGCGTCGCCTCCACCCATGCCGCCAGAGGCGTCGCCTCCACCCATGCCGCTGGAGGCGTCGCCGTCGCCCATGCCCACGCCACCGTCCGCGTCGGATCCCATGCCGGCGTCCGAGCCGGGGCTGTCGGCGTCGCTCCCGCCACCGAGGCTGTCGGTTCCGCTCCCGCCACCGAGGCTGTCGGTTCCGCTCCCGCCGCTGAGGCTGTCGGAGCTGGCCACCGTGCCGTCGGTGCCGCCGCCGTCCGTACCCGGACCGTCCGCGTCGCTCCCGCTTCCGAGGCTGTCGTCGCTCGAGACGCCGGCGACCGCGTCGTTGCTGGTGGTGCCGACTCCGTCGGTGCCCAGGCTGTCCTCACCGCTGAGGCTTCCGAGGCTGTCGTCGCCGCTGGCACCGCTGATGGTGTCCGAGTCCTCGGTCGAGGAGACCATTCCCGCGTTCGCATCCTCGGCCGAGTCCGGGGACGGAGCGGCCGGCGCCTGCTGGTCCACGTCCGAGTCCAGACTCGTCGGCCCGTCGAAGTTCGGGTCGTTCTGGGCCTGGCTGCGTGGGCTGTCCATTTGGGAGTCGGTGGGGCCGTCGTAGCCGGGGTCGTCCTGCGCCTGGCTGCGCGGACTGTCCATCTGGGACTCAGAGTCGTCGGGGTTGTCGTCGTCGGTGGTGGGGGCGGGTTCGCCGAGGCTTCTGGTGTTCGGGGGGAGGCCCTGGTCGACGGCGCCGACCGGGTCCTGGGGGTCGCCGGGGGCCGGGTCGTTCATGTGCTTCGGGGTCACCCTGCTGTCCTCGGGATGGCCCCCGTAGTTGTCCCGCTCACCCAGCTCGGTCGTGTTGAAGTCCCTCGCCAGGTCGTTGTACCGGTCCTGCGCCGCCTGCTTGTCCTGCACCGTCTCGGCGTCGTGCAGGTCGTCGATCGTCTCGTTGAAGCGCTGCCGGAAGCTGTCCAGCTGGTCCTTGTTGTGCTCCCGGTTCTCCTCGTTGTTCAGGTAGCTCCGGTCGATCTGCTGCTGCACGGCGAGCCTGTCCGACTCGCGGTCGCTCGGCGCCAGGGTGAACGACGGGTACTGGTCGACATACCCCGGCGGCTCCAGCTGCGCGCGCTGCGCGTTCAGCGCGTCGATCTGCTCCTGGCTCAGCGGCGGCGGTGGCGTCAGCGGGTTCGCGTAGTTCCTGGCGGCCGGCGGCAGGTTCGGATCCTGCAGCGCCTCCCTGGCCTCGAGCTCCTGCTGCACCTTGTCCTGGTTCTCGTTCCAGCTGCGCCAGCGGTTGTGCGAGTACTCCCGCTGCTCGGCGTCGTTCCTCCGCTGGTGCTCCCGCGGTGGCTCGCCGGGGCGCCACGACTCGGGCCTGGTGTCGGGCACCGTGCGGTGGATTGGTCCGGTCCTGGGCGGAGCGCCCCGCATCGCCACCTGCGTCCCGCCGGGCGACACGTTCGTCGCGGACTGGTTGTCACCGCTCGGGTCCACGGCGGCGACGGCCGGGGCCGCTGCCATGCCGGCGGCCAGCGTGACGACCGCCGCCGCGGCGGCCCGGCGGCGCGCACTGCCGCGCCCACGGCGCCGCAGCTCGCGCACCCAGATCTTCAACGCCTCATCCATCGTCCTGATCAGGACTTTCGTCGGTCCAGCGCTGTTCATGCGGCCGAAGCTAGTTATCGTTCCGTAACCGGGTCAACGCGGTCGGTGCCGGAACTTTCCTGGTTTCGCATGCCGTTCCCCCGCGCGACACCGGCACGCCAGCGAGCCCCACCATGCTGTGCGCGTGGACAACGAACCCCGTGACGTCTCGCGCCGCTCCCTGTTGCAGGCAGCCGCCGCCGCGCCCGTCGTCGCCGCCACCGCCTCGGTCGGCGCGGGTCAGGCCGCGGCGACCGCTGCCGATCCCGCCGACCGTGCCGCGCAGCGGTTCACGATCGCCGTACTGCCGGACACCCAGTACCTGCTCGACGAGGGCGGGTCGGACCACGAACCGGTGCGCGAGACGCTGCGCCACCTCGTACGCGAGCGCGACCGCGCCGGGATCGTGTTCCTGGCGCAGCTGGGCGACCTCACCGAGCACGGCACCGAGACCGAGATCCGCGCCGCGGACCGGGTGTTCGACACCATCGACGGCCGACTGCCCTACAGCGTCCTCGCCGGCAACCACGACATTCGCTCCGGCACCGACGACCAGCGCGGCGACAGCCCCTACCGGCGCGCCTTCGGCCCCCACCGGTTCGCGCACATGGCCACCTACGGCGGCTCCTCGCCGGGCGGGTACAACAGCTACCACCGCGTGCGTGCCGGCGGGCGGGAGTGGCTCGTGCTGGCACTGGACTGGCGGGTCTCGGACACCGGCCTGAGCTGGGCGCAGGGGGTGCTCGACCGCCACCCGACGCTCCCGGCGATCCTGACCACCCACGACCTCGTCTGGGCCGAGGAAGACGGGCAGGCACACCTCTCCGACCACGGGGAACGGCTGTGGGAGCGGCTGATCCGCGGCAACGACCAGATCTTCCTCGCCCTCGGTGGGCACTACTGGCCGCCGGGGCGGACCACCCTGACCAACGACGCCGGCAACCCCGTGCACCTGCACGTCACGAACTACCAGGACCGCTACTACGGCGGTGCCGGCATGATCCGGTTCTACGCGTTCGACCTGGCCCGTGACACCGTCGACGTGTCGACCTACTCGCCCTGGCTGCTGGCCAAACGGGAGCGCACCCCGCTCGAGGCCGAGAACGTCGAGCTGACCGGTGAGGTCGACCGGTTCAGCGTCGAGATCGACTTCGACCGGCGCTTCGCCGGCTTCGCTCCGCCGGTGGTCGTCGCGCCGCGCCCGCCCGCCGCGGTGATGCCGCGCGGCACCGTGGCGTACTGGCGCTTCGACCGGTCGGGCCTCGCGGCCTTCCCCGACGGGAGCTCGGTGCCCGCCGGCACCGTCGCGCGCGACCTCAGCGGCAACGGCAACGACCTGCGGGCCGAGTACCTGCATGCCAGCGGGCCGGAGGCGCTCACCTGGTCGGCCGAGCACCACGACGCGCAGCCCGCGCACGCGAGCCTGCGGTTCGCCGGGGGCAAGGCGCCCGACCGCGGCGCCGTGCTGCGCACCGGGCCGAGCGCGCCGCTCAACCGCCTCACGTTCCAGTCGGGCTACACGATCGAGACGTTCCTCAAGCTGCCCGAGCCGTTCGAGGGGGACCACGCCTGGATGGGCATCCTCAGCTGGGAGGGCCGCGCCGGCGACGCCGGCAAGACCAGCGGCTGGTCCGACGACGAGCCCACGTGCAGCCTGAACGTCTCCCCGGAGCGGTTCCTGCAGTTCGTCGTCTACCCGGTCCCGGTCGACGCGGACCCGACCTCCTGGAGCCACGCCGTACCGGTCGGCCGCTGGACACATGTGGCGGTCGTCAACGACGGCCGGCACACGGTGCTCTACGTCGACGGCTCCCGCATCGCGCGCAACGCCGCCGAGGAGTCCAGGGGCATCTCGACCCTCGGCAAGCCGTTCGCGATCGGCGGCACCCAGTTCGCCGAGCGGTACGGTCAGGGTTTCTACGGCTGGATCGGCGACACCCGGATCGTGAACCGGTCCCTGCGCCCGGACCAGTTCCTGACCGCCGTGCGGTAGACCTGGGGACATGGTGGAGCGCGCGAGCCCGGAACCGGGCCTGCTCGGGGAACTCGTCCGCCGACTGGACCTGGCCGGCGGACGATCCGCCTACCATCCCGAGGAGAGCGTGCTCGTCATCTCGCGCTGGCGGGACGAACCGCTGGACCCACCGGTCCGGTTGGCCGTGGACGAGGACGTGCTCGAACGGCATCTCCCGCTCCTGTACGAGGACGCGGCGACCCTGTGGCCGGACATCGGGCGGGAGGCCGGGGCGTTCAACCTCCTCTCCGTGCACCTCGACGAGACCGTCCGCACCCGGAAACCCGGCCACAAGCACCTGGTTCTGGACCCGGGCACCCGCCTACCCGAATGGGTCGCCCCACCGTCCTGACAGAGTCGACCGGTACCTGAACGTGTCGTGAACTTCCCGTTTCTCCACCCGGTCCGCGTTGATCGACTCCTAGGCTGGTCCTTTCTGGCGG
This sequence comes from Actinophytocola xanthii, assembly GCF_001921205.1. Lineage (GTDB taxonomy): Bacteria > Actinomycetota > Actinomycetes > Mycobacteriales > Pseudonocardiaceae > Actinophytocola > Actinophytocola xanthii. The sequence goes on along the minus strand of NZ_MSIE01000081.1, from coordinate 27,749 downwards.
GAGGGGCGCGGGAGGGCGGGCGTGGGCTTCGTCGGGGAGTTGCTGTACAGCCTCCTGGAGGGTCTTTCCGGCCAGAACACGGTGATCGCGGGGGTCGCGGCGGTGGTGGCGGTGGCCGCGATCGTGACCCCGTTCGCCCAGCGGTTCCTCTCCCGGCGCAAGCGCGTCCTCTACCGGGTGCAGAGCGACTCCAAGATCGGACTCGACGTCGACCTCGACGGTGACCAGCCGCTGTACGCCGAACCCGACCTGGCCCACATGTCGAACATGTTCAGGCGGCTCAGCTCGGTGGTCGTCCGAATCCGCAACACCGGCGGGGACGTCTCGGTCGGCGACCTCGGTGAGCGGGTCGAGTTCACCTTCGGCGGCCGGGTGATCTGGAACGCCCGGATCTCCGACCCGAGCCACCGCACCGACGACGAGGACCGCCGCAAGCTCGCCGAGGGCCTGGAGTTCTTCTCCACCGACCCGGCCTCCCCGCCGGCGGCGACCACGCTGCCGGAGGTGCGCCGGACGCTCCCGCAGCGGTTGGTGGCCGCGTTCCGCGCGACCCCGGCGCCGGTCGGCCCGGCCGCGGGCGCGGACCCGTCACCCGCCGCCCCGCCGGTCTGGCACGGGATCCGGCTCAAGCCGTCCCTCGCCCTGCGGGCCAAGGAGAGGTTCAAGCTGATCGTGGTCCTCAGCGAGCCCGCGGGTGCGCGCCCCGGACCGGTCACCAAGGGCGTGGCCGGGCCGGAGGGCCACCGGCGGATCAGGGACGAGCGGACGGTGCGCAGGGCGCTGTGGCCGCTGGGCACCGCGGCGTTCGGGGTGCTGTTGGCCGGGCTGTGGATCGCGGCGGTGGTGATCTTCCCGGTGGACCGGGAGACCACGGCGACGCAGGTCGACTGCGCGCAGGGCGAGCTGAGGATCGTGGGGTCGACGGCGTTCGCCCCGATCATCTCGAGGATCGCCGACGACTACGCCGCCGCCTGCGGTGCCGACATCACGGTGGCTGCCGGCGGCAGCAACGAGGGCGTGCGGGAGGTGGTCCGGCTGGACCAGGGCCGGCGCGGCTCGGTCGCGGCGTTGTCGGACGGCCGGTCGACGGTGGCCACCGAGGAGCTGACCGCGCGGCCGGTCGCGGTGATCGTCTACACGATGATCGTCAACGACGCGGCCGGGGTGGACCGGCTGACCACCGAGCAGGTTCGCGACATCTTCGCGGGTCGCTACCGGGACTGGAACCAGCTGCGGGCCGGGCCGTCGCTGCCCATCCGGATCGTCGGCCGCGGCGGGGAGTCCGGCTCGCGGCGCACCTTCGAGCAGACCCTGCTCGACGGCGCCTCGCAGGGGGAGCTGACCTCCGACTCCTGTGAGACCGCCGACCGCGCCGGCGCGCGGGTTGTCCGGTGCGAACGGTCCTCGGAGGAGGAGGTCGCGGACGAGGTCGCGGGCACCCCGGGCGCGATCGGCTATGTCAGCCTGGCGTCGGCCGACCAGCTGACCGAGCGACGCCTCCCGGTGACCGTTCTCGACCTCGACGGCTTGCGCCCGGACGCCAGCTCCGCGGCGGCGGGGTATCCCTTCTGGGCGATCGAGTACCTCTACACCAACGGCGTCCCCCCGAACGGCGGCGTCCTCGGGTCGCTGATCGGCTACCTGACGACCAAGACGGCGTACGCGGACCTGGTCGAGGCCGGCTACACCCCCTGTGTCACGACCGACGGCCAGCCCTATCTCCTCTGCCAGGACCGCTGAGGCGCGCCGGCTGCCGGGTCTTTTTGCACTTTCCGGTGAATACCTACTCGGAGGAACTGTTTTTGTACCCGCTGAACAGTCCAGTCCGGTGGGCTGGGAAGACGCATTTCGTGGAATTCGTTGCCAGCTTTCGTCAGTTAGTGGTTTGATAGCGGATCAAGGGATATCTCTGGCAGTATCGGCGCAATTCCGCGTTAATGAGAAGTCAGCGAATTCGCGGATACTGGGGAAGTCGGCGGTGCGGTTCGAGCTCGAGTTGGCCGCCGGAGTGTTCTTCGGGAATTCACCGGAAAACCGGGAGAACCCACTGGGTGCAGGCTGGGTGCCGTTTCCCGAGGACGTCTCGCTGGCGACGGGGGAGGAATTCGTGGTGCGTTTCTCGTGGTGCGGCGGACGGTTGGCGGCGCGCCGGGTGGTCGCGCCGTGACCGCCCTGGTCGTCGGCAACAGCCGGACCGAGGAGATGGTGGGGGACCTGGCCGCGCTCAGCCCCGACGAGCGGCGCGCGGGCGGGTGTGCGGCCCAGCGCGTCCTCTGGTTCGCCGGCACCGGCGATGTCGTCGTCCTGCCGCAGCCGCCCGACACTGATTACCTGGCCTACGTCGCCGACCTCACCCGGGTCGACCCGAGCTCGCTGACCCTGCTGGTCCCACCGCCGGGTCGACTCGGCGCGGAGCTGCTGACCCCGGACCGGTTGGCCGACCCGGCGTTCCGCGCCGCGGTCGGCGCGGCGGTGCGCGAGAACGGCGTCGACCACCTCCTCGCCGTCTACAAGGACGTGGCCATCGCCGAGTTCGCCCGCGCCGTCGGCCTGGGATCCGCCGTTCCGGGGCTGGGGTTCAGTGCCCAGGGCGGTGACGCGCTGGTCAACAGCAAGGCCGTGTTCCGCGCGGTCGCCACGGGTGCCGACGTGCCGATCGCGCCTGGCCGCGTCGTCTCCCGGGTCGAGGACGCGGCGGCGGCGATCACCGAGCAGCTGACCGCCGGCCACTGCGTGATGCTCAAACAGGAGTTCGCCGGCGGTGGCTTCGGCAACGAGATCCTCAGCCCTGCCGGCGAGGTCCGTGCGGCCGGCGCCCCGCGCGTGGTGACCCTGCCCGACGCCGCGGCGGTCGAGGAGTACCTGGCGCGGCGGTGGGACTGGCTCAGCGACGATGGCCGCCACCGGCTGGTCGTGGAGCGGTACCTGCTCGGCTGCGACACCGTCTATGGCGAGTACCTCGTCGGCGACGGCTCCGACGAGCTGCTGGGCACCGGGGAGATCCTGATGGAGCCGGTCGCCGTCGGCGAGGTCGTCCCGGCCCAGGGGCTCAGCGCGGCCGCGGCCGAGGTGCTGGAGACCGCCGGCCGTCGGCTCTGCCGCTCGTTCGCGGCGATGGGCTACCGCGGCTTCCTGAGCACCGACGCCGTGCTCACCCCCGCCGGCGAGATCGTCTTCACCGAGACCAACGGGCGGGTCAGCGGCTCCACTCACCTGCACATCGCCGTCCGGGCCCACCTGGTGGCCGACGCCCACCGGGCGAACCGGGTGCTGCTGGAGCGCAGCGGCTGGGCGGCGCCGTCGTTCCTGGCCGCACGCGAGCGCCTCGACCTCGCCGGGCTCGGGTACGACGCCGACACCTCGACCGGGGTCGTCCTCATCTCCGGGTTGATGCCGGACGACACCCTCACCTACTGCGTCCTGGCCCGCGATCTGACCGCAGCCCGGGCTGCCGCGCACCGGGTGGAGGGGCTGTTCGCCGAGGTCGGCGTGGCGGTCGACCGTCCAGGACGGACTGTCTGATGAGGGCGGTGGTGATGCGGCGGCCCGGCGGGCCCGACGTGCTGCGGGTGGAGGACGTGCCGGAACCGGTGCCCGCGGCCGGGGAGAGCCTGGTCGACGTCACCGTCGCCGGGGTCAACTTCGACGACCTGGAACGGCGACAGGGCGACACGCCCCAGCCACTGCCGGCTGTGCTGGGGGTGGACGCGGTCGGCCGCCGCCGCGGCGACGGGCGCCGGGTCGCCGCGCTGCTGCGCCGGGGAGGCGGGTACGCCCAGGTCGCCGCGGCCGCCGACGCGCACTGCGTCGAGGTCCCCGACCACCTCGACGACGAGCAGGCGGTCGGGCTGCTCGAACAGGGATGCACCGCGCACGGTGCCCTGGTGCTGGCCGGGCGGCTGCGCCCCGGCGACGGTGTCGCGGTGTCCGCCGCGGCGGGCGGCGTCGGCCACCTCGCGGTCCAGCTGGCGCTCGCCCTGGGCGCCCACCCGGTCGTCGGCATCGCGTCCACACCGGACAAACGCGCGTTCGTCGCCGCCCTGGGCGCCCACCACGTGCTGGCGCCGGACGCCGAGGACCTCGCCGGCCGGCTGCGCGCGGCGACCGGGGGCCGCGGCGTCGACGTGTTCGTCGACTCGGTCGGGGGAGCGCTGGCCCGCGCCGCGCTTGGCGGGCTGGCCCCGTTCGGCCGGCTGGTGTGCCTCGGCTGGCGGGACAGGGGCACCATCCAGGTCTCCACCGGCGAGCTGGCCGAGGGTTCCATCGGCTGCGCCGGTTTCTGGATGCGGCACGTGGTGGACGACCGCGCGCTGCTGTGTGGCATCGCCGAGGAGCTGTTCGGGCTGGCCGCGCGCGGCCGGCTGGCCGCGCACATCGACCGGGTGGTCGCACTGGCCGAGGTCGGCGGGGCTCATGCCGCGGTGGCCGCCCGGGCCACGGTCGGCAAGGTCCTGATCGACGTGAACCGGGAGAGCTGACGTGTACACCCGCTACTGCCGGTCGATGCTGTGCACCCCGGCCACGGCCACCGAGCGCTACGCCCGCTGCCACCGCTCCGGCGCGGACATCTGCCTGGTCGACCTGGAGGACTCGGTGCCCCTGCCGCACAAGGAGGACGCCCGTCGCCGAGCGGAGGACTTCCTCCTCCTCGCCGCGGCGGGCGAGGCGCCGGTGCGGTGCGCGGTGCGGATCAACGCGGTGAGCGAACCGGACGGCCTGCGCGACCTGCTCGCCCTGCGGGACTACCGGACACCGCCGGAGGTCGTGCTGGTCCCCAAGGTGGAGTCGCCACGCGACGTGGAGATCGTGCATCGGGTGCTCGGCCCGCGACCCGAGCTGTTCGCCGTGGTCGAGACGCCGCTCGGGGTGGAGCGGGTCGAGGCGATCGCGGCCGGCTCACCCGGGCTGCGCGCGGTCATCTTCGGCTCGGCCGACTACGCCCTGGCGATGGGCATCGACCTGGCCTGGGAGCCGCTCAGCTACGCCAGGGCGAGAGTGGTCAACGCCGCGCTGGCCGCCGGCGTCCACGCCATCGACTCGCCCACCTTCGAGCTGGCCGACCAGGGCCTGCTGCGGCACGAGTCGGTGCTCGCGGTGAGCCTCGGGTTCAGCGGAAAGATCGCGCTCCACCCGGACCAGGTCCCCGTGATCAACGAGGTCTTCTCGCCCGACGCCGCCCGGCTGGAGCTCGCCCACCGGGTCGTCGCCGCGGGCCGGCGCAGCGGCCTTGGCATCACCACCGTGGACGGCGCCATGGTGGGCCGTCCGTTCTTCGAGGCCTCCCGGCGCCTGCTCGAGGAGTTCGGGCCGCCGGGCGAGCCGGGCCGCCGGTCCCCACCGGGCACTCCCGGCCAAGGCGAGAACCACCTGCAGGCGCCGACGAAAGGCACGACATGACCCGCACCGACCCCCAACAGGTCGAGGGACCGCGCCGCTACCGCAACGGCGAGAAGATGATCCAGATGTCCGACCCGGTCTGGCAGGCGGCGGCCGACCACGGGCTGATCGGCATCCGGGTCGACGCCGAGTCCAACAACCGGCTCGTGGTGCGGGAGACCGGGCACGAGTTCGCCAACATGTGCTCGTGCGCCTACCTCGGGCTCAACCACCACCCCGCGGTGATCGAGGGCGCGGTGCGGGCGCTGCGCGACGCCGGCACGACCTGGCTGGTCACCTCCACCACCCGGATCCGGCACAACCTCCTCGCCCAGCTCGAGGAGGAGCTGGCGGACCTGTTCGGCACGCCGGTGCTGCCGGGCACGTCCTGCAGCGCGGTGACCGCGGGCATCCTGCCGCTGGTGGCCTCCGGCCACCTCGCTCCCGGGGGTCCCCGGGTCATGGTCTTCGACCGGCACTGCCACTTCTGCATGAACTACGTCAAGCCGATCTGCGCGGAGGAGAGCCTGGTGCTCACCTGCGGCCACAACGACCTGGACTACCTGGAGGACGTGTGCCGCAAGTACCCCAGCGTCGCCTACGTCGCCGACGGGGCGTACTCGATGGGTGGCGCCGCCGCACTGGAGGGCCTGCGTGACCTCCAGGAGCGGTACGGGCTGTTCCTGTTCATCGACGACTCGCACTCCCTGTCCATCATGGGCGACCGAGGCCAGGGGTTCGTCCGGTCACGGCTGCCGGCGAACCCGCTCACGGTGATCGTCACCAGCCTGGGCAAGGGTTTCGGTACCGGGGGCGGCGTGGCGATGGTCGGCAGTCGCGCCATCGCGGAGTTCCTCGCCCGGCACGCCGGCCCGGTCGGCTGGTCGCAGAACATGGCGGTGCCGCTCGTCGGCGCGTCCCTGGCCAGCGCGGCGATCCACCGGTCAGCGGAGCTGGGCGAGCTGCAGGAGAAGCTGCGGTCCAACGTGGACTACTTCGACGAGCTCCTGCCGACCTCGTTCGCCGGCAACGGCCTGCCCGTCCGACGGATCACCGTGGGGGAACCCGAGCGGGCGATCCAGCTGTCGGCGGAGTTGTACCGGCGCGGCTTCTACAGCTCGGCGGTGTTCTTCCCGATCGTGCCCCGAGGCGAGGCCGGCATCCGCATCATGATCCGCGCCGACCTGAGCCGCGAGCAGCTGGCCACCTTCGCCGGGCACGTCGAGGAGCTCACGGCGGCCGTCTGAGGACCGGGGGAGTGGGGATGCTGGACGACGGGCGGCAGGACGGTCCCTCCGGGTACCGGCGGGTCGGGCCCGACCGGTACCGGGAGACGGTCGGCTTCTGCTACGAGGAGCTCGTAGTGGGCATGACCGTCGAGCACCGTCCTGGTAGGACGGTCACCGAGCTCGACAACGTGATGATGAGCATGCTCAGCATGAACGCGTCACCGCTGCACATCGACGCCGCCTACTGCGCGCGCGGGCAGTGGGGCAGAACGCTGGTGTCCAGCCTGGTCACGCTGAGCATCGTCGGCGGGATGACCGCGCGCAGTACCAGCGGGCGGGCGGTGGCGAACCTCGGGTGGGACCGCATTCGCCTGCCCAACCCGGTGTTCGTCGGGGACACGCTCTACGCGGAGAGCGAGATCACCGCGAAACGCCTCTCCGCGAGCCGCCCCGGTGACGGGGTGGTGAGTTGCCGGACGACCGGCAGGAAGGACACCGGCGAGGTGGTGCTCACCTTCGACCGCAGCTTCCTGGTGCCCACCCGGGCCAACGACGGCCACGAGGCCGCCGGCTACTGAACCCCTCTCGACGAAAGGCTGACGACGTGACAACACCGCAGGTGACCGGCCCCCACCGCCCGGTGGTGAACTCGTGGGACGAGTTCACCACCCTGCGCGAGATCGTCGTCGGCGACGCGTCGTACACGCGCATCCCGGAACAGGCCGACCTGTCGGCCTGGCTCACGTGTTATCCCAAGCTGTCCACACGGGAGCTGGCCGACGTGGCGGTGGGCCGGGTGCCCCAGCACATCGTCGACGAGGCGAACGAGGACCTCGGCGAGCTGGCCTCAACCCTGCGTGGCCTGGGGATCACCGTGCACCAGCCACCCGCGCCCGACCACGGCGTGGAGTTCGGGACGCCCGACTGGCGCAGCGCCGGCATGAGCTCGTTCTGTCCGCGCGACCTCACGCTGGTGGTCGGCTCGACGATCATCGAGACGCCCAGCGCCACCCGCGCCCGGTACTTCGAGCTGTTCGGCCTGCGCCCACTGCTCCAGGAGTGCCTGCGCTCCGGGGCCCACTGGCTGGCCGCCCCCCGGCCCCGCCTGGCCGACGACCTGTTCCCCCTGGACGAGGACGGGCTGCCGCAGCTGGGCGAGGCGGAGCCCGTCTTCGACGCAGCCAACGTGCTGCGCCTGGGCAGGGACGTGCTGTACCAGGTCTCCCGCAGCGGCAACGAGGCTGGCCGGCTGTGGCTGGAGTCCACCCTGCGCCTGGTCGATCCCGACCTCCGCGTGCACCCGCTGCGCGACGTGTACGGCTACACCCACATCGACAGCACGATCTCGTTGCTGCGTCCCGGCCTGGTCCTGCTCAACCCCAGCCGCGTGCGCCCCGAGACCGTCCCCGAGCCGCTGAAGGGGTGGGACGTCCTGTGGTGCCCGCCGCTGCGGCCACAGCCGAGCGTTCACGGCCACACGCTGAGCGAGGTGTGGATCGGCATGAACCTGCTCATGGTCGACCCCGGGCACGCCGTCGTCGACCGCGAGCAGCCCGAGCTCATCGCCGCCCTCGACCGGCACGGCATCGACGTCCTGCCGCTACGCCTGCGCCACTCCCAGGTCCTCGGCGGCGGCTTCCACTGCGTGACCCTGGACATCACCCGCGACGGCGGCCCCGAGGACTACCTCACCTGACCCGCCGCGGGTTGCCCGGGCGGCCATAGCGGACCCGTGGCCGCCCGCGGGTCGACCGGTCGACCGACACGCGGTGTCGGTCGGTCGCCCGTGTCGGGCGGGGGCCGCTCGGCGCGAGTCTGCCTGTCATGACGAACCTGCCTGTGCGCCTCGCCCGTTGGAGCGCCCACCATCCCTGGCGTGCGATCGGGGGCTGGTTCCTCCTTGTCGCCGTGTGCCTCGGCGTGGGGCTCATTGTCGGCAACAACTCCGCCGTCACCGCGGACTACCGGGTGGGGGAGGCGGGGCGGGCCGAGACGATCGCCGCCGAGGGCGGGCTTCACCGGCGGCCGGTGGAGCACGTGCTCGTCACGGCCGTCGACGGCGCGGAACTGGACCAGCGCGCCGCGGCGGCCGCCGCGCGGGACGTGGCCGAGCGTATGTCGGCGTTGCCCGTCGTCGCGGCCGTGGGCGAGCCGGTCCGGGCGGAGGACGGGAACGCGCTCCGCGTCGACGTGACGCTGGAGGTCGAGGAGCGTGCGGCCGCGCAGGTGGTCGAGGAGCTCCGCGCGCGGACCGAGGCGGTGGCGAAGGACCATCCCGACGTCGTGGTCGAGCAGACCGGGCGCGCGTCGATCGGGCGGGCCGTGGAGGAGCAGCGCGGGCAGGACATCGCCCGTGCCGAGATGATCACGCTGCCGATCACGCTGCTCACGTTGCTGCTGATGTTCCGGTCGCTGCGCCTGGCGCTGGTGCCGGTCCTGCTGGCGCTGTCGGCCATCGCCGCCTCGATCGGGCTGTCGATGGTCGTCTCGCACGTCTTCCCCGACGCCGGTGTCGGGATGAACGTCATCCTGCTGATCGGCATGGCGGTCGGCGTCGACTACAGCCTCTTCTACCTCAAACGGGAGCGCGAGGAGCGCGCGCGGGCGGACGGGCGACTGCCGGCCGCCGCGTTCGTCGACCTCGCCGCGGCCACCTCCGGGCGCGCCGTCGTGCTGTCCGGGCTCGCCGTGGCCGTCTCCAGCGCCACCCTCTACCTCGTCGACGACGTCATCTTCTCCTCGCTCGCCACCGGTGCCGTCCTGGTCACGCTGGTCGCCGTGGTCAGCTCGATGACGGTGCTGCCCGCGGCGCTGGCCAAGCTCGGTGCCGCGGCGGAACGCCGGGCGCAGCGACGGAAGCGGCCGGTGAGCACGCCGAGGGAGAGCCGGTTCGGTGCGGCGTTGATGCGCGGCGTCGGCCGGCGGCCGGGCCTGACGCTGGTCGGCACGACGCTGGTGATGCTGGCCCTGGCCGCGCCGGTCCTGGGGATGCGGATCACCGACATGGGCCCGGAGACCCATCCGCGCGAGCTGGCGGCGATGCGCACCTTCGATCGGCTGACCGGCGCGTACCCGGAGGTGAAGGCCCTGCACCAGGTGGTCGTCCGCGACGGCGGGGCCGGGGCGGGGGAGGCGCTCGGCGAGCTGCGCGAGCTGGCGCTGGCCGATCCCGCGATCAGCGAGCCGGCCACGGTGCGCACCTCGCGGGACGGGCGCACCCACGTCCTGGACCTCGCGGTGCCGCACTTCGTCGGCGAACAGGAGGCCCAGGAGTCCCTGCGACGTCTGCGGGAGGAGTACGTGCCGGCCACCCTCGGTGCGGCCGCGGGCCTGGAGTACGCGGTCAGCGGGGATGTCGCACGCCACGTCGACTATCCCCGGCACCAGCGGGAACGCCTGCCGTGGGTCGTGGGGGCGCTGCTGCTCGTGACGTTGGTGCTGACCGCCTGGGCGTTCCGGTCGGTGGTCCTCGGGGTGGTCGGGGTCGTCCTCAACCTGCTCTCGGCCGCCGCCGCGATCGGCGTGCTGACCTGGGTGTTCCAGGGGCGGTGGGCGGAAGGGCTGCTCGGCTTCACCTCGACCGGGTCGATCGGGTCGCGGGTTCCGCTGTTTCTGTTCGTGATCCTGTTCGGACTCTCGATGGACTACCAGGTCTTCCTGATCAGCCGGATCCGCGAGGGGGTGCTGAACGGGGTTCCCACCCGGCAGGCGGTGTTCGACGGCACGCGCCAGTCCGCGTCGGTGATCACCGGTGCGGCCGTGGTGATGGTCACGGTGTTCGCCGCCTTCGTCGGGGTGCACCTCATCGAGATGAAGCAGACCGGCTTCAGCCTCGCCGTGGCCGTCCTGCTGGACGCCTTCGTCGTCCGAACGCTGATCCTGCCGGCGCTGATGCTGGTGCTCGGCGACCGGGTGTGGTGGCCGGCACGGGTGCGTGCCGCCCGCGTCCCGGCACAGCCGCAAACCGTACGCTGAGCGGCATGCGCGGCTGGTACGCCCTGGTCTGGGTGGTCTTCGGACTGTGTCCCGGCCTCGTCGCGGTGCTCGGCGACACCGGCGGGCAGCGGTACGCCTCGATCGCGGTGCTCGGCGCGATGGGCGTCGGCTACGCGCTCGTCACCCTGCTGCCCGACCACCCCGCGATCCGCCTGACCTACCTCGTCCTGCTCGTCCCCGCGCTGGGGGCGATGGCCTACCTCCCGGGCGGCGGCGCCGCGTTGTTCGTCCTGACACTGCCCCAGTTCTGGCTGTTCGCCCGCCCGCCGGGGCAGGCCGTCGGCATCAGCGCCGCCGCGGCGGTGTCGGTCGTCGCGGGAGCGCTGGTGCGCGCGGGGGGCGAGATCTCGGGCAACGCCGTGGTGGCCGCCGGCGCCGCCGCGATCTCGGTGCCGATCGGGTTGTGGTGGCTCCAGAACGAGCGGCGCACCCACGCGCTCGGCGACGAGCTGGCGCGGACCCAGCAGGAGCTCGCGCAGGCCCATCGCCGTGAGGGTGCCGCCCAGGAGCGGGACCGGTTGGCGCGGGAGATCCACGACACCCTGGCCCAGGGGTTCGCCTCGATCGCCGCACTGGCGGAGGCGGCGCGGGTCGCGGCCGACCCGGACCAGCGCGCCCGGCACCTGGCCTCCATCGAGGCCACCGCCCGTGAGAACCTCGACGAAGCCCGGGTGCTGGTCTCCTCGGCCCCCGCGGCACCACCCGGGTCGCTCACCCAGTCGCTGCGGCGCGCCCTGGACCGGTTCGCCGAGGACACCGGCGTCGCGGTGACGGCGGACCTGGTCGACCTCGACCCCGCCCCGCCCCTTCGGAGCGCGTTGCTGCGCTGTGCGCAGGAGTCCCTGGCCAACGTGCGCAAGCACGCGGGCGCGTCGGCGGTCACGGTCGTGCTCGCCCGACGTCCGGACGCCGTCGAGCTCGAGGTGACCGACGACGGCGGCGGGTTCGTCCTGGCCGACGCGCGCGGCTTCGGCATCAACGGCATGCGCAGGCGGCTCGCGGAGGTCGGCGGCGACCTCACCGTGACCAGCTCGGTCGGCGACGGCACCCGCGTCCTGGCCGAGATTCCCGTCGCGGAAGGTGGGCGCCGGTGAGCGTGCGCGTCGTCGTCGCCGACGACCACCCGGCCATGCGGGCGGGCGTGGTCGCCCTGCTCGGGTCGGAGCCCCACCTGGAGATCGTGGGGGAGGCGGGCGACGGTCGCGAGGCGCTCGAGCTGGTGGCGCGGCTCCGGCCGGACGTCGCCGTGCTCGACCTGCGCATGCCGGTTCTCGACGGCGTCGCCGTGACGGCACGGATCGTGGCTGACCACCCGGCGACCAGGGTCCTCATCCTCACCACCTACGACACCGACAGCGAGATCGCGCGCGCGGTCGACGCCGGCGCGCTCGGCTACCTGCTCAAGGACGCCGGACGGGACCAGCTCGTCAGCGCCGTCCGCGCCGCGGCACGCGGCGAGACCGTGCTCGCGCCGAGCGTCGCCGCTCGGCTCGTGGCCCGGATGCGCGGGCCGGCACCGGTGACGCTGAGCCCGCGCGAGGTGGACGTCCTGCGGGCGGTCGCCGACGGCCTCTCCAACCCCGAGATCGGTGCCCGGCTGTTCATCACCGAGGCCACGGTGAAGACCCACCTGCTGCGGATCTTCGCGAAGCTCGACGTCGGCGACCGCACGGCCGCGGTCGTCGCGGCCCTGGAACGCGGGCTCCTAGCCGGGCGCGGGGCGGGATGACGCCTGCCGGTAGCGGCCGGGAGGACGGCCCACCGCGCGTTTGAAAGCCCTGGCGAAGGCGAACTCGGAGTCGTACCCGACCCGGCGGGCCACCTCCCGCAGCGACATGCCCTCGCCCCGCAGCAGGTCGGCGGCGACGGTCATCCGCCAGCTGGTGACGTAGGCCATGGGCGGCTGACCGGTGAGCGCGGTGAACCGCCGGCTGAACGTGGCGCGGGGCACCGCGACCGCGTCGGCGAGCGCCGCGACGGTCCACCGCCGGGCCGGGTCCTGGTGGACCAGTGCCAGGGCGCCGCCGACCGTCGGGTCGTGGAGTGCGCGCGCCCAGCCCTCGCCCGCGTGTTCGGTGAACCATGCCCGCAGGAGGTAGACGAAGAGCAGGTCCACCAGGGAGTCGATCACCGCTCGGGCACCGGGGTCGGCGCGGTCGACCTCGGCGGCGAGCAGCTCGACGGCCGCGGCCAGACCGCTTCGGTCGGCCTGCTCGGCGCCGACGTGGACGACGTGGGGGAGCACGGCGATGAGCGGGTGGCGGGAGTCGAGCAGGAAGCCGGCGCAGAGCAGGCGGGTGACCGGACCGTCCCCGTCGATCACGAGCTCCTTCGGCGTCTCGACCTCGCCGAGCGGCCCACCGATCAGTTCGGCGAAGGACAGGGTCGCCCGGCCCGGGATGTCCACGATCGAATGGCCGACCCCGGCGGGCACCAGGGCCACGTCGCCCGGGGCGAGGGGGATCGGCTCGTCCCCGTCCGCGACCACCCAGCACGGCCCGTCGGTGACCACGTGGAAGCTGGCGATGGCGCCGGCCGGGACCCGGATGCCCCACGGGGCGTGGAAACGGTTCCTGGAGTAGACCACGCTCCCGTGCCGGGTCGCGGCCACGACGTCGGCGACGATGTCCGCGACGAGGTCGGGCCGGCTGTCGGTGACGCCGGTTCGGCTCACTCCGCCCACGGTACGCCCGAACCCGTGAGTGGAACGGGTATTTCTTCGTTCCGAGCTGTCATGGATCGTCTCGCCCCGGTCGGCATACGGTCGGCGGCATGGACCGAAACACTGTTCTGGTGACCGGCGCGACCGGCAAGACCGGCCGCCGTCTCGTGCCGCTGCTGGTGGAGCGCGGTGCCACCGTGCGCGCCGCCACGCGTCCGGGATTCGACTGGTGGGACGAGAGCACCTACGAGCCCGCACTGACGGGTGTCGAGGCGGTCTACCTCGTCAACGCCCACCTCTCCGGTGAGGTGACGGACCCGAGCGAGCAGGTACGGGCTTTCCTCGACTGCGCCGGAAGCGTGGGAACGCGCCGGGTCGTGCTGCTCTCCTCGTTCGGCGTCGACCAGGCCCCGGACGACGACGGGCTGCGCCGCACGGAGCTCCTCGTCGAGAAGTCCGGTGTCCCCGCCACGATCCTGCGCCCCGCCGCGTTCATGCAGAACTTCTCCGAACGGCACTGGTCGGGTATGGCCGAGACGATCCGGGACCGCGGTGAGATCGTCATGCCGGGCGGGACGGCCAGGGTGGGCTACGTGTCCACAGACGACATCGCCGAGGTGGCCGCCGCCGCACTGACCGAGAACGGCCACGAGGGCAGGGGGTACACGCTGACCGGGCCGGAGGCACTCACGCTCGCCGAGGTCGCCGAGCACATCTCCCGTGCCCTGAACCGCCATGTGCGCTATCGGGAGTCCGATGAGGACGCTATGCGCGAGCGTCTGGTCGCCGCCGGTGCCTCGCCGGCGTTCGCCGCGTACGGCGCCGCCCTGTACGTCGCCGCCGTGACCGGCAACGCGATGGCCACGGTCACCGACGACGTCTCCGCCGTGACCGGCCGCCCCGAGACGAGCTTCGCCGAGTACGCCGCGGGTGCCGTGTCGGCGTGGCGCTGACCCATGAAAGGGAACTTTCCGCCTCGACACTCTCGATTGGACACCCGCTTCCGGTGGCGAGACCATGGCGGTATGTCACGAACGCTGTGGGTCGCGCTCGTCGTCGTCGCGACCGTGGTGCTGGGAACGACCGGGCAGGCCCAGGCGGCGCGGGCCGCGCACACGTTCGACCGGGGGACCACCGAGCGGATCCACACCGTCGCGCACGCCGCCGGCGCCGGTGGGCTGACCGCGCTGTGCGCGTCGGTCGCGCCCGGGTGGGTGACGGCCATCGGTTGCCCGGTCTTCGCCCGGGTGGTGATGGAGTTCGTCCCCGACCGACCGCCGGCGGGCAGGTGTCTGCAGGTGTTCGCCCGATGGGGCCTGCCGCCGATCGGGGTGCGGTACGTGGGTTGCTGAGCGGAGGGTGGTCCCGGCGCCGGGAGTGCGGTATGTCTACCTGAAACTCGGTAGCACCGCGAAAGCGAGGACGCCATGGCCAGCCGCTCGGCCGAGATCTTCCGGCGCAAGCCCATCGAGGACATCGAGCGGGTGGAGGGCGGTGGCCTCGCCCGCACGCTCGGCCTGTGGCAGCTGACGGCGATCGGTGTCGGCGGGATCATCGGCGCCGGCATCTTCTCGCTGGCCGGGGCGGTCGCCAAGGAGACGGCGGGGCCGGCCGTGGTGATCTCGTTCCTGGTGGCCGGTGTGGCCAGTGCCGCCGCGGCGTTCTCCTACGCCGAGTTCGCCGGGCTCATCCCGAGGGCGGGCTCGGCCTACACCTACGGCTACGCCGTGCTCGGGGAGGTGGTGGGCTGGTTCATCGGCTGGGACCTGCTGTTGGAGTACACCGCGATCGTGGCCGTGGTGGCGATCGGCATCTCCGGCTACTTCAACGACCTGCTCGGCTTCCTCGGCGTCGAGCTGCCGCTGTGGATGTCGGGCGCCCCGGGCACCGAGCCGGAGGGCGTGCCGGCGGGCTCGTACGTGGTCAACCTGTTCGCGGTGCTGCTGTGCCTGCTCATCGCGTTCATCCTCAACCAGGGCATGCGCAACGCGGCGCGGTTCGAGACGTCGCTGGTCTACCTGAAGGTCGCCGTCGTGCTGGTGGTGATCGTGGTCGGCGTGTTCCACATCGACGCCGGCAACTGGAGCCCGTTCGCCCCGTTCGGCCTGGCCGGCGCGTTCACCGGCGCGGCGACGGTGTTCTTCGCGGTGTTCGGCTACGACGCGATGTCCACCGCCGCCGAGGAGTCCACCGACTCGACCCGGCACATGCCCAGGGCGATCGTGTACTCGCTCGCGGTGTCGATGGTGCTCTACGTGCTGGCGTGCCTCGTGCTCACCGGGATGGTCAACTACACCGAGATCGACGCCGAGGCGGCGTTCTCGGACGCGTTCGCCAGGGTGGGGCTGGAGTGGCTGGGCCTGGTGATCGCGGTCGGCGCGATCCTCGGCATCCTGACCGTGTTGTTCACGTTCATGATGGGCGCGGCGAGGGTCGGCTTCTCCATGAGCCGCGACGGCCTGCTGCCCCGCTGGTTCGCCCACACCGACGAGCGCCGCAGGGTGCCGAGCCGGATGACCTGGATCGTCGGCGTGGCCTCGGCCGTGCTGGCCGGCGTGCTCCCGATCGGCGAGGCGGCGGAGCTGACCAACATCGGCATCCTGCTGGCGTTTGTCGTCGTGTGCGTCGCGGTGGTGGTACTCCGTCGGCGTCGGCCGGACCTGCCCCGCACGTTCCGCTGCCCGGGGATGCCGGTGGTGCCGATCATCGGGGTGGTCTTCTCGATCTGGCTGATCACGTTCCTGCACCCGGAGACGTGGCTGCGGTTCGGCATCTGGTTCGCGCTGGGCCTGGTGGTGTACTTCGCCTACGGCCGCCGCAGGTCGGTCCTCGCCCGCTCGACCGACCCGCGGTAGCGGTTGTCAGGACAGGCCGAGGACGCGCATCGTCTCGGTGGCCATGGCTGCCTCGCCCAGGGCGTTGGGGTGGACGACGATGGGGTTGGTGGTCTGGAGCACCGGTTCGATCCAGCGGACGCCGAGCGGCTGGCAGGCGTCGTGACCCTCGGAGGCCTGGCTCAGGTCGACGTAGGTGATCCCGTTCGCCTCGGCGGCGCGGCGGACGGCGTCGTTGAGGGTGGACTGGAGGCTGCGCAGGTAGGGGACGTCGCCGCGGGCGACGGGCATGCGCTCGAAGCAGCCGCCGGTCGCGGGGAGGATCCAGGGGTAGCCGAGGATGGCGACCTCGGCCTGGGGCGCCCTGGCGCGCACCGCTGCGAGGGCGGTGACCAGCGAGGGGTAGGTGGTGGAGCGGACGGTGTCCTCGAAGCTGCTGCCGTACCGGTCGGCGCACGGGCTGCCGTGGCCGAGCGTGCTGATGCCGGCCAGCCCGCAGGCGAGGATCGCGTTGATGAACACGCCGCTGTCGTTGCCGCCGATGGTCATCGTGACCAGGTCGGTGTCCGCACCGAGCGCGTCGACCTGCGGGGCGACGCCGGGATACTGCGAGGTGGTGAAGTGCCTGGTCTCGGCGGCGCCGCAGGTGACGTCGCGCAGGCGGGCCCCGGTCTCGGCGGCGATCACGTGCGGGTAGTTGCGGGCCGAGCGCAGGCACAGCAGCGGTGCGGTGGGGTCCGGCGGCAGGACGCCGGAGGCCGCGCTGTAGGAGTCACCGAGCGCGACGTAGTTCAGCGGCTCGGCCTGCGCCTGGGCGGGGGAGGCGAGGCTCAGCGCGGTGACGAGGGCGGTTGCGGCGGACACGAGCAGACGGCGAGGCATGGGCTCTCCCGACATCATTGGCGGCGGCTGACCTACTCGGGAGTAGGTAGTGCTCGCCCATGGTGGGGCACGGCCCAGCCCGTCGTCAACGGGTCCTCCGGCTAGGTTCTCGTGCGCAGCTGCTCGTGGAGTCGCCCGCCGAACTCCCGCACGACGGACTCGTCGCCGTGTCGGGCGACCAGCTCGGTGTGGAACTCGGCCAGCCGCTTGCGCACGATCGACGAGCGGACCGGCCCGGCCAGCCGCAGCGCCGTCGTCGCCGCCTCGACGGCCTCCATCGGTTCACGTTGGCTCAGCCGTACCCTCGCCAACCGGACCTCGTCGAGAACGCGGCTGCGTTTGTAGTCCTCGGCTCGGTTGTGGCGTGCCCGGAGGGTGTGGTGTTCGGCGCGGTCCGCGTAGTGGCGTTGGTGTGCGGCGCCACCGGCATGAAGCGCGAGCTGCGTGTAGGTGTTGGCGACCAGGCAGTCCACTTCAGACTCGTCCATATAGTACATCCAGCTGGGGGTTGGTTCGGCCGCCTCGTGCCAGACCTCCCGGCTCGTCTCGGCCGATCGCACGGCGTTGAGCGCTTCCCCGCTGCCGAGTCGGGCGTAGGCGCCTGCCTCGAGCGCCAGCAGCTCGGCCCGGACGTGTTTGCTGGCCGTCCTCGGCAGTGCGTACAGACCGCTCTGGGCGAGGTGCAGGCTGTCCTCGTAGTTGCCGAGCGCTCTCGACAGTTTGGCCATGTCGCCGATGACCTTGACGCCGAGTGGCAGCACAGCCGGTCCGGCTTCCTTGCAGGCATGGAGTGCCAGGAGGTAGTAGCGCTGGGCAGCGCCCGGTAGACCGTTGTCGTAGGCCATCCAGCCCGCCAGCTGCGCCAGGTCCGCCATGATCGGCAGCAGTGCGTTTCTCGTCCTGGTGTCGCCGGTTTCCCCTACGTTCTCGGCGACGGCGCTGAGTTGGCCGACGACTGCCTTGCGTTTGAGGCCGCTGGCACCGGAGTCGTCCCAGCGCCGGAACAACGCCACCACGTCGCGAAGCCCTTCGACATCCTCCGTCCGAATCGGCTCGTCCCGATCGAGGTCCAGCAGCGCGACCCACTGCCGGATCGGCAGGATGAGCGCGGCGCCGCTCAGTAACGTCAGTCCTTCGAGAATCCTTCGTCGACTGGTGAGGTCATACATAGAAAACCCTTCGGTCAGTGACTGCGCGGCCGAGGATCTCGAGAAATCCAATGACACCGAGTCGGGTGCGTCGCTCGCGGCTTCCAGCAGGGCCGTCAGCTCGTCGGCGGACACGCGCAAGGCGGTGGCCAGCTTCCGCCGGTGCCACGGCTGCGGCTCGGTCTCCGCCCGCTCCCAGCGGATGACCGTCGAACGGTCGACGCCGACGAGCGCGGCGAGGTCTTCCTGGCTGTGCCCCAGCTCCTTGCGCCGCCGCACCAGGTGCGTTCGCTTGAGCGCCACGGCTCGGTCTCCCTTCCCTGCCTCTACGATAACGGCAACGGGGCATGCCCCATTCATGCACGGAATGCCTGCGACTTTTCTGCGACCGCCCAGCCCTCAGGATCGCTCTGGCCTGACCGAGCGATCTTTTCTTGGCTGTAGGGCCATGAGCAACGATCTTCGCCGCGCCCACGCGGCACTGATTCCCTACACGCCATTTATCACCCAATGGAGTGAGGAACGGGATTCGCCGTCGCAGATCGTCGAACGGCCGGGGCGCGGAATCGGCTATTCGGATGAGACCGTGAACGACAGGGACGGCAACGGCGTGCTGTGGTTCCGAATGCCCTCACGGCCCGGCCAGGGCCGACCCCTGTTCACCAAGGTGCACCCGCAGCGGCAACGGCAGGCCATGCGGCGGTTGCTGTGCGGGGTCTGCGGTCAACCGGCTGACCAGAACGCTGACGGAACGCTGTGGCTGCTGTGCGACTTCCGTGGCGACTGGCCCGACTGGCCGGAGCGGATGGCGGTGACCGAACCGCCGGTCTGCCGGCCCTGTGTGCGGGTGGCCAGCCGGCTGTGTCCGGCGCTGCGCAACCGGTGTGTCGCCGTGCGCGCCCGGCGGGCACCGGTCGCGGGGGTGTGGGGCGCGCTCTATCGGAGCGGAGGGCACTCGCCGCCCGTGCCGGTCGGGGACGTCAGCATCGCCTACGGCGATCCGGCGATCCGGTGGGTCCGAGCGTTCGCCCTGCTACGGGAGCTCCACGAGTGCGTGATCCTCGATGTCGACACCCTCTGCCCGGAGTCAACGGCCGGCTGATCCGGCCAGGGCGGTGTCGACGACGTGGTCCAGCTGTGTCCGGAGGTGGGGGCAGTCGCGGACGGGGTTGTCGCGGGGGCAGGTCAACAGGTGGTCCAGTAGGCGTTCCGCCTCGCGCAGGCGCTGGATCCGGCGGCGCACCTCGTCGCGGGAGTTCTCGATGACGTCCCTCGTCGTTGGGCGTTCGGCGAGCGTGGCGGCAGTGGCGTCCAGGCTCATCATCCCGTCGCGGTGGAGCAGGTGGATGAGGGCGAGGCGGTGCAGCTCCTCGCGTCCGTAGGTGCGGACCGAGCCGCGTCGACCGGCCGGGCGGAGCAGGTTGACCTGGTCGTAGTAGCGGAGCGCCGACACGGCTATGCCGAAGTGGCGGGCCACCTCGCTGATCGAGTACTGCACGTCGGCATTATCGCAGCTTGCGCTCAAGTCGACTTGAGCGTGCAGGGTGACCGCATGATCAATGCGAAACCCGGTGAGCCGTACGAGGTAGTCGTGGTGGGCGCGGGCCCGGTAGGGCTCTCGACGGCGTTGTTCCTTGCCGACCGCGGCGTGCGGGTACTGGTCGTGGACAGGCGCGACTCGCTCTCGGTGACGCCGCGCGCGAGTACCAGCCAGCGCACGCTGGAGCTGTTCCGGTCGGTCGGGCTCGGTGCGAGCCTGGACCGGATGACGTGGGACGGCCCTCGGCCGCTGCGGACGCTGGTCAAGGACAGCGCGGTCGGCGCCGTGCTGCATCGGGCCGCGCCGCCCGAGCCCTACGCCCGGCGCCTGGATACCTGCGGACCGGTCGGCAGCCGCCGGGTGATGACGCAGTACGAGGTGCAGCGCATCGCGCTGGACGAGCTTCGGCGCCGCGGCGGGCAGGTCCGGTTCGGTGTCGAGCTGGTGGACGCCACCGCTGACGCGGAGGCCGTTCGAGCGAGAGTGACCTCTGTGGACACCGGACGGTCGGGGGAGCTCGTCAGCCGGTACCTGGTCGGGGCGGACGGCGCGCGCAGTGGGGTGCGAAAACTGTTCGGAATGGACATGCCCGCCCCGCGGGTTGCCGCTCGCCTCAACACGGCGTTCTTCCGGGCAGAGCTGGGCCGCCTGCTTCCGGAGTCGTCGACGTACGCCTGCTTCGTCCGCAACGAACACGTCCAGTGCACGTTGTTCGCGAAGGGTGCGGCAGGCGACCGATGGTCCTCACACATCATCGCCTACCCGGGCAAGCCCGACCGGGCGACCCCGTTGACGCCGGAGCGGACGCTCGGGTTGCTGCGCGCCGCGATCGGCGACGACACGTTGCCGATCGACCTGACAGCCTGCGACGCGTGGGAGGCCACCTTCGGCACCGCATCGGCGTTCCGCCGCGGACGGGTCTTCCTGGCTGGTGACGCCGCACACCTACAGAGCTCGGCCGGCGGACTCGGGATGAACACCGGCATTCAGGACGGACACAACCTGGCCTGGAAGCTTGCCGCCGTCCTGAGAGGACGCGCCGAAGCGGCGCTGCTGGACAGCTACGAGCCCGAACGGCGGATCGCCGCCGAGGCGTCGCTGGCGCTGTCCTACCGGATGCACGACGCCTACCGGGCCCAGCAGCACCCGACCGAGTTGGCCGCCGACTACCTGCGCGGCATGATGTTCTACCGCTACACCTCCGCCGCCGTGCTCGCCGAGGACGACACCGAGCCGGACGTCCTCGACGACAGGGCCACGCCAGGACGCCGGCTGCCCCACCGGTGGCTGACCGACGGCGATGCCGGACTCTCCACACTGGATCTGGTTGGTACGGACTGGACCCTGCTCGCCGGACCTCGCGGCACCACCTGGCTCGAGGCCGGCGACGACCTCCGGGTCCGACAGGTCACCACGGCGATGGTCGACGGCGACGAGTCGGTGTTCACCGACCTGGCCGGCGCGGAGCCGGACGGCGCGCTCCTCGTCCGGCCGGACGGGTTCGTCGCCTGGCGTTCCCCTCGTCTGCCCGAGGACCCGGGCGGTGCGGTGCGCCGCGCGCTGCGCACCCTGTGCGGGCACGGCTGACCGCTACCACCGCCGGCTCAGGTGGCGGCGGTGACAGTCAGGTCGTAGTCGACCTCGAGCTCGAAGTTGGTGCTGCCGCCCTTGATGACCAGCGTGTGCTGCCCGGGGGTGAGCGAGGGCACGGTGAACCACAGGCCGCAGCCATGGGTGCGGAACGTGCCCTCGGCTCCGAGGACCGGGTTGTCGGGCACGCCGGTCACGGTGATCTCGGACAGGTCGGCGCGCGACAGGTCCAGAGGGCTGCCGTCCAGCTCCACCTCACCCCAGGCCTCGCGCATGAACGCGTCGCAGACGGCTGGGACGTCGGTGATCTGGTTGACCGCGGGCCCCGCCAGCGGTTGCCCGGCCGGCACCGTACACCGGCGCGACACGGTCTCCCCGAACGAACCGGCGAGCAGCCACACGTCGGCCGGCTGGCGGTCGGCGCAGAACTCGCCGGTGGTGTCGGCTACCGGGTTGGTCTCGGTCGGAGCGGACGACGCCCAGGTCCACCAGCGTGACTGGAGATCGGCGAGGTCGATCTCGTTGCGCTCCGAGGCCGTCGGCGCGGCGGACCCGGTGTCCTTGTCGGTCCCGGCGGCCGGCGCCGTGCAGCCGGCCACGGCTATCGTCAGCACGCACACCAGTGCCGTCATCGTTCTGCTACGCACGCGGGGGAGCGTAGCGAGTGGATCACGCTAGGGTTCGGCGTGGGGACACGTCGAGCGGGAGCGGACCAAATGGACGATGACCAGCGGCCGGACGCCGGCCTGCGCGACGAGGTCGTGCACGCGCTGCGGCTCGAGGCGGAGCTGCGGCGGTACCAGGAACGGCTTCGGGTCGCGTTCGGTGTCGGTCCCGGGGACCGGGTGCTCGACATCGGGTGCGGGGCGGGCGGGACGACCCGGGAGGCGGCGCTGGCCGCCGGCTCGGGCAGCGCCCTGGGCGTGGACCTGTCCGCGCCGGTGATCGACCACGCCCGGCGGCTCGCCGCCGAGGAAGGGCTGGACAACGCCGCCTTCGAGTGCGCCGACGCCCAGCTCCACCCGTTCCCCGCGGGCCGCTTCGACCTCGGCATCAGCCGGTTCGGGACGATGTTCTTCGCCGACCCGGTGGCCGCCTTCGCCAACATCGCGCGGGCGCTGCGGCCAGGGGCGCGGCTGGTCCAGCTCGTCTGGCAGGAGCGCGAGCGCCAGGAGTGGGTGCTTGCCATCTCCTCGGCGCTGGGAGTCCGCGACTCCCGACCGGCGGGGTCCGGCGACCCGTTCTCCCTCGCCGACCCGGCCGCGGTGGAGGGCATCCTCACCGCGGCGGGGTTCACCGACGTCACCTCGACCGAGCTGAACGAACCCGTCTACTACGGACCGGCTGCGGACGCGTTCGACTTCGTCGGCGGGCTCCGGTTGGTGCGGGGTGCGCTCGCCGGGCTGGACGGCGACCAGGCGGAGCGAGCGCTCGACCGCCTCCGTGCCCTGCTGGCGACGCGGGACACCGGAGACGGCGTCTGGTTCGACTCGAACGCCCGGCTCGTCGCCGCCCGGCGACCGTGAACTATCCCTGGGTGGCCGCGGTGTCGCGGAGAACCTCGCGGGCGACCAGGACACCGCCGACGAAGGCGACCGGCATCGCGATGATCGCGGCGAGCGGGATCGCGCACAGCAGCGACGCGGGCAGGCCGAGCCCGATGGCGAGCGGGCGGCGCCGGGCCAGCAGTGCGCGCCGCTGCCGCAGGTCCAGCCCTCGCCGGTAGAACGACACCGCCACCAACTCCAGGGCGAGGAACCACGCGGTCACCAACGCCAGGAGCACCGGGACCACAGTCTGCCCGAGCACGGGGACGAACCCGGCCACGACCAGCGGGACGGTGAACACCAGCGACCGCAGCACCAGCCGGACGCCGTCCCGCAGCCCCATCCACAGCAGCCGCCCCCACGACAGGTCGGTGTCGGCCGGAGTGTCGCCGAGACCGTCCTCGACCTTCTCGGCGATGTGCTCGTAGAACGGACCGCCGACGGCCAGCGTGAGCGCCGAGAAGCTGATCAGTCCGATGACCAGTGCCGCGGCGAACAGCGCCACGCCGGCCGCCAGCCGGACGGCCGTGCGCACGCCCTCGGCCCAGTCGTCGGCGAACGGAGTGACCAGCTCCGCCAGCTCGTCGACCTGGTAGACCAGCAGGATCATCCCGCCGAGCAGGAGCAACGTGGTCAGCACCGCCGGCACCGCGCCGATCAGCAGCAGCCGTGGCGACCGCAGCAGGATGCCCAGCCCCTGCCCGAACATCCGAAAGCCCTTGAGGAAGTCCCGCACGGGTTACTTCTATCAGTGGCCCCTACCCACCCACGGGCCGGGCGGTGACCAGCTGGCGGATCATGGCGTCGATCTCGCGGGTGGCCTGGTCGTAGTTGCTCAGCACCACGGCCGTCCAGTCGGTCGCGGGAAAGGTGTCGACGTTGGTCGACACACCGGGCGCCCCGCCGTTGTGCCCGAGGATCCACTGGCCCTCGAGCAGGTTCGCGCCGACCGCGTAGGTGGTGAACGGGACGAGGCGGGGCCTGCCCGGCGGGGGCGTCTCCGGTCGCCTGGGCCACTTGGGACTGAGCACCAGCTCGGTGTGCGCGGCGTCGAGCAGCGACCCGTCGAGCAGAGCGCGCATGAAGCGGACGAGCTCCGGCGCGCTCGCGTGGGCGCCACCGGCGGGTGAGCCAACGAAAATGTGCCTGTCCAGGCCGTCGGTGCGCTCGCCGTTCTGGCCACGGGGGTAGGGGTGGGCGATCCGGCGGTCCTCCCGCCAACGCGGGACCGAGTAGAAGTCCGCCGTGGACATTCCGGCGGCGCGCAGGACGTGCCGGCGCACGTAGTCGTAGTAGGACAGTCCGGACACCTGGGCGACGATCGCACCCAGGGCGTGGTACGCGGTGTTGCTGTACTCGTAGGCGGTACCTGGCGGGAACGCGAGCCGGTCCTTGCGGACGTAGACCATGCTGCGCTCCCAGGTCTCCTCCACGCTCGTCCACGCGAAAGCCTCGGCCCAATACGCCTCGTCGCGCATGTAGTCGCGCAGTCCGGAGGTGTGGGTGAGCAGCTGGTGCACGGTCGCCTCGGCCACGTCGGCGGCGAACCCGTCCAGGTAGCTGCCCAGCTTCTCGTGGTAGGCGACCTCGCCGCGCTGGACGAGCTGTCCGATAGCGACGCCGGTGAACATCTTCGTGACCGAGCCGAGGGAGAACAGGGTGTTCGGTCCGTTGGGCACACCTCGGGAGCGGTCGGCCATCCCGTAGAACCGGGCGAGGACCGTTCGCCCGCGGTGGGTCAGCAGGACGGTGCCGGAGAACGCGTCCCGCGCCGCGAGGTCCGCGACGAGGCGGTCGAGCGACCCGCCGGGCCGCAGGCCGTCGGGCACACTCGTCCTGGCGGGTGGCGAACCGGTCCTCACCGCACCGAGCAGCAGGGGCGTGCTGCCGAGCAGGCCGAGTACCGAGCGTCGGGTCTGGTCCATCGTGGCTCCTCTCGTCGGGCGAACGGGGTAAAGGCCTACCGGTGCGCGCCGATGGGGGACCGATGCCGGACCCATACGTGATCCATATGTCCGCGCGGCGATACTGCCCTCCATGCGGGTGCTGCTGGTGGAGGACGAGCAACCGCTGGCCGGCTACATCGCCCTCGGGCTGCGCCGCCAGGGCCTCGCCGTGGACTTGGCCCACGACGGCCGCGTCGCTCTCGACAAGTGCGCCGTGACGCCCTACGACGTGGTCGTCCTCGACCGGGACCTCCCCGGGGTGCACGGCGACGCCGTCTGCCGCGAGCTCGCGCGACAGGGCGCCGCCCGCGTGCTGATGCTGACCGCGTCCGACGCCGTGGAGGACCGGGTCACCGGGCTCACCCTGGGCGCCGACGACTACCTCGGCAAGCCGTTCGCGTTCACCGAGCTCGTGGCGCGGGTGCTGGCCCTCGCCCGGCGCAGCGCGCCGGCCCGCCCGCCGGTGCTGCGTGCCGCCGACGTCGCGCTCGACCCGGCCCGGCGCACCGTCGAGCGCGCCGGCCGGATGCTGCACCTGGCGCCCAAGGAGTTCGGGGTGCTCGAGCAGCTGCTCGCCGCCGACGGCGACGTGGTGAGCGCGGAGACGTTGCTGGACAAGGTGTGGGACGAGCACGCCGACCCGTTCACCAACGCCGTGCGCATCACGGTCGGCACGCTCCGCCGCAAGCTCGGCGAGCCGCCGCTGATCGAGACCGTGACCGGCGCGGGCTACCGGATCGGGCCGTGTCCTTCCGGCTGACCGCCCGCGGTCGGCTCACCGTGCTGCTCACCGTGCTGGTGGCGGTCGCCGGGGTGGTGCTGACCGCGCTGACCTACCTGCTGATGCGCCGCGCTCCCGGCGTTCGGACGGTGTACCTGCACCTCACCCCGGGCAACCGGAACGACCCCGCCCCACCGCCCGCGGAGCTGCTGTCCCGGGCCGCCGACCAGCTGCGGGAGGCGACCCTGACCGAGCTGCCGGTGCGGGCGGCGGTCGCACTGCTCGCGGTGACCGTCCTCGCGGCGGCGGTCTGCTGGTTGGTGGCCGGCCGGATCCTTCGCCCGGTCCGCACGATCTCCGCGACCGCACACCGCCTGTCCGCCGAGCACCTGTCCGAGCGGGTGCCGGTGGCCGCGCCGAGGGACGAGCTGGCCGCGCTGGCCGAGACGATCAACGGAATGCTGGACCGGATCGAGCGCGGTGTCGCCGAGCGGGACCGGCTGCTCGCGGGGCAGCGCCTGTTCACCGCGAACGCCGCCCACGAGCTCCGGACCCCGCTCACCACGATGCGCACCGCGCTCGACGTCACCCTGGACGGCGCCCCGAGCAGGACCGAGCTGCTGGCGATGGCCACCGACGTGCGAACCGCCCTCGACCGAACCCGCCGCACGCTCGACGGCCTGCTGGCCCTGGCCCGCGCCGACGCCGCCCCCGAGGAGCACCCGGTCGACCTCGCCGCGCTGGCCGGCGCCTGCGCCGAGGTTCCCGCGCACCTCACCCTGCACGCCACGCTGGGCCCGGCGCGCACCACGGGGGACGCGGTCCTGCTCGAGCGCATGATCGCCAACCTGCTGGACAACGCGAGCCGCTACAACCACCCGGGTGGTGAGGTCACGCTGGTCACCGGGACCGCGGACGGAGCGGTGTTCCTGCGGGTGGCCAACACGGGTCCGCGGGTGCCCGCGGAGGACACGGAACGCCTCCTCGCCCCGTTCGTCCGCGGGCACCCGCTCCGCACGCACGCCGCCGATGGTGCCGGCCTCGGCCTGTCGATCGTCCGGGCCGTGGTGACCGCTCACCGCGGCGAGCTGACCGTCACCGCCCCACCTCTGGGCGGCCTGGACGTCCGGGTCAGGCTGCCGGCCGCATGACCGCCGCGGCGTGCGGTGCCCGCTCGGCCAACGGCCGGTGTGCGGTCCGGCCGGTCGGCTCCTCGACGTCGCAGAGCGCCGCGGCCAGGACGTCGTTCAGGGCAGCGAAGTACCGTTGCGCGAGCACCAGGTCGTCGTTGTCGAACGGCCCCACCGTCACCGACACCTCCAGCCGCCGCTCGCCGTCGGCGCTGCGGAGCAGGAACGAGGTGTACCCGTGCATCCCGCCGCTGTGGCCCTCGTAGACCCCGCCGCACTCCGCACCGATGTCGAGCACCTCCAGCCCGAGGCCGTAGGCGGCGTTCGGTGAGCCGGTCGGCATGGCGTCCCGCATCTCGGCCAGCAGGTCCGCGGGGAGCAACTCGCCGTCGAACAGCGCGGTGACGAACCGGTCCAGGTCGCGAGTGGTGCTGATGATCTCCCCGGCCGCCCCGGCCCAGCTCGGGTTCACCCTGGACATGTCGAGCACGCGCAGCCGGCCCTGGTGCTGGTAGGCGTAGTAGCCATGGGCGTGCGGGCCGGGGATGCCGGTGCGGGTGCCGGGCACCACGGTCTCGTGCAGCCGCAGCGGTGCGAGGATCCGGTGCCGTACCTGGGTGGCGTACGAGGTCCCGGTGACGCGCTCGATGAGCAGGCCGGCGAGCACGTAGTTGGTGTTGGAGTAGCGCCAGGCCGTGCCGGGTTCGAACCTGGCCGGCTTGGCGAGGGCGAGCTCCACCAGGTCCTCCGGCTGGTAGGTGCGGAACCTGTTCCGCTCGAAGTCCCAGCCGTACAACGGAACTCCGGCCTCGATAGTGCCGTCGGGGTTGGGTTCACCGGTGTGGTTGAACAGGCCACTGGTGTGCTGGAGGATCATTCGGACCGTGATGCGGCGGTCGAGTCCGAACTCGGGTAGGTAGTCGTCGACGGGGTCGTCGAGGACGACCTTGCCTTCGTCGACGAGTTGTAGGACCACTGTGGACACGAACATCTTGGTGATGCTGCCGACCCGGAACCGGCCGTTGGTGGGGACCTTCCCGCCGTGCAGCTCGCGCACCCCCGCCGCGCCGGTCCAGGCGCCGTGTTCGTCGTGGATCCTGACTTGTACGCCGGCCGCGCCGGACCGGGTCAGCTCGGCCATCGCGGCC